>JBIQKA010000028.1:0-57386 GCA_044507075.1 Myxococcales bacterium
CGCACTCACGCTGGTCGATGAACAGCGTGCCGTCCTGGAACGCGGCGCGCTCCCGACCCGAATAGAACACACGGAAGGACACGAAGTTCTGCGCGAGTTTCAGCAGGTCGCGGTGCAGGTAAACGAGCTTCTCCGCCTTGTCGAGCAGGGCTGCCTGGGGACGCTCGGCCTCGTCCTTCGCAATTAAGGCGAACAACGCGTCTCGCAACGCGGGGTCCTTGAGGGCCTCGGCTCGGTCAGGAGCGAGCGCGCTCGCCCGGCCCGCGGGCTTCTTCGCGAGCCAACCCTCGTACGCTGAAAAGCGCTCCTGGAGCGTACGAAAGCCCTCCTCCGTGATGCGTGTTTGGGGGCCCAAGAGCGGTACGACCACCTCTGCCTTGAGCGCCGCGATGCGCCCCGCCCAGGCGGGGTTGACCCCATGATCCAGCGGCAGCGCCGCCCCGGGCTCGACCTTGGCCAAGGGAAAGTGGGCGATCTCTTCCGCGCTCGCCGCGATGTTCTTGCTGCCCACCGGCACGTACTCGCTCTCGGCGATGTTGAGGGCCTGGATCGCGCGCGCGTCATAGGCGGCGATGCGGGTGCGCGCGAAGTAATCGTCGACCTTTTCGCGCACGGCGAGCAGGGCGGCGTGCGCGGCTTCCGTGGCATCCCCGAGCGGGCGAATGTCTGGGCTTGTGCCGAGCGCGAGCCAGTCTGCGTAGGCGTCCACCTCGGCGAAGAAGGCCTTCAAGGTCTCCTCCGAGGCCCCCTTTTCGCCGCTTCGGTCCGTGGGCGCGTCGGTGTGCGTGACCACCTCCTCGAGCGCCGTGCGCGCGCTCTCCGAGCTAGCGCTCTGGGGAGGGACGATGCCGTCGCCGTTGAAAGGCCGCTTTCCGAAGGCCTCGGTGGCGCCGGCCACGTCCGCCACGCTCAGCGACTTGGCGTCGTCGCCCCGCCCGGCGGCAGAAAGGAGGGCGCGCACCGCGGAGCTCAGCTCCTTTCCCTCTTCTGTCGTGTCGTCGATGTTGTCGACGTCCAACACCTCCGGCGTGCGCGCGAGCGACTCGCGATCCTTGAGGATGCCGGTGACCCAGCGCGCCGCGGCGATCAGCTCCTGCGCACGGATTCGGCCGTCTCCGTCGCCATCGATCAGCTTCAACGTCTTGGGATCCAAGGCGAGATCGCCGAGCGGGCACGCCAGCGCCACCCAGAGCTTTTGATCCAGCTCATGGAGGTGTGCGAGGTCCGCGCCCGTGGTTACCTGGACCTGATCGACCCCGCCTGCCCGAAAGAACCGCCACTTGTGCGCCATGCCTGCCTCGTTGCTTCCGCGCACGGTGTAGCCGAAGCTGGCCGAATATGCCCCAAAAAAGAGGCAAAAAGCGGCCGCCGCGTGGCGAGATCACTGAAGAGCGTAGCCGAAGTTGCGCTGTGCGCTGACCTCGCGCTCGACGGTGCACATGAAGCCTTCGCCCTTCACGTGCGCGCGCACGCTGGCCACGGTGCTTCGCAGCGCGCGCTTTCGGCCCGGCGCGACGTTGCCCTCGGCGTCGACCTCCCTCGGGCCCTCGATCGCGCCGAGCTGGCCGGCCAGCGCAGCTCCCGCGCCCACCGGATCGGCGCCTTCTTGCACCACCGCGTGCAGGTCCCGGAGCTCGAGCTGAAATTCCCGCGCGAGCGCGGTGGCCTTCTCCGCGATCTCGGCCTCGGTGGGGGTCGCGCGTAGCCCAGGTCGCGTGGCCAGCGCGCGGTTTTGAAGCGCCTCCTGGTAGGCCGCGACGCGTGCGGTCAGATCGATCTTCGACTTGAAGCGCGCGCCGACCAGTACGATCCCGAGCGCTAACACGAGCCCAGCCATCTTGCCCATGCGCGGATCATACGCCGCGCTGCGTCGCGGGCAGCCCGGCCGCGCTGGGAGACGTGGCCTCGAGGCTCAGAATCCGCAGACCGTTCCGTAGAGCTCGATGAAGCCATCGCGGCGCTCAGCCTCCACGACGCTGAGCCCGAACACCAGGGGCGCGCGGTCCCATGCCCGACTCGCAACCTGCGACTCTCCCTCTTCCCACGAGTAGACCGCAGCTTCCTGGATGTCGCGCGTCCAGGTCTCATCCGGACGCAGGTAGACGAAGGATCCATCTGCGAGAAGACGAGCGGATACGACGACCGTGGCATCGACGCCCATGGCCCTCCATTGTGAACTCACGTTGGAGCGACCACCACTTACCGTTCGTGATGGCGCCCATAGCGAGACGTTATGGCTTATCAGGTGCTGCGATCCGGAAGCTGTAGGGAAGATAACTGCTGGTGGGGTGGTGCTCTTCGCGCCGCGAGCGCGTACGTGGTCCGGGGGCGCGTGGTGCAGGGGCGAGATCCGAACTCGCAGGGCCAGCGATCACACGTCCTTGGGGGTCGAAGCGCGAGCCGTGACAGGGGCAGTCCCACGACTGCTCCGCCGCGTTCCAGTGCACGATACCGCCCAGATGCGTGCACACGGCCGAACGTTCTGTGTAATTGCCGCGCTCGTCGACGTACACGGCGATCTTGTGCAGGCCGCGCTGCACGACCTCGCCGCGACCGCTCGCAAGCTCCGCGTGCTTCTCGCGCGGGGCCTTCAGCCAGTCGCCGTAAGCGATCGCCACCTTCGTGTTCTCCACGACGTACTTCTTGAGCGATTCGGTGGCCGTGGGTTTGCGCGCCGGGTCATAGATGCGGGCCCACTCGTTGGCCTTTTCCTGGATGAGATCCGGGATCAAGAGCCCCGCCAGCGCACCGTGCGTCATGCCGTTGCCCGAGTCGCCGGTGCTCACGAAGCAGCCTTCGTCGCCGGTGGGTTCGCGCCCGATGTACGCGAGCCCATCGGCCGGCTCCAGGATCTGTCCCGACCAGTGGGAGACCGCGACGCCCAGGCGCGGGAAGCGCGCCCGCGCCCATTGCTCGAGCTGGATCCAGCGCTCTTGGGGATGCGCTTCCATGCCGACCCGGTGATCGGCGCCGCCGACGATGAGCGTCTCCTCGTCCGCCCAGCGGATGTAGTGGTAGGGGTCTCCCGTGTCCCAAAACAGCGCCTGCGGCAAGAGGTCCCTCGGCGCCTGAAAGGCGACGACGTACGTGCGGTAGGCCGCTTGCTTCGTGTGGATGGCGAAGCGGTCGTTGATCGGGGAGTTGGTGGCCACGACCACGTGCAGGCCGTGGATCCGGTGACCATCATCGAGCGTCAGCTCCCACTCCAGCCCGTCGCGCTCGATGCTGCGCACCAAGCAGTGGCTGTGGATGCTCCCCCCGCGCCGCTCGAAGGCGGCCGCGAGTCCGCGCACGTAGGCCAACGGATCGATCTGCGCCTGACGGCCGAACTTCAAGATGGCCGCGCTACTGAAGCGATCGGCCATGTCTCCGCTGGTCAGTTCCACCTCGAGGCCCGCGCGGGCCGCCGCTTCGCACTCGGAGCCGAGCACGGAGCCCGAGCGCGCAGCGTCGGCTTCGAAGAGATAGCCGTCGAGGTAGCGAAATCCGCACTCGATCCGCTCCTCCCGCGCGATGCGTTCGATGCTCTCGATGGCCGCGCGATGACTCTCCGCAGCCAAGCGGGCGGCCTCGACGCCGTGCATGCGTTCGAGCAAGAAGTAGCGGTCGTCAAGCGCATCGCAAAGATGGGCCGTGCTGCGGCCGGTCTCGCCCGCCCCCACCCCGTTCTTGTCGAGCACCACGACAGAGTGACCGAGCTTCAACAGGTGATAGGCCACGGACAGCCCGGCGATGCCCGCTCCGACGACGATCGTGTCCGCCCTGCTCGGCGGCTGCTCGCCATCCTGTGGTACTGGGGCGCCCCACCAGGGCTTCGTCTCCCCGCTGCCGAAGGTGTTCGTCATGGTTGCTCTCCCAAGGTCTGACCCATGGAGGGAGACATACGCACGCCGCGGGGGGCGCAACACGAAGCCCGCGTTTTCGTGGGCGCGGCACGACGATTGCGAGCTGTCCTACGCAGGAGGAGCGCAATGAGTGAAGCAAAACTTACCACCGACCATGAAGAGATCCGCGCTTGGGTCGAAGAGCGCGGGGGCTTTCCGGCCCACGTGAAAGGCACGGGACGGCGCGCCGGAGATGCGGGCGTCTTGCGAATCGACTTCCCTGGCTACAGCGGACAAGACGCGCTCGAGCGGATGGAGTGGGACCCGTGGTTTGCCGCGTTCGACGCGAGCGGTCTCGCGTTTCTCCATCAAGACGAGCTTTCGAGCGGAGAGCCGAGTCGCTTCAACAAGCTGGTCTCGCGCGGGCGCGGATCCGAGCGGAAGCGCTAGCCTCGAGCGAGCAAGAGCCACCTGGGGCGCGTCCAAAACATCGATTTGGCGATCCGGCCGCGGGGAGGCGGATGCATCGATAGATGCTTGACTATGCATAAGTCGTCGCTTATGTATGTTGCATGCAGAGCGCCGCGGCGGCCGAGGACAAGATCTTCCACGCGCTCGCGGACCCCAGTCGGCGCGCGATCTTCGAGTCGCTTACGCGGGGGGAGGCGGCGGTGAAGGACCTCACCGCGCGCTTCGACATCTCGCAGCCCGCCATCTCCCAGCACCTCGCCACGCTGAAAGAGGCAGGCCTCGTGAACGGCCGAAGGGAAGGGCGCTGTGTCTACTACCGCGTGGAGCCCAAGGGGATGAAGCCGCTCATCGACTGGATCGCTCACTACCGTGCCTTCTGGGTGCAGCACATCGACCGCCTCGAGCAGCTGCTGGACAGGATGGATCCATGACGGTCGTCGACAGGACCCCCGCGTCGCAGAGCGACAGGATTTGTTTCGAGTTCGAGCTGCGTCACCCCCCGGAGAAGGTGTGGCGCGCGCTCACCGACCCGGTGTTGCTCTCGGAATGGCTCATGCCCGTGGTCGATCAAAAGCTCGCGCTCGAGCAGGGGAAAAGCTTCGTGCTCAAGATCCAGCCGAGGCCCGGGTGGGAAGGCTTCGTGAACTGCCGAATGCTCGAGATCGATGCGCCGCGCAAGCTCAGCTACGCGTGGGTGGTCGAGAACCTCGAGCTCGACACCGTCGTCACGTTCACGCTCACGCGCACCGCGTCGGGCACACGCATGCTGCTCGAACAATCGGGCTTCAAGCCGCACCAGAAGCAGAACAGAAGTGGCGCACGGTACGGCTTCAAGATGATGGGCGAGAGGCTCGTCGCGTTACTTGAAAGGATCTCATGAACAAGGCCATCCGTCAGACGCACCGCTGGGTGTCGGTCCTCTTCACCGTGTGCGTGATCGCCAACTTCGTCGCCATGTCTGGCGGCGCGGAGCCCCCGCCGTGGATCACCTATTCGCCGCTGCTCCCGCTCGCGCTCTTGCTCTTTTCGGGCCTCTACCTGTTCGTCCTGCCGTACACGAAGCGGCGCGGCGCGCCGCGCGCTGTCGGCGAGTGAGGCTACTTCGTCAGCACGACATGGGTCGCGTGTTCGCTGGCGACGTGCTCCATGCGCTTTGCATGCCCATAATCGCCCCGGGAGGCTAGTTATCCGGCTGTGATGCGATCTCGACTCGTCCTGGTGACCGGGGCCTTTGGCAACCTCGGGCGTAGCGTGGTGGCCAAGCTCTTGAGTGAAGGGCACCGGGTTCGGGCCTTCGACCTGCCCAGCCCGAAAAATCGCCGCGCGGCGCGCGCGCTGGCCGCACGCGTGGAGCTTGTGTGGGGCGATTTGCAGCGTGTCCCTGACGTCGAGCGTGCGATCAGGAACGTCGATGCCGTCGCGCACTTGGCGGCGATCCTGCCTCCGATGTCCGAGCGCAAGCCGCAGGCGGCGCGCGCCGTCAACATCGAAGGGACCCGCAATCTGGTGCGCGCAGCGGAGCGCGTGCGGCCCGAGCTGCCCTTTGTGTTCGCGTCCTCCTGCTCGGTGTACGGTGCGGGGGTGCGGGGGCTCGCCACTGCCGATTCGTTCACCGAGGCGAGCGACGTGTACACCGAGACCAAGCTCGCAGCCGAAGCGATCCTGCGCAGCTCGCCGCTGGCCTGGGTGATCCTGCGCGTCGGGGCCGCGATCGAGGCCAGCGCGGCGGCGACCGATCCGATCGTCATGCGGCTGATGTTCGAGATCGATCCCGAAAACCCGGTCGAGCTGGTGCACGGCAAGGACGTGGCCAACGCCGTGGTGCGCGCCATCGAGGTCCAGGGCGCGCATCGCAAGATCTTGCCCATCGGCGGCGGTCCGAGCTGCCGCTTGCGTCAGCGGGAGCTGCTCGAGCTCAGCCTGGGCAGTCTCGGCCTGGGGACGCTCCCTGCCTCTGCTTTCGGGCGCGCACGCTACTATACTTGTTGGCTCGACAGCGAGGAGGCGCAGCGCCTGCTCGCGTTTCAAGAGCACGATCTCGCGACGATCGAGCGCGATTTGGCCGTGCGCTTCGGGCGTCTGCGTCCACTCGTGTCCCTGCTCGGCCCGCTTGTGACGCGTTCGCTGCTGCTGCTCTCGGGCCCCTATCGCAAACAGCCCGCCCGACCCAGCCTCCGGGCGCTGATCGACGCGGGGTACTGACGCGCCGAGCCCATCCCAGCTTGCGTCGTCGGCCGCAGCCTTGGACACTCCCGGTCGCGACGGTTCGCGTGGTGAATGGAAATGTTTACATGGGCTCAGTCGTTGGTCCGAGAATGCTCGACGTGGTTTGGCGTGCCGCCCTTCTGACTGCGGTCGGCGGCGTCCTGGGCGTCGTCGTCAACGCCCTGCGTCCGGACGGCTTGGTGCTGGCGACCTACGCGCCACCGGTCGTATGCACGACGGGCGCCGCTGGCGATGACCAAGTGCCCGAGGTGCGCCTGGTGAGTCAGAGCGAGGCCGTCGCGCTGTGCGCCGCGCCCGATACGTTGATCGCCGATGTGCGACCGGCCGAGGTCTTTGCGGCGGGGCATGTCGCCGGGGCCATCCATTTGCCCTGTAGTGCGCCGGAGCAAGTCGCGTCGGCCGCCGAGGGCCGCCTGTCCGGCAAACGCCAGATGGTCGTGTATGGCGAAGCGACCGACGATGCGTACGCGGTGGCCGAGCAGATGCGTCGGCGGCTCGGTCGCGCGGACCTGAGTATCCACGTGCTCGAGGGCGGCTTCCAAGCGTGGAGCGCCGCCGGGTTGGCTTGCACGTCGGGCGAGTGTCCCGCCTGCGGTGCACCCGAGCACGTCGACCACGCTCCTCACCAGGAGACGCCGTGAGAGACACCTCGCCGTTCGCGCAGCGTACCCTGCCGTGGGTGAGACACGGTGCGCGTTTCGTCCTCGCGGCGACCTTTCTGTTCGCGGGTGCAAGCAAGCTGCGAGACCCCGTGGCGTTCGCCGACGAGATCGGCAACTACGAGCTGATGTCCGAGCTCGCGCCATACCTGGCGATCGTGCTGCCGATGCTCGAGGTGCTGGTCGGCCTGATGCTGCTCCTCGCACCCAGGCTCTGGCAGCGCGCCGCGGCGCTCGTATGCGGGGCCTTGATGGTGGCCTTCACGGTCGCGGCGTCGTCGGCGCTGGTGCGCGGCCTCAACATCGATTGCGGGTGCTTCGGTGGCGGTAGCGGCCCCATCACCTGGCTCACGCTGGTGCGCAATGGCGCGCTCTTGGCCATGTGTGGCTGGCTGATCCGGGAGCCGAAAGTTGCCTCTGCGCCCGAGCTCCGACCGTAGGAAGCGCGGGTCCGCATCCTCCACCTCGAAGGTCTCGATGTCCAACGAGGCCCCGCGTGGGGTTGTCGCAGGATCGCGTGGCGGGCAAAATGCGGGGACGATGTTGATCAAGGCCATTGGCTCGCGCGCTCCATTACCCGTTTCAACCCTGCTGATTCTTGCGGTCGCTGCGTGCGGTCAGGGCGGTCGAAGCGGCCCCGCCGCGGGAGATGCTGGAGGAGATAGCGTGACCGACGGCGGCGGCGACGCGGAGGCTTCGGGTTTCACCGTCGGAGGCACGGTCGACGGACTCGGCGCCGGGAGCGTCAGCCTCGCGAACAAGGATGGCAGCAGCATCATCGTGAGCGAAGATGGCCCCTTCGGCTTCCCGACGCCGCTCCCCAGCGGGAGCAGCTACGAGGTGACGGTGCTCTCGCAGCCCACGGATCCGCCGCAAACGTGCGTCGTGACGAACGGCGTGGGCGTGATCGGCGGCGAGGATGTGACGAACATCGGCGTCACCTGCGTTCGCCTCCCACGGCGCGTCAGCGTAAACGTTCGCGGGCTCGCCACGGGCAGCTCGGTGACGCTCCAGAACGTCCGCACGGCGACGACCGCCACGCCGGAGCCGGAGAGCCACACCGAGAGCTCCCCGGCGCTCACAGCGGACGGAGTTCACCGCTTCAGCGCGTTGGTGTTCCCCGGGCAAGAGTACGCCGTGTCCGTCACGGCCCAGCCGGTGTACGACGCCGGCCGCGGGCAAAGCCAGACCTGCGTCGTCGGGGAAAATGCGAGGGGCACGGTCTTCGAGGAAGACATCGAGGTGTCGGTTACGTGCACGACCAATCGCTTTACGGTCAGCGGGACAGTGCAGGGCCTCGTCCCTCACGATGGAACGCGCGAGCTCACGGTGCGACTGGTGAGCCCCGCCTCTTTCACGACGGATCCGACGTACGATCTGGTGCTCGACCAGGATGGTGCGTTTACGTTCTCGGATCCAAAGCAACGCGTCCTGAGCGGCGCCGAGTTCACGCTCAGCATCGAGGTTTCGCCCAGCTTTCCCGCGCAGACCTGCCGATTCAGCGGCGACTCCGCCGCCTTCACAGCGACGATGCAGAACGATGATGTGACCGACGTCGCCCTCCACTGCGACCCTCCCACCTGCGATCAAGGAGGGCCGTGCACGGTCTTCGTGACCAGCACCGCCCGGACTCCAAATTTCAAGGGCGAGCACGCGGATGGCCTGGCTGGGGCCGATGCCATCTGCGAGGCGCACGCCCAGGCAGCCGGTCTGCCCGGAACGTTCATGGCGTGGCTCTCCGACAGCACCCGGTCACCGGCCACCCGGTTCACGAAGGCCGCCGGACCCTATCAACGGCCCGATGGCGTCGCGATCGCCGCGAGCTGGGCAGATCTGACGACGCGCTGCCCGGGCAACCAAGGGAGCGCCTGCCTGCTGGCACCGCTCAACCAGACTGAGACCGGAGCGACGGTCGCGGACGGAGAGCAGGTGGCCACCAGCACCAACACTGCGGGGACGCTCCGGCATGCCACCAACAACTGTCAGCTATGGACGGACGACGCCTCATCGATGGGAAGCCACGGGGTCGTCGGCGCGACGAACGCGGAGTGGACGGTAAGGACAAATTCCCTCTCTTGCCACCTGCTCTATCGCCTTTACTGCTTTCAGCAACCGCAGCCCCTCGACGACGCACTGCTCCAGGGAAGTCGGCCTGGGGCGCGATGAGCTCCGCGCGCGCCAGAGGCCCCCGATCTCGTCAGACAGGGATCTGAGCCTCGGCGAAGAAGCGCCGTATCAGGTCGTTGGTCCGCTCGGGGAGCTCGAATTGGGGCACATGCCCGCAGTCTGCGAGGACGACGCTCTCGGCGTGAGGCACAGCTTTCCGCACGTGGTCGGCGAAGCTCGCCGGGACCAGGAAGTCGTTTTCTCCCCAGATGAACAGACTCGGTACGCTCAGCTTTTCCAGGCGCTTCCAGAAGCCGCGGGGGCCACGGGCCCGCTCCAGAAGATCTGGCGCGCCGCCGAAAAAAAGGCGATGCGGCCTCGGGGCTCGGAGAACACGCGCAGGAACTCGTCCACGGCGGCGTCATACCAGCCGTTGGGCAGGCGCTCCGGCCTGGAGAACAGGGCGCGCAGCGTGGTCGCCACGAGCGCGCGGGAGATCGGCAGGGGAGCCCACGCGAGCTCCGCGCGCATGAAGCGCACGAGCGGAACCGCTTGCCGAAAGCGCTTCCAGGCTGGGGAGGGCGTGAGCAGGACGAGGCGGCGCGCGCGCTCGGGAAAGCGCAGCCCGAACTCGATGGCCACCCGACCGCCCATGGAGTTGCCGACGAAGAACGCGCGGTCGATGCCGAGCATGTCGAGAAAATCGCGCAGCCACCGCGCGTAGAACGCGGCGTGATATCGGCGCAGCGGCTTTTCCGATGCGCCGAAGCCGGGGAGATCGGGCGCGATCACGCGGTGATCGCGCGCGAGATCCCAGAGCGTGGGCAAGAACGACGCGTTCGTGGCGCCAAGGCCGTGCAGCAGGACCACGGGGGGGCCCTCACCCGCCTCGAGGTATGAGCTGCGTATGCCCCTCGCGCGCACGCTCGCGGTGCGCAAGGTGTGGCGCGGTCGGTTCGGGTCTTCGACCAGGCTGTCGAGGCGGAGCGCGAGCGAAAGGCTCCCTCGGATGGTGAGGCGCCCCTCGAGGAAAGCGGCCACGCCGCTCTCGGCGCCGTCGAGCACCCGCGAGAGCGTCGGCGCGTCGGCGCAGATGCGCACATCGGGCTTTCGCACGTCTCCGAGCTCGATACGCAAGCGACCCTGTTTCACGCGCAGCACGCAGCGCTCGTCGCCGAGCGCCTCGAACACCAGGGTCGCGTCGACGGCGCGGTCATGGGAGACGAGCGACTCGAGTCGTGCCGCGGTCGCTTCGCTCAACCAGCGCGGGAGCTTGGAGCGGCGAAAGAACCGAAAGCGTGAGAACTGGGCCATGCGTTCGCTCGACTCGATAAACGTTCGGTGACCTAGACTCGAGTTCGGCGGTGTTGCGGGCGTAGAAACGCCGCGTTTCCGCCGCCTTTCGGCTGAAAATCGACGTTTCTGCATCCCGAAACCGCCGAACTCGAGCCTAGCTCCAGGTTACCGCGCCCAGCGCGTCCCTGTCTCTGGCTTCCAAGGCCGACCGAGCTGGCCCGCATCCCCCAAGCAGGAATTCGTGCGTCCCACGCGGAGGCTGTGTCCTCGCACGCGGGAGGCATGTTGCGTCCCGACGTGCGTCGCGTCCTGAAGGCGAAAGAGCCCCGAGACGAGCAAAGCTGCCCGACGCGGGCGTGAGCTCCGCGGTCCATGGGCCGCGACCCGAGGCACGGATCGATCGGGGCAAGGAAGGTGCATGTGCGCTACTCTCTCCTCTCGAGAAAGGGGTTCCACATGACCAAGCGACCCGGTAGTCCCGAACCCACGGCCCTGACCACCGCGTTCGGCGCCCCCGTTCCGAACAATCAGAACAGCCTCACCGCCGGACCGCGGGGTCCGCTCTTGTCGCAGGACGTGTGGCTGCACGAGAAGCTCGGCAACTTCGTGCGCGAGGTCATCCCCGAGCGGCGCATGCACGCGAAGGGCTCCGGCGCATTCGGCACCTTTACCGTCACGAACGACATCACCAAGTACACCCGCGCCAAGCTCTTCGCGGAGGTCGGCAAAAAGACCGAGATGTTCGCCCGCTTCACCACCGTGGCCGGCGAGCGCGGTGCGGCCGATGCAGAGCGCGACATCCGCGGCTTCGCGCTCAAGTTCTACACGGAGGAAGGCAACTGGGACATGGTGGGCAACAACACGCCCGTGTTCTTCATCCGCGACCCGCGCAAGTTCCCCGATCTCAACAAGGCGGTCAAGCGCGACCCCTGCACCAACCTGCGCTCCGCCACCAACAACTGGGATTGGTGGACGCTCCTGCCCGAGGCGTTGCACCAGGTCACGATCGTGATGAGCGATCGCGGCATCCCGGCCAGCTATCGCCACATGCACGGCTTCGGTTCGCACACCTACAGCTTCTGGAACGAGCAGGGTGAGCGCTTCTGGGTGAAGTTCCACTTCCGCACCCAGCAGGGAATCAAGAACCTCACCGATGATGAGGCCGCGAGCGTCATCGGTCACGACCGTGAGAGCCACCAACGCGATCTGTTCGACGCCATCGAGCGCGGCGACTTCCCGAAATGGACGATGTTCATCCAGGTGATGCCGGAGACCGAGGCGGAGAAGGTGCCCTACCACCCGTTTGACCTCACCAAGGTCTGGCCGAAGGGAGACTACCCGCTGATCGAAGTCGGCGAGTTCGAGCTCAACCGAAACCCGGAGAACTTCTTCGCCGACGTCGAGCAGAGCGCCTTCGCGCCGAGCAACCTCGTGCCGGGTGTCAGCGTATCGCCAGACAAGATGTTGCAGGCGCGTCTGTTTAATTACGCGGACGCCCAGCGCTATCGCCTGGGCGTCAACTACCACCAGATCCCGGTCAACGCCGCGCGCTGCCCCGTGCACAGCAATCACCGCGACGGCGCGGGTCGCACCGACGGAAACTACGGTAGCCTTCCGCACTATGAGCCCAACAGCTTCGGCCAGTGGCAAGAGCAGCCCCAATACCGCGAGCCGCCGCTCAAGATCCGAGGCGACGCGGACTTCTGGGACTTCCGAGCCGACGATTCCAACTACTACAAGCAGCCTGGCGATCTCTTCCGGCTCATGACCCCGGCCCAGCAACAGGCGCTCTTCGACAACACCGCGCGCGCCATGGGCGACGCCCCGGACTTCATCAAGCAGCGCCACGTCGACAATTGCCGCAAGGCCGACCCGGCCTACGGCGCCGGCGTCGAAGCGGCCTTGCGCAAGCTCGGCGCCTTCTCCGAGACGACGTCACCCAACAGCCTCGGTTGAAGCGAGGGCCGTTCTGGGGCACTCGGCACAGGGTGAGCCCGGCACGCCGAGTGCCGTGAGACGCCCACCCGCGGCCGCGCCGCACCGGCTCCAGGCTGCGTGCTTCCTCAAAGAGTCAGGGCTTCCAGAGCCTCGGAGGAGGGCCGAACGGGGGGGCGAACAGGCTCACGAGCGAGCGCTGGAGCAGCTCCAGATCTCGCGCGACACCCGCGACGGCCTGCTCGAGCGCGCTGAACATGTCGGCGCGCACCTTGAGCAGCTCTCTCGGATAGACCCCGCCCTCGCTTGCCAGCATCGTCAGCGCCTGCTCGCGCTGGTCTTTGTCGATGTGTTTGCGCAGGATGTCGTCGAGGTCCCTGAGCAAGTGGTCGCGAGGCACCTGGGCATCTCCGGGAAACCGTTGAGTCAGCGTGCGGAACACGAAGGACGGATAGAGGTGTTCCAGATCGGCTCCACGCCACACGGGCAGCAGCAGGTTTCGCGGGTGCTCCAGGCGAACCGCCCGCTCGGGGACCATGAGGGCGGCGGCTCCGATGCCCGCCGTGGCCAGGCCGCCCGCCGCCGAGATCCATGCCGGGAGCTTGATGTCCTCGGTCGGCTCGGCCTCGTCCATCACGCTCGCCACGACGACCGTGGCGGCGGCGGTGACCAAAGAGGCCACGGTGAGTCCGACCTGGCGACGAACCTCCTTGTCCTCCAGAAATGAGATCATGTCGTCGAGTCGTCGATGCATACAGCCGACCTCGAACGAGAACGCAGAGACCTGGGTGTCGAGCGCGATGAGCCTCAGGTGCAGCTGCTGATGGAGCGCCGACAGGTCCGCGGCGGACGGGGGCGCAGCGTCGCGGGCGCGCAACAGGTCCACGAGCAGCGGCTCGAGGCCGGCCGCGCGCGCAGTGCGCCGAGCTCCCTCGGGGAGCACCGACAGGAGCTGCAGGGAGGCTTCGTCGCTGACCGGATCTTCGAGCGGCATGCGGTAGGGGCTCGTGCTCCCCATCGGGGGACGCGCGCAGTGCAGCTCGTGCTCACTCCGCGGCGGCAAGCTGGTCGAACGAAAAGCCTGCCGTGCACAAGCGGGGAACTGCACCACGATCCAGCCGCATAGGGCAATGAGATGCGCGCCGTGGATCGCAGCGCATGAAGGTGGCCGCCTCATCGTAGGTGAAGATACTCGCAGCGCCGCAGGTGTGCGTGAACATCGTCGAGTGGCCTCAAAGGCGTTTCTGAATTTGCGCGGCGGGGCTGGAGGTCGCCCAGGGGAGTAGGGGAGTTGGATTGCGTCCCGGTTTTGAGTCGGCTGGCCTCGACCCTCCGCGCTTGACTAAGGCATAAGCGTACGCTTATGGTTCGTGCACATCGCTTTGCTCCTGCTTAAAAACCGCGAACATGACCTTCAAGCAGCACCACGCCGATACACACGACCTGATCCGCGTCCAGGGGGCGCGGGAGAACAACCTCAAGAACGTCAGCCTCGAGATCCCCAAGCGCAGGCTCACGGTGTTCACGGGCGTCTCGGGCTCGGGCAAGTCGTCGCTGGTGTTCGGCACCATCGCGGCCGAGTCGCAGCGGCTCATCAACGAGACCTACAGCGCCTTCGTGCAAGGTTTCATGCCCTCGCTCGACCGGCCCGAGGTGGACGCGCTCTCGGGGCTGACCACCGCCATCATCGTCGATCAGGAGCGCCTCGGCGCCAATGCCCGCTCCACGGTCGGCACCGTCACCGACGCCAACGCGATGCTGCGTGTTCTCTTCAGCCGCCTCGGCAAGCCCCATGTCGGCTCGCCCAACGCCTTCTCCTTCAACGTCCCCTCGGTGCGTGGGGCTGGCGCGATCACCATCGAGAGGGGAGGCGGCAAGACCGAGAAGCGCCAGTTCTCCATCAACGGCGGCATGTGTCCGCGCTGCGAGGGCATGGGCTCGGTGAGCGACATCGATCTCACCGCGCTCTACGACGAGACCAAGTCGCTCAACCAGGGCGCGCTCAAGGTTCCCGGTTTCAGCATGGATGGTTGGTACGGCCGCATCTTCAATGGTTGCGGGTTCTTCGATGCCGACAAGCCCATCAAGAAGTTCACCAAGAAGGAACTGCGGGATCTGCTCCACAAGGAGCCCACCAAGATCAAGATCGACGGCATCAACCTCACCTATGAGGGCGTGATCCCGCGTATCCAGAAGTCGATGCTCTCCAAGGACAAGGAGGCGCTACAGCCGCACATCCGCGCCTTCGTGGAGCGCGTGGCCACCTTCACCAAGTGCCCCGCGTGCGAGGGCACCCGGCTCAACGCCGCCGCCCGCTCCGCCAAGATCAACGGCAAGAGCATCGCCGACGCGTGCTCGATGCAGATCAGCGACCTGGCCGCGTGGGTGCGTAGCATCGAGGAGCCTTCGGTCGGGCCGCTGTTGTCGGCGCTCCGCCATTCGCTCGACTCCTTCGTGGAGATCGGCCTCGGTTACCTCAGCCTCGATCGCCCATCGGGCACGCTCTCGGGCGGTGAGGCGCAGCGCGTGAAGATGGTGCGCCACCTCGGCTCTTCGCTCACTGACGTGACCTACGTGTTCGACGAGCCGACGATCGGGCTCCATCCCCACGACATCCAGCGGATGAACGAGCTCTTGCTGCGCCTGCGAGACAAGGGCAACACCGTGTTGGTCGTGGAGCACAAGCCGGAGGCCATCGAGATCGCCGATCACGTGGTGGATCTCGGGCCAGGGGCGGGCACGGCGGGGGGGCAAGTCGTCTTCGAGGGCACCGTGGAGGGGCTGCGCGCGAGCGGCACGTTGACGGGGCGCCACCTGAGTGACCGCGGCTCGGTGAAGCCCACGGTGCGCAAGCCCAAGGGCGTCCTCAAGGTGCGCGGGGCGAACAGGCACAACCTGAAGAAGGTCGATGTCGACGTCCCGCTCGGCGTGTTGGTGGTGGTCACCGGCGTGGCGGGCTCCGGCAAGAGCTCGCTCATCCACGGCTCGGTGGGCAACCGGGAGGGCGTGGTCACGGTGGACCAGGCGCCCATCCACGGCTCGCGGCGCAGCAATCCCGCCACCTACACCGGTCTGCTCGATCCGATCCGCAGCGCGTTCGCCAAGGCGAACGGCGTGAAGCCCGCGCTGTTCAGCCCCAACTCCGAGGGAGGGTGCCCTACCTGCAACGGCGCGGGCGTGATCTACACCGACCTGGGCATGATGGCTGGCGTCAGCACGGTCTGCGAAGACTGCGCGGGCAAGCGCTTCCAGGCCTCCGTGCTCGAGTACAGGCTCGGTAAGCTCAACATCGCCGAGGTGCTCGAGCTCCCGGTCCAGGAGGCGCTCGCCTTCTTCGACGAGGGTAAGTCGCGCACGCCCGCTGCGCGCGCGATCCTGCGGCGCATGGCCGACGTGGGGCTCGGTTACCTGCGCCTTGGTCAACCGTTACCGACGCTCTCGGGAGGCGAGCGTCAGCGCCTCAAGCTCGCGACGCACATGGCCGAGGAGGGCGGCATCTACGTGCTCGACGAGCCCACGACCGGACTGCACTTGGCGGATCTCAAGCAGCTGCTCGGGCTCTTGGATCAGCTCGTGGACTCCGGGAAGTCCGTGATCGTGATCGAACACCATCAAGCGGTGATGGCGCACGCTGATTGGATCATCGACCTCGGGCCCGGCGCGGGACACGACGGTGGAAAGGTCGTCTTCGAGGGCACCCCGGCGGAGCTGATCGCCGCCAAAAAGACGCTGACGGGAAAGCACCTGGCGGAGTTCGTGGGAGGCGCGGAGAAGGCCACGAAGAAGCGGGCCGCGCGCTGACCTCCCACGAGCCAAGAAGGCTCGGGACGACCGTCCCTCCAAGAACCTTGGGAAGATCCTACGCGGACTTGGGAGGCGGCAGGCTCTTGGAGTGGCCCAGATCGTACACCGTGCGGATCGTCGACAGCTTGCGTTCGAAGTCGATGCGAAGATCGATGAGCTTGCCGGTGTGCACGTCGAACACCCAGCCGTGCACCGTGGGGCGCTGGTTCGCGAGATAGGCGCGCTGGAAGATCGCGGTCTTGATCACGTTGAGGCATTGCTCCTCGACGTTCAGCTCCACCAGACGACGATACCGGGCGCCCTCGTCCGCGATGCTCGAGAGCTCCTCGATGTGCAATCGATAGACGTCGCGGATGTTGCGCAGCCAGGGGTTGAGCAGACCCAGGTCGCGGGGCTGCATGGCGGCCTTCACGCCGCCGCACTCGTAATGTCCGCAGACCACCACGTGCTGCACGTTGAGGTGCCCGATGGCGTACTCGATGACGCTGGCCGCGTTGAGATCGTTGGCCGCCACGACGTTGGCGATGTTCCGGTGCACGAACACGTCGCCGGGCGCGGCGCCCATCAGCTCCTCTGCCGAGATTCGGCTATCCGAGCAGCCGATGTAGAGGATGGCGGGGTTCTGCCCCTTGGCGAGGTTTTCGAAGTATCGGGCGTCCTGCGCGACCTTCTTGGCGATCCATTGGCGGTTGTTCTCGAAGACCTGCGCGTAGAAACCCTTCCTCAAATCCACTTGGTACCCTCCCATCGCTAGCCGTCCTTCTCCGTGTCTGACACTGGCCGACCGTGTGCGCCAGCGTGGGAGACGAGAAGGCCGCTTCGGCAGGACCTGGCCAGTGCGCGCGGGCGGCCCGGATGCGCAGGGAAACGTCGACCTCGCCAGGCCGAGCCGCGCCGTGCGGGCGCGATCGAAGGAGCACAATGTGAGTTCAGCAACATATCTCGACGCCTCTGGCTCGCCGCTCGCAGGGCTCAATGGCCGTCACTGAACTTCCATCCGCCGCCCAGCGCCTGGTAGACCTCGACCATCGCCTGCTTTTGCTGGTTCTGGGTCTCGATCAGCTCCATTTGGGCGTCGAGCGAGTCGCGGCGCGTCAGCAGCACTTCCATGTAATCCGCGCGCGCCGACAGGAAGAGCACGTTGGAGACCTCGATCGACTGCGTGAGGGTGTCGACCTGCTTCGACTGCAGATCGAAGCCCTTCTTGAGGTTCTGGATCTTGGCCAGGCCGTTCACCACCTCGGTGTACGCCTTGAGCAGCGTGCGCTCGTAGTTGATCACCGCCTGCAGCTGCAACGCGTTGGCGGTGAAGTACTGCGCCTTGATGGCCCTTCGGTTCAAGAGCGGCGCCACCAGATTGCCCGCGACGTTGTAGACCATGGAGGCCGGCGTGTGGAGCAGGTGCTTGATGTTGAAGGATTGGTAGCCCACGTCCGCGTCGATGCTCAGCGAGGGATAGAAGTTGGCCTTGGCCGACTTCACGTCCAGCTTGGCAGCCTCGAGGTCCAGCGCGGCCTGTCGTACGTCGGGGCGGTTGTCGAGTAGCTGCGCGGGCAGCCCAGCACGCACCACGTCCGGGAGCGGCTCCCTGAACTTCTCCAGGTTGCGCTTCACCGGCTGCGGTGGCCGTGCCAGCAGGAAGTTGATGCGATTTTCCGCCTCCACGCGCTTTTGTTCGAGCTCGTACTGCAGGCTCTGGTTCTTCAGCACCTCGGCCTCGAAGCGCTGCACGGCGAGCTGGGTCACGCGCGCGGCCTCCTTTTGGAGCTTCGCCATCTCGAGGGCGCTCTGTTGAAGCTCGATGTTCGACTTCAGCACTTCGAGCTGACTATCGAAGGCCAAGAGCTCGTAGTAGGAGCTGGCGATCTCCGCGACCAGCTGGGTGACCATGAAGTTTCGGCCCTCGATGCTCGAGAGGTACCGATAGTTCGCCGCCTTGGCCGCGTTCCGCAGCTTCTTCCAGATGTCCACCTCCCAGGAGGCCGCGAGCCCGAAGCGATAATCCGCCAGGTGTTGTGGGATGCCGTTGTGTTCATCGAGCACACCAAAGCGGGTGCGTTCGCCGACCTTCTCGACGCCAGCGCCGACCTCCCCTTGCACCCTCGGGAGGTACTCACCCTTCCGCTCCATCACCTCGCTCTTGGCGATGATGATCTCCTGCAGGCGCATGTTCAGCTCTTGGTTGTTTACGAGCGCGGTGTCGATGAGGAGCTTGAGGTCCGGATCGGCGAAGAAGGCGGCCCAGGTCTCGTGCGCCAGGTTCTCGGCGGGCGAGGCGGTCTCCTCGGCCACTTGAGCCCCCGCGAAGCTCTGGGGGAGGGCCTGGTTGGGTTCACGCGGTGGGTTTGCGGCGAGGGACGGCGCACAGCTCGCGATGAGCAGCAGCGGCGTAAAGAGGCCTGCGCGCGGAGCACAGCCGATCCTACTCGGCATGGTGCACCACCTCTTCGGTCACCGACCGATCTTCTTCGTCGCGGATCAACGACTTGCCCTCCACGAGCGAGGCGAACATGTAGTAGAGGCCCGGCACGATGATCACGCCGAAGAGGGTGCCGAACAGCATGCCGCCCAGCGCCGACGCGCCGATGGTGCGATTGCCGATGGCGCCCGGCCCGGTCGCGGTCACCAACGGCAAGAGCCCCGCGATGAAGGCGAACGAGGTCATCAAGATCGGGCGGAAGCGGACCTTGGCGCCCTCGATCGCGGCCTCGAACACGGTCGCGCCCTCGTGGTGCTTCTGGACCGCGAACTCCACGATCAGCACCGCGTTCTTGCCGAGCAATCCGACCAGCATGACGAGCCCGACCTGCGCGTAGATGTCGTTGGCCAGCCCCAGCAGCGAGAGCAGCCAGAACGAGCCGAACACGCCGGCGGGGAGCGAGAGCACCACCGCGAGCGGAAGGACGAAGCTCTCATACTGAGCGGCCAGCACCAGGTACACGAAGGCGAGCACCACCATGAAGATGTAGAGCGCCTCGTTTCCGCGCGCGGCCTCGTCGAAGGAGAGGCCCTCCCAGGCGATGTCGTAGCCACGGGGCAGCGTCTGCGCGGCCACTTCCTGCACGGCCTTGATGGCATCTCCGGAGGTGTAGCCCTTCGCGGGTCCGCCGCGGATGGCCGACGAGTTGTACAAGTTGTAGCGCGTGATCTCGTTCGGTCCCTGGCGCTCCTTCATACGCATGAACGCGGAGTAGGGCACCATCTCATCGCGGTCATTCTTCACGTACATGTTCAGCACGTCGCTCGGCAGGCGCCGGAACTCGGGCGCGGACTGGGTGAACACCTTGAAGAAGCGGCCGAAGCGCACGAAGCCTTGCTCGTAGGTGCTTCCGATCATGATGTCGAGGTTCTCCATGGCCTTGCCGATGGAGACGCCCTTCTGCATCGCCTTCGCGTTGTCGACGATCAGCTCGTACTGCGGATAGTTCGCCGCGAAGAAGGTGAACAGACCCGTGAGCTCTTTGCGCTTGTGGAGCGCGTCCATGAACTCCGTGTTGATGCGGTCGAACGCGTGGTAGTCGGTGCTGTTGGTCTTGTCCAACATGCGCAGCGAAAAGCCGCCTGCCGCGCCGTAACCCGGGATGGCGGGCGGCTCGAAGAACTCCACGATAGCGCCGATGCCCTGGGCCTTCTCCTCGAGCTCCTCGATGATCTCGTTCACCGAGTGCTTCCGCTCCGACCAGGGCTTGAGGTTGATCAGGCAGGTGCCGGCGTTGGAGCCACGGCCCTCGGTGAGCACCTCGTAGCCCGCGAGCGAGGAGACCGAGGCGATACCGTCGATCGTCTCGGCGATGCCCTGCAGCGTGCGGGCCACCTCGTTCGTGCGCTCCAGGGTCGAGCCGGGCGGCGTCTGGACGATCGCGTAGATCATGCCCTGATCCTCGTTGGGCACGAAGCCGGCCGGCAGGTCCTTGTTGACCTGGAAGATGCCGAAGCCGAACGCTGCGAGCAGCCCGAAGGTGACGAGGCGTCGATTCGCGATCAGCCTCAAGAGCCCGACGTACTTGCCGGTCACCTTGTCGAAGCCGCGGTTGAACAGATCGAGGAACCAGGAGATGGGCGTGCGTCGCTTGGGCTTTCCGTGGGTGTTCTTCAGGATCATCGCGCACAGCACGGGCGTGAGCGTGAGCGCCACCATGCCCGAGAGGATGATGGAGCTCGCCATGGTGATGGAGAACTGTCGATAGAAGATGCCGACGGGGCCCGTCATGAAGGCCACCGGCACGAACACCGAGGTCATCAGCAGCGTGATCGCGATGACCGCGCCGCTGATCTCACCGAGCACCAGCTTGACCGCCTGGTAGGGCGAACAGTGCAGCTCCTCCATCTTGGCGTGGACCGCCTCGACCACGACGATCGCGTCATCTACCACGATGCCGATCGCGAGCACGAGCGCGAACAGCGTGATCAAGTTGATGGTGAGGCCGAACATCTGCATGAACACGAACGCGCCCACCAGCGAGACCGGCACGGCGAGCGTCGGGATCAGCGTGGAGCGAAAGTCTCCGAGGAAGATGAACACCACCAGGGCAACCAGCACGAAGGCCTCGCCCAGGGTGTGCACCACCTTCTCGATGGAGGCGTCGAGGAACGTGGAGACGTCGTAGCTGATCTCGTACTCCATCCCGGCGGGGAAAGCGTCTTTCTCGAGCTCCTTGAGCTTCTCCTTCACGCGCGCGATGACGTCGCTCGCGTTGCTGCCGTAGATCTGCTTGAGCACGATCGCCGCCGACGGTTTGCCGTCGATGTTCGAGTAGATGTCGAAGTACTCGCTGCCCAGCTCCACGGTGGCCAGATCCTTGAGGCGCAAGAGCTCGCCGTCCGAATTCGCGCGCACCACGATGTTCTCGTACTGCTCGGGCTTGTTGAAGCGCCCCTCGTACGAGAGCACGTACTCCAGAGACTGCGCGGTCTTGCCCGAGCTCTGCCCGAGGCGGCCCGGGCGGCCGATCACGCTCTGCTCGTCGATCGCCTCCATCACCTCTTGGGCCGAGACGTTGTACGCGCGCATGCGGTCGGGGTTGAGCCACACGCGCATGGCGTAGTTGCGGTTTCCGAGGATGCTGGCCTGCGCGATGCCCTTGATGCGCTGGAGCTCCGGGATCACGTTCACGTTCGCGAAGTTGTAGAGGAACTTCTCGTCCGCGTTCTTGTCCTGGCTGAACAGGTTGACGTACATCAGCATGCTGGGCTGCACGCGCGACACCACGACGCCCTCGCGCTGCACCAGCGGCGGGAGCTTGTTCAACGCCTGATCCACGCGGGTCTTGACGTTCACCACGGCCTGGTTGGGGTCCGTGTCGAGGTCGAAGATGACCTGGATGGTCGCTTCGCCCGCGCTGGTCGCGTCGGAGATCATGTAGCGCATGCCCTGCACGCCGTTGATCGAGCGCTCGAGGAGCACCAGCGTCGACTCCACCAACACCTCGGCGCTCGCGCCGGGAAACTCGATCGACACGATCACGCGCGGGGGGGCGATCTCGGGGAACTGGGAGATTGGGCGGGCCCGGATCGCCAGCGTCCCGAGGAATAGGAACACGATGGAGATCACGATCGCGAGGACCGGTCTGCGGATGAAGCGGCTGAACATCGGCTACACCAGGTGAGGAAGAATTTTCGGAGGCGTCCGTGGCCGGCGGATGCGGGCCAATGTGGAGCGCTCAGGGCACGCCGGGATCGAGGCTCGCGAGGACCTCGGCGGGCTTCTGGTACTCCGCCACGATCTCCACCCCGTCGCGGACCTTACGCAGACCGTCGAGCAGGACGTGGTCCTTTTCGTCCAGGCCCGAGCCGATCACGTAGAGGTGGGGGAGCTCGTGGGTCACGGAGATCTCACGCGTGCGCACCTTGTTCTCTGCGTCGACCACGAAGACGTACTTCTTGTCGAGCACCTCGAAGGTGGACTTTTGCGGGATGATCAGCGCGTTGCGGAGCGTCGTCTTCATCAACACCTTGCCGGTCTCGCCGTGCCGGAGGAGGCCGTCCGGGTTGGCGAAGGCCGCGCGGAAGGCGATGTTGCCGGTCTCGTTGTTGAAGTCGGCCTCGATGGTCTCGATCTTTCCGGTCTGCGGGAACACCTGCCCGTTGGCCATCATGAGCTGCACGGCTTGAGGGGCTGCTCCCGCGGACTGCGCCTTGTAGTCGAGGTACTCGGCCTCCGTGACGTTGAAATAGACCCACACCGTGCTGTTGTCCGCCAGCGTGGTGAGGAGCTCGCCTTCGTCCACCAGCGAGCCGAGACGCGCATGGAAGCGGCCCATGATGCCGGTGAAGGGCGCGCGGATGTCGGTGAAGTCGAGGTGAACCTTGGCGAGCGAAAGCTCGGCTTGCGCCTTGTCCATCTTGGCCTTGGCCAGCGCGAGCTCCTGCGGAGAGACCACGGTCTTGTCGGCGAGCAGTTTTGTGTTCTGGAATTCGATCTGCGTGAACTCGGCCTCGGCCTGCGCCTTCTTCAGCTCGGCCTCGTAGAGCCTGGGCATGATCTGGAACATCCTCTGGCCGGCCTTCACGAGCTGTCCCTCGTCGACCGAGATGCCCTGTAGATAGCCGCGCTCTTGCGCGCGCAGCTCGATATGCTGGATGGCACGGACCTGCGCGACGTAGTCCCGCGTAGTATCGATGTCTCTGCGGATCGGGTTGGTGACCGGAAATTTCCCGGGCTCTTCGCTTTTCTCGTGTTCGTCGTGGGGATGGCAGGCGAGCGTCGCGACGATCGCGAGCCCGAAGAAGGTCTTCGAAAGGGTACTCATGGTGTTGGAGGTGCTCCGTTGTTCCCGCGTGTCCCACATGACGTCGCGAGCGGCGACAACGGACTCAACTTTCGAGACCAATCTCACCCTCGAAGCGAAAATTTTGCGCGAGCACCAAAAACCGAGATTTCGATTCGAAATCGACGTGGTTTGGGCGTCGACGCTCTGTGCCTGGCGCGTAGGCCGCAGAATGGGGAGCGACCTACGCGCGTGCGCTCATCCCAGCAGCATGGCGACTGCCATCATGGCGATGAAGCCCGCGACGACCGCGAAGGTGGCGCTGTGCTCTCGGCCCGGCACGTGAGTCTCGGGGATCACCTCCCCGGACACGACGTACAGCATGGCGCCGGCTGCGAACGCGAGCGCGCCGGGCAAGAGGGCCTCGCTGAAGCTGACGGCGGTGGCCCCAACGAGCCCCCCTACCGGCTCAACGAAGCCGGTGAGGGCCGCGATGAGGAACGCGCGCGCGCGGGTACTCCCGTCGGCGATCAAGGCGGCCACCACCGCTAGACCCTCTGGCAGGTTCTGCGCCGCGATGCCGAGCGTGACCGCATATCCGGTCGTGGCGACTGGATCGCCGTAGGCCACGCCCACGCTGAGGCCTTCGGGAAAGTTGTGCAGCGCGATGGCCAGTACGAAAAGGTGATTGCGGCCCAGGTGATACCAGCCGCCCCCTTCGCGCCCCTTGGTGAAGTGCTCGTGCGGGACGGCGCCGTGGACGGCCCAGAGCACGATCGCGCCGAGCGAGAGCCCGACGCTCGCCGTGATCACGGCGTGGAGGTTCGAGCCGCCGCGCGCGCGCACCAGTTCGATGGCAGGCTGGAGCAGGGAAAAGAAGGTGGCGCCGAGCATCATGCCGCCAGCCACGGCCAGCATCAGCCGCTGCGCATCCGCGCTCCAGCGGGTGCGTACGAAGATCAGCGCCGCGCCCAGCGTGGTGCCGAGGCTCGCCACCACGCTGCCGAGGACGCCGGACACGAGCGTTGAGGGCAACTCCAAGCTGCCCCCTTTTTATCACGCGGTGGGGGTGAGCGCCTCCAGCGCGATCGAACCGGAGCCTTCGGCGCCGGAGAGCCCGTGCCTCGGCGATCACTCCTTCTTCTTGTAGGAGAGGCTGTATTTGATCGGGGCGGGCAGCTTCTCGCTGATCACCGTGACGTGCATGATCATGCCGTGCCCGTCCGGGGTGCGCTTGAAGTCGATCCGTTTTTCGCCGTCCTCGGCGACGTAGCGGCTCTTGAGGGTGTCCCCCACCGCTCTGTAGGAGACCGCAACGAGCTTGCCGTCGGGGTCCTTGGCCTGTTCGGCCTCGCCCGTGGTGGGTGCGCGATACGTCCGACCGTCGAAGTCGGTGATCAGCTCGTCTCCCGAAGGGATGATGCGCACGGTGTTGTTGACGCCGTTCGTGCTCTTCAGGCGCTTGCGCGCCACGCTGCGCCGGAGTGGGCCCAGCGCGCTCGTACCGTCTTCGATCGCGCGCTCGATGACATCCTTCGCGCTCTCCGGTGACGCGCTCTGATAGCTCCCCACCCATGGTGAGAAGTTCTGCGATTCGGCGGTCGCCGTGTTGGTGAGAGCGAAGCTCGCGCCCAGGAGCGCAGAGAGGAGCAGCGTGCGCATGGAGTAAACGTGCGCGCGGGTGTCCCGATGAAAAGGTCATTTTGAGGGCGCGCGCCAGCAGGGTGGGTGCCACCTTGAAGGGGGGCGGAAAGCCGGCTCGAGCGCCCGGAGGGCGCAGATCGGAGTGCGCTCCAGGCGGGGGAGGATGGCATGGCGAACACAACCCATCACGAACGGTTCCGCAATGAGGCGGTCGGTCGCCGCGCAGATCAGATCCATGTGCACCGCCGCGAGGGCCGGCGGACCCGGGCTTGGCCGTGGTTACTCGCGATCGCGATCGGGCTCTTCGTGCTGTGGGCGCTGTTCGGTCGTCGTGGCGAGGCCACGCGAGCCGCCGTCACGCCATGCGATCCCGCGACGCTGAGCTTCGCGACTGGGTCATCGACGCTCTCCCAGGGCGAGCGAGCCGAGTTCGAGCAGCTGGCGACGTGCCTCAAGGCGAACTCCTCCCGTCGGGTGAGGATCGAGGGGCGCGCGACTCCGGACGAGGGGACGGTCGTCGCCCGGAGTCGGGCAGACAGCATCGCCCGTGAGCTGCGCTCGATGGGCGTGCCCGAGTCGCAGTTCAGCGTCGGCATCGCCGGGGTGGTGTGCACCGAGGACAGCGACTCCTGCGCGCGGCGCAACCGCACCGTGAGCGCGACCTCGCTGCAGAGGTAGCGCGCGATCAAGAGGGTGGAGAAGGCAGATCACGGACCAAGCAAAGGAGGAACCCATGTTAGGTGCTCTTTCACGGCTCCCTTCATGGGAGCTGGATCACAGCGAGGAGGACGTGCGCGGTTGGCCCCTGCGGGATGGGGCGGGCAACCTGCTCGGCACGGTCGACGAGCTGATCGTGGACACGGAAACGCAATACGTCTCTCAGGTGGTGCTCTCCGATGGCCGCAAATTCCCGGCGCACGACGTCTTGCTCGGCGAGGGAATCGTGACGCTGGGCGGACCCGATACCCGAAGCACCGAGACGACCACGCGTAGCGCGGCCGCCCAGCCTGGGGAGGCTCACGCGCCGAGCCCTGAGCCGCCCCCGCCCCCCGAGCCACGCGCCAGCGAAGCGCAGGTCGCCGCCGCGCCACAGGCCGCCGCGCCACGGGAGGTGAGGGCGACGGAGCGCGCGCCCACGCAGCGGGTGGACGAGAACGATCTGGTCATCCCGATCGTGAACGAGGAGCTCGAGGTCGGAAAGCGGGTGGTCGAGCGCGGCGGAGTCCGCGTACAAGCCCGCATGGCGGAGCTGCCGGCGGAGAGGTCGGTGCGCTTGCGCGACGAGCGGGTCACGGTGGAGCGTCATCCGACCAATCGCACGCTGAGCGCGGCGGAAGCCGAAGCGCGCCTTCGCGACGGGTCGTTCGAAGTGAAGGCGCGCTCCGAAGAGCCCATCGTGGGCAAGCGCGTCCACGTGGTGGAAGAGGTGATCATCACGAAGAGCGTCACCGAACGAACGGAGGTCGTGCGCGACACCCTGCGTCACACGGAGGCGGAGGTGACCGAGCTTCCCGCGCAGACGCAGGTCAAGGAGGAGCCCCCGGCGAAGGAGTAGCGCGCGGGGGTTAGGAGCGGGCCCCGCATCAGCGCGGAGGGCGGACGCGCTCCGAGAACCAGGAGCGGTAGCGCTCCATGCGCTTCTTTTGCTCGGCGGGCGCGTGGCGTTTGCAGGTGGTGAGTTCGTCGCTGCCGCTCGGCGCGCCCCAGCGCGTCTCGGGGCAGTCGTTGGGATTGTAAGCCATCTCGAGCGCCTCGGCGCGCGCGAGCACGTCGGCGAGGCTGAGCTCGAAGAGGGAGCCGTCGCTCCGGGTGTACTGGAAGCGACGCTGGGCGAGGGACTCACGCAGCTTGCTCTCAAGCTCGCTCTTGGCCGTTTCGCGGGCAGAGGGCTCGATGCCGTAGCGCTCCGGTCGCTTGGACACATCGTCTGGCAGCCCCCGCACCGCGTCGATGGCGATCAAGAGCCGCATGTCGCGCGACGGCGTGGCGAAGTCCTCCCACGCGCCGGTGGTCTCGAAGACGGCGTAGCCCTCGGGCATGCGCACCGGGCGCGCACCCTTCGGGATGCCCCGCTCGCCCACGTCGATGGCCTCCACGCGGCGCGCGACCTGCTCCTCGAGCGCGGTCACGAGCTGCTCCAGACGATCGGCGAGGCCCACGGCGCGCGGATAGATCAGCTCGTCCATCCGCGCGTAGAAATCGTCCTGCGTGCCCTGGTACTGATCCATCGCAGGCACGGGGAAGTTCCCGTTGGCCGCGAGCGCGCTGGATCCGAGCGCCTCGGTCAACGCGGTCTGCTTGTTGGTCACGAGCGGGCGAAATGCCTTGAAGCCGGCGCCGACCTCCTTGATGTCGGGCGTGAACAAGAAGTTCCCGCGCCAGAAGCGCCTGCGCGCGACGGTCGCGTCCGGCTGGGCGTCGGCGCCGATCAGCATCCCCGCGCCACGAAATCCCTGCGGGATCCACTTGGCGACCACGATGGTGTGACCGTACGGGTCGGCGAACACGCTGCCGGGCTTGATGGCCTCGCGCGAAAACGGCAGGGGATAGAGGTCGCTGGCCTCGTCCGTGGGCAACGTGCGCGCGGACGCGGAGTGCACGCTCGAGCCGACCTTCTGGCGCACGAATACGTCGAAGGCCTTCACGTCGTCCTCGGCGTCGATCGGGAGCGCGTTGGTCACGAGCTCCCCGCAGCGCGGTGCGACCCCGGCCTTGCCCCGGGTGCACCGGCGATAGCCGAACGGCAGGCCGAGCTTCCAGGCGAAGTAGCCGCGCAGAAAGTAGGGCAGATCTGCGCAGTCGGGGGCGAGCTTAAGGCGGCTGTCCTCCTGCATGCCGAGGTGGTCGAACAGCAGGTTGTAGGTGGGATCGGCGATCAGCGGCGTGAGCGAGGGCCAGCTTCCGAGATCGCTCTCCGGCTGCGAGAAGAGCTGCTCCACGAAGGCCGCGTAGAGGTTCTCCGTGTCTCGTTCCCAGGCGATGCGGGAGGGCCAGGCGGGCGCGTCGGGCTCGCGCGGATCGGCCGCGGAAGGCGGGCGATCGGAGACGCGGATGCGCTCGCAGGCGAGCGTGCGATCGCCGTCCGCGAGCAGCGCCGTCCAGCGCCCGGGCATGGGGGAGGGGACCTCCACGAAGCGCGCATAGGGGCCCACGCCGAGCTCGCGAACGACGGGGCTCACAAGCTCACCTTTGGGATTGATGAGCCAAAGACCGGCCGGCCGCGTGTCCTCTTGCGTGGCCGCGATCACGCGCAGCGGCGCGCGCGTGTGGGGAGCGCGTGGGCTGCGAAAGAGCGCGACGTCCAGGCTGTCGCGGCAGTCCTTGGGCACCGTGAGCTTGCTCGGCGGCAGCGGCCTGCGGAACTTGCTGAGCGCGAGCAGCGTGTGATCGGGCGCCTTGCCGAACACCGTGAGCCGCGTGAACCGCTCGAGGAAGGAGCGCCGGGTGGTGCCCTTGCCGAGCGACAAGTCGGTCACGCTCACGCGGCCGACCTCGAACAGAGTCTCCTGCTCTGTTGAGCGAGCGGATTTGTCTGCTGCGGCGGCCTCCGGGCAGGGCGCGAGGTACTCGGCGAACGAGTGGAGCACGCGCGGGGTGCCCTGATGGTCGCGGCCGAGATAGATCATGATGTGGCCCGGTAGCTGGACGAGCACGAGGCCCCGCGCGTGCGCGGCCTCGAGCAAGCCCAAGCGCTCGGTCTCGTCGGCGTCGGCGGGCACGTCGACGGTGTAGAGCCCCGAAGCGCCCTGCTCGCCGCTTGTGCGGGGGATGTGCAGCCCGAACTGGGAGAGCACGTCGAGCACGAGCCGCGAGCAGTCGCGGCCTCCCTGTTCGTCGCCCCAGCCGTAGGGGGCGCCGATGTGCTTGAACGCTTCCGTGAGGAACGCGCGTCGCGTTAGCTGGCGCGCCGTAGTGTGTGCCTGCGCGGCGTCCAACGTGGTGCGCTCGAAGCTCTGCGTGCCGGCGAGCCAGGCCTCCTCGGACGCGGCATTGCCCTTCGCTTTGCTCGCGCTGGCCCGTGGCAGGAGCGTGCCCGCGGGCAGCTTCGTGCCCGCGTGCGCGAGCGGTGCGAGCAACGTGAGCTCACTCTCGGCGCGGCGATACGTCTCGGCCAGCTCGTCCGGCACCGGCGCGGAGAGCGCCGCGTCGCGCGTGATGAACCCCCACGCGTAGCGCGTGCGGGCGACGCGTAGGTCGTCCCCGTAGCTGCCGAGGATCTCGAGCGGCTCCTGGGCCCGCGCGTGGCTGCAGCGGTTGCGATCGAACCGGGGATTGCCGGTGTTGGAGACGACCTTGGTGGTGAACGGCAAGCAGTAGAGCTCGACCGGCGAGAGCGCGACGACGAGGCTCCGGGACTCCTTGAACAACGCGCGGGGATCGGCGCGCAGCTGCGCCGCGTGCTCGGCCGGACGACTCACCGCCGCGAGCTCTCCGGAGCTGAAGCGCGGCGCGAAGGCCGAGAGGCGCGCGGAGAGCTCCGTGATGAGCTCCTCGGAGCTCATGGTGCGCGTGAGGTCCACGCTGCGCGGCGTTCCGTCGGCCGCGCTGCGCAGCGCCACGTCATGCGCCCTGGCCATCTCCGGCGTGACCAACGCCTCATCGAGCTCGCGCGGTGTGTTCCGCGCGAGCCAGTAGTCGAGCTGCGAGAGCTCGGGGAACGTGTTGGGCAGCTCGGCCTTGGCCGGAGCGCGCTCGGGGCAGCTCGGGGGGCGCGCTGCGCGCGTGACGACGCCCGCGCCCGCCGCGGCAGGCTCGGACATCGCGGGGTCCTTTTCCACGCGGGCGCCGCAGGCTCCGGCCATCAATGTGGCACAAAGGACGGGTATCAGCGCTGAGTGCGGGAAGGTGTACGATCGCCGCGGCATGAAGCGCTAGAGTACGAAGTTCGCGAAAGGAAGACAGCCCCGATGAAGAGTCCTCGTCGTGTTTTGCTCGCAGGCCGAAGTGCCCATTTCGATGGCCCTGGCCGCGCACGGACGCGCTCGGCACGGCCGAAGGCGCTCGCCCTCGCGCTGGCCTTCTCCGTCCTTTCGTTGGTCGCCCAGGGCTGTGCCCATCATCACGCGCATGGACACCACCACCACAGGGGCCGGCACGGCATGCCAGGCGTGGCGGGCATCAGCGTGGTGGGGGTGGGGGAGGTCAAGGCCGCGCCCGACATCGCACGCACCAATGTGGGCGTAGAGGCGCGCGCACCCCAGGCAGAGCAGGCGGTGGCCGAGGCCAATCAGCGCATGGCCAGGGTGCTCGCGGCGCTCAAGGCCGCCGGTGTAGCGGACGGGGACCTGCGCACCCACAGCCTCTCGATCCACTTCGAGCGGGACCATCAGCCGCCGCCTCCGCCGATGCCGGTGGAGGCCACACGCAGCGCGTCCGGCAAGGCGGGAGCCAGCGCGGAGATCGCCGCGGCGCCTGCTCCGGCGCCCGAGGGCTTTTATCGGGTGAGCAACATGGTCGAGGTCACGGTGCGCAACCTCGACCGCATCTCGCAGGTGCTCGCCGCGGCGACCTCGGCGGGCGTCAATCAGATGTGGGGCATCTCGTTCGAGGTGGCCGACCCGTCGCCGCTGATCGCGCAGGCGCGCGCCAAGGCGGTGGAGCAGGCGAAGCAGAACGCCGAGCAGCTGCAGCAGCTCACCGGCGTGGCGCTCGGCCCGATTGTGGCGATCACGGACGGCGCGCTGAGCCAGGGACCGGTGACGCCGATGTTCGCCGCGCGCGCCGAGATGGCCAGCACGAGCATGCCCGTGGAGCGCGGTGAGCTCACCGTGACGCACCAAGTGACCATCCTGTATGGCCTCGTCGAAGCGGGCGGTTCCGCCCGCGAGCAAGACAAGGACGGCGCGAAGCACGCGCACGAGCACTGAAGCCTGCGCTCGCCAGGGGCCTGCAGAGGCCCGGCTCAGATCCGAGCGCGGACCCACACGGCGACGAAGCCCACGTCGCGATCGAGATCTGCGCGCTTCAAGAACGGTCCCGCGAAGAAGTAGGAGTAGACGAGGTTGAGATCGAGGCCGGGCAGCGCCAGCCATCGGACTACGACCTCGCCTTGGCTTCCGACGTAGCGCGCGGAGTTCGGCTCCACCTGCGGCTGGCCCGACGGGCGATAGAGCGCGTCCGCAGCGCTGTAGCGCCAGAAGAAATCCCAGTCGAAGCGGAGCAAGATGTTCTCTGTCGGGTGCAGGTCGAGGAATGGGTGGAGGTCGATGTGGTTGAGCGGGCCGATCAGGGCGGCCTGGCTGAAATAGGCCTGACGCGGGAACAGCGGGTCGAACGTCTGCAGGTTGGGGCTGCGCGGATTTTTGTCGCCGCTGGTGGTGTTGAGCTGCGTACCGAGGCGCGGTCTCGTCGCGATGTGCTCGAGGTTGTAAGCGAACAACGAGCCTATACTCCACGCGTTGATCCTGCCCACGCCGAACGAGCCGGTTTGGTACATGCCCTCGACGTTGTACTCTACCCCTGCGGACGTTCCTGAGAGGCGCGTCCCGAGGGTGTGTCGCAGCTCGGGGGCGGTCCCCTGCGCGAAGGTGACCTCGCGCCGGCGCAGGCCGAGGTAGTAGGCATCAAGCTGAAGCGCGCGAATGAGGAGCGGGCCAAACGCGTAGACGCCCCAGAACGTCTGTCCGTTCGTCTGCCCGACCGTCGGCTTATCGTCGAACACCCCGGGGTTCACTTCGATCGGTGTGAGGACGAAGGTGTCGAGTTGCCACTGGTGGAACTTCTGCATTGTCCGTAGCCCACCGAAACGAAGTCGCACGTTGGCGTTCTCCCGCACCGCGACGAGGCGTGCGTCCGCGTACTCGAGCTCTTGTCTCCCTGCGCGCAGGCCGATCGTGCCCGCGCCCCGGATCTCGAACGACAGCTCGACGAACGCCTGCTGCAGATCGAGTTGGTCCTCGTCGATCTCCGGCCGCGGCCCATCTGCGCGCCCGAAGGCGAGGTGGCTGCCGAGCTGCGTGAACGCGCGGAAGCGCGGCCCGATATGGAGGTCGGCGTGCGCCAGGTAGCGCTGAAGCGAGTAGCCTTTGTCCTGTGGAAGGCGTCCCCAGTCGGGGTTGTGATAGTGCTCGTACCATTGGCGGATCTCGCCGCCGAACGAAACATACGCGCGCGAACCGAGTGGCTGGTACTTCACTGGATCGAATACGTGGGTGCGACATTTCGGATCGCGCAGCGATGACCAGTCCTCCTGGTAGCGGAGGAGCTGGAGCTTGGGCCGGCGGCACTCGCCGTGCGCAATCGTCGCCCAGCCGGCAAGGAGAAACCAGCTGGCGAGGAGGAACACGAGTCGCTCCGGCATCCGTGAAAGTAGCACGAGGTTTCCGCCATCGGTTCGGCGCGCGGACAGCGTGGGGGCCCTCAAGCTGGACATTGCGACATGAGGCGGTGGCGAAAAGCAAGTCCTCGCGAAGGCCACCTCGGAGCTCACTCCTCTTCTTCTTCTTCTTCTTTCCCCGCGCGGATCAGCCAGGCTTCCGCATCGGCCTGTGCATCCCCTGTGGACTTCCCAATGATCGGGGTAACTTCATAGGCGCGCACCGGCCCGCTCACCTGGAGCTTGCGCATCTGAACGGCTTCCTCATGCGCCTCCTTGCCGAGCCCGGTGAGATACAACCTTCCTCCTGCAGCCTCGAGCTTTTCGGCGTATTTGGACAGCACCTCCTCCAAGGTGGCTCCAAGCTTGGTGCGACCGCGCAAGCGCAGGACAGCTACAGGATGCTCCGCGTCTTCCGCAGGAGGTGGGAGCAGCCGTTCCAGGGTTCGAGCTCCTGCGAAGAGGAGGTTGCCGTAAATGTCGAGGACCGTCACCCGGTTGCCAGACAGGCGCCTGGGAGGTTTGCGCTCTTCGAGCCGCCCATCGGGTCGCTCAAACAGCTCCACGATCGTGATATCGGCGGAGGACCTGCTTATGTAGACCATGGTGGAGATGGCTACCCCGAGGCCGATCGCCGCCTGGATCGGCAGTACCAGCGTAGCAATGAATGTGGCACTACCGACCAGGCGAGAGGGCCAGCCGGCTCGCCAGACCGAGGCCACGTCTCGTGGTTTGATGAGCTGAAGGCCCACGAGGATGAGCAGGCCCGCCAGCGCCGGCATCGCCACCTGCGCTACCAGGTCTGGAACGCCGATGACGATGGCAGCCATCCACAGCCCTGAAAAGACCGCGGCCCAACGTCGACGGCCCCCCGTTGCCACGTTCAGTGCGGTGGCGCTGAGCGAGCCGCCCACCGGCAGGCCGCGGAACAATCCCGCCGCAACATTGGCGGCCCCTTGGGCGATAAAGTCGCGTGAGGCCCGATTGCGCGATCCGTCCGGGTTGGGCACGCTCTGGCTGACCCCAGCGCCCTGAACGACCACAATGGTGGCCACCGACAACGCGCCCGTGATCACCTGCAACGTATCGCCAAACGCCGGCAGGTTAGGTATGGGGATTCCGCTGGGAATATGGCCCACGTCTCGAACGACTTGCACGTCCAGTCCGAACACGAAAACCGCAAGGCTCGCCGTCGCGATCCCGAACAAGCCCGCAAACGCGCGTAGACGGGTGCGCTGCAGCACGACCGTGGACAACAGAGTCGCCGCCGCGATCGTGACAGCGGCGACATTGATGTCCTCGAAGTGCCTCATCAAATCGACGGTCTCCATGATCCGATTTACGCCCTCCCCCTTGTATCCGGCGGCGGTGGAGAGCTGACTGAGCACCAAGAGCCCCGCGATTCCCGCCACGAAGCCGGTCATCACCGAGTAGGACACAAACCGGATCATTCGCCCCAGCCCCAGCAGACCAAACGCGATCGTGAACAAGCCCGCCAGCACGACCGTGAGGAACAAATTGCTCTCACGCTGTTCGCCGGAGACGCCGCTCAGCGCCTGTCCGACCACCAGCGATACGGCGCTCGTGTTGTTGATCACCATCAGCTGAGTGCTGGAGAGAAGGCCTCCGACGACAGGCCCAATCATGCTGGCGTAGAGACCATAGACGGGATTCACTCCCGCGAGGACGCCGCCGGCCATACCATCGGGCACACTGACGATGGTCACTGTCAGTCCGGCGACCGCCTCCTGGCGAATCGATGTCGGTTGGGGGGGCGCGCGCTTTCGGGCATGGGCGACGACCTTCTGCAGCTCGATGGCACCCGGCAAGGTGGCGAGGGATGCCGGATCGGAGATCGGCTCAGACTCTTCCTCGTCAGTCTCCCTGCTCGCCATCACGACTTCCCCTCGTTGGATAGCTGCCGGCGAGGAGGCGGAAAGATGCACCCGCGCTCCGTCGTTTTGTCGCCTCAGATCGGTGCGGCTTTGGAGGTCGGGAGCCCGACGCGCGGCGCTCTCCTGCTCAAGAACCATGAGATCGGAAACAGCACGATCAACCCGGCGAGGAAGGAAGCCGTGATCATCACCAGGGCCTCGGGGTTAGTGAAGTCTCGAGACGCGATCACCATCGCGCCCGCGACGTTACGTTGCGCCGTTCCCAGCCCGAGCACCACGCTGCGGTCGCGGCGGCTGAGCAAAGATCCGGTCGCGAAGGCGCCAAGGATCAGCAGGGTCCCTGAGAGGACCGCGGGGGTCCTCAGGATCCTGGCAAAATCTTGAGCGTTGGCACCGAGGATCGAGACGACCACCATCACGAGGGAGACGGTCGCTACCTTGCCTCCAATCGGCACGAGTCGCTCAGCCAATTGCGGGGCGAGCTCCTTCACAGCCAGGCCGATCCAGATCGGCAGGACCAACGTCGAGAGCAGCGGCAGGCCGATCGCGAGCGGGCTGGACGGCACATACGAGAGCTCGCGCAGGGATGGGTGGGACATGGCGAGCGGCACGTAGAACGGGAGAAAAAGGACCGTCGCCGGGACGAGCAGGAGCAAGAGCGCCGCGCTGAGTGAGAGGTCGCTGCCCGCGGCGCTCGTTAGCTTGATCAAGAACGGCGCGCCGGCCGAGCCCGCGAGCAGGAACAGCCCGAGCGCAAGCGGCGGCTCGAGCGGGGCCAACCGCTCGATCGCCACGGCCAACAGCGGCACCAGGACGAAGTTCGCGACCAGGGCACGGAACACGGCGCGAACCTCTCGGAGCGGACCGAGGATCTGGTCCGCGCGGTAGGCGAGTCCGACCGACAGCATGCTGCTTACGGCAAAGACGGTGACGGCGATGCTCGTCGTCTGCGCGAGAACTTCTCTCATGACGTCCCTCCCGTCGAGGCGCTCAGTAATCCTGCAAGTGACGCGCGACCAACTCCTCGGTGGTCCGCGCCGCCGCTTCGCCGAGCTGGAGCTCGATACGCTCGATTCGACCCGTAAATTGGAAGGGAAGACGATCCCGGTAGCCGGGATACACGGGGGACCTCGCGTCCTTCCCGACGTCCATGCCCTCGAACCCGAACCGCCCCGGCACTTGCTTGTCGACACGGCCCTGGCCGACGAGTCGCCCATCCTGGAACAGGCGCACCCGTGCGGGGCCGCCGGGCGGCGCCTCGGGCGCCTCGCACTCGAACTCCAAGCGCAATGTCACCCGTCCGCGCGGGAGCGGAGAATCGGCGACGACGTCATAGCGCGCCAGCGTGAACCAGTTGTAGTGATAACGCAGCCGCCCGCCCTCGACGAAGAGGCTCCAACCCGCCGTGTCTCCTCCGAGGCAGATGAGGACTCCTTCTGCGCCTTTCGCCGGGATCTCCGCGATCACGTCGATCGCGTGATCGACGTTGGCGGTCTTGGGAGCGCTCCCTTCCGGCAGCCCCCAGATCCCCGAAAAGAGCGTGATCTTCTTCCGGTCCCCGAAGACGCTCGGGCGCAGCGTGGCGTCCATGCGCTCCGCGAAGCGGTCGTCGAGCGGGAGCACGTCGTAGCGGCCCGCTTCGACGAGAAATCGCTCTTGCAAGTCGCGGAGCTTCTTCGGGTGGCTCGCGGCGAGGTCCTCGGACTGACTGAAGTCGTCTTCGATGTTGTAGAGCTCCCAGCGATCGTCGGCGAAGTCGGCGCTGCCCGTGGTGACCCAGGGCGGACTTCCGTGCCGACAGCTCGCGATCCAGCCCTCGTGGTAGAGCGCGCGATTGCCGAGCATCTCGAAGTACTGGGTGGTGCGCGTGCTCTTCGCGTTCGCGTTCTCCCGGTCGAAGGTGTAGGCCATGCTCACCCCCTCCATGGGCTTCTGGGCCACGCCATCCACCATCGCCGGCTCGGCGATGCCGATCACGTCTAGGAGGGTGGGCACCACGTCGATCACGTGATGGAACTGAAAGCGCGTGGCGCCCACATCCGCGATCCAACCCGGCCAGCTCACGACCATGCCGTTTCGGGTGCCGCCGAAGTGCGAGGCGACCTGCTTGACCCACTGAAACGGCGTGTCGCCAGCCCAGGCCCAACCCACCGCGAAGTGCGGGCTGGTCCCGGGCAGGCCGAGCTCGTCGATCCGTTCGAGGCTTGTCTCGAGCGGCGGCTCGATTCCCTGCATCGTGGCCAGCTCGCTGATTGTGCCGCGCAGGGAGCCCTCGGCGCTCGAGCCGTTGTCGCCGAGGATGTAGATGAAGAGCGTGTTCTCTCGCTGCTCCATCTCATCGAGCGCCTGCACTAGGCGGCCCACCTCGTAATCCGTGTGCTCGAGGAAGTCGGCGAAGTTCTCCACCTGCTTCTTGAAGAGCCGCTGCTCGTCGGCGCCAAAGCCATCCCATGCCGGAATGGCTGCGGGCCGGCTCGTCAGTTGCGTTCCGGGGGGGACGACGCCCATCGCGAGTTGCCGCGCGAGCACCTCTTCACGATAGCGGTCCCACCCCATGTCAAAGCGTCCGGCGTTGCGCCCCCGCCACTCGAACGGAGGTTGATGCGGGCCGTGCGCCGCGCCCGGCGCGAAGTGAACGAAAAACGGGCGGTCAGGCGCGATGGACTTTTGGGTTCGCATCCAGGCGATGCAGTCGTCTGCGAGATCGGTCGTGAGGTGATAGCCATCGCTCGGCCGCGTCGGCGCTTCCACCGGGACCGTGTTTCGGAAGAGCGCCGGATAGAACTGGTCCGTCTCTCCTCCGACGAATCCGTAGAAGTAATCGAACCCTAGCCCCGTGGGCCAGTTGCTGAACGGTCCGGTCGGGCTCGCCTGGTTCTCGGGGACGTTGTGATTTTTCCCCCACCAACCCGTCGCATAGCCATTGGGCTGGAGGATCTGAGCTAGCGTCGCGCAGCTCTTCGGGATGATCCCACAGTAACCGGGGTATCCGGTCGCCATCTCCTGAACGATGCCGGTCGAAACGGAGTGGTGATTGCGGCCGGTGAGCAGCGCCGCGCGCGTGGGCGCGCAGAGGCCGGTCGTGTGAAATTGGCAATAGGTCAAGCCCCAGCGCGCGAGCCTCTCCGCGGTGGGCATGCGGACGAGCCCTCCGTAGGCGCTGGGCCAGCCATAGCCGACATCATCCAGCAGCACGAGGACGATGTTGGGCGCGTGCGGTGGCGCCTCTTGCGGCTGGGGATAGTCGGGCTTGGAGTCATGGTAAGTCATCCCGACTTTCGCACCTTCGAAGCGGTGTTCCGGTCTCGGGTAGACTTCGCGTCGCATCCCTTTCGGTTTGCTGTTCATGTCTTTCCCCCAAGGACGCAAATCGTCAGGTCACCGGGGCGCTCAGCTTGCATCGTGCGCTCACGTGCCCCGCGCTGCGATGTATTCCTAGAGACTGGAAGTCGAGGCTCGGAAGTCAAGACCTTCCTGCGCGCACACCGCTGCCATCGGCGCGCTGCGAGAGCCGCCGACGCGAGGAGCGCTCGATAGAACAGCGCCGGGGAGAGCAGCGCTTGATAGAACAGCGCCGCTCAGGGAAGGCGCAGGACCTTTTTCACCTTGGCGATGAGTTCGTCCGGCTTGAAGGGCTTGGTCAGATAGTGGCGTGCGCCCGAGTTGATGCCGGCGATGACGTCCCGGGGAGCCGTCTTGGCGGTCAAGATCACCACGGGGATGTTCTTCAGAACCTCGTGGGCCTTCATCTCCTTCACGAGTGTAAGGCCGTCCTTGCGCGGCATCATCCAATCGGTGATCAGCAGCTGAGGCGGCGGACCCTTCTGCAGGATCCGCATGGCATGCTCTCCGTCCGCGGCCATCGCCACGTCTGCTAGCGAGCTGAGCATGCGGTGCATCATGCGCAGCAGGTCCTCGTCGTCTTCCACGACCAGGATACGGGGCCGACTCGACGTAGACCCCCGCGCGCCTGCGCCGCCTGCGCCGGGTGGGAGCGGAGGGGGGGGCGGCGGAACCGGAGGAGAGGCCATGGCTCAGGCTGATAGCATTCCAAATCCGGGCCGCAATTGTCTAGACCTGCGCGGCAGGAGGCAGCAAGGAACGCTGCGAATAGAAACGCGATTACAGGCGCGCCCGCTCACGATTTTTTGGCTCAACGCCGGGCGAACCAGTCGCCGGTCTTCGCTAGGCCGTCGCCGAGGGCGGTGGCGGATCCCAGCAGCGACATGAAACGTGTGGGATCCAGCACCGAACGCTCGACGTCACCGGCGCGGCGCTCGCCCGCGCGCAGCTCGGTCTGCGCCCCGAGCACCCGCTGCAGCTCTTCGGCGAGCTGGCGCGTGCTGGTGGCCTCCCCCGTGCATACATTGAGGATCGCGTCCTTGATGGTGCCGTCGATGGCCGCCAGGTTCGCTCGCACCACGTCGTCGACGAACACGTAGTCACGCACGCAGCCGTCGTCGCCCTTCTCGCGACGGGCGTTGATCTGCAGCGGCTGCTTGGCGAGCAAGCGTTGTGCGAAGATGGCCACCACGCCTGCCTCGCCGTGCGGATCCTGGCGCGGTCCATACACGTTGGCGTAGCGCAGCACGGTGCTCTGCAAGCCGTACTCGTGGCGATAGCACCCGAGGTAAGCCTCCACGGCGAACTTGGAGCACGCGTACGGGCTGAGCGGTGTGGCGCGGTCGCCTTCCTTGCGCCGCTCCCCTTCCGGCACCTCGCCGTAGATAGCCCCACCGGTGCTCGCGAAGACCACGCGCTCCACGCCGCTTGCGACACAGGCGTTGAGCAGGTGGACGCTGCCCAGCACGTTGATCTCGGCGTCTCGAATCGGTTCCCGCGTGCTGATGGCCACGCTGGTCTGCGCAGCCTGGTGACTTACCACGTTGGGCTTGAAGTCCGCGATCGTCTTCTTGAGCTGCTCGCCGTTGCGGATGTCGAGCTCCACGAAGCGAGCCTGGTTTGGGACGTTCTCGCGTCGACCCGTGCTGAGGTCGTCGACCACCATCACTTCGTGGCCTGCTGCGAGCGCCGCGTCGGCCACTTGACTGCCAATGAAACCTGCTCCGCCAGTCACCAGAATTCGCATGGGCAAGACGGTAGCACGGGACGGCTTACTCTACCCGGACCAGCCGCAGCTCGCCGGAGTCGAGCAGGGACCTCACCGCCCTGCGCAGGAGCTTGCCCGAAGGCCCCGTGGGAATGCTGGTGAGCGCGCCCCAAAGGCGCGGAAACTTGGTGGCCGAGAGATGGCTACGACAGTGCGCCGTGAGCGCGGCCGGATCGAGCGAGCTGCCTGGGCGCGGCACCACGACGGCGGCCACTTCCTCTCCGTAGCGCGCGTCGGGGACCCCCACCACGATCGCTTGGTGCACGTCCGGGTGCGCCAAGAGGACGGCCTCGACCTCGGCTGGGTACACGTTGAACCCGCCGCGTACGATCATGTCCTTGATCCGGTCCACCACCGAGAGGCGCCCCTGCTCGTCCAGGACGCCCACGTCGCCGGTGCGCAGCCAGCCTGCGGCGAGGGCTGCGCGCGAGGCTTCGGGATCGTCGAAGTAGCCGGCCATCACGTTCTGCCCTCGCACCAGGATCTCGCCGCGCGCGCCGGCCGGGAGCGGGGTTCCGTCCGCGTCCGCGATCCGCACCTCCACGCCGAACACCGGTTTGCCCACGCTGTCTGCGCCGCGGGTGTCCTCGGGGAGGGCGATGGTGCTGAAGGTGGCTTCGGTGAGCCCGAAGCCCTGGCGCAAGGGCACGCCGAAGGCGGCCTCGAAGCGCCTGCGGATCTCGGGAGCGAGCGGCGCCCCCGCGCTCATACACCAGCGCAGAGCGCGCGTGCCCCCATGTTGTCCGGAGCCGGGGCGCGCGTGGTGGACGAGCGCGTGGAACATCGTGGGCACCCCCGGGAACCAGGTGACGGGCTCGTGCGCGAGGAGCGCGCTGACGCGGGCTGCCTCGAAGCGCTCGAGCAACAGGCTCCGCGCGCCGGCGTAGAAGGGCGCGAGCAAAGTCATGCGGATCCCGTAGGAGTGCGTGAGGGGCAGGGCGGCGAGCACCAGATCGCCTTCGCCGAGGCGGAGCACGTGGTGCACCAAGGCTGCGGTGTGGGTGGCGAGCGAGGCGTGGGTGATCATCGCTCCCTTGGCGACGCCGGTGGTGCCGGAGGTGTAGAGCAGCATGGCCACCGCGTCCGCTGGCAGGTCCGAGGGACCTTCGTGCGCGAAGGCCTGCGCGCGGGGCTCGTTGAGCTCTTCGACATCGAGGTGCAGCGTGCCCGGCGCGAGCGCGAGCGCGGCCTCACTCAGCGCGCGCGTGCGCGCTTCGCTGATCAACGCGCTCGCGCGTCCACGGGTGAGGCGCTGGGCGAGCTCGGGGGGCGCCGACATGGGCGGCACCGGGATCATCGTGCAGCCCGCGTAGAGCCCTCCCAGGAAAGCGTCGAGGAAGCCCAAGCCGTTGTGGACGGTCAGCGCCACGCGCGTGCCCACGCCGAGCCCTGCGCGCTCGAGCCGAGCGGCGGCGCGCATGGCGCGCTGGTCGAGCTCGGCGTAGCTCACGGCGCGCGTGCCTTCTGGTTCAGGCAACAGCAAGGCGCTGCGCGAACCATCGCGCAGCGCCCATTGCCTCACGAACTGAGCGACGTTGATGCCCACACGCTCCTTCTAGCAGACGCGGGGCGAGACGTGAGGATGGCTCAGAACAGGTCGATGCCGCCGCAGGCGAAGGAGGCCGAGAAGCTCGCGCCCGGTTGCTTGAGCTTGTCGCACGCGGCGCCCTTGATCTCGATCACCGAGCGCTCGACGATCACCCAGTCGGTCTCACAGGTGAGGTCCTGGCCGTTCAAGGTGATGGTGCCCTGCGCGTCGCAGGCGCCCTTGACCTCCTCGGGGAAGCTGCCGTCGAGTCGCATCACGCAGTCGAGCTGACCTGACACGATCTCGCGCAGCGAGTTCTCGAGCTTCTTCACGCTGTCCACGCGGTAGAAGGGCGCGCACGTCGCGGGATCAGGGGCGTCCTCGCAATCTCTATAGGGCACCAGCGGCTTGCCCGTGCCGGTGTTGGCGAGGTCCTGCGCGTGGCCGCTCGAGATGCCTTGTTGGTTGTCCTCGGACACCGCGAGCACGAAGGTCTTGAACCCCTCGTCGAACGCACGCTTCACCGCGTCGATGGCGTGCTGCTGACCGCGCTGCGGATCCGGTTGGGCGCAGGTGTCGGGCTCGCCGTCGGTGGCCAGGATGAAGATCGTCTGGTCCCCGCCGCCTTGGTCATTGAAGCCGCCCGCCAACATGTCGGTGATGGCGTTGATCGCGTCGCCGGTGGGCGTGTCCTCGATCATGCTGGCCGGGCTGTAGACCTCGGTGATGGCTTCCAGGTTGTCGAGCGACGCGGGCACGATGGTGAGGGCCGGGCACTCGATATCGAAGTCCTTGCTCGAATAGAGGTACAAGCCGAAGCGCACCTGGGATTCGAGCTCGGCGATCAAGCCCTCGTCGCCGAGCAACACGTTCTTGAGCGCCTGCCAACGGCTCACGCCTCCCAAGTCCTCCCCCATGCTGCTCGATTGATCGATGATCAAGATGACGTTGGGCGTGGTCGGATGCGCGGCCACGTTGACTTTTGCGCAGCTGTTCGAGTCTCCGTCGCCGCTCGAGTCACCATCTCCGTCCCCGACGCTCATGTTGGTGCACTCGCCGACCGCGCTGCAAGCGTTGCTCTCGCCGCAATCCACGAGCGAGCTCTCGGCCGTGCACTGCGCGGTGCATGTCTTTTCGGAGCCGCAATGGAGACCCGCTTCGCAGGCCGTGTCGCTCGCGCACGCCGCGCCGCAACCTTGCAGCTCGGCGCGGGTGCAGGGGCCGCTCCTGCTCTGCCCCTCCTTCTTGTCGCTGCCGCCACAGCCGAGCAGGACGAGTCCAAAGAGCGCCGTGGCCAGGATGGTCATGTCCTGTAACTGAGCCGAGTTCGCGTTTCTAGTATGCATGGGCTTCACCTTGGTGTTCGCGCCGGCCCGTTTCCGTCGGCCCGAGGGAGGTAGGAGAGCAGAATTTAGCGCAACTGAAAAATCTCCGTGGCATGGGGCAGTACCGGGACCTCGGCGAATCGGCTCGGGGAGCGAGCTAGATGGCGTTCTGGCGGCGAATCTTCGATGATGGAGCGCGTTTTTGCCGACAGTCAAGACGCTCGGCCGCGTGGGGCATACCCAGCGCGCAGCCCCCGGGATAGAGTGGCTCTCTTACTTGTGAGGTGAGTGGTGACACAGAGCTTTTTGACCTGCCCGCCGGACGGCGTGCTTCGACGCTTCTCCCTTTCCTGGCTGGCGCCGCTGCTCCTTTCGTTCGGCCTCGCGGCGGGCTGCTCCGAGCCCGATCGCGTCGTCAAGGGCAAACCCGGTGGCCAGGTCGGTGACTTTGGGGACGGAGATGTCGGTGCTGGCGATGGGGACGAGCAAGGGGGCGATGGCGACGGTCGACCCTCGAGCGGCCTCGGCTGCAACAAGATGGACATCGTGTTCATCATCGACAATTCCGGCTCCATGCGTGAGGAGCAGGACCTTCTCGCCCAGAGCTTCCCGAAGATGATCGACGTGCTCGAACGGTATAAGGGTGGCGCGCTCGACTACCGGGTGGCCGTCGCCAACACCTCGTTCCCGGATGAGCTGTTGGGCTCGCTCGAGCAGCTCTTTGGACTTCCGTCTTCGCAGAAAGACGTCGACGGCATGTTCATGCGCACGGAGGAGATGGAGCGCCCGTGGCTCCAGCGCGGGGACGACGACCTCGAGCAGACCTTCACTGAGATCGCCACCGTGGGCACCAACGGTTCGGGTCAGGAGCAGCCGCTCGGGGCCGCGTTGTCCGCGGTGACGAAGCGGCTAGCGGATTCGAACAAGGGCTTCTTGCGAGAAGACGCGCTGCTCGCGCTGGTGATCGTGACCGACGAAGACGACGGCACGGTGTCGGGCGAGAGCATCATGCTCGGTCCGATCATCGTGTCCGGCGGCGAAGAAGTGCCCGTCAGCTCCTTCGTCGAGGACTTCGATCAGGTCACCGGCGACCGCAGCCGCTGGGCGTCCGCGGTGATCGCAGGGTCGAGCGACTGCGAGTCTGCGCTGGGAGAGGCCAGCGAGGCCAAGCGCTTGAAGGAGTTCGTCAAGGAGACCGGCGACAACGCCATCTTCAGCGACATCTGCGAGGGGAACCTCGACAAGGCGCTGACGCAGGCGCTCGATACGTTCGCCGTGGCCTGCGACGATTACGACCTCTTCTGACTCGCTCATCAACACGCGCCGACTTGCTGCGCCTCACATGAGCGTGCGCAGCCAGTGCCCTTTGCCCGTGCTTCGAGCGCGCCTCGAGCCGAGGGATGAACGGTGACCTCAGCTCGCGTCCGCGTCGAACGCCACGACCTCCGTGCTGGTCAAGCCGGGTAGGTCCCTCAGGGCAGCGCCGATCTCGCTCTCGGTGGCGACCACGGCAAGCACCAGATCGTCGGTCGAGAGCCGCTTCTTGAGCGCTTCATTCACCTGCTCCACGGTTACTCGCTCGATGTGCTGCGTGTAGCCGCTGAAGTAGTCCTCGGGCAGGTCGTAGAGCCAGATCTCCATCGCTTGCTCGAGCCGCTTGTCCGCGGTGTCCACCGAGAACGCGTGGCTCTTGATCAAGAAGCTCTTGGCGAACGCGAGCTCTTCCTCGCTGATGCCCTGCTCCACCCAGTTTTGCATCAGTTCGAGCTGCAACGCGATGCACGGCGCGGCGTCGGCGGCGGCGGGGAAGGTCCACATGTTCCAGGCCTCGCGCACGCGATCGATGGCCAGGCGGCTGGACGCGCCGTAGGACCAGCCACGCTCGGAGCGCACGGCGCGCATGAGGCGCGCCGTGAACGCGCCGCCGAACACGGCGTTGCCCACCACGAGCGGCACGTGATCCGCGTCGTGCGGATGGGTCCCCAGGCGGCCGATCTGGATCTGCGTTTGCGTGCGCTCGGGCTTGTCGACGATGCGCAGGTGGCGGCCATTCGCCATCTGCGGTTCGGGCGGCTTCGTGCGCACGAGCTGCGCGCCGCCCGGACTCGCCAGGTACTTCTGGACCAGCGCGCGTGCCTCCTCGTGCGTGACGTCGCCCGCGAAGCCCACGGTGCGCGCGCTTTTCGCGAACCCCTGCGCGTAGCGAGCCTTCACGTGGTCGAGCGTGATGGCGTCGAAGCTCCTGCGGGTGCCGAGGCTCGTGCGTCCATAGGGATGACCGCGGTAGAGCGCGCGGCGAAAGTGGGTGCTCACCAGGCTCGGGTCGCTGTCGGTGAGCTCCACCAGGGCGGCGATCGATTCGCGCTTGAGCTGTGCGAGCTCGCTTTCGGGAAAGCTCGGCTCGGCGAGGATCTCCCCGAGCAGGGAAAGCAGGGGCTCGAGGCTGCGCTTGATGGTGGAGCCGCTGAAGCGCACAAACCCTGGCGCCGTCTCGATGCCGAGCTCAGCGCCGAGGGAGTCGATGCGCTCCTCGATCTGTTGGGTGCTCTTCTGGGCGGTGCCGCGCCGCATCAGGCGCGCGGTGAGCCGCGTGAGGCCCTCCTGACCGATGGGATCTTCGAGGCTGCCCGTGGGCAAGACCACCTGGAAGTGCACGATCGGCAGCGCGTGGCTCGCTTCGACCAACAGATTGTCGCTCACGCCGCCACCTCGCCCATGTCGTCCCCTTCGTCTCCCTCCGGCTCCTCGCCCGAGGGCAGCACGAAGATGGTGGTTCGGCGTGCAGGCACGAGCTTCTCCGCCGCGGCCATCAGATCCTCGGCGGTCACGGCGCGATAGGCCTCGAGCTGGCTGAATACGCGGTGCGCGTCGCCCAACACGAGCTCGTAGAAGCCGAGCTGCTCGGCCTTGCCGCTCGCGGTCTCCATGCCCTGCAAGAAGCCGAGCTCGAGCCGATTTTTCGCCTTCACCAGCTCCTCGAGGCGGACCGGTTCGCGCGCCATCTGCGCGAGTGCCACGTCCACCAGCGCGAGTGCGTCGGCGGCCGTCCGCTCCTCGCGCAGCGAGATCCAGATCTCGTACAACCCAGGATCCTGCGACGGGCTCAGGCTGCCGCGCACCTCGCTGGCGAGCTCCTGTTCGGTCACCAGAACGCGATACAGACGGGAGCTGCGCCCGCCGAACAAGATCTCGTTCAGCACGCTCAAGACCGCGTGTTCGTGGCTGCCCAGGGCCGGGCTCTTGTAGCCGAGCGCGAGCTTCTCGGTGGGTGTGGGCTTTTCCACCCGGAGCACGCGCTCTTCGGTCTGCTCGGGCTCCACCGAAAACTCGTGCTCGGGCAGGGCCGCAGGCGGCAGCGCGCCGTAGTACTTCTGCACGAGGGCGAGCGCGCTCTCTTCGTCGAAGTCCCCGGCCAGCACCAAGATCGCGTTGTTGGGCGCGTAGTAGGTGCCGTAGAAGCGTTCGCAGTCCTCTGTGGTGAAGGCTTGAATGTCCTCCATCCAGCCGATGGTGGGCCAGTGATAGGGATGCACCGTGAACGCGGTCTTGTAGAGCAGCTCGTTTACGCCACCCTCGATGTCGTCGTCCACGCGGTAGCGGCGCTCGTTGGCGACGACCTCCTTTTCGGACACCACCTGCGGCTCGCGCAGCACCAGATTCGACATGCGCTCGGCCTCGAGTCGCACCACCAGCTCGAGCTCGGAGTTCGGCACGTTCTCGTAGTAGAAGGTCCAGTCGATCCAGGTGGCCGCGTTCACCTCACCGCCTGCCGCCTCAAGCGTGCGATCGAACTCGCCCTTGGGCAGGTTCTTGGTCTCGTTGAACATCAAGTGCTCGAACAGGTGCGCGAGGCCGGTCTTGCCGGGCTTCTCGTGGCGTGAGCCGACGCCGAACCAGGTGTGATAGCTGACCACGGGCGCCGAGGGATCGCGCAGCAACAGGACGCGCAGGCCGTTGCTCATCCGGTAGCGGGCTACCTCAGGCACGCTCGCAGCCGGCGCGCGGGTCGACGCGGGCGGCTCCGCCCGCGAGCCGAACGTCGACGCGGGCGGCTCCGCCCGCGAGCCGAACCCGGACTGAAGGCGCTCCCCGAAGGGGCGCGCCCCCAAGAACACGAGCTCTGCGTGTGGCGTCGAGGCCGAGTGAGCGGCCTGGTTGAGGCGAGAGACGAGGGCTGTGCGGTCGAGGGGCGGTTGTCCCATCGGCCGAGTGTAGCAGCCGCGCGATCCCCGATGGAACGGCGCCGGCCCTCAGCGCGACGGGACAAGGGCCGCTAGACGATCCTTCAAGAGCGCGCCGAGGCACTTGGCGGAGCAAGGGTCGTCGGCGGACGCCTGGGCGAGCCCGAGGCGCAGGGCTTCGTCGCGGGCGCTGCCGCGGCCGAACACCACGCGGAAGGTCTCGGGCGAGACCCGGCTGAGCGCGCCCAGGGCAGAGAGCCCCTCGAGGTCGCCGCGCGCGAACACCATCGCGATGTTTTCGGCACGCAGGCGTTGCATGGCTTCGTTCGCCGTGCTGACGCTGGTGACCTCCGCTCCGGCGCAGGTCAGCGCGTCCGCGATGCGATCGCGGGTCCGCGCCTGGCTGTCGATCAACAGGACGCGAAAGGGGGCTCGGGCCACGTGGACGTGCTGGGCGAGGAGCTTGTCGAGGCCGCCCACGCTGCTCTGGGGAAGCTCGAAGCGCACGGCTGCGCCCAGCCGATGGGTGCTCATGTGTGGATCGCGCCGGACGGTGACCGCGGGCAGCCGCACGTTGGGCAGGCCGCCGATGTCGAGGGAGAGGAAGACTCTCGTGCCAGCCGCCGGCAGCAAGCCGTGACCCACGATCGAACAACCCCCCGACGACATATCCGCCAGCTCGACCCGTGCCCCATCGCCGCCCGGCCAAAAGAGGCGGGCTTGCCCGCGGATCGGATAGCGCGTTGCGGTGCGACGCTCCGCGCGCGTCGATTCGACATTCGTCATCCTTGGCCCCCCCTGGCCCCACGCCGCGTTGGCTCCCCTACCATCCACGCATCTTTCGCACTCTAGCTCTGACGCGTTACCAGAGAAGCGGGAATTTGACGGAAAAAGAAGGTATTTTGCGTGCGCTCGTCAACGCACATTGGAGCTCATTCCCAAACGGGAGACGCGGGAAAGTGTCCCGCATCGCGCCCATGCTCGCGCCCGGCGCCACCCCTCTGCTTCTGCCGCCGCGCGCGCGGTCGGGACTCCCCCCGTGCACAGTCGAAAAGAGAATGCTACCCGGGCTCGAGCCATGACCGACCAAGTACGCACTCGCTTCGCGCCTTCGCCCACGGGCTACCTGCACATCGGCGGCGTTCGCACCGCCCTCTACAGCTGGCTCTACGCGCGCAAGCACGGCGGCAAGTTCGTGCTGCGCATCGAGGACACCGATCGCGAGCGCAACACGCCCGAGGCCGTCCAGGCGATCTTCGATGGCATGCGTTGGGCGGGCCTCGCGTGGGACGAGGGGCCGGACGTGGGCGGGCCGTTCGGGCCCTATCGGCAGACCGAGCGTCTGGATACCTACCGGGAGGCTGCCGAAAAGCTCCTCGCCTCGGGCCACGCCTATCGCTGCTACGCGACCCAAGAGGAGAAGGAGGCGGCGCGCGCCGCGTTCGTGCAGGCGGGCGGCAAGGCCGAGGGCTTCGCCTTCGAGAGCCCCTGGCGTGACCGCACCGACGGCGACCCGGCAAAGCCCCACGTGATCCGTTTCAAGACCCCGAAGACCGGCGAGACCGGTTGGGACGACCTGGTGCGCGGGCGCATCGCCATCCCCAACAAGGACATCCAGGACTTCGTGCTGGTGCGGGGCGACGGCATCCCGCTCTACAACTTCGCCTGCGTGATGGACGATCTGTTGATGAAGATCAGCCACGTGGTGCGCGGCGAGGAGCACATCATCAACACGGCGCCGCAGCTGCTCCTGTTCGAGGCGCTCGGCGAAAAGGCGCCGCGCTACGCGCACTGCCCGGTGATCCTGGCGCAGAACGGGCAAAAGCTCTCCAAGCGCCACGCGGCCGTGAGCGTGCGCGAGTACGAGGAGCAAGGCTATTTGCCCGACGCCATGCTCAACTACCTGGTCCGCCTCGGCTGGTCGCACGGCGACCAAGAGGTGTTCACGCGTCAGGAGCTGATCGATAAGTTCGACTTCGATCACGTGGGCACCGGCGGCGCCAAGTACGATCTCAAGAAGCTCGCGGCCATCCAGGGCGAGCACGTGCGCTTGCTCTCGCCCAAGCGCCTCGCGGCGCTCGCGCTGCCGTTCGTGAAGGCGCGGGGGCTCGAGGTCGACGCGGACGATCCCCGGCTCGAGAAGGCCTTCGCCAGCGTGCGCCTGCGGGCGAGCACCCTGGCCGACGCGGCCGAGCGCGTCGACTTCTACTTCCGCGCCGAGCCCGTGATGGAGGAGGCCAGTCTGAAGAAGTTTCTGGTGCCCGCCGTTTCAGGGCACCTGGGGGCGCTTTCGCAGATCGCAAAGAGCGCCGACCCCTTCACCGAGGGGGAGCTCGAAGCGCGCGTGAACCAGTGGATGGCCGAGAGCGGCGTGGCCATGAAGGACTTCGCGCAGGCGGCTCGCGTGGCGCTCACCGGCCGCGGCGCAGCTCCGGGCCTCTATGAGATCATGGGCGTGCTCGGGCGTGAGGTGACCGTGGCGCGCCTCGAGCAGGGCAAGGCGCTCGCCGAGCGCGCATGAGCCCCGTCCGCGCCCTGCGTGAGCCCGCGCTCGCGAGGCGATTTTGCTGCCCAGCGGCGAACGCGCGTAGGACGCGTCAGACGTCGAGCCGCTTGAGGAGCGCGTCGTAGCTGACTTTGCAACGCTGCGGCTTGCCCTGGTGGCTGCCGTTGTAGCTGCGGTGGCCGGTTCCCTTGAAGCGGTCGCCATCCTTGGTGACTTCGAAGTGCGCCTCGGGCCCGTCGGCGCCTTTTCCAATCTTGGAGTTACCCACCACCCGGTTACCGCTGATCTTGAGCGTCCAGTCCTTGAAGTAGGCGGTGTTGGTGATCTGCATGCTCATGGTGGTCGCGCCAGGGACCCCGTCGATGGCGGCCACGAAGCTCAACACGTAGCCGTCGGGCTCGGCGTCGTGGCAGGTCGCTTCCTTGACGCGCTGCTGATACACGTAGACGCCCGGTCCGAGCACGCTCTGCTTGCTGCTCGCCTGGGTCTTACTCTCCTGGGCTTGGGCCTGGAGGGGAGGGGCGGCGGGGGCCCAGAGAGAGGCCAGGGCGAGGGCCCCGACGCCCATGACCCCGATGCCCAACCGCTTGAATGTACGCATCCCGTCCACGAAGCCCTCCCGCCTCTCGGCCGCGCCATTGTGCGCACTGGCTGAAACGGGCGGCAAGTCCGCTCGATTCAGCGGCGGCGGTCGCGCGCGCGGCCTTGTAAGCCAGCGGACAGGGCTCAAGCTTTGGGCGTCGAAGCGGGCGAGCCAAGTGCCCGAGCGGGCGGTTTTGCCCGCGAGCGGCGTGCGGGCGCGCTCTTGGCGGTCCATTTGCCCCATCCCTTACCTTTGGGCACTCTTGCCGGCCGATGGCCCTTCGTCACCCGCGCGATCAGCTCTTCCTCGACCAACGCAAGGCGCGCCGCTCCGTGGGGGTGGTTGCCTATCCGGTGACGCTGGTGGCCGTGGTCGCGGCCTGGAGCTGCCTCCATCTGTTCTGGCCCCTGGCCGTGAACCCCTTCACGGTGGTCGGGCAGATCGAGCAGCATGCCTTCGAGCCCGGCACGCTGACCATGTACGCGGTGACGGCCACGGTGCTGATGAACGTGGTGCTGGCGATGGTCTCGGTGGGCCTGATCCTGGGCATGCTCTGGGCGCGCCGCGAGCGCCGCTACCAGAGGCTGCTCGAGCTGCCCCCGGAGCCGCCCGCACGGCCCGCGCCCGCCGAAAAGAAACCTGATTGATTTCGGTCGCATCTCGTCCGTGCGACAAAGAATTACATCTCGGTGACAACCCTTGCCTTGGGGGGTGCTAACGATGGAACCCAATCGTCCCTTACCCGGAGCAGGGTTCCCCCCTATGGACATCGCGATCATCGTGCTCTATCTGGCCGTGCTGGCCATCCTCGGCATCTACGGTTTCCATCGAGCGCACTTGGTCTACCTGTTCTGGCGTCACCGCGATAAGCGGATCGATCCCCGCGAGCGGTTCAAGGAGCTACCCCACATCACGATTCAGCTCCCGATGTTCAACGAGCTCTATGTAGCCGAGCGGCTGCTCGAGAGCGTGTCGCAGATCGACTACCCGAAGGACAAGCTCGAGTTGCAGGTCCTCGACGACTCGACCGACGAGACCACCGAGATCGTGAAGAAGAAGGTGGCCGAGCTCGCGGCGCGCGGCTTCGACGTCAGCCACATCCACCGCACTGACCGCACGGGCTTCAAGGCGGGCGCGCTCGAGAAGGGCATGAAGGTCGCCAAGGGTGACTACCTGATGGTGTTCGACGCCGACTTCGTGCCGAACCCCAACATCATCCATCACCTGATCCACCACTTCACAGATCCCAAGGTGGGCATGGTGCAGGCGCGCTGGGATCACCTCAACCGCGACTACTCCATGCTCACGCGCGCCCAGGCGATGATGCTCGACGGTCACTTCGTGATCGAGCACATCGCGCGCAACCGGTCCGGCCGCTTCTTCAACTTCAACGGCACCGCCGGCATCTGGCGCAAGACCGCCATCATGGACGCTGGCGGCTGGCAGCACGACACCATCACCGAGGACATGGATCTCTCCTTCCGCGCGCAGATGCGCGGCTGGCGTTTCGTCTATGTGCCCGAGGCCGTGGCGCCCGCCGAGGTGCCCTGCGAGATGAACAGCTTCAAGGGCCAGCAGTTCCGTTGGGCCAAGGGCTCCGCGCAGACCACCAAGAAGATCCTGCCCATGGTGCTGCGCTCGGATCTGCCCTTCCGCATCAAGGTGGAGGCCATCTTCCACCTGACCAACAACTTCGCCTATCTGTTCCTGGTGGCGCTCGCCTGTCTGCAGCTGCCCAACATGCTGATGCGGCGCAACATGAACAACCCCGAGCTGCTCCTGCTCGACGTGCCGCTGTTCGTCGCGACCTCGGGCTCAATCATCTTGTTTTACCTGAGCACCCACCACTTCCTGTATCAGAACTGGTGGGACGCCGCGAAGCGCTTGCCGCTGATGATGGCGCTCGGCATCGGGCTCAGCCTGAACAACGCCCATGCCGTGCTCGAGGGGCTGTTCAGCCGCGACGCCGAGTTCGTGCGCACGCCCAAGCACGGCGTCACGGCGAACTCCGACAACTGGAAGAAGAAGAAGAACTACAAGGCCAGCAAGAACATCGCCACGGTGCTCGAGGTGCTGTTCGGCATGTACTTCGTCTTCACGATCGGCCTCGCCGCGTACACCGGCAGCTACATGAGCATCCCGTTCCTGGTGCTGTTCATGGTGGGCTTCCTCTACGTGGGCGTGCTCTCGTTGTACCAGGCGCGCTGACCTTCGCGGGCCGCCCGGCGATCCGGAGCTCCGCCCGCGGGACGAGCGTGCGCGTCCGGATAAGACGCTCCGCCGTGAGCGCGTGATTCGACGTACGCGGTTCGACGGCCGCGTCTAGCCGAGCTCGCCGGTCTTCGCCTTGTGGAGCCAGGGCGTCACCTCTTCTTCGATCGCCGCCACAGCGCGTCCCTTGAAGAGGCGGAAGGGGAGGGGGACGTCCATGTCGATGCCGATCTCGTGCGGCATCAAGTCGAGCGTGCCCGCGAGCCTCACCCCTTTGACCTTGAAGCGGACCTCCACGCGATCTTGGCCCTGCCACTCCGCCGTGGTGTCGTACTCGGCGAAGCGCTGGCAGTAGACGTCAGCAAACTTGTGCACGGCGAGCCGCAATTGCTCCTGGGTCAGATCGTGCTTGATGACGTGCCTCACAAACGGCCTCCGGGCTGGTCCCTCAAGACATAGCAAAGTCCGCGGCCGAGGCGAAACAAGCTGTACCCAGCCTGGGATGGTCATTGCAAGCGGTGAGCTTCCTGTGCTCACGGGTTGCCCCGCGCATTTTTCCCGCAAACGCGCGAGGGCTCGACCGCCGCGCGGCGCACGGTCCGCAGCTTCGGGGGCGAGGCGCCCGCGCCCGATCTGAAACCGCGCTTACCTCTGCCCATCGAGGAGGTTTGTCGCCCATGACCGGCACCACGCGGACGACCCGCACGCGAAGCACCGAGCGAGCGAGACGATCGAGCTCCCAAGCGGCCCGCCGCGATGGCGCAAATGGGCCGCGCGGCGCACGCAAGCGGAAGGTCGCCAGCACCCGAGGGGATGCGCAGAGCTCGCGCGCGTTGCGCGCCTACCGCGCGAAGCGCGACTTCGCGGTGACCCCCGAGCCGCGCGGCGCGCGCGCGTCCAGTACGGCGGCGCGCGCGCAGGAGGACGCCGCCGAGGGCGCGCGGTTCGTGGTGCAGAAGCATGCGTCGCGCAGCCTCCACTACGACTTTCGGCTCGAGCTCGACGGCGTGTTGCTCAGCTGGTCGGTGCCCAAGGGGCCGAGCCTGAAGACAGACGAGAAGCGACTGGCCGTGCGCACAGAGGATCATCCGCTCGAGTACGCCGACTTCGAGGGCATCATTCCCAAGGGCGAGTACGGCGGGGGCACCGTCATCGTGTGGGATCGCGGCACCTGGTCGTGCGAGGGCGAGGCGCACGCGGCGCTCACCAAGGGGCATCTCGCGTTCGAGCTGCATGGCGACAAGTTGAAGGGACGCTTTCACCTGGTGCGCACGAGGGCGGACCGCAGCAAGCGTGAGAACTGGTTGCTCTTCAAGGGCCGCGACGCGCAGGCGCAGGCGAAGGACGCCGAGGAGATCGTGACGCGCGAGCCCGAGAGCAGCTTGACCGGCCGCACGATCGAAGAGGTGGCCGAGGCGCCCACGCGGGTTTGGCACTCCGACAGCGCGAAGGAGGCGCAGACCTCTAGCGAAAAGAAGAAGCGGGAGGAGACGCCCGACGTGGTGGCTTTGGTGGGCAGTCTGAACGTCGGCGTGGAGTTCACCAATCTCGACAAGGTGCTCTACGCGGAGCAGAACCTGCGCAAGGCCGAGCTGATCGCGTACTACGCATCGGTGGCTGGCGCGATGCTGCCACACATAAAGGGCCGCCCGCTCACGCTGGTGCGCTGCCCCGATGGACGCCGCAAGAAGTGCTTCTATCAAAAGCACGCCGCGGCCGGCGTGCCCTCCGTGCTCCGTCGCGTCTCGATCGCCGAACGCGACAAGACCGGGACGTACCTGGCGGTCTCCGATCTGGCGGGGCTCTTGGCATTGCCCCAGATGGGCGCGCTCGAGGTGCACACCTGGCCATGCCATGCGGACGCGGTCGAGCGGCCCGACCAGCTGGTGTTCGACCTGGATCCGGGGCCCGATCTGCCCTTCACCCGCGTCATCGACGCGGCACGCGAGCTGCGGGAGCGCCTGGCCGAGCTCGGGCTCGAGAGCTTCGTGAAGGCCACGGGAGGGAAGGGCTTGCACGTGGTGTTGCCGGTGAAGCGAAGGCTGGACTGGGACACGCACAAGGCCTTCGCGTTTGCGTTGGCCGACGCGATGGCGCGCGAGAGCCCCAAGAAGTACCTCACGAACATGCGCAAGGACTTGCGCGTGGGGCGCGTGTTCCTCGACTACTTGCGCAACGCGCGGGGCGCGACGGCGATAGCTCCCTACTCCACCCGCGCCCGGGAGGGCGCCACGGTCGCCACCCCGTTGAGTTGGGACGAGCTGGGGAGCGAATTCGATCCCCGACAGTTCAACGTGCGCACGGTCTTGTCGCGCGTGAACGGGGTGGACCCCTGGCGTGACTACAAGAAGCTGTCCACGCAGTCGATCGGCGCCAAGGCTTTGCGGCGGTTGGGCGTGGACGTCTGATCCGGGAGCTGGGGACGCAGTGGCACAGCTGCACCAGGGGGGTCACTTGCAGGTTCTTGGGGCGCGACTCGGTGGCCACAAAAGTGATAATCCGGGCGGCGTCCCCTACGCTTGGCCCGATCGTGAAACGCTCGCTGTCCCTCTTCGATGTCGTGTGCATCGGGCTCAACGCCATCGTGGGCTCGGGCATCTTCATGCTCCCGGACGAGCTCGCGCGCGAGATGGGCCTGTTCTCGCCGCTCGCCTTCGTGCTGTGCGCGGCGGGCCTGTTGCCGGTGGCGCTCTGCTACGCCGAGGCCGCCTCACGCGTCGATCGCACGGGCGGGCCCTATGTGTACGCGCGTGAGGCCTTCGGCGTCGGGCCCGGCTTCATCGTGGGCTGGATGTGCGTCGCGAACGCCATGTTCTCGTTCGCTGCGGTGGCCTCGGCGGCGTCCGCCTATGCGGGGCGCATCTTTCCGCGCTTCGCTTCACCGCTCGGGCTGCGCCTCGTGGCCCTGGCCATCGTGCTCGTCTTCGCCGCGCTCAACTACCGCGGCGCGCGTCCCGGCTCCCGCGCGGTGAATCTGTTCACCATCGCCAAGTTCGGCGTGTTGTTCACGCTGGTGCTTTCGCTGGTCCCGCACGTCTCGTCCGCTCCCGCGCATGCCGAGCTGCCGCGGGGCATGGCCGGCGTGAGCGCCGCCACCTTCGCGGCCCTGTTCGCTGCCCAGGGCTTCGAGGTGGTGCCCGTGCCCGCGGGGGAGACCCGCTCTCCGAGCACGGCCATCCCCAAGGCGGTCGTGGGCTCGCTGCTCGCGGCCTCGTTCGTCTATGTGATCGTGCAGACCACGCTCGTGCTCTCCTATCCACAACTCGCCTCGCCCAGCGATGCGCCCCTGGCCGACGCGGCGCTCGCCGTGGTTCCAGGGCTTGCCATCGTGGTCCTGTTCGGCGGCTTGATCTCGACCCTCGGCTTCGTGTCCGGGAGCGCGCTCGGCACGCCGCGCTACCTGTACGCGATGGGCCTCGACGGCCTGTTGCCGCGCGCGCTCGCGTCGGTGCACCCGCGCTTCCACTCGCCGCACTACGCGGTGGTGGTGACCGGGGCGGTGGTGAGCTTGCTGATCTCCGCCCTCGACTACCGGGCCCTGTTCGGCATGTCCAACGTGACCGTGGCCGTGCAGTATCTCTCGACCTGCCTGGCCGTGATCGTCATGCGCCGCGCGCAGCCGCCGCGAGGGCTCGCCTTCACCCGCTTCCTGATGCCGGCATCGGGGATCGTGGTGAGCCTCTGGATCTTCACCGAAGCGTCCGCGCAGGAGCTGCGCTGGGCCCTGGGCTCGCTGGTCGTGGGCGGCGTCTTGGTGTTGGCGCGCCGCGCGCGCGGCTGAGGTCGTGCGTGCAGCTCTCGCGCTCGAGCCGCACGAGGTGTGACTCAGAGCAGGGGCGCTGCGGCGCAGCCGAAGCCGATGCCGACCGTGCCGCCGCCCTTGACCTTCTCGCAGGCCGCCGGGCAGAACTCGATGCGGCCGCCGCTCTCGTACCAGCCGTCCTTGTCGCCGCACTGGGCAGCGTCGGTGGCCTTGCCGAACTCACCCTTGCTGCCGCCAGGCGGCGCGTAGAGAACGCGCACGCCTTCTTCGATGTCGAGCTCCTGGCCTTCTGGGGGCGTTGGGATCTCGAAGTCGCAGGGCAGGGGGGCGCTGGCTTGCAGGGCCTCTTCGAGGTCCTTGAACGCGGTGCCGAAGTCGCTGCAGATGCCGACCTTCTTGCCAGCGGTGAGATCGGAGAGCTTGAGGTGTTCGGCCGAGTTGCCGCTGCATCCGCCCGCGCCCTCGGCGACTGAGTGATAGATGAACCCGTGGCCGAGCTTTTGCTCCATCTGCGTCTTGAACTGATCGGCCGTCATGCCCTTGATGTTATCGTCGGTGACCACGATGAAATGCGTGGGCGCCCCGGCGCGCAAGAAGCCCTTGTACTGGTCGAAGGTGTTCAAGAGCACCTGGAAGGCGTCGTTGCTGTCGACGTAGGCCTTGACGTGCTTGTAGCGTGCTGTGTCCTTGGCGAGCTCGGTCGCGGCGAGTGGATCGGCGGCGCCGCAGCGCACTTCGGCATTGACCGACGTCCAGAAGGCCGGGCCGAGCGGGTCCATGTCGTAAACCGCGGCCACACGCGTGCTCGCACCGACGCTGTTTGCGAGGTTGGTGAGTTGCGCTGCGGTGTCGCAGATGCCGCCGGCCATGCTGCCCGAGGAGTCCAAGGCGAGCACGATGTCCACGGGGCCACGCTCGAGCTCGGCCGTCTTCTCGATGCTGCCGCACTCGCCCTCCACCAGGGTGTCTCCGTCGCCATCGCCGTCGTCGCCATCGCCATCGCCCGAATCACCGTCTCCGTCGCCGCGATCCCCGTCACCCTCGTCGTCGCTGTCCCCGTCGCCTTCGGCGCCGCCGTCGCCACTGGGACCGCCCTTGCCGCCGCCGCCAAAGCTAGGGGGGGCCTCCGAGCACCCCGAGGTTCCCATCACCAAACCCATCGCCAACACCAGCCCAAGCAAGTCGCGCATGCGTCTCCACCTTCCAAGCCACCATATGGCCGAGAACAGGCGTTTCCGTCGGCAACTGTCATGACTGCACCGACGAATTTCCCATGTTAGTGACCAGTGAAGTCAATTGGGAGTGACCGCAGTGACCAAAGGCGAGCGCATGCTGTGAGCGAGATCCCAGTCGGGTGCGCGCGCCCGGAGCACCAGGACCCGTCCCGCGGCTGCGCGTCTCCGGCCACGACTTGCGCGCCTCGCGCGGTCTCGCTTCAGGCTGGGCCCGTGATCAGCGGACCTTGGACTGCCACTGCATGGAATACAGCTGCAACTTCGGGTCACTCGCCGAAGCTCGGCGCGTGCACGAGGTCACGCGGCCCGCGAAGGCCTCGACGAAGCCGGCCATATAGCCCTCGATGAGGCCGGGCACGTGGGCGACGCCGGCGGCGATCACCACCGCGCCGGGGCGATAGCTGTGGGTCACGATCAAGTCGGAGGGCAAGGTGCCGCGCAGGTTCGCGTTCCACACGCGCCCCCAGTCCTCGAGGATCTGCTCAGCGGCCGTGAAGCCCTGCTGCACGAACACGCTCTTGGCACGCAGGATGTTGTTCTTGCCCACGCGAACTACGGCGTCGTGAGGAATGCCGGAGGTGAGCTTGTAGCTCATGTCGATGTAGAGCTGCCACGAGTACCAGCCGTCCGGCTTCATCTCATCGACCTTGCGCCGAAACTCCGGCTCACGGACGGCCGCTGTCGGAAAGGACGCGACCAGTGACTTGAAATGTATCCCGAGAATCTCGCCCGGATGCTGCCCCATATTTGGGATGGTACACGGTCCGTTAGAAAAAGCGTCGAGATATCCAGGGGCTTGGATAGTTGATCTTGGCAGACCGAGACATGGTGGGTTTCGATGGAGGTCGGGGGTCCACGTGCGTCACCACGTTTCCATACTTCAGATCCTATGTGCCGCGAGCAGTCTCGGCGTTCTTTTCGCCTGCGGAGATGACGGGGGAGGCGGCGCGCAGCGCGGTGATGCCGATGGAGGATCCCTGGACGCGGGACACGTGGAGAGAGGATCCGACGCGAGTCTCGGAGGGAGCGACGGTGGAGATCGCGCGTTCGACAGCGGAACGA
>JBIQKA010000029.1:0-55255 GCA_044507075.1 Myxococcales bacterium
CGTCGGAGACGCCGGACACCGTGCAGGGAGCGAGCGGGGCCAGATCCTCATCGGGACACCCCAGGAGCGCGAGGGTGGCCACGGACGCGGCCATCCACTTTGCGGCCCGAAGCCGGCGTGGGGTCTGTTGTTGGGGTCGCTTGTGCATTGTTGTCCTCATCTTCGGGTGCGAGACCATTCCAGTGGCATCGAAACGGCCGAAAGCGCGCGCTACCATACAGCCTTTTGCTTGCCGAGATCAATGACGTCACCGGAGCCCCTTGTCGCAGCTCACCTGCCACGGAGCGAGGAGGGAGGCCCCAGTCCATTCCCATGTGAGCACATCCCGTGCCTGCCGAGGGCGTGTTGAAAACACAAGCATTTTTGCCGTGGGGTTTGGCGCGAGGTGCCAACTAGATTGGCATAGTGCCAATCTTGGTTGCGAGTGCCTTTCCTCCTTGGGGCTTGGGCAACGGGGTGTGTATCTTTTGCGGAGCTCGGGGGGCTTCCCTCCGCATAAAATGCGAGATGCTGTGGCCCGTGTCCTGGTCGTCGACGACGAAGAAAACCTTCGGCTGGTCTTGAAGACCCTGCTCGCGAGAAACGGCTATGACGTGCGGGCGGCGGCGAGCGCCGAGGAGGCTCTGGCCGGGCTCGAGCAATTCGATCCCGACTTCGTACTCGCCGACGTGCGCATGCCCGGCATGAGCGGCATCGACCTGTGCCGCCAACTCGCGGCGCGCGGCGCGACCGCCACCGTGGTCGTGATGAGCGCGTACGGATCGGTGGATCTCGCCATCGAGGCCATGAAGGCGGGCGCCTACGACTACCTGGCCAAGCCCTTCAAGCACGATGAGGTGCTCTTGGTCTTGCGCAAGGCCGAGGAGCGCGAGTCGTTGCGCCGCGAGAACCGCGCCCTGCGCGAGGCCATGCGCAAGCAGCACCAGCTGGGGGAGCTGCTCGGCAAGAGCGAGCCCATGCAGCGGGTCTTTCGCACCATGGAGAAGGTCGCGGGCTACACGACCACCGTGCTCCTCTACGGACCGAGCGGCACGGGCAAAGAGTTGGTGGCGCGCGGGGTGCACGGACTCAGCCCGCGCGCCGGCAAGCCCTTCGTGGCCGTCAATTGTGGGGCCATTCCTGAGGCCCTCATGGAGAGCGAGCTGTTCGGGCACAAGCGGGGCGCCTTCACGGACGCCAGCAGCGACAAGCGCGGGCTTTTCGAGGAAGCCCACCAGGGCACGTTGTTCCTGGATGAGATCGGAGAGCTCCCGCTCGTACTTCAGGTGAAGCTGCTCAGGGCCCTGCAAGAGGGCGTGGTGCGCAGGCTCGGCGACACGAAGGACATCACCGTGGATGTGCGCGTGATCGCCGCGACGGTGCGCGATCTGGCCCGCGAAGTGAAAGAGGGGCGCTTCCGCGAGGACCTCTACTACCGGCTCAACGTCCTGCAGATCACCCTGCCGCCGCTGCGCGAACGCTCCGGCGATCTGCCGCTCCTGATCGAGCACTTCCTGGCCAAGTACAACGGACGCTTCGGGACCCAGCTACGCGGCGTGACGCCCGAGGCGCTCAAGTTGCTCTCGCGCTACGCGTTTCCAGGCAACGTGCGTGAGCTCGAGAACATGATCGAGCGCGCCGTGGTGCTGGCCGAGGGCGACCTGCTCGGCCCGGACGACCTGCCCGAGCGGCTCCAGGAGGGCCACGATCCGGTGGCGCTCACCCTCGCGAGCGGCGAGCTCTCCATCAAGCGCACGAGCCGCGTGATCGAGGAGACCCTGATCCGCAAGGCCCTCGAGCGCACGCAGGGCAACCGCACGGCCGCCGCGAAGCTGCTCGAGATCAGCCACCGCGCCTTGCTCTACAAGATCAAGGACTACGAGATCAGCTAGTAGCGTGCTTCCAGTCTGGGGCACGCGGGGCGGATAGTCGGAGAAAGCTAAGGCCTTTTGCGCGCGCTTTGGTAAGCTCTGGACCAGCCCGGGAGGCTCGCATGGGCTCGAACGCTGGGGGCGAATCGCCCGCACTCGCGCCGCTCGTCGTCATCGTCGATGACGATCCGCTCGTGCTCGCCGTGACACGGCGTCTTCTGACCCGCTCCGGCTATCGCGTGATCGCCTGTGATCACCCGCAGAGCGCCCTCAGCGAGGTCCAGCGAGACGCGCCCTTCGCGGTGGTCGCGGATCTTCACATGCCCGATCTGAGCGGCGCGGAGTTCCTGCACTTGGTCGCGGCTCTCGCGCCCGACACGCGCCGCATCCTGTACACGGGCGAGGCGCAGTTGGGCGAGGTCGCGCGCGCGCTCTCTCCACTCTTGGTGGACGCGATCGTGACCAAGGCCGAGGGCAACCCGCAGTTGCCCCTCACGCTGTCGAGCCTGAAGGCCGGCGCAGGAGAGTAGGCCGGCATGAAAAGCGGCCAGCGGGACCCAATCGCGGTAGAGCTCGTCCTCGGTGTCGACCCCGACGCGCGCAAACAGCCGAGCTCTTGAAGGACGCACGCCGTCGGGCCGTGAGCGCTCGCGCGTGGGCGCCTGGCTCGCGCTCGCGCTGCTCTTGGGATGGAGCGCGCGCGCCTGGGCGGAGGAGCCCTCGCGCGGGCTGATCAGCCCCGCGCCCGGTCGACCCCTGAAGGTGCAGCCCGGCGAGCTCGCCAGCCTGGTGGTGCGCTCGGCGACGGCCCTCACGCCGCCGCCCGGGATCCAGGAGCCGCGCGCGCATCGGGCCTTCGCGATCTCGCTGTGTGCGGAGGGCGTGCCCCTCTCGGGCCCCGCGCGCGTGTGCTTCGCCGTGCCGGTGGAGGATCTGCGGCCGCTCTCAGGGCACTCGCTCGTGTATCGCCTGGACGTGCGCGTGCCGCGCTGGGTGGCGCCGGGCTCGTACGAGCTCGTGGCGCGCTATCCGGGTGGCACGCAGGCCGTCGTCGACGGGCTGCGGGTGGGGCAGCTCGCCAAGCCGGTCTGCGCGCGCGTGGAGCACACCTGGGGGCCTGCGCGGGCGGCGCGCGTCTCGTGCGAGCAGGATGGGTTCGTGCGGGTGCACGCGCGGGACGCGCAGGGGATCCGGGTGGAGGGGCTGTCGGAGGGCGCGCTCCAGGCCTATCCGATGCCCGACGAGCAAGGAGAGTTCGCGGAAGGGGTGGTCGCGCTGATCGCCGTGCGGGCGGCCGAGCCCCTGACGCTCACCCGCGGCCGGCCCCAGCGCGGCGCGGCGCTCGCCGCGGCCAAGCTCGCGAGCGTGCAAGGAGAGGCTGCCTCCGGGCTCCCGGACGCGGCCACCCTCGAGGTCCAGAATGCCCCCGCCGGCGCGCGGATCTTTTGGCGCCTATCCCCCTGGCACAGTGAGCTCGGCGCGCGCGCGGTGGTCCGCTTCAAGGGCACGAGCCGCGCGGGCACGGCGAGCGCGGCCGTGATCGGCCCCGATGCGTCCGTGCGCGTGCTGCGGATGGACCTGACGCGACTCGGCCAGGGCGGGCTGGGGGCGGGTGGCTGTGAGGTGGGCGATGCTCGCGGCGGATGGGGCGCCCTTGGTTTGCTCTTCCTGGCGCTATCGAGGAAACTCGGCCCGCTCCGCCGTTTTCGCGCGGTCGAAGCCCAGGTGGGCCGGGAATAGCCGGATGAAGCGGCCGGTTCAGGGCAGGGTGTGCCGGGCGTGAGCCGGCAGTGATGGGCGCGCGGAATCACGCGCGCAATACGAGGACGATGATGCGAGTGCGAGCCTTCCTGATCATGAGCCTGGTGGCCCTGGGCGCGTGTGCCCACGATAAAATCCCCAACACCGACGTGGAGGACACCCCCGAGGCGCGCGAAGTGATCACGTTCGTGGAGGGCTATCGTACAGCCGTCATCAAGCGCGACATACCCAAGCTGATCTCGCTCGCTTCCGCGGACTACTTCGACGACATGGGCACCCCCCAGGGCGACGACGACGTGGACTACGAGGGGCTTCGCGAGCGCCTCAAGGAGACCTTCGGGCCCGACCTGCTCGCGGTGCACTACGACATCAAGTATCGCGACGTGGTCTTTCTGCCCACGAAGGTGCTGGTCGACTACACCTACATCGGCCGCTTCCGTGTGAACTCCACCGATGGCGTGCCCCGCTGGGAGCGCCGTCTCGCCGACAACCGGATGGTGCTCACCAAGGATCCGAACGGCCGCTACAAGATCGCTTCGGGCATGTAGGCGACTTGCCCCGCGCGCGCCGGCTTGCCGGCTGCGCGCGCATGGGCAACTGGCCCAAGAAAGCCCTGAGCGCGCGCGAGAGAGCGCAGAAAAAGCCTCTCCTTCAGCGGGCTTCGCTGTAAACTTTGCGTCCGGAGCGTGACGGTCGCGCACCGCCTGTGTCGGGGGCCATGAGCGAGAGCTCGGACGCGAAAAAGCAGCTGGGGCGCATCCTGCTGCAGCGCAAGCTGGTGACGCCGGAGGGCCTCGAGGACCTCCTGCAACGGCAGCGCACGGACGGCTCGCGGCTGGCCTCGGCCGCGGCCGAAAGCGGCACGGTGAGTCCGGCCGAGCTGCTCAGCGCCCTGAGTGAGCAGCAGGGCCTTCCTGCGGTGGACCTGCGCCGGGTACGGATCGACCTCGCGACTCTCGAATTCGTGCCGGTCGACATCGCGCGCCAGCACTTGATCCTCCCCTTGGTCGCGAAGGACGAGCGGCTGTTCTTGGCCATGGCCGATCCGGACAACCGTCGCATTCTCGATGAGATCGAATTCGTCACAGGCAAGCGCATCTTCCCCTACGTCGCGCTCCATGGCGCCCTACGGGACGTGCTCGAGGCGGCCTATGCGGCCAGGGAGCGCGGAGAGACGAGCTACGCCGGGCCGCTTTCGGGGCAAGAGGCCGTGCTCGAGGTGCGCCCCGATCGACCGTCGTACCCGGGACTCTTGCCGGGCAGCGACGAGGCGCTGGTCAGCGCGGCCCAGGACGTCTTTGGCGACGAGCTGAGCCGGCCTTTGCTCGAAGAGTCGGGTGCGGGCGTCGACGACGCGTTGGCGAGTGAGGCGCGCACCACCCAGATCGCCGAGGGGGGCCTGGCCGTCGAAAAGAAGCGGCGGATCCTGGTGGTGGACGACAGCGACGATATCCGACAGCTCCTGGTGCGGGTGTTCCGCGATCGCGACTTCGAGGTCTTCGAGAGTTCGCGCGGGCTCGATGCGCTGCAACAGGTGCGCGAGGTGTCTCCGGACGTGCTCCTGTTGGACGCCATGTTGCCGGAGGTTCACGGGTTCGACATTTGCCGGCGCATCAAGGGAAGCCGCCGCTACGGACACATCCCCGTCGTCATGGTGAGCGCCATCTATCGAGGCTGGCGCTTCGCGGAGGACCTTCGACGCTCCTACGGGGTCGATGAGTTCCTCGAGAAGCCCTTTCGCATCGGCGAAGTGGTGGCCGCCGTGGAGCGCGCGCTCAACGGTCAAGCGGCGCCCAAGGAGGACGATGAGTCGGACCATCCCGAAGGAGCGGCGGGCGATCAGCTGAAGGCTGGGATCGACGCCTACGCGCGCGGAGACGTGGAGGCGGCCATCGAGCACTTGAAGAAGGGCATCGGGATCGATCCCCTGGCCTTCCGTTTGCACTATCATTTGGGCCTGCTCCACGGAAAGCAGGATAACGTGTTCGATGCGATCCAAGCGCTCGAGACCGCGTCGGACCTCAAGCCGCGCGACTTCTCGACGCTCAAGAACCTGGCCGTGCTCTATCAGCGCGCGGGCTTTCGCCTGAAGGCGACCGAGATGTGGCAGCGCGCGCTCGGCAGCGCGCCGGACGACGCCACGCGCGCCAACATCAAGAATCATCTGGTGAGTCTCTTGTGAATCAGGGCCGGGCTCATCGTCTCGCTCGCGGGCGGAACCGCGCGCTCACGCTTCTTGCTCGCGGGCTTCGCCCGCTTCGACTGTTCCGAGGAATCCGATGAAGTTTCTCTGCGGAAACTGCAAGGCGAAGTATCAGATCGCCGATGAAAAGGTCTCCGGCCGCACGCTTCGCATGAAGTGCCGGCGCTGCGATCACGACATCTTGATCGACGGCCACAGCATGCCGGCCACCTCGAACCCGCCACCCACGGTCATCTCCTCGCCCCAACCGCCGCGCCGCGGCGGCGTCTCGGTGATCCCGGGGCCAGGGCGCTCCGGCTCGGGCGCGCACCATCAGCCCAAGCCCCCGCGGGCGCCAGGCATCCCGGCGCCGCCCGGGCGCGCGCTCGGGCGCTCGCAGCCGCCCTCCTCGTTGAGCGCGGACTTTCGGCGCCACGTGGCAGCTCCACCCGAAGTTCCGCAGCGCACCGCGCCCTACGACCTGTGGCACGTCGCGATTCAGGACGTGCCCGTCGGGCCGATGACGCGCGACGAGCTCGGGCGAAAGATCGACGCTGGCGCCGTGACCGCGGACTCGCTGTGCTGGCGCGAGGGCATGGACGATTGGCGTCCGCTCGGCGAGTTGCCCGAGCTGGCCGCGCTGATGCGCAGGCCGCGCGATGGCCGCTCGTTGCGCCCCGCGCGCTCACGCGCGCCGGCATTCGGTGGTCCGCAGGGGGCGCGCGGGTCGGCGATGCCGCTCGAGGGCGAGGAGTTCGACGACGACGGCGGCGAGCCCACCCGCATCGCAGACATGAGCGGCCCCAACAACCCACTCACCGCGGGGCTCGCCGCCGCGGCCTTGCGCGGAACTTCCGGCTCAGCCAGCTCGCCACGCATCCCCGTCGCGGCCCCTGCGCTGCCGCAGCCCGTGGCCACGCCCGCGCCAGCGCCCAGCGCGCCGATCGTCTCGAGCGCGCGCAGCGGCAAGGGCACCTCGGGCCTTACCACCGGCATCGCCGTCGGCTTGCTCGCGGGCATCCTGCTGGTCGGCGGGCCCATGCTTTACCGCAATACGTGGGGTAGCCCGGCACCCACGGCGCCGGTCGAGGCGCCCGCGCCCGAGGTCGCCAAGCCGGCGGTGATCACGCCCGAGATGGTGGCGGACGTCCCCGAACCGGAGCCTGAGCCCGAGGAGGCGAAGCCCGAGACCAAGACGGCGGGGGCCACGACCACCACCCCCGCTCCGGCGCGCAAGGCCGACCCCAAGGCCCCGGCCGCGCCCAAGGACAATCTCACCGAGGAGCAGCGCCGGTTGCTCGAGCGCATGGGGGGAGCGGGCTCGAGCGGAGTCTCCGACCTCAAAAAGCCGAAGAGCGAGGCTACGTCCTCGGGTCCTTCGCTGACCGCAGCGCAGCTGAGCGGCGTGGTGCAGAACAACAAGAGCGCCCTCCAACGCTGCTACGAGACCGCCCTGCGCGCGGCAGGCGGCCAGCAGCAGGACACCATCAAGGTCACGGTCACGGTCAAGGTCGGCGAGAGCGGCAGCGTGAAGAGCGTGACCACCGCCGGCAATGGACTCGGCAACATGAACGATTGCCTCAAGACCTCCGTGAAGCGCTGGCGCTTTCCCGCATCGGGCGGCGAATCGGAGTTCGCCTTTCCGCTCGTGTTCCAGCCGGGGGCGTGAGCCCGAGGGCGCGCGTCAGGCGCCTTTCATCGTCGCGCGCCTGCTCAACGCGCGCGGCGCGCGCCCGCCCGAAGCATTCGCGCGCGCGCTCAGCGCAAGAAGCGGATCAGAGCGTAGACCAGGCCGCCCAGGGCGACCGCCAACCCCAGTGTGGCCGGCCAGCTGAGCTCCTTGCCCGCGCTGGCCTTCTGGGGAGCTGCGTTATGGGAGCCCGTGGCCCGCGGATCGACCACGATGCTCGGGGCGGTCTGCACGGCGGGCGAAGCGGGGGTGGCCGGCGCCGTCTCCACGTGCTCCGGCAAGGGGCCCAAATCTCCCAACCCCGCTTGGCGCAACGCTTCAGCATCCCACACTGCCGTGGGATCGTCGGCGGCACTCGCCGAGAAAGCGTCGTCGTCGTCGCCTTCGTGCTTGCCCTGCTGGTCGTCGGCCAAAAGGATCCTCGTGAGCCCTGGGGCGGAGTGTACCTGGGTTGTGGCATGGACGCGACCTTTTGCCGCCATCCCCCCGGGATTCCCGCTGGTTCTTGGGGGCGTGACCCGCTAGGGTCCGCTTCGTGCATGACCTGCTCCTACAGACCCTGAACGAGGGGCTCCACCTGGCGCTTTGGCTGGCCCTGCCGGCGCTTGGTGTGGCCTTCGTAGTGGCTCTGCTGGTGGGACTCGTGCAGGCCTTCAGCCAGCTCTCCGAGGCCACCCTGAATGCGATCCCGCGCACGTTAGCAGTGCTCTTTACACTCGGTCTCTCGGGCGCCTGGATGGGGCGAGAGCTCGGCGCGTTCACGGAAAAGCTGCTCCGGGCCTTGCCCGAGCTCGTGCGCTGAGGGCGCCCTGTGGCCGCGACGCTCCAGCCCGCCTCGCTGCTGCCATGGACGCTGCTGTTCGCGCGCGTCCTTCCCCTGTGCCTCGTGCTGGTGGGCGTCACGCGGCGCGTGCTCGGCTGGACCGTGGCGCTCTCACTGGGAGCTGCGCTGATGGCGGCGCTCTCCGTCGGCACCCCGCTCGAATCCGCGGCGCGCACGGGCGCCGACACATCCCTGCTTCTCCTGCTGGCGCGCGAGCTGTGCCTGGGCGCGCTCGTTGCGCTGGCCCTGCTCCTGCCCCTCGCCGCGGCCGGTTGGGCCGCGCGGTTTTCGGAGCTGGCCGCCGGTCCCTGGGGTCACCGGGCGGGTCCGCTCAGCACCCTCTATCTGCTGGCGGCGACCTTCCTCTGTCTCACCCTTGGCATCCACCGCAGCCTGCTGATCGGCCTCCACGAGAGCCTGCGCCTCGCACCCCTCGCGGCGTCTTCCTTCGTCGGCGCGGAGTTCGGCCTCGGCGTAGTGCGCCTGGTGGGTGAGGCGTTTGCGCTCTCGTTCGCGCTCGGACTGCCGCTGTTGTGCTCCTTTCTCCTGATCGAGGCGGTCCTGTGCATGGTGCGCCGCCTGTTCGGACGTGGCCCCGGCGAGGCGTTTGGCCCGGCTCTGTCGCGTCCGCTCCTCTATCTGCTCGCCGCGGCCCTGCTCTGGCCCGCGGTGAGCGAGGTTCCGAGCGCGCTGCGCCACGGCATGCGGCTTTTGCGAGAGCTCACGCTGCGCGTCGCGAGCTGAGGTATGGTTCGCCGATGAGTTACGCCCCCGAAGTCGACGAGTTGATCTCCCAGCAAGCGATCAGCGAGCGCGTCGCTGCGCTCGGTCGCACCATCACCGCGGACTACGCGGGCCGGGAGCTCGTGCTGGTCTCGGTGCTCAAGGGGAGCTTCGTGTTCTGCGCCGACTTGGCGCGCGCCATCCAGCTCCCGGTGGCGATCGAGTTCTTGGGGCTCAAGAGCTACGGCGATGCGCAGAGCTCGAGCGGCGTGGTGCAGATCACGAGCGACCTCGCCCGCCCCATCGAGGGCAAAGACGTGCTGATCGTGGAGGACATCGTCGACACCGGGCTCACGCTCGAATACCTCCGCAAGAACCTTTCCACGCGCGGCCCGCGCTCCGTGAAGGTCTGCGCGTTCTTGCACAAGCCGTCGCGCACGCGCGTGAAATCCACCATCGATTATCTCGGCTTCCACGTCGAAGACGTGTTCGTGGTCGGCTACGGCCTCGACTGGGCCGAGCGTTACCGGAACCTGCCGTTCGTGGGCTCTGTGCGTCAGACCTCGCCCGGCTCCAAGATCGGATCCTGAGTCATGAGCAAGCGTTTGGCCCTGTTCGACAAGTTGATCAGCGAAGGTTCGAAGGACCCCTTCCACCACTACGCGCGCGCGCTCGAGCTGCGCTCGCTCGGGCGCGATCCGGAGGCCCTCGAGGCCATGGTCGGCGTCACCGAGAGCTTCGTGGACTACGTCCCGAGCTACCTGATGGCCGCCCAGCTCGCGCAGCAGCTCGGGGATCCGGGCAGGGCCAAGGGCCTCGCCGAGCGCGGCGTCGAGGCCGCCAAGCGGGCGGGCGACGAGCACGCGCTGAGTGAGCTCTCGTCTTTGCTCGAGTCGTTGTGAATTCAAGGGCTTAGAGGGGCGCTTCCGAGCGGCCCGTGCCCCCGTGCTACACGGTGGCCCGCCGTGCCCTGCGCCCTCCAAGGACTGACCCCCCAAAGACTCGCCGACCAGCTCGCGATCACCCTGAGCGAAGCCCGCAAGGTGCACGCCTCCGTGCAGCGCGAGGACCCTCCGGGCACACCGCTTCAGGACGTGCGCCGCGAGAGCATGCACAAGGTGCGCACAGAGGGGCACGTACCCTCGCTCGAACTGGTGGCGGAGCAGAAGAGTCAGATCGATCCGTTCGTGAAGTACGCGCTGAAGACGCATGACGGCCACGTGGTGGAGACCGTGCGTATTCCGCTCGAGAAGGAGGGGCGCTTCTCGGTGTGCGTGAGTTCGCAGGTGGGCTGCGCGCTCGGCTGCAAGTTCTGCGCGACGGGGCGCCTGGGGCTCACGCGCAACCTCGAGACCTGGGAGATCGTGGAGCAGGTGCGCACGGTGCGTCGCCATCTCGTACGCGGGCGGGTGCACGGCGTGGTGTTCCAGGGCATGGGGGAGCCGATGGCGAACCTCGATCGCGTGCTCGAGGCGATCGAGGTGCTGCGGGAGCCGTGCGGGCTCGCGATCGACCAGCGCAACATCACCGTGTGCACGTCGGGGCTTCCGCCCGGGATCCGACGGCTCGCGCGCGAGGCGCCCAAGGTTCGGCTAGGGCTCTCGATCGGGAACGTGCGGCAGGAAAAGCGCAGGCTGCTGATGCCGATCGCCAACGCGCATCCCTTCGAGGAGGTGTTGGAGGCGGTCGCCGAGCACGCAAAGACCACGGGGCTCGCGCCGCTCTGGGCCGTGACGCCGCTCCAGGGCGTGAACGATTCCTTCGAGGACGGCGCGGCGCTCGGCGGCACCGCGCGCGCGTTCTGGGAGCGAACGGGGATCCGGCCGCGCCTGAGCGTGATCCCGTACAACCGCATCGACGAAAGCGACGATCCCTTCCAGCGCACGAGCGACGCGCGGATGGCCGAGTTCGTGCGGGGCATTCAGAGCACCGGCTACCGCACCCACCAGCGATACAGTGGGGGCGGGGATGTCGCCGCGGCGTGCGGACAGCTCGCGGGGAAGGCAGCGGGAGCGCAAGGGGCTGGTTGAGATTCGCGTACGGGCACGGGCAACGGGCACGCGTACGAGGCGGATTCGAAGGAGCCTGGTCAGGGCGGTTCGCGGAAGGAGCGGGCGGCTTCTTGGACGGCTCGCTTGAGCTCTCGGTCGTCGAGCCTGGTGAAGCCCATGCGCACGTAGGGCAGGTTGCGCCACCGGCTCGAGGCGGGCGGCTCCGCCTGCCAACAAGCCAGGGAGAACTCGCTGCCCGCCCGGAACATCACGCCGCGCTTGCGCGCGCGCTCCACCCACGCCCTCGGCTGCGCGCCGTGCACGCGGATCCACAACGCCATGCCGCCCTGGGGCACCTCGAAGGAGACGCGCTCGCCGAGCTCGCGCTCTAGGGCTTCGATCAGCGCGCCCCTTCTCTCGAGATACACCTGCCGCATCTTGCGCGCGTGGCGCGCCAGGTCGCCATCGACGATGAGCTCCGCCACCGCGGCCTCGCCCGTCGCATCGCCCTGACGATCGATGATGCTGCGCAGCTCCGCCATGCGCTCGACCAGCGCGCGCGCGGCCACCACGTAGCCGATGCGCAGACCCGGCGCGAGGATCTTGGAGAGCCCACCCAGGTACACCACGTTTCCGTGTGTATCGCTGCTCGCCATGGGCAACCGCGGCCGGCCCTCGTACTGAAACTCGTGGGAGTAGTCGTCCTCGAAGATCGCGATCCGATGTCGTCGAGCCAGCTCGAGCAACGCGAGGCGCCGCTGCGGACTCAGGGCCACCATGGTCGGGTATTGATGATGCGGTGTCAGGTAGAGCGCGCGCAGGGGGCCGGCTTTCAGCGCGTTCTGCACCGCCTCCACGCGCACCCCTTCGCCGTCGACCCCGAGCGGCACCAGGTTCGCGCCCTGGGCCTTGAGGGCAGCCCACGCTGGCGGATAGCCGAGCGCTTCTACGCCCACCCGATCTCCGGGCGCGAGCAGCGCGTGTGCGCTCAACCAGATGGCGTGCTGCGTTCCCCGCGTGATCAGCACGTTCTCGGCCTGCGCCGCGATGCCGCGCGTCTCGCGCACCATGTCCGCGAGCGCGCTGCGCAGGCTCGCCTCGCCCCGTGGGTCGCCGTAATCCAGAAGGTGTGCGCCGCCCCTGGCGAGTACCCGCCGATAGGCGCGCGCCAGAAGGGCGTGGGGAACCAGACGCGGATCAGGTACGCCGCCGGCCAGAATCAACAGCTTCGGCGACATCCCTCGCTGCGACATGCGCGCCCGATGGGGCGGGAGCTCGAAGGGCGTGCGCTCCGGGATGCTCTCGCGCTTCCGCTCCTTGCGGGGCACGAAGTCCGGACCCGGTTCGCGCACGAAGTAGCCACGCGCGGGCTGCGCGTCGATCCAGCCCTGCGCGGTGAGCTCCGCCAGCGCCGCGTTCACGGTGTTGCGATGGACCCCCAACATCTTCGCCAGGGTGCGCGAGCCCGGGAGGCGCGCGCCGGCGGAGAGCCTTCCGCGCGTGATGTCGTCGGCCACGGCCGCTGCGATGCGTACGTGCAGCGGGAGCGTGCCCTGTGCGGAGAGTTCGACGACGTAGGCTTTCGGCATGCTCAACTGGTCTAGGAGATTTTTCGAAACTGGATCTTTTGGGTAGTCCAGTCGCGAGCATACTCGAATCCATGCGAGATGAGTGCTTGCGCGAACCGACATCGGCTGGGCGCTCCGACGGACTTGCCGGGATCACGCTCAGTGCGTCGCCCGTCGCCGAGGATGCGCGCGCGGTGGCCGCGTTGCTCGAGGGACAGTACTGGACCTTGGATTTTTCTCCGGCCGTCTTGGCGCGGGCGCACCTCGGGTCCCAGGCCTGGGTCATCGCGCGTGATCGCGAACACGCGGTGGTGGGCAGCGCGCGCGCGGTGAGCGACGGGGCGCGCTTTGGCTGGATCATGGACGTGATCGTGGCGCCCGAGCAGCGGGGGAGGGGGATAGGGCAGGCCCTGCTGCGCCTCTTGCTCGCCCAACCCGTGCTGCGAGAGGTCGCCTACATCGGGTTGCGAACGCGTGACGCGCACCCCCTGTACCAGAAGTTCGGCTTCGTTTCGGAGCCTGGATCGCCCGTCCAAATGGGCCTCAAGCGCTAGAACCAGCCAATTCTTCCGCCCGGTACGGTTGCTCACCTGATCTCCCGGTGGGTCTTGCGGCTCCGTGCGAAGCCACATAGTCTCTAAATTGCGTGCGCAAAGGGCGTCTCGAAGCACGCGCTGCGAGGCCGCTCGCGGAACCGGCAGGCGGAGCGACGTGCGACGCTTTGCTCATTGCGCGCGCGAAGAACACGGAGGCGAGGCTATGGCTCACGTGGAGGTCGATCAGGCCCTCGTGGATCGCTGCCGGCAGCTCTCGTCGGAGATCGCCGACGAAGTGCAGACCTTCATCGACGCGCACACCACCACCGGGGTGGAGCGCACGGTGGCGCGTGCCTTGGGCGTGGAGGGCGTGGACGATCGTGGAACACCGTTGGTGAACACGCTCGTGGACCGGGTGCAGGCGCGCGGCGAGCTGGGCCGGGGCATCTCGTGGGCCCTGGCGGAGACCATGCTGCGCCGCAAGTGCAGCCTGCAGGAGGCCGCCGAAGAGCTCGCCTACGGGGCGGAGCGCTCGCCGAGCGCAGAAGATCGTCCCGAGCCGAGCGCGGCCGAGCTGCGCGCAATCCTCGCGTCTCAGGTCGAGGCCGCACTCGCGCGCATCGATGGCGCGCGAGACACGCGCGAAGCCCAGCGCGCCCGCTACGGTAGCCCCGTGAACCCCTGGAAGTACGTGATCGTCGCCACCGGCAACATCCACGACGACGCCGTGCAGGCCAAGGCCGCCGCGCGCTCGGGGGCCGACGTGGTGGCGGTGATCCGCGCCACCGCGCAGAGCCTGCTCGACTACGTGCCCCACGGCGCCACCACCGAGGGCTACGGCGGCACCTTCGCGACCCAGGAAAACTTTCGCCTGATCCGCGCGGCGCTCGACGAGGCCTCGCGTGAGCTCGGCCGCTACGTGATGGCCACCAACTACAGCTCGGGCCTGTGCATGAGCGAGATCGCCTGGATGGGCGCGGTGGAGCGGCTCGACATGTTGCTCAACGACTCCATGTACGGGATCCTGTTTCGCGACATCAACATGCGGCGCACCCTGGTGGACCAGTACTTTTCCCGGCGCATCATCGGCCGCGCGCGCATCATCATCAACACCGGCGAGGACAACTACCTCACCACGGCCGACGCCGTGGAGGCCGCGCACACGGTGCTCGCCAGCCAATTCATCAACGAGGCCTTCGCCCACCGCGCGGGCCTCGACGACGCGCTGATCGGGCTCGGGCACGCCTACGAGATCGATCCCTGGATCGAAGATAGTTTCTTGCTCGAACTCGCCCAGGCCCAGCTCGTGCGCCAGATCTTCGCGCGCCATCCCATCAAGTGGATGCCGCCTACCAAGCACAAGACCGGCGACATCTTCCAGAGCCACGTGCACGACGCGTTGTTCAGCCTGGTCGGGATCACCACCGGACAGAGCATCGAGCTGCTCGGCATGTTCAGCGAGGCCATCCACAACCCGTTGATGATGGACCGGCACCTCGCCCTCAAGGCCACGCGCTACGTGTTTGGCGCGGCCCGGCACCTGGGCGAGGAGATCTCCTTCAAGCCCGACGGGCGCATCGCTCGGCGCGCGCACGAGGTCCTGCGCGGCGCGCTCGACTTGCTCGAGAGCGTGCGCGCGGAGACGCTCTGGAATGCGATCGCCCGCGGAGCGTTTGCCGAGGTGAAGCGCGAGCCCACCGGGGGCAAGGGCTTGCACGGCGTGCTCCCGCGCGCGCCCGACTACCTCAACCCGTTGCTCGAAGAGCTGGAGGCCAAGCCGTCATGACGCGCAGCGATCGACCGAAGCTCCTCCGCGCCTACGGCGACCGCGCGGGCGACGGCATGGTGCAGCTCACCTTCACGCTCGAGATGCTGCCCTCGCCGCGCGCCAAGGAGGCCGCGCGCCGCTTCGCCCAGGCGCACGGGCTCGAGGACGTGCTGGTCACGTGCATGGAGGAGTGCGGGCCCGAGCACAGCTACTTCGTCGTGTACGGCCGCTCGAAGCACACGGTCGACGTGTCGCGCATCGAGGTGAGCCAGCTCGACATCCCTCAGCTCGAGCGCGACGAGGTGGATGCGCTGGTGATGGAGCGGCTCGGCCGCAAGATCGTGCTGGTGGGCGCCTGCACGGGCTCGGACGCGCACACCGTGGGCATCGACGCCATCCTGAACATCAAGGGCTACGCGGGCGAGAAGGGGCTCGAGGCGTACAAGAGCTTCGAGACCTACAACCTCGGCGCGCAGGTGGAGAACGAGGCGCTGCTCGCGCGGGCGCGCGCCGTGGGCGCGGACGCCATCCTGGTGAGCCAGGTGATCACCCAGCGCGGCTGCCACAAGGAGAACGCGCGCGCGCTGGTGGACATGTTGGTGGAGCGCCGCGAGCGGGAGCGCTTCGTGCTCCTCTTGGGCGGGCCGCGCATCGATCAGCGCCTTTCCGTGGAGCTCGGCTTCGATGGTGGCTTCGGCCCCGGGACCTTGCCCAAGCACGTGGCCTCGTTTTTGGCCATGCGCGTGTTCGAGAAGCGAGGTCTCAAGTGCTCCGCGTGATGCACCGCGTGCGCATGTCGAGCCACGACGCCCACTACGCCGGGGAGCTGGTGGACGGGGCGCGTTGTCTCGGGTTGTTTGGCGATGTGGCCACCGAGCTGCTGGTGCGCCACGACGGCGACGAGGGCCTGTTCCGTGCCTACGAGAGCGTGGAGTTCTTGGCGCCGGTGCGCGCGGGCGACGTGCTCGAGGTCGAGGCCGAGCTCGTGGAGGTGGGCCAGACCAGCCGCAAGATCCGGTTCAGCGCGCACAAGGTGATCGAGCTCTGCCGCGACAGCGCGCTGCCGGTGAGCGCAGCCGACGTGCTCGACGAGCCGATGCTGGTCTGCCGCGCCGTGGGCATCTGCGTGGTGCCCCGCGACTGTCAACGCAAGCGCGGGCCTGCGGGCGGAGAGCGCGCGTGAGCGCGACGCTGAGCGCCGATGCCGTGGTGATCACCGCCGCCATCGTGGGCGCGGAGGTCACGCGCGCGCACAACCCGCACGTGCCGTACACGGCCGAGGAGATCGCCGAGGAGGCTCGGCGCTGCGTCGATGCCGGCGCGGCCGTGGTGCACCTGCACGTGCGCACCGAGGATGGTCGTCCCAGCCAGGACGCCGCCCTGTTTCGCGCCGCCGTAGCGGCCATCCGCGCGCGCACGGACGTGGTGGTGCAGGTGTCCACCGGAGGCGCCGTCGGCATGTCCCTGGAGGAGCGGCTCGGCGGGCTCGCGGCGCAGCCCGAGATGGCGACCTTGAACTGCGGGTCGATCAACTTCGGGGAGGAGGTGTTCGAGAACGCGCTGCCGAGCATGCGCGAGGTGGCGCGGCGGATTCGCGCGGCGGGCGCCCACCCGGAGCTCGAGCTGTACGAGCTCGGCCACCTGGACAACGCGCTCTTGCTCGAGCAGGAAGGGCTCATCGCGCGGCCCTTCTGGGTGCAGCTCGTGCTCGGCGTGCCGGGCGCGCTCGGCGCGCGCGAGAGCGTGCTGCGGTTCTTCGTGGGCGAGCTGCCGGCGGGGACGCACTGGGGCGTGGCCGCGGTCGGGCGTCATCAGGCCCCCATGCTCACGCTGGCACTCGAGCTCGGCGGGCACGTCCGCGTGGGACTTGAAGACAACATCTACCTCGAGCGCGGCGTGCTCGCGCAGGGCAGCGCCCCCTTCGTGGAGCGCGTGGCTGCCCAAGCTCACGCCACGGGACGCCCCCTGGCCTCCCCCCGCGACCTCCGCGCCGCCCTTTCCCTCTCCGTCTCCTAGGCCCTAGGCGACGTGGACGCGGTCGCGGCCGGCTTCCTTGGCGGCCACGAGCGCCTTTTCGGCGCGCTCCAGGACGGCCTTTCCGTAGCGGTCGTCGGTGGGCATCAGCTGCGCGATGCCGAGGCTGATGCCCAGCTTGTGCTTGCGGAGCGGGAGAAGATCCAGGGCCGAGGTCGCCTTGCGCAGCTTCTCGGCCAAGAACATCGCGTCCCTTCCGTCCGTGCGCGGCAAGAGGAGCACCAGTCGGTCGTCCTCGGAGCGCGCCACGGTGTCCACTTTGCGCACGCTGCTGGCGATCATCTGAGAGATCGCCTGGAGCACCTTGTCGCCCTCGTCGCGACCGTGCTCCTCATTGAAGGCGGCCAGGTGATCGATGCCGATGGCGACCACGGCGAACGGTGCCTCGAAGCGGCGCGCACGGTCGATCTCGTGTTCGAGCTGCTCACGCAGGAGCGCGTCGTTGGGCAGGCCGGTGAGCTCGTCCTGGGTGGTGAGCGCCTTCACCTGCTCGAACATCTGAGCGTTCTGAATCGCCAGCGCCGAGGTGTCCGCGACGGCGGACAACAGCCGCAGGTGGACCTCCGTGATCGGATCTTGCAAGGGCCGCGTGACCGCGAGCACGCCGAGCAGCTGGTCACGGTACTTCACCGGCATCGCCGCCAGCGCGCCCGTGCGCTCCACCATGCCCCAGAAGCCATGGTATTCGGGGACCCGGCTCACGTCTTCGACCACCAACGGCTCGCGCGTGTGTCCGACCTGGCCCGAGATCCCCTCGCCCATCTTGAGCTTGCGCCCGTGGACGTGAGCGCCGCTCTGAAACCCGCTCGAGGCGCGGACCTCGAACTCCTGGCTGTTCTCGTGGAAGACGAAGAACACCACCTCGCGCATCCTCAAGAGCCGGCCCACGCGCTCGACGAGATCCTCGAGCACCGCGTCGAGCTTCTGGCTCGAGGTCGTCATGCGCATGATGTCGAACAGCATGGTGCGCTCTTCCAGGCGCTGCGCGAGCTCCTCCGTCTTGTGCGCGAGATCTTGAGAGAGCTCGAGCTCGCGGTGCGCCTTGCCGAGCTCCCGTCCCTGATCGATCATGCTCGCGCGCATGCTGGTGATGCGCGCGAGCAGGCGGTTGACGGCCTGACCTATCGCGCCCACCTCGTCCGGGCCGAGGTTGCGGATGCGTGCGAGATCGTCGTGCTGGTCGGTATTGTCGATTACTTCGACCAGGTGCGCGAGCCGCGACCCGAGCAGACGCTGCGTCATCCAGGTGGCGAAGAGGCCGGACACCGGCACCACGGCGAACGCACCAACCAGGAATTTGCGGGCGGGGAGCTCGGGGATCAGCGCCAGCCTACCGAGCCACCAGACCACGCCGGTGGCGAGCGCCACGCTGACGGCAACGATGATGCCGGTCTGTCGTGACACGCTTTGCCTGATCCAAGTGACCACGGGTCTCCGTCGAGCGGGCGGCCCCCTCAGCGAACGAGCAACAAGGCGGCGGGGGCCGCAGGCCCAGCCAGTCTAGCAACGTCGACGGCTCGTTTCACCTGCGCTGGCAGCGCGCGGGCACGCAAGGCGCGTGAAACGGCTGGCAAGCGCGGTCAGGGGGCCTAGCTTGTCCATGGTATGGGCCTCGTCATAGACCAGGGTGAGCCAACGGAGGAGGGGGGCAGCATGTACCTTTCGCACACCGTCACGGGCTTCATGGACAAGCGCGACGTGGAATACGAAACCATCGGCCACGCCTATTGCTTCACCAGCGGCGAGTCCGCCGAGCAGGCGCAGCTGCCGCGGGGGCGGGTGGCCAAGGGCGTCCTTTTTTGCGACGAGGACGATTACGTACTGGCCGTGGTTCCGGCGTCGGCGCGCGTGGACCAGAAGGCGCTCCGGGCGCTCCTCGGAGAGCGGAACCTGCAGCTCGCCGATGAAGATGAGGTGGCGCTGCTGTTCCCGGATTGTGAGCTTGGGGCGATCCCGGCCCTGGGCCACGCCTTCGGCGTGGGCACGGTCGTGGACGACTCGCTGCTCGAGCAGGAGGAGGTGTATTTCGAGGGCGGAGACCACGAGCACTTGGTCCACGTCAGCGGCCGCGCCTTCCAACGATTGATGGCGGACACACCACACGGGAATATCTCGGGCATCAACTGACCTCGCCCCGGGAGACCACGAAGAGCGGGGGGAGGAGCACCGTGCCTGCAGCCCCATGGGGGCGCCTACACCCGCGCTGAACCCGTCGCGGTAGACAGCTGGCCCAAAAAGGAGCAAAAAGAAGGGTTGTGAGCTCCCTGGCACAGCCCTCTGCAGGCCGCGCAGCGCAGCGCCCATGGCGTTGGCTCGTGCTGGGGGCGCTGTGCGTCGCGTGTTCGCCCGCTCCGAGCGGAGGCGGCCCCATCGTCGACTTCCCTGCAGACGTGCCGGATCCGGTTGTTCCGGCCGCCGACGCCGGCGCCGAGGTCCCGGGCACGAACGATGGCGACGGTGACAGCAGCGGTGGCCACGAATTCCCCGGCGCGCAGCCCGGCGACGGCGGCGTGAGCGTCGAGCCCGACGGCGGCATCGACGACGCGTCGGTTCACGACGGCTCGCTCGGCGACGGCTCGCTCGGAGACGGCTCACTCGACAACCGCTGGCTGGGCGCGGGCGAGGATGTGGGAGCGTGACGCAGCGATTCTTCAGGTACGCTTGGCTCGTGCTGCTGGCCGCATGCGCTGGCGGGCCGATCTGCGATTTCCCCAAGATGCTCTCGGCGGATGGAGAGCGCTGCCTCGACGCGGATGGGGCTGACAATGACCATGGCGATGGCGATGGCGACGGCGATGTGGGAGGCGACGGGGACTTTGGCGATGACGATGCGGACCGCGGCGACGGGGATGGCTCGGAGGGCGGTCTCGACGCTGGGACGGGATCGGAGCATCAAAGCGGCACGGATGGCGGCATGGACGGGGGGGCGGACGGAGGTACGGATGCAGCCGTCGATGCGGATGCCGGAGACGCTTCGCTCACGCAGGGCCACCTGGACCCGGATGCCGGCGCGGGCGACGCGGGGGATGCCTTCGACGCCAGCGTGTTGTGAGTCGCGAGCGGCCGTGCTCTACCTAGCCCCGCATGAGTGACGATTCGTCTTCGATCCCGCCCGAGCGCCGGCTGTTCTGTAACCGCACCCTGAACTTGCGATCCATCCGCGCGGTGGGCTTCGACATGGACTACACGCTGGTCCACTACCACACGCGCGAGTGGGAGGAGCAGGCCTACGAGGACACGCGCGCCCGGCTCGCGGCGCGCGGCTACGACGTCCAGGGGCTGTCCTTCGATCCCGACTTGGTGCGGCCAGGCCTGGTGCTCGATCTGGAGCTCGGCAATGCGGTCAAGACCAACCGCTTCGGCTTCGTCAAACAGGCCTGTCACGGCACGGTGATGCTCGGCGTGGAGGGCGTGCGCGAGCGCTACTCGCGGGTGATCGTCGACCTCTCCGAGCCACGTTGGGTCTTCCTCGACACCTGGTTCACGCTCTCGGAGGCGTGCCTCTACCTGCAGCTCGTCGACCGCCTGGACGCCGGCCAGCTCGCCTCCGGCCATGGCTACGCCGAGCTCTACACGCGGGTGCGCGAGAGCGTCGACGAAACGCACACCGAGGGCGTGCTCAAGGCGCAGATCATCCAAGACCCAAGCCGCTTCGTCGACCTCGATCCCGAGCTCCCGCTGACGCTGCTCGACCTCAAGCACGCCGGCAAGAAGCTGATGCTGATCACCAACTCCGAGTGGAACTACACACGGGCCATGCTGTCCTATGTGTTCGACGCGTTCCTGCCGGACGGCATGACCTTCCGCGATCTTTTCGATCTGATGATCGTGGGCGCCAGAAAGCCGCTCTTCTTCGAGCAGCGCTCGCCGGCCTTTCGCGTCGTCGACGAGGAGCAGGGGCTGCTCGCGCCTCACGTCGGTCCGCTGCAGGCAGGCGGCGCCTATTTCGGGGGCAACGCCCGGCTCGCGGAGCAATGTTTCGACTTAAAGGGCGAGGAGATCCTCTACGTGGGCGATCACCTCTACGCCGACGTGCACGTGAGCAAGAACGTGCTCCGCTGGCGCACCGCCCTGATCACGCGCGAGCTGGAAAATGAGCTCTCGGCGCTCGAGGCGTTCAAGCCCAAGCAGGCCCAGCTGATGGCCATGATGGAAGAGAAGGTCGAGCTCGAGCATCGCTTCTCGCTCGCCCGGATCGCACTGCAGCGGCTCGAGCTCGGCTACGGCCCTCAGGTCGAAGACAAGCCCAAGGACCTCAAGCAGTGCATGTCCTCGCTGCGTCAGGAGCTGGTGGCGCTCGACGTCAAGATCGGAGAGCTCGCGCGCGAGGCGGCGGAGCTCGGCAGCGTGCGCTGGGGACTCTTGATGCGCGCGGGCAACGACAAGAGCCGGCTCGCGTACCAGACCGAGCGCTACGCGGACGTGTACACCTCGCGGGTCTCGAACTTCTCACTCTATACGCCGTTCGTATACCTACGTTCACCGCGCGGCAGCTTGCCCCACGACAGCGGCATGGAGGGCGGAGTGTGATGGCGCGCGCGCGCTCCTCGTTTTAGCGAGCTCCCGAAGAATCCGTGCATACTGGGGGCATGCTTCGCGCGTGGCCGGCATTTTTCGTAGTTCTCTTGAGCGCGGGTGTGGCCTTCGGTCTGCCCACCGACAACCCCTGGCCGAGCTTCAAGTCCCCCTTTGTGGGCAAGCCGCGCGCGATCGGTGACTACTCCGCCGGTTGCATTCAGGGCGCGCAGCCCCTCGCGCTGGACGGCCCCGGATACCAGGTCATGCGCCCGAGCCGTCTGCGCTATTTCGGGCATCCCGAGCTCTTGGGCTTCATCCAGAACCTGGGCAAGCGCGCGGTGAAGAACAAGCTCGGCGTGGTGCTGGTGGGCGATCTCAGTCAGCCACGCGGCGGGCGCGCAGCCGGTGGACATTCGAGCCACCAAAGCGGGCTCGATGTCGACGTGTGGTTCTGGCATCCCAAGAGCGCGCGCAAGGGGCCGCTCGCCATGGAGGCGCGTGAGACTCTGCCAGCGCGCAGCGTACTGCAGAAGGCAAAGCAGATTCAGCCCGCGTGGAAGCACTACGTGACCGAGATTCTGCGCCTTGCCAGCGACGATGCCCGTGTGGACCGCATCTTCGTGAACCCGGTGATCAAGCGCGAGCTGTGTGAGGGGGAGGACCCGGCGCAGCGGGCCTGGCTTCGCAAGATCCGCCCTTGGCACGGTCACGACGATCACTTCCACGCGCGCCTCCGCTGCCCAGCCGACAGCAAGGACTGCAAGCCGCAGGCGCCGCTCCCGGACGGGGACGGCTGCGACCAGCTGGCTTGGTGGTTTGACGAGAAGGCCCAGGCCGACCGCAAGAAGGCGCGAGCCGAGTACCGGCAGAACATCGTGCAGGGGAAAGGTTGGCCTGCCCAGTGCGAGGCGCTGCTGAGCGCGGAGCCCGCGGAGCCCGCGGAGCCCTGAGCGGACGCTGCCCTGCGTGCCCTCACGGAGAGGGCACGCACAGGGGGCGAGGGAGAACTGAAGGGTGGCGACAGGTAGATTTGAACTACCGACCTAGCGCGTATGAAACGCCCGCTCTGACCAACTGAGCTATGTCGCCAACATCCGAAAACGGCGCACGCCGTGCTCGAAGGTGGCGGATTATAGGAGCGCGCTTTGTGAAGTCAATTCACAGCGGAGCGGGTGCGCGGCCCGGTAAATTTGTGATGTGGTTCACTTTCGCAGGGGTGAGCTCGCTTGTGAATGCGCCGGTGAACTGCGAGAGTGGGATGTCCGATGTCGCATCGTCCTCGGGTCTTGCTGTGGTGTCTGCTTGCCGGCTGCGCGGGCGGGCCCATCAGCGACTTTCCAAAGGGCGATCGGTCTAGCGAGAGCTCGAACTCGGGCAAACCCCCTCTGTTCGGGGGCAGCAAGGAGGACGGCGACGGCCAAAAGCCCCCGATCCTGCCCCCCACCGATGCGGACGAAAACGACGACCTCAGTTCGGATGGCGCGTCGGGATTTGTTCAGCCGAGCGATGCAGGCACACAGCCCGGGCGCCCCTGCGCGAGCGATCCGAACGGGCCCTCGGACGCGGGCGTTCCTGATGGGGGCGTGTGCGAAGGGGACAGCTGCCCGGTGACCCGCGCCAGCCTGGACGCGCTTGTGCCTGCGGGCGCGTGTCGCGCCGCGGCCGAGAAGAGCCTGGTCTGCGATGCACAAGTTCAGCGCGTCATCGGCCGCTGCAACGAGCAGAGCTTGAATGACAGCGCGAGCTTCGACCTGGTGGAGAACTGCGCGCTCACCGATCCCGCGCTGTCTTCGGTCGGCGAGGACTGCATCGACTGCTACCTCGACGCCAACCGTTGCACGCTACTCAACTGCCTGGCCGAGTGCCTCACGCCCGGCGCAGATGAAGCGTGCAGGCTCTGCCGGGCCAATCAGTGCGGCGCAGCGCTGAGCGCGTGCACGGGGTTGCCGCTGCTCTGAGGCGCGCTCAGCGCTTCCAGAGGTCGTGCTCGGTGCCGTCGTCGTTGCGATCGGTGGCGGGCGCTGGCGCTCGGGTGAGATTTGCGATCTCCGCGTACTCGCCCGGATCGAGGCGGACCGAGGCCGCCTGCAGACAGACCTCGAGCTGCGCCACATTGCGGGCTCCGAGCAGAGGGGCGGTCACGGCGGGATGTGCGGCGACCCACGCGATCGCCAGCGCGGGCGCGGGGACGCCGATGCGCTCGGCGAGCTGCACGAACTGACCTGCCACGCGCTGCGCGTCCGTGGTCTCGTAGCGAACCTGGTAGTTCTTGCTGGTGAGCATGCGGCCCTCGCGCGGGCTCTGGCCGCCCGAGTACTTGCCGCTCAAGAGCCCCGCGCCCAACGGGCTATAGGGGAGCACCCCGATGTTGTTGTCGCGCGCCATGGGCAAGAGCTCGACCTCGGCCTGGCGCTTGAGCAGGTTGTACATGGGCTGGATGGCCACCAGGCGCGCCCAGCCCTGGCGTTCGGCGATGTCGAGCGCGCGCTGGGTCTGATAGGCCGCGAAATTGCTGACGGCCGGGTACAGGATCTTGCCGCTCTGCACGAGCAGCTCGAGACCGCGCAGGGTCTCTTCGAGATCGGTCCGCGGATCGAAGCGGTGCACGAAGTACAGGTCGATGCGATCGGTGCCCAGGCGCTTCAAGCTGGCCTCGCAGGCGCGCACCAGGTGATAGCGACTCGCGCCGCAGGCGTTCGGATCCTTCGGGGTGGGGCCCGCGGGGAAGCTGAACTTGCTGGTGAGCACGATCTGGTCGCGCTCGTGGGCGATCAGCTTGCCGAGGATCTGCTCGGCCCTGCCCTGGGTGTAGGTATCCGCGCAGTCGAACAGGTTGACGCCCGCCTCGCGGGAGGCCGCATACAGCCGCGCGCTCTCCTCCGCGTCGGCGTCCCCCCCAAAGCTCATCGTGCCAAAGCCAAGCCTCGACACCCGCACGCCCGTCCGCCCCAGAAACACCATCTCCATCCCCCGAGCCTAGCGCATGCAGGGAGGGAGGGAGGGGGACGGAGTATTCATCATCCTTTGTTAGCTCGGATCGCGCGCATGCGAAGTCTGTTCGCCCGCCGCCCGCCAGCGCTAACGAAGGATGAACGCTCGGTCCCCTTCGCCTGCGCGCCCGCCAGCGTTAGCGAAGGATGAATACTCCGTCCCCTTCAACGAAGGACGAATACTCCGTCCCCTCAGGAGCGCGCGCTGGATAGGTTTTTGGTGCGCTCGGGGGGCCAGGGCAGGCCGGTGTCCACCTTGACGGCCTCCACCAGCGGCTCATCGCCGTGTTTGCGCATGTAGAGCAGGAGCGCGATGCCGATGGCGAACGCGGCGAACGACGAGTAGTGGCCGGGGGTGAGGCCGCTGTAGCTCTTGTCGACCACGCGCAGAAAATCGAGCGCGAAGCGGTAGGGCGCATAGAGCAGCGCGAACATCGCCGAGTAGAAGCCCCACGGGCGCTTCTTGCGCGACAGCGCCCAGAACAAGAGCGTCACCGCGATGGACCAGAACACCTCGTACAACCCGAGGTCATGGCGCGTCGCCACCGGCAATCCCGGGTACTGATAGTTCTCCACGCCCAGGAAGAAGTCTGTCTCGCGCCCGGGATGGTCGTGCACCACGAAGCAGCCCAGGCGCCCGAAGATCCACGCCAGCGGAAAGCCGAAGGCGATGCACTCGTACACGGGCAAGAGCGGCACCCCGCGTTTCCAGCGCCAGTAGAAGCCCCCGATGATCGAGCCGAACACGCCGCCGTACGAAGAGAGATTCTCCCAGATGAAGAAGATCCGCCACGGCCTCTCCAAGAGCTCCTGCGGGTAGTAGAACACCATGTCGAACACATGGCCGAGCACGAAGCCGATGATCACCACGTGCGTCGCGCAGTCCTCCACCACCTCACGCCGCATGCCGTTGCGCAGTCCGTGCCGCGTCGCCGACACGGTGCCGATGAAGACCGCGAACGCGACCAGCACGCCGAACGGCTGGATCCCGATCTGGGTCCCGGGGAACGTCCAGCCTTCCAGCTTGAACCAGGGGATGGTGAGGAGTGCAGACACCGAAAGTACCTCGCGGGCAATAGGCTACGGGCTGCCTACCCGTAGCACGGGAGCCGTCCGTGTGAGAGGCTCACACGATGGCAGCACCGGAGCATACGCTGGTCGGGGAATCCTTCGGTCCTTTTACTCAAAAAGCCCGCTGGGCCCTGGAGTACGCCGGGGTCCCCCACCGCTACCAGGAGTACATCCCCACCCTGAGCGAGCCCGGGCTGCGCTTGCGCATGCGAAAGTGGTCGGGCGTGGTCTCGGTGCCTGTCCTGTTCGCGGGGGAGCGCGTCATCCGCGGCTCCTGGGAGATCGCCCGCTACGCGAGCCAGTACGCGGCCGACGGGAGACTCGGCGATTTCACCGAGGTCTCCACCTGGAACGAGCTCAGCGAGCGCGCGCTCGAGGAGGGGCGCACGCGCGTCGTGCGCGCCGTCCTCGCGAGCCCCGCGGCCCTTGACGAAGCCACCGCCGCGGTGTTTCCGACCGCGCTCGCGAGGCCCCTGCGCTTCATCGCGCGCACCGCGGCGCGCCGCCTGGACACCAAGTACGCGCACCTGGTCGTGCCCGGCTCGCTGCGCTCTGCGCTGCTCTTCACACGCACCAAGCTGCAACAGGTGGGGGACGACTTCCTGCTCGGCTCCTTCTCCTACGCGGACATTGCGATCTGCGTGGTGCTCGAGACCGTCGCGCCCCTCATGCGCACCGACCCGCCCCTCGGGCCCGCGACGCGCGCGTGCTGGGGCGAGCCCGCCTTGGCCGAGGAGTTCGCCGACCTGTTGCGCTGGCGTGCGCGCCTGATCGCCCGTGTGACCCCGCGCTTTTCCCAACTGCCCGAAGCCACAGCGGGTGGGCTCTGATAGGCTCTCGCCCGTGCTCCGCCTCGTCCTGTCCGCTGTGCTCGCCTGGAGCGCGTGCCCTCTTTCATCGGCGCGCGCCGAGGACTACAGCGCCCAGGTGGGCTTCCCACCGCCCGAACTCGAGCCGCGCCCCAAAAACGGCATCGCCGCGGTGATCGTGGGCGCCGTGCTGCTCGGGGCCGGCGCCGAGTCCTTTCCGCTGATCGGTCTGTGTGATCGGGGCCTGTTCTGGGATTCTGCGCGCGCGTGTCGTATCGGAAACGCCAGCGTCGGCGCCATCGGCGTGGCCGTCGGCGCGTCCGTGCTCGCACTCGGTGTCGTGCGCCGCAAGCGTTACAAGGCGTGGCGCGAGGCCCGATCCCGCAACCCGCACGCCCTCGATGCGCTGCGCGTGACCCCGCTCGCGAGCGGCAGCGGCATCGCGTGGGGGATGCGTTTTTGAGTCGCTGCGCTCGGACGATGGGCGCCCGCGTTTCAGCGCTTGACTCAACCCTACAGGGCCCATGTGCCGCGCATGTCTTTTCGCACGGCGGGGATCGGATCAGGGAGCCCGCCTGCCGAGGCGCGCCTCTTGCAACCTCTTCGGGTATGCGCTTTCACGTCGGCGAATTCTTCTCTGACTTGAAGCGCGCCGGGGTGGCCTGGCGCGCCGATCACGCCACCCGTCTTTCCGCTTCACTCGCCTACTACACGCTGCTCTCGCTCGCGCCGATCATGGTGCTCGCCGCGGCCATCGCCGGCATGGTGTTCGGCGAGGAGGCCGCGCGCGGTCAGATAGCGCAGGAAGTCTCCCGATTTGTCGGGCCCGAAGCGGGTCGCGGAGTGCAGCACCTGAACCTGCACGCGCGGACCCCGGAGAGCGGTATCTACGGGACAATCGTGGGCATCGGTGTGCTGTTGTTCGGCGCCTCCGGCGTGTTCGGGGAGCTGCAGTCGGCGCTCAACAAGATCTGGAAGGTCGAACCTCGCCCGGGCAGGCGCCTGTGGGGGGTGATTCGCGACCGTTTCAGCTCATTCACGATGGTGCTCAGCGTGGCATTTCTGCTCCTCGTCTCTCTGGTGCTGAGCACCGCGCGTGCGATCCTGGGGCAGCATTTTCAGCGCCTCCTGCCGGGGGGAGGTCCCCTGTGGCAAGCCCTCCACTTCGCGTTCTCTCTCGCCCTGATCTCGGTGCTCTTCAGCGAACGCGTCTCGAGCACCCCGCGCGGGCCGCGTGAAAGCGCACGCGACCGGCCCATCCCCCATGGAGAGGTACACCATGAACCGCGCTAATCTCCCTTTGCGTGTGGTCGGCGGTGGTCCACTGCGCGTCGTGGGCTTCACCGAGCACCTCAGGTTCTTCGACGAGAACCATGACCAAGTGATCTCGCCCCGGGAGAGTCGCCGCGGGCTCGAGCGGCTCGGCTTTGGAACGTTGCTGAGCGCCCCGGGGGCGCTCGTGATCCACTATGGCGTCGCCGGACTCTCGCGCCTCTCCGGCAAGCGCCTCGATCCGAAAAACCTCGCGTTGCCGAGTTCGGGCTTCGTGCGGCACCCCGACACCGAGCTGGTGGACCAGGACGGTACCTTCAACGAGCGCAAGCTCGACGCGGTGTTTCGCAGCTTCGGCAAGACGTTCGATGGCGTCGCGCTCACGCTCAAGGAGCTCTCCGCCATGGTCGCCGCGCGCGTGGTCCGCGACGGCATGCGCAGCACGAAGAATCTCCTCATGCTGCCCGCGAGTACCGCGGCGGTCGTCGTCGAGTGGGGGGCGCTGTTCTGGGTCGCAGGCAGCGCGCGCCGTGGCCGCAGGGTGCTCGAGCGCGACACGGTGCGCAGGTTCTACACGGACGCCCGCTTCTTCCACGATGTGGCTCAGCGGATCGCCGAGGAGCGCGTCGAGCGAAGTCAGACGTCGCTCGGCATGCTCCGGAACATGGTCCAGGACTGGCTGCTGTAGCGGCAGGCGAACGGCGCGCGTCGACGAATTCGGAGCTGGCGGCTTGACACGCGCGCAGAGCGATGTGCGTCCCCCGCCGCGATGGCGACGACCCGCGGGCGACGCCGCGCGCCCTCCGCTCTCCATGTTGCGCGCATGGCAAAGTGGCTTGCTGTGCGCGGTCGCAACCGACGGCGTTGCTCACGGTACTCTGCGGTAGCCCGGCGCGTCGTCACGCCGATCACCTGGCGGATGGGGAGGCCGTTGAAGTCGTTCGAGGGCCGCGCGCTCGCGGAAGCGGCCTTCTTCGGCTCGAGCACAACGACAGCGCCGCGGCGCCAGCACCAGCACCTGCACCTGCACCGCAGCGGTGTCGCAGTCGCGGCAAGACCTAACATGGGAGTGCGCGAGGCGTCGCGTCACGAAACCTTTGCTCGTCGACGAAACGTCAGAGCGCTTGAGATGGCGACGATCAGCTGCAGCGACACGAGCGCGACAACAAAGATCGCGCGGCATCGACTCGCGCGCGGCGCATCCGAAACGGGATCGCGACGTGATGCCATTGAGGCGAAGAATGCTCAGTTTTGGGGATGAGTCTGCTCGGAGGCTTGTTCCGTTCACCGCTGAAACTTGCAAATTCATGGAGCATTTTTGACTCCAATCTACTATTAGTGTCAGCTCCATGAGCGACGACGGATTCAGCGCGTGGTGGCGATGTCTACTCACGGCATTCGACATGCAGACCGGCTCGTGTGGTCTGCGTCATCGCACTCTGTGTGACGTTTCTTCGGCGCGCGCTGACAAGAGGTTGCTCGACCGCGCGACCGTGCCCACGCTTTTCAAGCACAGCGCTCGCGCACATTGGTCCTAACCAGCTGTCCATCAAGCATGTTCAACCTCACCCAGGCCGCGGAAACGCGACGGAGTAGGTACTCATGTTCGTGGCATTCGAAGGAATTGATGGCAGTGGGAAGACCACGGTCTCGAACCTCGTGGTCGAACGTCTGCGCCAGCGCGGCCTCTCCGTGAAGCACCTGCGCGCGGAAGGGAAGTTCGCGTCGGAGGTCTCGGAGTCGATCCGAACTCTGGCGCGGGATAGCAAGAACCTCGCGCTCGTTCCGCGCGCCGAGTTTCTGCTGTACGTTGCGCGCGACGTGCAGCTGATGGAAGAGCATCTGCGCGACGCCTTGCTCAGCCATGACATCGTCCTCGCCGACCGCTTCGTCTACACGGCCGAGGTGCTGGGACGCTTCGGACGGCACTTGCCCGCCGACTATGTCCAGCCAATCCTCAAGGCAGCCGCGGGCGGGCTTGCCCCTGACCTCGTGGTGCTGGTCGACGTGGACCCGGTGCTCGCCCGCGCGCGCCGCAAGGCCTCCAAGCTGGTCGCCAACGACCAACGACCTCCGTCCCGCAAGGGCCTCTCGGGCGTGGGTCTCACTCATCGTCTGCGGCGCGGCTATCTCGAGCTTGCCGCCGAGGCACCCGAACGCTGGGTCGTGGTGAAGAACGAGGCACTGTTGGAGACCACCGTCTCGCGCGTCTGTGAGCTCATCGACTGTGCGGTGCGGGAGGGCGGCAGATCCGCAGCCAAGCGCTTCAGCGTGGGGCACGCCCCGCAGACAGAGCCGCAGAACGCGACGCGTGCCGGCGCCATGAGGCTGCGCTCGCCGGAAGACGCGCTCGAGGCCATCCTGCGCTGGCTCGAAGAGCGGGCCGAGTCGGAGCCGCAAGTCGCGGCCTACGTGCTCGCGGGCTTGAGCGGACCGCCCGTGGATGGCTTGCGCCGCAGGCTCGCCAAGCGCGCGCCAAACGTCGTGCTCGCGGGAGCCTCAGGCTTAACCGATGACACCAGCTGGGATCTGCGAGAGGAGTTTGCGGACACGCATCCGAAGACCGTGGCTCGCACCTTGCGCGGGGAAGCGGCCCTCGACCCACGGGTCCCCTCACTGCACGCCAGGCTCTTGTCGAGCGCCGCGCCGGAGGTGCTTGGCACGCTGGTGCGACTCGACACGCCCCAGGCCTGGGAGTTGCGCGACGCCCTCGAGCCCGCCCATCCTGGCGCGGTGGTGAGTTCCCTTGCCGGGCTCGACTCGAGTCGCGCCTGGGACATGCGGTCGCGCTGGCTCGCGGAGCATGGAGACGCGCTACCAGACAGCTACGAACTCGCGCGGGCGGCTGCCAAGTCCGTCCAGGGGCTCACGAATGAGGCGGCTTGGGACGTGCGTCGAGCGGCGCAAAGGGCAGCCCCCTTGGCCGCCTTGAACTCGCTCTCGGGCCTCGATTGCGAGCGCAGCTTTCAGGAGCGCGCGCGCTACCTGCCGCACGCTCCGAAGATCGTGATGCAGACGCTGCACGCGCTGCGCAACCCGCGCGCCTGGGACATGCGCCGCGCGGTGGCGATGGACACCAAGGAGGCGCTCGACAGCATCGGGGGCTTGTCCGACCCCGAGGCCTGGGAGCTGCGCGAGAGCTACGCCGATCTGTGGCCTTCTACCGTCGTGAAGACGCTGGGCCCCCTGGCTGACACGGAGCGCGGCCGAAAGCTGTTGAACCGTCAGATCGAGCTGCATGGCGGGAACGTGTCGTTGCTCAAGCACGCAGCTTCGATCGCGCTTGGAACCCAACGTATCAGCCAGACGGAGGACTAAACATGCTGCCGCTCGATCTCGGCCACACGCTCGACGTGGGGGGCGCTCAGATTCCGCACTTGTTCGAGCTCCTCGTTCGCATGGTGTACGCCACGGTGCTCGGCGCGTGCGTGGCCTTTCGCGCCTGGCGCCGCTTGATGCCGTTCATCTCTCGCCCTTCGATGCAGAGCGCTCAGTCTCAGACTTTGATCGCGGCCGCGGGGGCACTGATGGTGGTGGTCATCGGCGACAATCCGGCGCGCGCTTTCGGCCTCGTCGGGCTCGGCGCCTTCATCCGCTTTCGCTCCGGCATCAGCGATCCGAGGGACGCTGCCGTGATGTTCGTGATGATCGGCATCGGCATGGCTTGCGGTCTCGGCCTGCTCCCGCTCGCCGGTGCGGCCACCTTGTTCGTCTGCACGTTGTTGACGCTCTTCGACTACGCCTCGCGTCGACTCTCCCGCCCCACGCGGGTCACCATCAACGCGGAGGATGCGGTGTCGACGCAGAAGCGCGTGGAAGCCTCGTTTCCGGGCGCGCGCATGCTCGAGCTCGCGACCAATGCGCCCGAACTCGGCAAGGACAGCGGCAAGCTGGTGTTCGAGCTCAACATGAGCCCGACCATGGACGCAAGCACCGTACGCGCGATTTTGGACAAGCACGCGGCCCCAGGCGTTCGCCGCGTGGCCCTGGACAAGGACGCTTGAGCCCAAGGAGAGTCAGCCATGTATCGAATCATCTTGCCTCCCGATCGCCGTGGTCCACTGCTCGCCCTGCTCGCGCTTTCGCTTTCCGCGTGCGGAGCGGACGGAGGACAAGACCGCATGCTGGGCGACTCCCCCATGTCTGACCAGTCCCGCATGGAGACAGGGAGCAGTACGGATGGGGCCGCCGTCGGCCACAGCGACGATGCCGGTGCGGATGCCGATCCCGTTTCCGATTCCGGCCCCGCTACGGACATGGTCGCGGAGACGATGCCTTTGCTGCCCTGGCGAGAGGGCAATACGTGGACCTACCGCGTGCTCTCCAACGGCGTGGAGAGCACCAAAGTCACGAGGGTCGAAGCCGAGGAAGAGGTGGGCGGCACGGGGCCCAACAGCAAAAAGCGGGCGTTCAGGGTTGTCACCACCAAAGGAGTTTCAGACCGCACCGTGAGTTGGCAGGCGAATTTGGGACAGCTCGTGGTGCGCTATCGCGAGCAATCCTTCGCTGCTTCGACCCAGGCACTCAAGCTCGAGGAGCACTGGGATCCCTACAAGCTCCGCATCGACAACAGCCCGGAGGGCAGGGCCGCTGGCGCAGCTTGGGTCGAGGAGTATCAGGAGACCAAGCTTCCCGTTGGACTTCCGAGCGTGGTCGCCGATCGGCGCGATCAGTGGGTCGTCGACTCGCCGAGCGAGGAAGTCACGGTTCCCGCGGGGACGTTTCGCGCGGTGGTGCTCCAGAAGGCGAGCGTCGGAACCCCCAAGACGTACTGGTTTGTACCGGGCATCGGCAAGGTGAAGGAGATGGGTGGGCAGACCGAAGAGCTGGTTAGCTACGAGGTCTTCCCATGACCGTGGGCGCTGCCGAGAGAGTTGTCGATCAGGCAAGCTGCGATCGGGCCATCACGGCCGATCGCAGGGAAACCAAGTATTTGATCGCGGCCGACCGCAGCGCCGAACTGGTGCGCACTCTGCATCGCGAGCTCGCCGCCCATCGCTTCACTGGGCAGGGAGCCAACCTCTTGCCAGAAGCGCAGAACTTCAGCACCACGATCTACTTCGACACCAAGTCGCACGCCCTGCTGCGCTCCGCGCACGAGAACGCGGAGGAGAACGTCAAGATTCGGGCGCGCGAGTACTACGATCTGCACCCGTCGTTGGCCGAACTCGCGACGGATTCCGTCCAGATCGTGCGCCATCAACCGCGGTTGTGGTTCGAGCTCAAACGTCGCGAGCGCGACCGCACCATCAAGCACCGGCTGCAGCTCGACAAGGCCCGCCTGCTGGAGTTTTTGCGCTCCGAGCCCACGCTGACGGGGGCCTCTGCACAGCAGCCTGGCGAGGCTTGGGCCATCCGGAGCGTCTGTCGTGCGCTGGGGGAGCCGCTCGAAGCGAGCGTACTCGTGAACTATCGACGGCAGGCTTTTCAGGATCCGACTGGGGAGCTGCGTGTGACGGTGGACCTCGACCTCGCCTTCTATGCGCCACCTGCCGATCTGTGGGCCCGCAAGCAGGCGCTGGTGCGGGGGACGTTCGGGGTTCCGCGCGCCGTCGAAAGGGTGTGTCTCGTGGAGGTGAAGCAGCGCACCGCCACGCCCGCCTGGTTGGAGCGCGCCCTGTCCGCGGCGGGCGGTCAACTCACTCCGTTCAGCAAGTTCCTTCGCGCTGGGCAGGCGGTCTATGGGCGCTTCTGACCCCAGCCAGCCGACGTTTGGCTCGCGCACCACGCTTGCGTGGCTTCTTGGCGCGCTGCTGCTCATCGCCTACGCGATGCTCCCCGACAGCGCGGCGCGCCGTCCGGGCCAGCTGGGTGGGTTCACGGGCGCGCAAGTCCACCCGCGAACGGACGCCCATGAGGACGCCGACGACGAGCCGTCACGACCAGAGATTCTGACAGTCTCGCCACGCGATCCCTATCCAGGTAGCACGCTGATCGTCGTGCACAGTCCCACGCATCACGATCTTCACGTATACGCGGGCAAGACGCCCCTGCGGATCCTCGCCCGGCGTCCCTCGGAGATGGTCGTCGAGCTGCCACGTGCGCTCGAGGTCGGTGACGTCAAGCTTCGACTGGCGAGCGTCGAGCCGGGCGGGCAGGGCGAAGCGGTGCCCTTCTCCGAGCGCAGCATGCGCAGCAAGCCCTTCCACATCCGGGTGCGAGCGCCCAACTGGCGCAAGGTGTTTCGTGGCTTGATCGGCGGCGCCGCTCTGGCCGTGCTGGGCATCGGCTTTCTGTCACGAGGCGTGCGCCAGTCCACGGGACTCGAGGCGGCACGCCTGCTCACGCGCGCCACGCGTCACCGCAGCCTCGTGCTCGGCTGCGGTGCTCTGCTGGGCGCCATCGCGCAGTCGACCACGGGTGCCGCCGGCATGCTCGCGGGGCTCACCTCCTCGCGTGTACTGCCTGTGCTCCCTTCGGCCATCGCCTTTCTTGGCGCGCCGCTCGGCGCGACCGTCGTGCCTCTGTTGGTAACCGGCTTGGTCGAGCCGCACGACGGGCTCGTGGCGGTCGCGGTGGGGGTGCTCTGGTTGGGTCTGACGGCGGACCGGCGCGCTCATGCGCTGGCGCGGCTCGTCCTCGGTGCAGGGTTACTCGCGTTCGGTCTGCAGGTGCTGCAGCCGGGGCTCGAAGTGTTTCTCTCGGATGCGATGCTGTGGTCGGCGGCCGAGCACCTGCGTTCGGACAGCTTGTCGGACTTGCTTCTGTGCGCCGCGCTGGGGAGCGCTGCCGTGGCCGCTTTCCACGGTCCAGCCCCCTTGATCGTGCTCATCCTGGGAGTCTCGCAGGCCACGGGCAACTGGAACCTGCGCACGGATCTCGCGTTGCTCAGTGGCACGGGACTCGGTGCATCCCTTGCCGCTCTGATCACCGCGCCCCTGGGCCTCCCAGCGCGTGTGTTGGCGCGCCTCAACCTGTGCTTGGGCGCGCTGGGCACGCTGATCGGGTTGTGCTGCGTGGACCTGTGGGCGGGCGTGGCGGAGTTCGCGGTGGGACCCATCGTCTCGCCCCTCCACTGGACGCGCCGCGTGGACATGTCCGAGCTCGGATTGCGTCTGGCCGTGGCGTTCGGACTCTCCCAGTTCGTCACGGCGCTCGTGCTCATGCTGCTCGCTCCGCGGATCGCCCGCGGGCTCGATCGTCGGCACATCGCGCGTCGGCCTGAACAGGCGCAGCTTCAGAGCATGGCGGCGGAGTTGCGGGCGCCCCTCGAGCGCGTGCTGCGGACACAGCGCGTCGCGCTCGGTCACGTGATGGACTTTGCGCTGACGGGCGCAAGGGCGCGCGCCCACCACGCCGAGCAGGCTCTCGCAGAGGCGCGCCGTTTGCTCGACTGCGTGCTTTCAGGTCCCGTGCGCGCGCTCCCCGGCACGCAGGAGGCGGCGGCGCTGGCGCGCGCGGCCTATGCGTCGCTCCAGCTCCAGAACGCGCTGGACGACCTGCTGCGTCAGACCGAGGCCATGATCGATGCGCGCATCGCGAGCACCGACGTGGCCGCGGTCGCCTCCATGCTTCCCTCGGACGACGAAACCGCGCTACGCAGCTTGCACCGGCTGGTCTCCGAGGGCCTGGAAGCAGCCAGTGCGAGCCTTCGCGACGGCGCGTCGATCGACCTCGAGCTGGCCAGAGCGCGCGAGATTCGCATCAACCGCATCGAAGCAGACGCGCGTGGCGTGTTGCTCGAGCCGGAGCGGGCTTTGGACCTCAGGGAGAGTCACCTGCACGTGCTGCAGGTCGTCGATGCCTACGAGGTTTGCGGCAACCAGATCTATCGGCTTTCCGAGGTCCTCGACGTGGGCATTTCGGCCCCGGCCCTCTTGGCAGTTTGAAGTTCATCGCACCTGAGCCTCCAACCGCTGTCTCGAGAGACCATGCTCAAGCTTCCTGCCAGAACCAGCTGTGCGCTCTGGGCGTGCATGAACCTGCTACTCGCGGCCTCCCGCGGCAGCGCCCAGACCTCCGACGCGGACGCGATGGATCCGGGGACAAGCACAGAACCGGGGACAGGCACAGAACCGGGGACAAGCACAGAGCCGGGGACAAGCACAGAACCGGGGACAAGCACAGAACCGTCCACGCCCTTCGAGACGCCGGCGGTGGAGCCTCCTGCTTCGACGCCAGACGCAGGGAACGACGATCCAGTGTCGGAGGCCACGCCCGTGGCGGCGCCCATCCCGACGCGCGAGCGAGCACGCGGCACCGGGGGTCCTCCGGTCGTTCCGCTCGCCCATCCGCTGAAGGAGGTCGAGGCGCGCGGGCAAGGCGAGGAGGCGCGTGCGTCTTCGGGGCTCCGCGAGGATGCCGATCCTGTATCGCTGGGCTCCACGCCGGGTGACCCGTGGGGCGATGACCAGACCCTCGGCGTGATCTCCGTGCGCGCGCTCTTGCAGATGCGTTACACCACCACGCTCGCCAGCAAGAGCCGGAGCTCTCGCGAGAGCTACAAGGTGCGGGAAGACCACCTCGCTCAGCGAGGCGACGGCTGGGAGATAAGTCGCGCCTTGCTGCGTCTCAGCTCCGACCCCGTGCCGCTGGTGGGCTTCAAGATGGTGCTCGATTTCGCCCAGTTGATCGACAACGATCCAGAAGACGTGGTGAAGCAAGCCTACGTCACCCTGCGGCCTGTCGTCGAACGCTTCGAAGTCACCGCCGGGCTCTTCAAGGTCCCCTATTCGGTGCTCGAGTTGGACCCCGTGAGCCGCTACGAATTCGTTGACCTGGGGCCCTCCAATGACTTGGTCAGCGACCTTGGCTTTGCAGGCCGTGATCTCGGGGTGCAGGCGATGGTCGCTCCATTGCGGAAGCCCAAGCACCTGCGCCTCTACGCGGGCGCATTTCGCGGACACTCCTACGACGAACACGACTTGCCCGCGGGTTCGCTCGCGGGGCGCATCGAGACCAAGCCCAGCAAGTCTCTCCGCTTCGGCGCCTGTTTCGTGGAGCACCTCCAGTCGGTTACCTACAAGCGCCCCTTCAACACCTCGGGAAAGGACGAAGTGCCCAACCCCTCCAATCCGCTCTATCCGACCCAGAAGCGCTGGGACCGCGGTCGCGCGTGGAGCGTGGATGTGCGCTACAAGAAGAAGGGTTTCGTCGCCCGCGGCGAGTACCTCCATGGCGACCGCGTGGATGTCCATGAACGCTACGAGGCGCGCTCGTTCTGGGCGGCCTGGGGCGTCGTTTCCTATCGCATCGAAGCCGGGTCGACACAGATCATTCCCGCTGTCAGAGCAGAATGGTTCGACAGCGACCGCGAGCATCCGAAGGGCGTGTATCGCACGCTCTCGTTCGGAGTGAGCGCGCTCTTCTTCGAGCGCGTGCGCGCGATGGTCGACGTCACACGCACCGACGTAGACAGCGACACCCCGCTGATCAATCAGCCCAAGCCGCTGCAACAGCAACCCTACCTCGCGCTCGATAGCACCCGCATCGTCGCGCAGCTGCAGTTGGAGTTGTGACCGTACAGAGTTCCTGGAAGCAACCGAAAGGATGCGATCATGCGATCCATAATCGTGCCGACGTTGGTCCTCCTCGTGGCGTGTTCGGGAGGGAGGATTTCCGCACCGGGGGAGCAGGGCGACAGCGACGCGGGGCCAGTCGACGCGGGAGCGGTCGACGCGGGGCCGGTCGACGCAGGCTCGGTCGACGCAGAGGGGGGCGATGCCGGGGCGCCCGACGCGGACGCGGCGGATGCGGCGCTGGCCGAGCCAGATCCGGTCGCGCTTCCGTGCCAAACGCTCTCGCTCTTTCCTCCGGCTTTCGGCACGCCGCACGGCATCTTCGACGCGCCATTCGACCTCACGCTCACGACTGCGCCCAAGACCTGGGTTCGCTACACGCTCGACGGTAGCTCGCCGTCTTCGGTCACCGGAACCTTGTATCGCACCCCCATCCCGATCGCGACGACCTCGGTGATACGTGCCGTGGCCTTCTCGGTCGACGGCGAGTGCAGCGCGGTCCGCACCCAAACATACATCCGGCCGGAGCACGTGCTCACGCAGAGCAACTCACCTGGTGCGGGGTGGCCGACCGAGTTCGCGGCCAGCGACCTGGAAGGCCCGTACCCCGCGGACTACGAGGTGGATCCCGAAGTGGTCGACCACCCGAGCTACGCGGGGATGATGGTGCCCGTCCTCCTTTCGCTCCCCTCGATATCGCTCGTTTCGGATCTGCCGAACTGGTGGGACCCGACCACCGGCATCTACTACAACGCGATCCAAAAGGGCGTGATGTGGGAGCGGCCGGTCTCGATCGAGTGGATCGACCCTGCGGGGGGCGCCGGGTTCTCAGTGAACGCCGGCATTCGCCTGCACGGTCAGGCGAGCCGCAAGCCTCACCGGACGCCCAAAAAGACCCTGCGCGTCTATTTTCGGACCACCTACGGACCCGGCAAGCTGACGTTCCAGTTCTTTGACGATGCCGGTGGCGTCGCTCGCTTCGACCGCATTCTGCTGCGCAACGGCGGCAATCGAAGTTGGCCCTACTGGGATCGCGATCAGCGGCGCGAGGCCGACTACGTCGCCGACGAGTGGGCGCGCCGTGCACAGCGCGAGATGGGAGGCCTGAATGCCCGCGGGACGTATGCCCACCTCTATCTGAACGGCCTGTACTGGGGCATCTACAACGTCACCGAGCGTCCAGACGACAAGTTCCTCGCAGCTCATCTGGGCGGGCTCGAGACGGACTTCGACCTCATCAAGGGTGACGAGATGTTCGATGACGCGCCGGTCGCCGACGCGGGAACGATCGACGCGTACGACGAGTTGCTCTCCCTCCTGGAGCTCGCCACCGTGTCCGACTCGCTTTACGCCGAGATCGCCGAGCGTGTCGATCTCGTCGACCTCGCAGATTTCGTCATCCTCACCCACTACATCGGCAAGACCGACTGGCCGAACCACAACTGGTTTGCCTACCGCAAGCGCGTGGGGGACGACACGCGCTTCAAGTTCATCGCCTGGGACAATGACAGCGGGCTCAACAAAGTGCGCGAGAACAACACACTCCGTGAATTTCCGGGGTCGCCCGTCGTGATCTTCAACCGGCTCACCACCCACGAGGCGTTCCGCGCGCTCTTGCTCGAGCGGCTCAACCTGCACCTGGGCCCAGGGGGCGCCCTCTCACCCGAGCGATGCGCGGCGCGCTATCGAGAGCTCACGGACAAGATCGATCGCGCGGTGATCGCCGAGTCGGCGCGCTGGGGCGACTACACCCGCGACGTCTATGAGTGGCTCGGCGCCACCCCCCCGAAGTCCGGCCCCGCCTATCTGCACAGCAGGGACCTCCCCCACGACTACACCGATCCGACGGACATCGTCTCTGACCAGTTCCAGATGACCTGGGAGCAAGTCCGCGACGAGAAGCTCAACATCTACTGCCCCACGCGCGGCACGGTGCTGATGGAGCAGTACCGCGCCAACCGCTGGGTCGAGGCACCGTTCTGACCATGCGATCATCACGCTGGTCCCTCGGCTCGAGCGACCGCTCGATGGCGTTCGGCGGCTTGGCAGCGAGCCTCCTCGCGCTGTGTCTGACCGCTACCTCCGCTCCGAGCGCGCAGGCTCAAGCGCAGGGGGCCGTCCTCACCCTCGCGCAAGCGCTCGAGCTCGCGCGGAAGAACCACCCCGCGCTCGCCCGCAGCCGAGCAGCCGTGGCCCACGCACGCGCCCGCGAACAGATCGCACGCTCGCGCTACTTTCCGGGGGTCACCGCTGAATTCTCGTACGCACCTCAAACCCCGAACTACGTGCCATCCCCCGCGTTTCGACGGGTCCTCGACAGACGCGGAGAGGGGGGAGTCGGCCGCGTGCACGACGTCGAAGGAAACGTGATTCAAGTGGCGTGCAGCGGGGCCTCGAACGGCGCCTGCGACCAGCGCGCGCCCTCTCCATTGCCTCGTCACAGCTTCCAACTGTACGACTTCTGGACTGCCCGCGTGGGCATCGCATGGACCCTCTTCGACTGGGGCTCGACGCTCCATGCCACGCGCGCAGCCCAGGCCTTCGTCGAGGCCCGCCAGCAAGGTGTGGAGAAGGCGCTCGCGGATGTCCTACTGGAGTGCAAGCTCGCCTATTACGACGTCCTGGCGGCCGAGGCGGCTGTCTCGGTAGCGACGGAGCAAGTGACTTCCCGTAGTCGCCACCTGGAGAGCGCGCGCGCCCTCAAGGCCGCGGGGCGCAGTACGGCGATGGATGTCTCCTCTGCCGAAGCGGCCTTCGCGAGCGCAGAGCTCGTGCTGGTCCGCGCCCACGGAGGTGTGGCCTTTGCACGGGCGGTGTTGGCCCTGCTGACCGGCGAGGACTCGGTCCGCGAGCGTCCGCTCGTGGCCCCCACCCTGAGCGAGGGGGACGTTCGGGAGCACGCCGAGGAGCTGGCCAAAGCGGTCGAGGAGCGTCCCGAGGTGCGGGAGCTCGCACTCGAGGCGAAGGCGATGCGCGAGCTGTCCGCGTCCGCGCGCAGCGCCTACCTACCGGAGCTCAACCTGCAAGCTGGGCCTTGGTGGTCGGGGTCTGCGCTCAATGAGCTCATTCCCAACTTCGGCGCCGTCGTCGCGCTCAGGTTTCCTGGGAGGCAAGGGATGAATCCACTCCTGATCGCGGGGAACGTCAAGGAGACGGCTGCGCAGAGCGCCTTACTCGCCTCCCAAAAGGCGCTGGTGCTCAAGGACGTCCGCTTGCAAGCAGAACAGGCGCGCATCGATCTGCTCACGGCCAGGCAGGCGTCCGTCGCGTCGCGTAAGGTCGTGGAGGCCGCGCTCAAGCGCCGCGATCACGCCGAGATGCGGTATCGGGAGGGCGTGGGCACCTTCCTCGAGCTCTCCGACGCCGAGCTAGAGCTTACCAATGCGCGGTTCGACGACGTGGGGGCCACCTTCGACGTCGGACGTGCCCAGAGCAGACTCGAGCGGGCCCTCGGCTCGCGCTGAGCATCGCAGGCTCGCTACTCGTGGCTCACAAGGAGCTCATAGATCGCGACCTCGGCGTATGCGTCGGGGGCATCGCCGCGCGCGACATTCGACTGCGTGTAGCAACCCGCCTTGAAGTAGCAGCCCCGGGCGGTCCGCTCCAGGCTGACCTTCAGCACGCCGTTGTAGAAGACGTCGATGGTGTCGTTCGCTGCCACGAGCTCGACGGTAAAGATGGTTCCAAGCTCGTAGTTCTGATCGAGCGATCCCAGCGACGTGCCGTCGCTCTCGACGAACAGGTGCTTGCCCTGCAAGCGAATCATCACCACGTCGTCGTCGGCGTCGTGAATTTGGGCGGACACCACGTGGGGTTTGACGAGTGGCAGGTGCGTGATCGCCTGACGGACCCTCATCCGATGGACACCCGTGGAGGTGGACCACGAGGCCAGCTCGGCGCCACCAGCCTGCATCTCGCGCAGTTCGCTGCGAGGATAGAGGGAGTTCTTCGTGGTGGCCCCGCCTGCGTGGGCCCGGAAGAGGACGGAGTCCTTCGACGGAGAGAGCGTGAAGTGCGGCTCAAGGGTCAGGCTCTGAAGCGCCGGGTTTTTGTACTCATCTGGGCTCCCGGCCTGCTCGGTGTCGACCGGAACGGTGAGCTTCCAGTAGCTCAGGTCGAGCAGGTCTGCGGGCTGATTGCGTGAGGCAGGCGTTCCCGAATCCCAGCGGCTGCCGCCGTCCTCCTGGGAGAATCCGGCGTCCCCGGTGGCGCCAGAGTCTTCGGGCGAGCTCTCTGTGGACGCATCGACCTGCTGAGGTGCGGCGTCGTACGACGCGTCCTGCTCCGTGGTGGCATCCGGCCTCGGAGCGGAAGGCGCGGCGTCGCTCAGTGTGTCAGGGTCTGCAGACTGACTTTTATCACCATCTGAGGGCGCTCGTTCGCTTGCGCACTCGGCGCATGCGCTGCTTTGGGTCTCGTTGGCACACGCCATGAGCGTGGTCATGGGCAGGAACAGGCAGCTGAACAGGCAATTTACGGCCGAAAAACGGCGCATCCTAGCCTCCCGGGGTTCTCTCGCTTCGCGCGGCCGACTCTACTACGAGCGCGCCTGCGACACGAAGGGCAGACGAGGTTGCGGCCCGCGAAACTGCGTTTGTGGGGCCCGCGAGAGGCGGAGCGCGGCGATCGGATTCATGAGTGTCTGCAGACTGTTTTGGATGGCTTTAGACTTTGACAACCGTGCTGAAGCGTGCGGTAGTTTCCTAGTGATTGCTCGAGGATGTGTGCTCGAGAGAACGCTCGCATCTGCCACGCCTCAAAAGGGGGATCCATGGAACGGATTGCTGTCTTTGGCCTCGGGTATGTAGGGTGTGTTACGGCGGCCTGTTTGGCGCGGGACGGGCACGAAGTCGTCGGAGTCGACTTGAACCAGGAGAAGGTAGCGAGCGTGGAGAACGGTGAGGCTCCCCTGGTCGAGCCGGGCCTCTCCGAGATCCTCAAAGACACCGTGCGCAAGGGCAAGCTTCGCGCGACGGCCGACGCAAAGCATGCAGTCAGTAGAACGAACGTCGCGATCCTCTGCGTAGGGACGCCGACGGGACCGGATGGGACCCCCGACCTGCGCGCCCTGCGCTCTGCGTCCGCGGAGATCGGCCGCGCGCTGAAGGGAACCTCGCTCCCCTATACGGTCCTGATCCGCAGCACAGTTCCGCCAGGCACCGCGGAGCATGTGGTGTCGAGCGAGCTCGCGTCGGCGTCGGGGAGAACGGTCGGCGTCGGAGCCTCGGAGCTCTCGGTGCTCACCGTTCCCGAGTTCCTGAGGGAGGCCACCGCCATTGCCGACTACGATGATCCGCCGTTCTTCATCGTGGGTGGCCCGACGCCTCCACCTGAGCACAGCCGCGCGCTGGTAGAGTCGCTGTTCGGGAAATTTCGAGATCGCACGCACTGGGTCGGCTATCGGACAGCGGAGCTGCTCAAGAACGTGTGCAATGCCTACCACGCGGTCAAAGTCGTGTTCGCCAATGAGGTGGGCGCACTCTGCCAGGCCGCCGACATCGACGGCGTCGAGCTCATGCGCATCTTCTGCGAGGACAAGAAGCTCAACGTCTCTCCGGCCTACCTACGCCCAGGACTGCCGTTCGGCGGGTCGTGTCTGCCCAAGGACCTGCGCGCGATGATCTCTCTGGGCAAGCATCACGATGTCAGCGTGCCTCTTCTCAAGGGCACCTATCGCAGCAACAAGCGGCACATCGACCGGGCGGTCGAGTCGGTCGCCACCCTGGGTCGCCGCAGGGTCGGCCTCGACGGATTGGCGTTCAAGTCCGGCACGGACGACGTGCGTGGCAGCCCCATGGTGGCCATCGCAGAGCGCCTCCTCGGGCGGGGCTTCGAGCTCAAGATTTACGACCCGCTGGTCTCCTCGTCGCAGGTCCGAGGGGCACATGGCGGGCTGTCGCACTTGGCCAAGTTGTTGGTCTCCTCTCCGGACGAGCTCCTCCGACACTCCGAGGTGCTCGTGCGCGGACGCTCATCGAGCGACGTGCTCGAGCGCGCGCAACATCTGGGCGTCTCCCCCTTCATGATCGACCTGGGACGGCCCCCCTATCGGATGGTGAGCGAGCGGCCGCGGCGTGAGTCCGGACTGGTGCTTCGCTCCGCAAGCTCAGGGGGCGCGGCCACGGGCGCGCCGGCGCACGCGGCGAACTCCGCAGCCAGCGCCGGCTAGTCGCCGTTAGGCAGGCTCAAGAAGGCCGCAGCTCCTCCCCCGCCTCCCTCCGATGTGTCATGGCGATGGCGGGGTGGAGCAGAAGCGAAAGCTCACGGGCAGTCGGCGGGCGACAGCACGTAGCTCGTGGTGTCGTTGGCCCTCGAAGTATCCGTGAACGAAACGAAGCCCAAGGCATCGGCCACCAGCGTGGTCAGGTGTGAGCCCTCGCGTCGAATGGCGTAGCAGTTTCCCTCGAGCAGCTCCCCGAGCCGATAGGCGAGGCTGCTGGCTTGAACCGAGGTCACGGTCCAGCTGCGGTTTTGGGCCCACACCCCCTGCTTCACGCTGGCCGAGTGGCCCGCCGCGGACGGCACGACGAAGAGCGAGAGCGGACGAACCTCGCCGCGCATGTCCGCTTCTCCGGTGTTCGCCACGGTGAGCTCCGAGCCCTCCGCGTCGATGCCCATGCCGACGGGGAAGAGCGAAGAGTAGACTTGCCCCTCCGCGCTCTTGATGACCCCTGTGCCTTGGCCAAGGACGTTGAGGATCATGGGGCCTGGACGGGAGATCGTGAGCACGGTGGGAACTTGCGCGCTGCCCTGGATCCTGAAGATCGGGATCAGGTCGTCGTCTTCCACGAGGAACGCGTTCTCGTCGAAGACGTTGTCGCGCCCATCTGTGACGGTGACCTGCCGATTCGCAAACATTCCAAAGGAATTCTGCCTGAACGTGTTGCTGTCGGCGTCGCTCATCTTCAACGCCTGAGCTCCGTCGTGCACGTGATTCTTCGTGAATACGTTCAGCTTGGGGCGCCCATCTCCTTGCACCGGGATGTCGGTCCCTTTGTAGAAGTAGATCCCGTACTTGGTGCTGAACCCGAGCTCGTTCTCTTCGAAGGTGTTGCTGGACGATCCGACGCTCAGGCGAACGCCATACTGGTTACGTAGCAAGATGTTGCGGCGGATCGTGTTCCGATGCGAGTCGAACAGGGCGATGCCGGCGTCCAGGTTGTCCAGCGCCTCGTTGTCCTCGACGACCGAGTCCGTCACAAAGCCATGCAAGAAGATGCCGACCCCGCCGTTGGCCCGCGTGAGGTTGTTCGCGATGCGGAGGTTGTCGCAGCGCCTCGAGCAGATGATCCCGTGATTTCCGTTGTTGTAGACGTTGTTGTTCGTAATCGTGAGGGTGTCCGAGTCGTCGTGGGGATCGAGGCCATACTGGATGTTGTGGTGGACCTCATTGCCATCCCAGGTCACCCCAAAGGCGCCATAGGTGTACACGCCGAAGTAGTTGTGATGGATGTTGCTGTTTCGAATGTCGCCATAGACATTCACCAGATCGAACAGCGATTGCCCGCTTCCCGTGGTGTGCGCGCCCGAGACCTTCCAGACGAGCCCGTAGGCTTCCGCGGCGTAGTAACCAAGGTAGGATATCTCGCTGTCGATGACGTCCATCCGTGACTCGTGCGGCGTCACCCCATCGGAATCGAGGGACGATCTCACGTGGATGAACGCTCTGCCGAGCAGTTCGTACTCGAGGTCCGGTCCTCCCACGGCGTCGTCCCAGGAGGTCACCCGGGTCCCTTCGAAGTTGATGTCGCCGTATTCTGCCCGGATGTATACGAAGGATCCGGGCTCCGCTGAGTTCAAGCTCTTCATGCGCAGCTGATTGGTGTCGCCTCCCACGGCGATGCCGCGCACGTCGAGCTTGGCGCCGTTCCGCACGAACAAGTTCGAAGCCAGATAGTAGATGCCCTTGAACGCGTCGACCGCGATCAATCCGCGACCTGCAGGAACGGGGGTCTTGAGCTTCTCCAAGCTCAGCGCGATGTCGCGCGGTGAGCAGACCGATCCGGTCCCTTCCACATAGATGCGGTCGGAGCTCTGCGCATAACGAACGCCCACGCAGCCGGCTGAAAGATCGGGCAGAGCCCCCGCAGGGAACGTGGCCCATTCCGGATCCGGTCCTGCATCCTGGGTCGGCGCACCTGAGTCGCGGGTGGGCAAGGGGGGGCCTGCGTCTGGGCCGGTGTCCGCGTCTGGGCCGGTGCCCGCGTCGGAGGCTCCGCCCGCGTCGAGGTGCTCGTCGACCTCGAACGGCGCGCCGCTATCCAGCGGCGTTGAAGGCATCTGCGCATCGCCTTCGACGTTTTCACTCCCCCCGTCGTTCATCGGGGCGCCTTCGTCGTCCCAGTCATCTCCTTGAGCGCCGTGCTCATCGGGTCCACAAGCCACAACTATCCCTGCGGCCATCACGGCCGCCCTCCACCTTGACATACCCACCCCCATTGTTGGAAAGCGAGGAAATGTACGGCGACCTCGCGCAGTCTAGTCGTGCTGGTTCAGGCTAAAAAGAGTGCTGTCTACAAATAAGGTAAGGTTTGCGTTACGGACTTGCGGTGGACATCGTCTCCATGCTGTCGGGTTTAGAAGAGCCGGCCGCTTTCGCGGCGGAGCCTGTCGCGGGTGACCAACGAAATGGTGTCGCTCCGAGGTCACGCGCCCAGGCGAAGAGGGACGCCCGGGGAATCGACACATCGGCGGTCAGCCCTGGCATCAAGCGGGGATCGCTATCGTTGAGGATGATCCGCGCCCGCACCCAGCGGGATTGAGCGAGCTTTTTGGCCACCGGAACGGAGAAGGCCGCGTCCCTGAGCTCGCGCTCGGTGACGACGCCCAGCCACTCGAGTCGGCCCTCGAAGAGCTTGTCATCGAGCCCGGACAGGCTGGCCTTTGCCAACCCGGCAGGATCGAGGGTGGCGTAGACGGACTCATCGACCCACGCCTCGATGGACAGGTCCTCTTCGTACCAGATCTCCAACAAGGGGCCGCCCACCCGCAAGGCCGAACCAGGCTCCACGAGTCGGCGCGATACCAGCCCATCGCGCGCCGCACGAACCACGCGCAGCGCGAGCTCGGATTCGGCGGCGCGTACCTCGGCCTCCGCCGTGTCCGCCGCGGCGCGCAGCAAGCCCAGCCGAGTCTCCCGTGCCTTGGCCTGCGCGCGCTGGAGGTCCACGGTGCCGAGCTGGGCCTTTGCCGCGGCGACACGGCGGGTGGCTTGCTCTGCTTTGCCGAGCGCGATCTCACTGGCAGCCGCGGAGACGTCGCTCGCCTCCTCGGCGACGATGTCTTGCTGACGTAGCGCCGACGTGCGCCGAGCCTGGGCCTGGGCGAGGTCGGCGTCGATGCTGGCGATTCGCGCTTCAGCCTTGCTGACCTCGATGCGAGCCAGGAGTTGACTCGAGGTGACTTGCGCCGTCTCGTAGAGCACGCGCACTTGAGCCTCCTCCACGGCCACGTGGAGCTTGGCTTCCTCCCAAACGGCGCGCGCATGCGCGAGCGCGGCGCGTTCGCGCGCGTCATTGAACCGAACGAGCACGTCTCCCGCGCGGACCACTTGACCCGGGACCACCTCGACGGAGACCACCTGGCCCTCGACCGGCGCACCGACCTCCACGACCCCGCCCTTGACGAACGCGTAGGCGGCCGTGACATGGGTGACGCGGAAGTAGATCCAGTGTCCGGCGATCGCCGCCGCGAGAGCGCAGAGCGTGATCGCCACGAATCCTCTCGGTACCGACTTCATCTTAGCCGTCCCTTTCCGAACCTGCGGGTTGCTCGCCGCGTACCCTGAGCGCGATTTTTGCGCTGAGCACCACGACAGCCAGTGTCATGACCACGCTGAGAAGCGGATTGCTTTGGGCGTCGCGCGTCAGCCGAGCCAGGTCAGCTCGCAGCGGGAGCGAGCCTATCAGTTGACCCACGAGCACGGTGTAGAGGGAGAGCTTGATGACGAGCATGCTCCCGGCGACGATCCTACGATCCCGAAGGCGGGTCGCGCCGCGGGTCGAGTCGAGCTCCCGGCCGCCGCGATTGTGCCAGAACTGACGTGCGGGAAACGCCATCACCCAGAGCTTCACGAGCGCACCTGCCCAGTCCGAGAGCACGGCGACAGGAGCGTAGTAGAACGAGACCCGGCGGCCGTGGAGCCAGGCAGGAATGGAGCGAACCAGGCGCGAGCACAGAACCCAGAGAAGATACGCGGCCACCAAATCCGCTCGGTCCCGGCGCAGCATGTAGATCGCGGCGGTGGGCCCGATCAGCGTAGTCCAGATGCTGATGCGCTGGTCGATGAGACACCACCAACAAAAGAGGCCGAGCTTGCCCGGTCCCAGCGCGATGGCGCGCTGACTGTTGCGCACCATGTTGCCCCCCCAGCGACGCAGGTTGTGATAGGCGCGCACGACACACGAGCCCTCAACCAGCTCATAGGTCACGACGGATGCATCGGGGGCATAGAGTAGGCGCCTCCCCTGGGACAACAGGTAGAACCACGTGCTCTTGTCGTCGCCCGAGAGCAACTGATAGCGCCCCCACAGCCAGTGCTGGACGCTGTCGTTCGTCACGATGTCGATGAAGCCCTCGTCGAGGGAGGCGCCCCGAAACACGGAGAAGCGGCCGGTCAGACACAGCAGCTTGCCTGACAGCGCGAGCGAGCAGTTGTACACGTGACGCTGGCCGTGGCGCATGTGAATCCACTCGGAGAACCAGGGCAGCGCTCGGACCTTGGCGTGCTCGTTCGTGGTCAGGGCGTAGACCTTCGGCTCGAGCCGAAAGAAGGGCAGCGTGCGGACCAACGTGTTCGGCTCGAGGCGCGTGTCGCCGTCCATCATCACGAAGGCGCCGTCGGGATGGATACCGCGCTCGAGCAGGTGCTTGAGTCCGGCGCCTAGCGCGTGCCGCTTGCCCTGCGCGCCACGGAGGATCAGGAGTTCGGCGGGAGGCTCGCGGGAAGCGCGCGGGTGCGCGGCGAAGGCATGACGAATGGCGTCATCGTCCTCGGGCGAGCCGGTCACCGCGATGAGCAAGGGCTTGCGTCTGAGCCTCGTCAGGCGGTCGAGTTCGTCCAGCACGGAGGTGATGACCCGACGCGTAACCTCCGGACGCTCCTTGAACGTGGCGAGCAGAATGGCGAGTTCGGGCACATCACCGCGCGCGACCGCGGCCAAGTGCGCTCGGCGCTGCAGGCGCGGATAGACCCAGAGCTGATAGAGAAGCGCGCGAATCCAGTGGATGATGGTCCAACCCCAGCGCCAGAACAGGATGACCGAAGCGGGGACCCAGATGGGGACATGGCTGGAGAGCAGCACCCGCAATGAAGGCGTGGGAACTTCAGCGAGCAGCCACGACGCTGCGCACAGGAGCGCGACGACGAGGGCGGCCTGCGCGACCCAGCCGGCACCGCCGGCTTGCTCATCGAGGTCGGCTTCCTTCGAAGACGCCGTCTTGTTGGCCGGGGAGGCGGGCTCCATGGACGAGACGGCGAGTCGGGTCACGGTTTCCCTCACGATGGTGTTTGCCTTGGTCGCCGACGGCGCTCGTCGAAGTACGCGTGTCGCGAAGAGCCCGCTCGAGCACGCGCCCCTCGTCGTGCCGCACATCTACAGTGACACTCAATAACGCACGGATCTGCGCGACGTCAAACACAGTACTTGCAGACACGAGAGACGCTCCTGTGCGTATGCGAGCCGACGGCGGCGCAAGCGATCTTACTCCTGCGCAACTTCGGACAGACGTGGATCGCGAGGTCTGTCACCAGGCAGGAGGTCGCGAGGATCCCGCGGAGCCAGCGGGGACGACGAACAGATAGTCGGCGCGGCAGGCCGCGTCGCCGGGAGAACGCGCGAGTTCGCCGGTGTTAAAGAGGACCTGGATGGCGTTGGTGGTGGCACCGCCGCTCGCGGGCGCTTCGGTGAGGTCTCGCCAGCTCTTGGTACCACGCGAGGTCCGTAAGCTCGCATGCTCGGCCTCCATCACGACCTCGTTGGCGCGCATCAGAAAGTCTCCCGCGTTCGCGGTTGGGGGCGCAGAGGGTGACGTCGTCGCGGGGGCGGGCGCGCTCTCGCTCGCTGGTGGGTGACGCACGCTCAAGGCGTAGAAGTCGACCTTGGCCCCTTCGCTGTCGGAGCCGGCGTTGTCGATGGCGTAGGCCCCCGCCTTGAAGTAGAGGTCTGTTTCAGACCAGTCTGCGTCGGTGGCATAGAAGTCACGTGCGTGCGTGGTGCCGTTTACGGTCACCTTCGCCACGCCGTCGACGACCTTGATCTGATACTTGATCAGACTCCCCACCTTGATCCCGGGGACGACATCCGTGGACTCCGAGGTGACGCTCCGATGGGGGCTGTGTTTCACCTGGATGCGCAGGGAGCTCGTGTCCCGGTCGTAGGCGAGCTTGACCAACGGGTTCGCCGCTGCCCCGCCTGGCGCGCTCTTTCCGTGAATCTGGCCGATGATGACGCGCCCCGTGCTTGGGACTTGAACGATCCGGCACTCCGCATCGAGCACGTGGGTGCCATCAGCCATCCAGTTGGGCGCGTTCTTGCCCGGGTGCAGCTGCTCACGAAGCTCGCTGCGCGGATAGCTCGAGCCGCCCGTCGTGACCCCGGTGACGGGGGCCCAGAAGCGCAGGGCGCCGTCGGTGGGGGAGGTGAAGAAATAGGGGGCGCTGACGTGACCTTGGCTGAGCTGCGCCGGCAGGATCTCCTCGGGATCCTCGTCGTCGCCGATCGGGAGCGTGAGCTTCCAGTGCGTGAGATCGAAGTTGCCTGAGGGTGGCAAGGCGGCGTCGAGGGCGAGCGCGGGACTGGCCATGCCAGTGAGAACCATGACGACAGCGAAGTGAGGCACTGCGCTTGACAGGCTCTTCATGGGGAACCTTTCTTGGAGCACGCTCCACATCAGATGGGCGTTCGACAACAGAAGGCTCGGTAAGCCTGCAGCACATTCGGGCCCAGGCAAACAACGAAGCGAGACCCTCTACTACGAACATCGCCCGCGCCCGCCGTGTCTGGGTTACGTGTTCTGGCGCCACGCCGGGGCCCGCGGGTGCGCAGCTCCTCCCGACGCCTGGGAAACATGAACGTTTTTCCTGGCCACGCCCGCACGATGTTTTCCTCGCTACCCCCGTTGACGGGAAGAGAAGCCTGCTTATGGTCGTTGGGCAGGTGCGGCCAGGCAGGCCCCCGCGCTTTGCTTGCCGTCATGATCGACGGTCCGCCTAGCGGTGCGTCCGCCGGGCGGCGCGGCCGATCTCAGCAGAAAGGACAGGAGTGAACATCCAGGAGGCGTTATGAGAGGAAAGACCCGTTCCAAGCACGAACGTGCATCGAAACCCCTTTTCTACTCTGCCGTCCCCCAAATCGTCTTCCGCGAGATGCCTCCCGATGAGGAGGCCGTGCGCGCGGTCAAGGAGTGGCACCAAACCTACGCGGGGCGGGCTGCCGACTCGCTCGTGCTCGACAGCGTCACGGTCCTGCCGCTCGCCGAGCGGCAACACCAGGCCCAGCTCAGGGGCTTCGGTGGGGCTCTGCTGATCGAGGCGACGGGAGAATCGCCGTCGCTCGCGGTGCAGCGCGCGCTCGAGCGCCTCCACGCTCAGGGCAGGTTCGAGCGCTTGCCGCAGGTGTACGGAGAGGAGTTGACGCTCGTGGCTTGATGGTTACCCATGCGTCTCGAGAAGAACGTTTATTCGAGAAAGGAGCCGTGATGGCGAATGTTCGTCCACTCAGTGATCGTGTTCTCGTGAAGCGAGTCGACTCCGAGCAAAAGACCAAGGGCGGGATCATCATCCCGGACACGGCCCAAGAAAAGCCCTCCGAAGGGCTGGTTGTCGCCGTGGGGCCGGGCGCGTTGCGCGACGATGGCAGCCGCCGCGAACCGCACGTGAAGGCGGGAGATCGCGTCCTGTTTTCCAAGTACGGCGGCACAGAGATCAAGCTAGACGGCGAGGAGCACCTGATCCTGAGGGAGTCGGACGTGCTCGCGGTCGTGGACTGAGAAAGTCCACACGTCCCCTTTCGATTCGAGCTTCTTTGATTCATTGGAGGATGAGCGAATGGCAGCCAAACAGTTTGCTTTCGAAAGTGAAGCGCGCAGTCACATTCTTCGCGGCGTGGACGCCCTGGCCAACGCAGTGAAGGTCACCCTCGGCCCCAAGGGGCGCAACGTGGTGATCGAGAAGAGCTTCGGCGCGCCCAAGGTCACCAAGGACGGTGTCAGCGTGGCCAAGGAAGTCGAGCTCGAGGACAAGCTCGAGAACATGGGCGCGCAGATGGTGAAGGAGGTCGCCTCCAAGACGGGCGACTCCGCGGGCGACGGAACCACCACCGCCACCGTGCTCGCCCAGGCCATCGTGCGCGAGGGCTCGCGCATGGTCGCCGCGGGGCACAACCCGATGGAGCTCAAGCGCGGCATCGACAAGGCCGTCGAGAAGGTCGTCGAGGAGCTCAAGCGCATCTCCAAGCCCATCCAGGATCATCGCGAGGTGGCCCAGGTCGGGACCATCAGCGCCAACGGCGACCGCACCATCGGCGACATGCTGGCCGAGGCGATGGAGAAGGTCGGCAAGGAGGGCGTGGTCACCGTGGAGGAGGCCAAGGGCTTCGAGACGACGCTCGAGGTCACCCAGGGCATGCAGTTCGACCGCGGCTATCTCTCTCCCTACTTCGTCACGGACGCCGAGCGCATGAAGGTGGTGCTGGACGATCCGTACATCCTGCTGTGCGAGAAGAAGATCTCGAGCATGCGCGATCTGTTGCCCTTGCTCGAGGCGGTCGTGCAGACGCAAAAGCCCCTCTTGATCGTGGCGGAGGATGTGGACGGTGAAGCGCTGGCGACGCTGGTCGTGAACCGCCTGCGCGGCACCATCCACGTGGCCGCCACCAAGGCGCCCGGCTTCGGCGACCGCCGCAAGGAGATGCTGCGCGACATGGCGGTGCTCACGGGCGGCGAGGTCATCAGCGAGGAGCTCGGGCACAAGCTCGAGCAGGCCACGCTCGCGCAGCTCGGGCGCGCCAAGCGAGTGGAGCTCGACAAGGACAACACCACCATCGTCGGCGGCCAGGGCAACGAAGCGGATGTGAAGGCGCGCGCGCAGACCATCCGCATGCAGATCGAGGAGACCACCAGCGACTACGACCGCGAGAAGCTACAGGAGCGGCTCGCGAAGCTCGCGGGCGGCGTGGCCGTGATCCGCGTCGGCGCGGCGACCGAGGTGGAGCTCAAGGAGCGCAAGGACCGCGTAGACGACGCGTTCCACGCCACCAAGGCCGCCGTGCAGGAGGGCGTGGTGCCGGGCGGCGGCGTCGCGCTGCTGCGCGCCCAGAAGGGCCTCGAGGGCCTCGAACTCTCCGACGAGCAGCGCGTGGGCGCCAACATCGTCCGGCGTGCGCTCGAGGAGCCGCTGCGTACCATCGCGAGCAACGCCGGACTCGAGGGATCCGTCGTCATCGACAAGGTGCGCGCGGGGCAAGAGGCGTTCGGTTACAACGCGGCCACGGACAGCTACGAGGACCTCGTGGAGTCCGGCGTGATCGATCCCACCAAGGTCGTGCGCACCGCGCTCCAGAACGCAGCCAGCGTCGCGAGCCTCATCCTCACCACCGAGTGCGTCATCGCGGACGCGCCCAAGGAGAAGGGCAAGTCCGGGGCGGCCGCGCCGATGGACATGTGAAGCAACAGGACGCCGGTGACATCCGTTCGGAGGAGGGGAATCGTGAGAGTGCTCGTGCATGGCAGCGATGAAGCCCTTACCAGCGACGTCGCGGCGCATCTCGAACGGCTCGGCCGCGACATCGACCATGCGTCGGGCGGGGCCGGCCTGTTCTCCGAGGTGGGGCGTTGTCCGAGGATGGGCCGGCGGGCGTCATCGTGAGCTTGCCCAAGACCTCCCTGGTCAGCTATTTGCGGAGCTCCGGCGTCGGCGTGCGGCCCGTGCCGAACTGGCTCGCGCGTTGGTCGGCCAAGCTCGGCCTGCCGGCGCTGTACCTGGATCGCGCGGGACAGTTGAGGGGGCGCTGGGGCGTGGAGGAAGCCGCGAGCGCGCTTGGCGTTCAAGTGCCGAGCGCGCGGGGGACGATCACGCCGCGGGAAGGTTGGGGCGTTTCGCGCACGCTGGTCCGTTGGGCCGCGCGAGCGCACGCGGTGCTGCGCGCGTGCCTCAAGCTGGTGGGCTTCGACCGGTCCGGCCAGCTCGCGGCGCGGGCGAACGACGGCCAAACCTGACGCGGCGAACTCGGCATCCGCGCCCCCCGAAGTTCCGCTGACAGCGTTGCTTCATCCGTGCTGCGTCGGGCTGGTTGGCTTGCGGGGTGACTGAAATTCGGTTGTAGGTGGACGGCGACACTGACCGAGTGCGGCTGATCGCCGCCAAGTGCTCAGAGCGCGTGGAGTTTTTCCCCTGTGCGAGGTTTCTCGTGGGCGTCGCGCGCTTACCTGCGGGCCGATTCGTCGCCGATGCAGAGCGAGCTGCTCCTCCCGAGCACCGCCGTCGGCCGGGAGAGATTTCGAGAAATGCACAGCACCCCTCTTTCGAGCGCGCTCGCCGATCCTTTGATCATGGTCATCGAGGACGACCCTGATTCGGGCATGCTGCTCGAGGAGCTGCTGAACCACGCCAACCTGCGGACCATCTGGCACCGCGATGGCGCGCAGGCGCTGCGGGCGCTGGACGATCACGCGGAGGTGCCGAGCCTCATCCTGCTCGATCTGCACATGCCGAACATGGACGGCTGGACGTTCCGCGTGGAGCAGCGCCGGCGCGACTACCTGCGGAATGTCCCGGTGGCCGTGATGTCCGCGGACGGCTCCTCCAAGGCGGAGGCGATCGATGCCGACCTGTTCGTGTCCAAGCCTCTCGACGGGCAGCGCCTGATCTCGGCCGTGCAGGAGGCTTTGGTCTCCACGGAGCGCAAGCGGCTGATGGCCACCAGCATCGAGCTCGAGCGTCTGCGATCGTTGGGCGTGCTCATGGGCACCGTGGTGCACGAGCTGAGCAGTCCGCTGTTGGGGATCAGTGGGTTTCTCGAGCTGGCGCAGCGCGAGTGTGAAAAGATGGGAGACTCCAGCAAGGCCATCCAACGGCCGATCGCGTCTGCGATCCTGGCCGTCGCGTCCATGCGCGAGATCGTCAAGGATCTGCGCGTGTTCTCGCGCCTCGAGTCGGATCAAGACGAGGCGAACGTGTGTCAGGCGTTGCAGTCGGCCATTCGACTCAGTGAGCCCTCGATGCGCGGCAAGGCGAGCTTTGCGGTCCACTGCCCGCCCGACCTGCCCAAGGTGATCGGCAACGAAGCGCGCTTGGGGCAGGTGTTCTTGAACCTGCTCACGAACGCCGTGCAGGCGATGCAAGAGGGTGGACCGAGCAAGAACAAGATCGAGGTGCGGGTGAGCCAGGAGGGGCAGCGTGTGGTGGTCGAGATCTCCGACACCGGCGTCGGCATGTCGCCCGAGATCCTCGAGCGCGCCTTCGAGCCCTTCTTCACCACCAAGAGCGCGGCCCAAGGCACCGGCATCGGCCTCAGCTTCAGCCGGCAAATCGTGGAAAGCTACTGCGGACGCATCACCGCCCACTCCCAGCCCTCCCAAGGCACCACCCTCCGCGTGGAGCTCTGGGGACGGAGTATTCGAGCTTAGTTTGCGCCGCCTCCCGCATCACCGCGACGACGCCGGAGGACGCGCTTCGAACAGGATCCGTCCCCACGATGGACTGCACGGCGTCGAGCACGAGCTCGGGGCCGACGGGAGCCGGACCAGCGGTCGCGCCCGGCGGCACCAGCACAGGAACGCGGCGACCTACGGCGCGCACCGTCGGCGTGCCAACGAGGACCGCCGACCCGAGCTGACGGCGCGCCTCGCATTGGGTCGCCGCGAGATTGAAGTAGGCGAGGTCCGCGCTCGTGTCGTTGGAGCATCCGCGCACCCACTCATCGAAGGCGTGTCGACCCTTGCGGTCCGGCGAATAGCCGCACAGCGAAAGACCGCGGCCAACCGCGAGCGGTGCACGCGGCGCCTCTCGACCGAGATATGCGCGTGGCTCGTCCACCCGCTCTCCGAAGCGACGCGAGCGTCGCTACGCCGACGCTGTGGATGCGAGCAACACGGGGCATGCTGCTGCTATCGGTCGAAGCGACCGATGGTTGCGGATCGAGCGCGCGCGGAGACGACGTTTTCGCCCCTGCCCCTTAACGAAGATCGAATACTGCGTCCCCTTTAGTGAAGA
>JBIQKA010000029.1:55355-57323 GCA_044507075.1 Myxococcales bacterium
GTTTTCGCCCCTGCCCCTTAACGAAGATCGAATACTGCGTCCCCTTTAGTGAAGATCGAATACTCCGTCCCCCGCCCAGAGCACGCAGAGGGCGCCCCGCTCAGAGCACGCAGAGGGCGCGGGGGTGCCAGGAGGTGGCTTGGGTGTCGCCGAAGCGGTCGTCGCTGGCGAGGAACCAGAAGCGGACGAGGCGGCCGGTGGGGGGGACTGTGGCGCGCTTGGGGAGGACCCACTCGAGTTGGAGGAGTTGGCCTGCGCGGAGCTGGTTGTCGTGGACGATCTCGAATCGGCCGGCGGAGGAGAGGCCCTGCACTTGGGGGACCTCGGTGCGCTGGGTGGGCGGGGCGCCGGGGATGGGGGAGGGATCGAGGTAGGTCTCGCGTGCGCTCGGGTCGAGCTGGACCTGGATACCGATGCGCTCGGCGCGCGCGACCTCGGGGAAGCCCTGGCCCACGCAGCCTTCTTCGGGCGCTTCGGGCGGGGCCTCCGCGGTCCACGGCTCGCCCGCGAGCACCTCGTCGGACGCGTCCGTGAGCCTCGACCAGCTGATCGCCTCGATGATGGGCGCGTGGTTGCGGTCTTCGGGAGCCCGCTCGATGGGGAACGAGCTCGCGATCACCACGCCGTTCTTCGCCTTGTCGGCGCACGGGTTTCGGCCGCCCGTGAGCGCCGAGTAGTTCATGGCCGCGATGTCCGCGAGGATCTTCTCGTCGAAGGGGCCGCCCGGGCACAGCATGCCTTGCACCAAAAGCTCGCCTTCGTCTGCGCGCAAGGTTTCGTTGGGCGGCACCACGAAATCCACGTGCGGCAGCTCGGGATAGAGCGACGTCAAAGGCACGTTGCCCGTGAACGCCAACGGAACCACGGAGGGATCACAATGGGGCGCGCCGTTTTCATCGCGCACGAAGCGGCAGACCGCGAGCATGTAGTTCCACGTGGCCTCGGCGCCCGGGCCTCCCACGAGCAACTCGTAGCGCGCCTGTTCCCCGGGCGCGGGCGTGACACGGGCGGGCTCGTCGGCGATCACCACGCGTGCTGCGAGCACGCGCTCTTTGTTCACCAGGTCGGGGCCCTCGAATTCGATGGTGTCGCAGCCAGAGAGCGTGCCGAGCCCGAGTGCGCACAGCGCGAGCGCACGCATCGAAGCAGAAAATCTCCTCCAGCGCCGAACCGAAGTACGCATCAGAACTGACCTCGCACGCCTATGGCCGGGATGATGGGCAGGCCGTTCACGACCGCCTTCTGGGTGAAGTCGAAGTTGTAGAAGAACGCTTCCTGGTTTTTGTGGTTGAGCGCGTTCTGCACGTCGAGGTAGAGCGTGGTGGAGTGCTTGCGCGCCTGCCAGGTCTTCTGGACGCGCAAGTCGAAGCGATTGAACGCCGGGTTGCGCCCGCTGTTGACGGCGCCGTAGATGGGCCGGTAGCTGCGGTCGGTGGTGTTGAGCACGCGGCCCGTGATGGGCGTGTAGGGGTTGCCGGTAAAGTAGCGGAAGGCGAGGCCGATGTCCCAGCCGCGGTTGAACACGTAGAGCAGCGCGAGCGTGAGTCCGTGCGTCTGCTGGTAGTCGAACTTGCGCCATGCGCTGTCGGGATGATCTTTGCGCTCGGAGTTGAGCAGCGTGTACGAGAGGATGCCCGAGTAGCGGGCGTTCACGGGCTGTACCTGGGCCGACGCCTCCATGCCGTACACACGCCCGATGCCGTCGTTGATGAACTTCGGCTGGTGGGGCGCGACGCCATTCACCACGTTGTTCCAGATGGCTTTGTAGAAGCCCTCGAGCCCGAGCTTGACCCCGTCGACTGGCGTGTAGTTCACGCCCGTCGCGAACTGCGCGGTGCGGATGGGCTCGAGCTTGGGGTTGCCCACGGCGGGATGCGACTCCTGGGCCTGCGGGGGCTGGCTGTAGAGGCCTGCCCCGAACTTGAGCGACCACTGTTCGTGCACGCGGACCTCGGCCACCAGGCGCGG
>JBIQKA010000319.1:0-1591 GCA_044507075.1 Myxococcales bacterium
GCACGAAAGCGCCGGAACGCCTCGCGCGGGCCTCGACGTGCCCAAAGAATTAGGGGCCCCTAGGCCACCCGCTTGATCTCGGGCAGCTTCACCTGGGGGGCGGCGCGCTTCATCGCGTCCACGAACGGCTGCGGATCGGAGAACACCTTGAGGTTCGCGCCGCTGAACATGGAGATCAGTGACATGGCCATCTCCATGAGCTTGGAGCGCACGAGGCAGTAAGGAGCCGTGCTCGCCTTGGTCTTCTTGCTCCAGGCGCCCCACGCGTCGCGCACGTCGCTCGCCATGCGCGAGGTCTCGTAGAGGTTGGCGAACACCGTGATGCGTCCTTCGCGCGCGATCTCGGCGTCGAGCGCCGCGGCGGCATCTTCGACGAACTGGGTGATGCTACCGGCTGCGGCAAAGTACATGACGCCCGGCGCCAACCGGCGCAGGGTGACCGTGGCGCCGTTCTCTAGCGTCCACTGGGTGCTTCCGTCGGGGAGCTTTTGCTTGTTGCTTGAACTCACGTCGTCATCCTAACAACCCAGCCCGCGGCTGCTCAACGTATGTCTCCCTACCACCGCAGGCGAGCTGGCGGGCGCGTGAGAAATCCGCAAGCCCACTCAGAAGCGCAGCGCGAGGTGAGGCCCCATCTTGCTCGGACTCGTCGCCAGGTCGAGCGACAGTGTCCGCTTCTCCCCGAGATCCCAGATCGCGAGGCCGGCTTGCTCCCGGTACGCACGCTTGCTGTTGCGGAACTTCATGATGCCAGCCACCGTCAGCACGGCGCCGGTGAGTTGCACGACCCCGTAGAGCGCGAGGACACCCCGGGCGTGCTCGGCCGGCCCCATCGCGAGGAAGGGCCCGATCGCGGGGATGAACAGGTAGGCGCCGACCTGGTGGCACTGATCGCACGTCGATTCTTTGACGTCGAGCAGGATGGCGCCCGCCAGCATGCCTGGCAGATACGAGAGACCCAGCGTGACGATGCCGCCGATCATCATGCCGCGACTGATGCGCGGGCGCGGGCGCCGCTCGCCGGGCAGCGGATCACCGGGCCGTGCGCCTGCCTGCACGTAGGGCTGGCCGGGCGCCGGACGATACGGATCGGCATACTGCCCCTGTTGTGCAGGGTAGCCAGGAGGCGGCGCCGGAACCGTGGCGTCTTGCGGGCCAGGTGGCGGCGCGGCGACGGGTTGGGTGGCGGGGTCTGCGGCAGGCGCTTGGGCGAACGCGCGCTGTGTGCTGCCGAGCCAGAGCGCGATGGACATGGACAGGATCACCAAGATGCCGACGCGCGTACGTCGAGCGCGGCACGGTCCCGCCCCCCGGGAATGAAAGTGCATGTCCAAGGGTCGCATGCCCTCTGATCGAGTGACAACGGCGAGTGGCCCATGCGCGGCGATCGAGTGCTCCGAAGTGGGTGTACCTCCGCGGATCGTCGCCGCCGCCGTCAACCGCTTCCCTTCTCCGACGTCCTCCCTTCTCCGACGTCCTCCGCTCAGCGTTCTCCTTGGTCTGGGCCGGGGCTGCGGGGGGAGCAGGGTTCGTGGAGCGGCTCGCGTCTTTGTCGCTGCCAGGGCGGTGGCGGTGAGACGTTTGGTCGGTG
>JBIQKA010000151.1:0-9722 GCA_044507075.1 Myxococcales bacterium
GCGCGGGTGGCTGCCCAGCGCTTCGACATCGTGCTTGGCCAGGCGGGCTCCGAGCTGGTGGAGCTCGGCGTCTGGCTGCGGGCGACCCACCACGTGCCCTTCCTGTGCGTGAACACGCTGCACCTGCGCTCCGCGTACAACGTGGTGCTGCCCGATCGGCTCCTGCGGCGTCCAGCCGTCCGGCGGATCTTCGAAGGAGGCGTGATCCCCTGGATCGAGCACCACGCCGCCGAGGTCTACAACCAGTGCGACGGCCTGGTGGTGTTGGCCTCGGGCCTCGAGCGCTTCTGGCGCGAGCGCGGGGTGACCATCCCGATCCACGTGATCCCGCGCAGCGTGGAGCCCAAGATCTTCGACGCGCCCCAGGGCGAAGACCCGTTCGACCCGCGCGCCGTCCGCGGCGGGCGCGTGCTGGTGGTGTGCCGGCACACGCGCGAGAAGAACGTCACGCGGCTGCTCGAGATCTTCGCGCGCCACATCTTGCCGCGTTCTCCGACCGCGAGCCTCACCCTGGTCGGCGATGGCCCCGATCACGACACCTTCCGCGCCCAGGCCGAGAAGCTCGGGATCGCGGAGCGCTGCTTCTTCCCGGGCGAGTTCCCGGTCACCGAGATCCCGCGCTTCTATCGGCACGCCGACCTGTTCGTGTACACCTCGCTGTCCGAGACCTACGGCCAGGTGGTGAGCGAGGCCATGTGGTGCGGCCTGCCGGTGGTGGCGTTCGACGACGACATGGGCGTGGCCGACCAGGTGATCCACGGCATCAACGGCTACCTCGTGAAGCCTGGCCCGGACGAGCAGGCCGCCGACGAGCGCTTCGCGGCGCACGCCTGCGAGCTCCTGCGGGATCCGCACATGCGGCGCGCGGTGGCGGAGCAGGCGCGGAGCAGCACCCGCTTGCGCGCGCACCCGAAGCGCGTGTTGTCACGCTACTACGAGGCCTTCGAGGCCTCCCAGCAGCAGTGCGCCGCCACGGTCGACGCGCGTATCTCGCGTCCGCTCGCGCCGTGGGTCACGTTGAGCCGCTGGGCCAGCGTGCAGGCGTTCGCGGTGGGTCTCGGCTACATCCGACCGCCCGCGGTGGTCAATCGACACGGACGCGGTCAGCCCGCCTGGAACGCGCTGTAAGCGACGCGCCCTGCGCCGCCTGTTCGTAGAGCGCGAACAGATGATCGAAGTGGGCGTCCGCATCGCGCACCGCGACCTGGCTGTGCTGCGCGGCGGAGGCGCGCAAGGCGGGGGCGGGCCGGTTCATGAGCCGCTCCACGGCTTGGGCGCAGGCCTCCACGTCCCCCGCAGGGTAGCGTTCGCTGCAGGCAGGTCCGGCCAGCTCCGCGGCGCCGCCCTGGTCGGGCACCACCACGGGCAAGCCCGCGCACAGCGCCTCGGCCACCGCGATGCCGTAGGTCTCGGCCGCGGAGCCGTGCAAGAGCGCGTCTGCGCTCGAAAGCACGCGGGCCAGCTCCGCGCGGTCGGCGGTGAAGCCGGCCACGCGGATCCCGGGGCTCTGCCGCGCCCAACGCTCGACCAGCGGGCGCATCGGACCATCGCCAAAGATCACGAGCCCCACTGGATGGCGCGCGTTGAGGCGCGCCACCGCGTCGCACAGCGTGTGCAAGCGCTTCTCGGGGTGGTGGCGGCTCACGCTCACGAGCAGCCAGGCATGCTCGGGCAGCCCGAGCTCGGCCAGCGTCCGCGCGCGCAACGCCTCGTCGCGCAGGGCTGGATCGAAGGGCGTCTTGTCGCAGCCGAAGGGGACCGCGCGCGCGTTCGCGATGCCCTGCGCGTGCAGGCGCTCGGCGAGCCACTCGCCGGCGGTCACGGTGAGATCGAACTGCCCGGTGAGCTTGCGTAGCAAGCGCCAGTAGGGGCTGCACAGCGCGTCGATCCGCGCGCGCGAGAGGCCCCAGTCGAGCAAGGTGTGCCCGTAGACCGCGACGGCGTCTTGATGAAACACCATCACCTTGGGCACCGCGCCCGGATAGCTCGCGCAGCACAGCGCGCCGCTCCACGGAGACGAGGCCTCGATCAGATCGGGCGCCTCCCGGGCGATCGCTTCGTGCACGGCGCGCGGGCTCACGAACACGCCATAGCGTCGATCCAGCGGCAAGCGCGGGCTCTCGATCCACACGATGCGCCCGCCGTCGCGTAGCTCCTCTCCGCCGCGCACCCCGGGCGCCAGCACCACCAACTCGTGGCCACGCGCGTGCGCAGCGCGCAGCTTGTGATGCGTGTACGTGCGCACCCCGCCGCCCTGCTCCGCGTAGAACTCCGAGACGTCGACGATCTTCACGCGCACGCTCCCTCGCAAAAAGGCCTGGGTCTTTCGCAACTCATGCCGCCGCCACCTGACTGTCCGGCGCCCGCAAGAAGCCCTCGCGCCTGCCGTAGGCGGCCAGCGCGAGGTACACGCACGCGAAGGCCGCCATGGTGAGGAAGCGGCGCGTCCAGGGCTCGAGCGCGAGCGCCCGCCCCGCCAGGTCCGCGAGCGCCAGCCCTGAAACCGAGGACAACGAGATGGCCAGCGAGAAGCGCGCGCGCGTGGTGAAGTGGAACGAGCCGGTCACGGTTCGCATCTGCACGAGCTGGAGCGCGTTGGTGGCGAGCAGCGAGAGCCCGGTGGCGAGCGCCGCCCCGAGCAGCCCGAACCTCGGCGCCAACACCAGCAGCAACACGAGTTGGGTCACGATCGAAAACAGCACGTTGATCAGGGCCAGTCGGGAGTGACCATAGCCGTTGACCACGAGCCCCGCGAGCCCCGCGCCTCCGCTCACCAAAAAGCATGCGGACAGCACCACCAGCGACTGGGATCCGCGCTCGAACCCGGGCCCATAGAGCGGCAACACCGCGTCCGAAAACTCCAGAAACACCGCGAACACGGGGAGCTGCGTCAGCGACACCATCTGCACCGCATACGAGAACGTCTCCGAGAGCCGCCGCGGATCGTGGCTGGCCGCGATCTTGGCCGTGATGGCGGTCACCATCGGATCGTAGGTGCGGCGGATCTGGCGCAGCGCGTTTGCGAACTGCGAGACGATGGCCCACACGCCCACCGTCGCCGGAGAGGTCAGCGCCGCGAGCACCAGGGTGTCGAGGCGCAAGAGCAGCGAGTTGGCCATCTCCGCGAACCACATCGGCGTCGCGTAGCGCGAAAGGCCGGCCGGGAGCGCAAACGAGAGCGCGGCCGCTCGCTCGGCCCCGCGAAACAGCCTGCGGAAGCCGAACCACGCGACGACCAATCCCACGTATTGCGAGGCCACGTACGCCCAGGCCAGGCCTTCGTCTTCGAGCCCCAAGGAGGCCAAGAAGAGCGCCGAGAGCACCTGGAGCAGCGGGTTCAAGGTGTCGCGCACGGCCACCTGAAGCTCCATGCGTCGCAGGCCCATGGTGGCGTGCAGCAGGAGCTCGCTTCCCACCAGCGGCAAGAGCCCGAGCGCGGTGATCTGCAGCACGGTGGACGAGGCCGCGAAGTCGGGAATGGAGGAGGCCGTGAACCACATGCCGAGCGTGGTCAGCGCAGCGACCAGGCACGCGCGGCAGGCGGCGGGCACGAGCGCCGTGAATACGCGCTCGTGCCCGTGCTGCGGGACAAACCAGAGCAGCCCCTTGTCGAGCCCGAACAAACACACCCGGGCCGCGAGCAAGACGATCGCCTGGGCCGCCACGAAGCGGCCCCAGCGTTCGGCCCCGTACGCGCGCGTCGCCAGCGCGATCAAGAGCGGCATGCCGAGCTTGAGCACGTAGCCGAGGTAGGCGGTCAGCACCCCGCGGCGCAGCTCGCGCGCGTCCTCCGCGACGCGCTCGGCCGCGTCGCTCACGCCCCGGCTCCCGCGCAGGCCCGCGCGTAGATCGCCTCGTATTGTTTGGCCACCTGCCGCCAGGAGTACCGCTCCTGCATGGCGCGGCGGCCGGCGCGCCCCATGGCCTCGGCCCGCTGCGGAGCGCCGAGCAGGCCGTCGATGGCCGCGTGCAGCGCGCTCACGTCGCCCGGAGGCACCAAGAGGCCCGTGCTTCCCGCGTCCACCAGCTCGGGCAGCGAGCCCGCCGTCGTGGTCACGAGCGGCGTGCCGGCGGCCATGGTCTCGGCCATGGCGTTGCCGAAGCTCTCCTCCCGTGAAGGCAACACGGAAAGCGCCGCTTGCGCGAGCCGCGCGCGCAGCGCGGACGGAGTCTCCCACGGGAAGAAGCGCACCCGGTCTGCGATGCCCGCGGCGCGCAGCGCGCGCAGGAGGCCAGGCTGATCGTCGCCCTCCCCCACCACGTGCAGCTCGCGGTCGCGGTAGGCGCTGCGCGCAAAGGCGGCGAACAACGTGTCGATGCCCTTCTCGGGCACCACGCGCCCGAAGAACAACAGCGGCCCCGAGGCCGCGCGGGGCGATCGCTCCACATCGAAGAAGCTCGCGTCGATGCCGTTGGGCACCACGTGCAGTCGCGCAGGCTCCACGCGCAGGGCGGCCTCCACCGTGCGCGCGGCGTAGCGGCTCGTGGTGCACACCAAGGTCGCGCGGCGCGCGGTCTCGGTCAGCGCCACGTACTTGTGATCGCCGATCCAGAAGCGCGCGCGGCGGAGGAGCGAGCGCGAGGGCGTGAACAGCTCGGCGGGATAGGCCGGATAGCGCGGCGTGAGCACGATCGGACAGCGCACGACGCGATCCACCAGCACCGCCTCTTCGCCCTGCGCGTGCACCACCGAGAGCGGCCGCTCGCGCGCCACGGCACGCACGGCGTGCGCCACCGAGAAGGCCGTGAGCGGGCGCAGCGGCGCATCGCGTCGGCTCACCGTGTGGGGCAACGCAGCCCAGCGTAGGCGGTAGGGCAGCGCGCCCGGGACCTCCACGCGCTCCCAGGGCGGCTTGGTGAAGATCACCGTCACCTCGTGCCCCTCGGCGGCGAGCGCGCTGGCCAAGAGGTGCGTCGCGCGCTGGCCGCCGCCGCGATAGCGAGACCAGGGCGAGAAGTTGCAGGTGAGCGCGACGTGCATGATGACCTAGGCGGCGCCTCGCGCCGCGAGACCCGTCGGCTCTGGCTCGGAGGCGCCGAGCAGCGCGTAGATGGTGTCGGCGGTGCGCTCCCAACTGCCCGCCCCGAGCGCGTGCTCGCGCCCTCGGGCCCCGAGCTGCGCGGCGTACGCGCGGTCTCTGAGCACGCGCCGCAACGCCGACGTGAGCGCCCCCGAATCTCCCGCGGGGGCGATCAACCCCGTCTCCCCGTGACGCACGGCCTCGGCGCATCCCCCCGCGTCGGTGGTGACGCTGGCGCGGCCCGCGGCGGCCGCCTCGAGCAGCACGAGCCCGAAGCCCTCGACGCTGTCGGGCTCGATGCGCGGCGCGAGCACGAACGCGTCGCAGGCCGCGTAGGCATCCCGCAGCTGCGCCGCGTCGAGCGCGCCCACGAACAAGACGCGCGAGCTCACGCCGAGACGCTGCGCGAGCTCTTGCAAGCGCGCGGCATCCGGCCCGACGCCGACCACCACGTAGCGCAAGTCATCGAGCTCCCGCGCGAGCTCCGGCAGACAACGCAGCACGTCGTCGATGCCCTTGCGCGGGACCAGGCGCGAGACCGTGAGCAGCACCCGCCCCTGGCCGAGCCCGTGCGCCGCACGAAACGCCTGACCGTCCCCACCCGCGAAGCGCTCCGCGGAGACGCCGTTCGTCACCACGGCGCAGCGCGCTCGGGGGGCCTCGGCCGCGACCAGGCTCGCGGTGTAGCGGCTCACGGGCAACACCACGTCGGCGGCCTCGAGCAGATGGCGGCGGAAGGCGTCGTAGGCCCCCTGCGCGCGCGGTCGCCGGGAGAGGGGGCGCAACAGGAGCTCCTTGCCGTGGGCTGCGATGGCCAACCTGCGCAAGAGGCCCAAACGCCGCAGCGCCACGCCGATCGCCGCGGTCTGCCACTGCGCGTGCAGCACGGTGTCGAGGCCCTCGCGCCGCACGAGCTCCGCCACGGGCAGCGCCGCGCGCACCGGCAAGGCGTCGCTGCCGCCCCCCACGCGGTGGACCGCGAAGGGCAGCTGACGATCGAAGGCCCGCGCGCCGGCTTGATCCGGGCACACCACGTGTAGCCCCGCAAAGCGCCCGGCCAGCCGAGAGGCCAGCTCGAGCGCATACGTCTCGATGCCTCCCAGCTTGGGCGGAAAGTCCTGTGTGACGATCAACAACCGCACGCGCTCACGCCCTCGGCGCTCTACACGCGGTAGTGGCGCATGGTCGCCACGCTGGCGATCAGCGGATAGCGCCCCAGGTACTTCTCGCAGTAGACCTGCTCCACGTGCCTGTCGCAGTCATGCACGAGCACGTCTGCCCCCTTGGACTGCGCCGCCAGCAGCGAGGCCGTGTACAGGCTCTTCATGCGCCCGGGCCTGAGCCAGTGGCCGCCCTGGGGCGAATCCACGAATACGATGTCCCACTTCTCGCGCATCACGTCGTCGGGCAGGTCGTTCATGCGCAAAAACCATGGCTGGTGCAGCAAGAGCCACCACTGCCAGCGGTAGGTTCGGTAGCGCACCTGGAGGATCTCGGCCTGGGGGAGCTGCTCGCGGGTCTTGGCGATCCACTCGGGCTCGTGCTCCACGAACACCGTGCGCCCGCCCTCGTTGGCGCGCAGCCAGATGTGCGAGTCCTTGCCCACTCCGAAGATGAGGAGCTTGGCGGGGGCCTTGGCGCGGATCGTATCGAGCAGCCGGGCGTACTCCTCGAATACGCCCTGGCCGGGGTTACTCTCCACCAGGCTCTTGAGTTCGTCGTGCGTGGGAATCATGGGGCGGTCGACTTCTCGCGTTGAGCGGCAAAGACCCGCCGCCTACGAACGGCGTGACGGGACGCGCGCCAGTGTAACAGCTGGGACCGGGGTGCGCCGCCGAGGTACGCCCCTGTGGGCGTCCCAAGGCTGTGCGCCGGCACACACCTGCGGGGGCCCGGGGAGCACGCCGCGACCGGGTGAAGCTCACGCGTCTCGCTCGGGCGGGCGGAGCTCCACCAGCGTGGCGCCCCAGCTCCCCCGGCCGTGACCTGCCAGGCGGTAGCTGGCGACCGCCTCCGGCATCCGATCCAGCACCGCATGCACCGTGCGGCGCAGCTGGCCCCGCCCCTTACCATGGACGAGCCGGAGTCCGAGCACGCCCTTTTCGCGGCACGCGAGCACGTACTCGCGGACCACGTCGGCCACCTCGCGCGGCTGGAAGGTGTGCAGGTCGAGCTCCCCGTTCAGAGGATCCACGGGGAGCTCATCGACCGGTTCCTCCTCTTCCACTGGCATCGCAGGAGACGAGCGAGCGTCGCGCAGCCATCGCCAAAGGCGGTCGAGCATCCCCGATCCTAGCGCGTCGTGCGTGGAGCGGGGCGCGCGGGTGGGCGTGAGGTCGTCCTCGTTCGGCGTGAGCTGCGCCCGATGTCCAAGCCGGTGTCGCCCTCGTGGCTTCGTTGCGCGGCATGAATCGCCGTGCACTCCTGAGTGCATCTTCGCTTGTGAACGCAACTCGCTCGGCGCTCGGTCGCGCAGGAGAGCTGGAGAATGATGCACAAGAAAGACTGGCAACTCGTGATCCTGAGCGCCTCGCTCGCCGCGCAAGGACAGCTTGCGCACGCGCAGTTGCGCCCTCCTGTGCCCATCGTCGATGGAGAGCCCGCGCCCAACCTCGAGGGGATCGTCACCGATCCTCGCGCGGCGCTCGTGCTCGGCAAGGCGCTGTTCTGGGATCAACAGGCCGGCAGCGACGGCATGGCATGCGCGAGCTGTCACTTCAGCGCAGGCGCCGACGGCCGCATCAAGGGCCAGCTCTCTCCGGGGCTGAACGACGTCTCCTTCGCGGGCGGGGACACCGAGTTCGGCTCGCTCCACTCGGACACCGGCGAGGTCCTTCCGGGCATGATGCCCTCCGGAAACCCGGCCGGCCCCGACTACACGCTCGTGAGCGCCGACTTCCCGCTCCATCAGCTCTCGGACTACCGGGACCGAAACTCCGACCTCATCAGCACCACCAACGACGTCGTCTCGTCCTCCGGGACCTACAGCGCGCGCTTCTTCCGGGCGGGGCTGCTCGGGACCGACGATCGCTGCAGCGCCGCCGAGGGCTCGGTCTTTCGCGCCGGGAAGCATCCCGCGCGTCAGGTCGAACCGCGCAACACCCCGACCTCCATCAACGCCGCGCTCTTCCACGCGAACTTCTGGGATGGGCGCGCGAACAACCTCTTCAACGGCGTCGGCGTGTTCGGCCTACGCGACATCGAGGCCGATCCCACGAAGCGCCTGATCGTGCTCGATGGGAAGGGGCGCCCCGAGCTTGGTTACCTCGAGGTGCGCAACGCGAGCCTCGCCTCGCAGGCCCTGGGCCCGCCGGTGAACGGCCTCGAAATGGCGTGCACTGGACGCTCGTTCCCGGACGTGGCCCGCAAGCTCTTGACCACCATCCCGCTGCGCAAGCAACGTGTGTCCACGGGCGACAGCGTGCTCGGTCCCTACGCCAACCGCTTTGGTCCAGGCCTCAAGCCCACGCACCTCTACGCGGCCCTGATCATGCGCGCCTTCGCGTCCAAGTACTGGGCTCTCCCTGGGCTCTATCGCATCGCGGACGAAGATCACGACGGCGTGGCGGAGCTCCACCGCGATCTCCGCGGCTACACGCAGATGGAGATCAACTTCTCCATGTTCTGGGGCCTCTCCATCATGCTCTACGAGCGCACGTTGATCTCGGATCAGAGCCGCTTCGACAGCTGGTTTGCGAGCTGTCGGCCCGCGGTGGGCCAAAACCCCGATCCGCTCGGCGTCCCGGTCGGAAACCCAGAGGTGTCCTGCCTGCCCACCCCCGAGAACCCGATCCAGAGCACCGATCCGGTGGATCACGGGTTCACGGCGCAAGAGACCCTCGGCTTCGCCCTGTTCAACAACGCCGGCGCCGGCCTGCGCAACCCCGGGAACCCCGCCTGCGCCAGCTGCCACGGCCCGATCGCCAATCCACGGGCGGCCACCGGGATCGTGGCGTCGACGTTCTCGGAGGCGGCCTTCCAGGAGGGCCAAAGCTTCGTCCCCGTCGAGCGCTCGCTCATCGTCGAACTCGGCGATGGTCTCCCGCCAATTTCGCTGCCGACCACCGATCAACGCGCGGGCGCCATGCACGACCGGGGCTTCTTCAACATCGGTGTCACGCCAGCCCACGTCGATCTCGGCAACGGCGGGCTCGATGCATACGGCCTGCCGATCTCCCTTTCACGCATGTTCCTCGCCGAGCAAGCCGGCCAGACCGTGCTCGATCCCGTGCTGGCCATCACGCCCGCGGCGCCGCGCGGGGTTTCTCTGATCAATCGATGCACCGGTGTGCTCGAGCCGGGCGGCACCCCGGCCTTTTTCGGCTGCCCCAGCGCCGATCCGCCCGTGCTCGACGACAAGCTGGAGCGGGAGCTGGTCGACGGCAGCTTCAAGACACCGAGCCTGCGCAACGTGGGCCTGACCGCCCCCTACTTCCACTCCGGCAACTACGCGGACCTGCGCTCGGTGATGGAGTTCTACGCCCGCGGCGGCAGCCGACGCAGCAAGAGCCTCGAAGACGCCACGCTGACAGGCGACACCTCGGGCACAGGCCCGCTCGGCAAAGACTCCCTCAGCCCGCGAGGCGCCCACTTCGGCACCAACGTCGACTTCTTCATCCGCGACCTCAAGTCCACCGACGAGCAGATCGACGCCATCGTCGCCTTCATGCTCACCCTCACCGATCCACGCGTGCAGTGCGA
>JBIQKA010000152.1:0-9709 GCA_044507075.1 Myxococcales bacterium
CCGTCGCGAGCAGCGCGGTGCGCAGCTTGCCGGTGGCGGTGGCGTCGTCCGAGGCTGCGATCAGGACGCGCGGCTTGGGCGTGACCGAGAAGGTCGCGGTGCAATCGATGGGACCTTCGTCCGTGTCGATCTCGATGGTGGTGTCCGTCCCGAACTGTTCGCAGTCGCCGCCCCAGCCCTCGAAGGTCTGTCCCTGCGCCGGTGTGGCGGTGAGCTCCACGATGGCGCTCTCCTCGAAGTTCGCGCTGCAATCACCGGGGCACGCGATGCCACCCGGGATGCTGGTCACGGTGCCTTCGCCGGTGACGGTGAGGCTGATGTCGACCTCGGTGCACTCCACCTCGATCGTCTGGTTGGTGACGCCGGTCGCACATGCGTTGCCGATGCCGTTGTAGCCGACCGCGTTGGTGTAGCAGGGGCGCACCGTGTAGTGGTCCTCTCCGCCGCAACCGCACACGCTCGAGTGGGGACCCGCGTGCAACTCGACCGGATTCGTGCCGCAGGCGCCCACGTTCCAGGTCCGACCATCGCAGGTCACCGGAGAGATCGCCGTGCCGGTGCGCAGGGCCTGACAGATGGTGTTGGCGGAGGGACCCGTGCAGGTCACGCCCGTGGTGTCGCGCGAGCCGCGGATGCGGATGCGGTCGTATACATGGCTTTCGCTCAGGCTACTGCGGAAGTCGTTCCACCCCGTGCACTGCGCGGCGTCATTCTGCAGCACGTTGAACGTACCCGCGAACGTGCCGCCCGGCTGCGTGTTCGAGAAGGTCGCCGTACAGTTCACGGCCTGCGCGGGCATGGGGAAGGTGAACGTCGGATCGTTGTCCGCCGGCGCGCACGCTCCGCCCCAGCCGAGGAAGGTCTCGCCGGGGAATGGGATCGCCGTCATCGTGACCGACGTGCCCACCGGGATGGCCCCGCTGCAGTCGCCGCCGCAGCTGATGCCGCTCGGGCTGCTGGTGACACCGCCGCGGCCCGTCACCGACACGACTCCCTCGTAGGTCTGCAGCGTGAACACGGGGCCACAGCTCACGTTGCCGGTGAGGTTGATGGTCGCCGTGTTGCCGCTGACGGTGCCGCAAGCGCCCTGCCACGAGGACAGGAACGAGCCCGTGGCCGGCGTGGCCGTCAGCACGACCTCGGTGTTGCCCAGGTTGGTGCTGCACGTCCCGGCGCCTGCCCCGCCGGCGCCGCTCTTCGTGCAGCTGATGGTGCCGGGGCTGCTGGTCACCGCTCCCTGACCGTTGCCGCCGAACGCGATGCTCAGCGTGTTGGTGGTGAAGTTCGCGGTGCAGGACTGGGCCGCGTTCATCGTGATGCTGATGGTCGCGCTGGTGCTGTTCGAGCAGCCGCTCCAGTTGCTGAACTTGTAGTTGGGTGCGGGCTCTGCCGTGAGCGAGACCTGCGTGGCGGGCGCAAAGTCGTTGCTGCAGGTGCCGCCGCTGTGGCTGCAGCTGAGGGTACCAGGCTCGCTGCTGATGCTGCCCTGGCCGCTGATGCCCAACGAGAGGCGATTCTTGGCGAAGGTCGCATAGCAGGTGCGTGCCCCGGTCATCGTCACGCTCGTGGTGGTGCCGGTGCCCGAGCAGTGGCCGCTCCATCCCGTAAAGGTGTCGGTGGGCCCGGGGTTGGCCGTGAGGGTGACGGTCTGATTGTAGTCGAAGCTCGCGCTGCACGTGCCCGCGCCGCTGGACCCGGTGAAGGTGCAGCTGAGGCTCGGCTCGCTCGTGACCGACCCGTTGCCGTTACCGAGGTTGCCGAGCGTCAGCGGGTTGTTGTTGGAGACGAAGGTCGCAAAGCAGTTGGCCCCGCTCTCGACGTTCACGGTGATGCTCGCGCTCTCGCTCTGCACGCAGCCGCTCCAGCCAGTGAACACGAAGTCTTGCGAAGCGACCGCGGTGAGCTGAACCTCGGCGCTGGTCGCGTAGTTCACGGAGCAGCCGTTGCCGCCGTAGTTGCTGCAGCTGATGCCGGCAGGCGAGCTGCTCACGGTTCCGCTGCCGGTCACGTATACGGTGAGGGTGTTGGTCGTGAACGTCGCGGTGCAGTAGGTGGCGCCGCTGACCGAGACGCTCGTCGTGGGCTCCTGACCGCGACAGCCCCCGCTCCAGCCACTGAAGCGGTAGCCCTGCGCGGGCGCCGCGCTGAGCGTGACCTGCGTGCCGGGCGCGAAGTTCGCAGAGCACGTGCCGCCGCCGTTTTCGCAGCGGATGCCGCCGCTGTTGCTGGTGACGGTGCCCCGGCCGGAGATCCCGACGCTGAGCGAGGTCTGCGCGAAGGTCGCGGTACAGCTGCGCGCCGCGCTCATGTCCACCGTGACGCTGGGGCTCGTGCCCTGACAATCACCGCTCCAGCCGCTAAACACAGCGCCCTCCACGGAGCTCTGCGCGGTGAGCGTGACCTGCGTGCCGCGCGGGAAGTTGGCCACACAGGCGGTCCCGTTGCTGCCGCACTGGATGCCCGCGGGCGAGCTGCTCACGTTGCCCGTGCCGCTCACGTAGACGTTGAGCCGCGGGTTGTCCGACACGAAGCTCGCGTTGCAGCTGCGATAGCCGTTGAGCGTGACGGCCGCGGTCGGGCTATTGCCCGCCGCCTGACAGTCGCCCGTCCAGCCCGCGAATGAGTAGCCCGGGAGCGCGCTCGCGGTGAGCGTGACCTGGGTCCCCGGCGCGTAGGCGGCCTGGCACGAGCTTGAGGGGCAGTTGATCGCGCCCACGTCGCTCACGATGGCGCCGCCCTCGCCGGGCCAGACGCTCAAGGTGTAGCTGCCGATCTGCGGCACGCGGAAGATCGCGCTGCAGTACTGGTCGGTGTGGATGTCGAGTTGGCCCGTCGTGGACATGCCCCAGCTCGCGCAGTCGCCGGACCAGCCCGCGAAGATGGAGCCCTGGGCCGCGTTCGCCTGGAGCGTGACGCGCGTGCCGTTGGCGTAGGTCTCATTGCAGTCCGCGCCGCAGCTCACGCCCGAAGGGACGCTGGTCACGGTGCCCGAGCCGTTGCCCTGGCGGGAGACCCAGAGCGTCGAGGCGCCGTTCGGCGCGCTGAAGCGCGCGAAGCAATACTGGTCTCCGCTCAAGGTCACTTGCGTGGTGGGTTCGCTGCCCGAACAGGCGCCCGCCCAGCCGCTGAACGTCCAGCCGTCTGCCGCGCTCGCCGTGAGCGTGACCTGGCTGCCCGAGGCGTAGCTAGTCTGACAGCCGCCGCCCGAGGAGGTGCAGTTCAGGTTCCGCCCGAGGTCGCTGCTGCTCACCGTGCCCTGGCCCGAGAGCCCCACGCTGAGGAAGTACTCGGGCGTGGCCGTGGTGGTGAAGCGGAACGTGGAGCTCGCGCTGGACCCCGCCGAGTTCTGAGCGATCACGCGCCAGTAGTAGGTGGTGTTGCCCTGGAGGAGACCGCGCGACACGTTGTAGCGCGTGGACCACACGCTCCGGTTCAGCACGAGGTTCGTGAACGTGGGATCGCTCGCGATCTGGAGCTGGTAGTAGGCGTAGTTGCCGATGCCGTTGCTGTCGCCCCAGCTCAGCAGAGGATCGATCGCCTGCTCGAGCGCGCCATCGATCGGCGAGAGTGGGGCGGGGGCAAGCGGCAGGCTGACCGTCGCGCTGCCGCTGACGGTTCCGCCCGGGGCGCCGGCCGTCACGCTGCCCGAAAACGGCACGGTGTCCGCTTCGAGATGGTTGCACGCGAAGGTTGGCCCCGGGTCGTGCAGCTGCACGCCCCAGCTACCAGGCTGCGCCGGAATTTTGAGCTCGTAGATGGTGTGCGGCTCGGCGACGTTGGGCGAGGGCCCGTAGTAGGCGCCACCTTCGACCCCGCTCGAAGTGTCGATCTGCTCGCCGTTCCGCGTGACCTCCACGTGCTGATCGCCGTAGGCGCGGATCTCCCAGCGCTCGGCCCCACCCCCCGTCCAGACCTGGAACTGGTTGTAGCAATCCGGGTCGATGTTTTCGCCGTTGTAGAACCAATCGTTCAGAAGCCACAGGTTCTGACCGTCGAAGTCCGCGTAGAAGTACGTGTAGCGTCCCTGCGCGGGCTGCACGTCGAACCACTCACAGGCGGCGCGGTCTCCCCCCTGCTTCTGAACGCCCTCCTCTCCCGAAGCCGAAGGCTCAGCCCCCGCGTCCGCTTCGCTCTGGGGCTCGTCGCCGAGCGCGCAGTCCGTGAACTTGCCGTCGGCCGTGTGCGGATAGCTGCTGCCGGGCGCCTTCGGAACGATGGGCGTCTGGATCGTGGTGAACTCAAAGCGCGTGCCCTTCTCGCCGCGCGCGAGCGCGAGGCCGTTGAAGCCGCTAAGCGCGGAGAAGTCCAAGGTGCACTTCTTGCCGCTCGGCAGATCGGCGAGCGCCCGGAAATTCACGGTGAAGCCGTCGGGGGAGAGCCAGGGCGTCCCGCCGACCTCCTTTCCATCGCAGGTCAACTTCAACGCCCCCGGCGTCACGCTCGCGGGGTCGATCTGCTTGCTGAACGTGAGTGGGATCTGACCGTTGAGCGGGAACGCGTCGCGGATGCGCGTGGGCACGCTGGCGGCGAACACGGGCTCGACGCCGTTCACGGTGCCTTGCATGCCGCTGCCCATGAACAGGTTCCCGCGCACCAGCGAAAACCACGCAGGCAGCTTGCCCTTGTTGGTGGTCAAAACCGCAGGCGCGCTGAAGTTCGAGATATCCACTGTGCTCACGAACTCGCGGTCTTCGAGCCCCACGAGCAACGTGCGCCCGAACAGTCGCGCGTCGGACACATCCCGAAACGCGTCGCTCTGGTACACCATCTTCGGCTTCGCCGGCCGATAGAAGTCGATCACCGACAGACCAACCTTCTTGGAGAGCACCAGCGTCTTGTCGCCGCGCGAGATGAGCTTCATGAGCTTGCCGCCGACCGGCTGTCTGCCGGCGAGCGAGAGCGCGCCCGTGGCAGACTCGCTCCACACCTCGACCTCGGCCTGCCCGTCCGCCTCGTAGCCGAGGAACACCTTGCCGCTGCTGACGGCGATCTCCTTGGCGGAGCGGGCGAGCGACACCGCACGCTCGGGCGAAAGCGACCACGCTTGTCCGTGCTTGTTCAGCGCGATCGGCTGCAGGGTCTGCTGCTTCAACACGAACAGGCGCTTGCCGCTGCGAGCCAGGCGCAATCCGCCGGACTTGTCCGTCGAGGTCTGCGCCTCCGTGCCCAAGGCGTTGCTCGCGAGGCTCGACAGGCTGAGCGTGGAGACCACGCGGATCGCCGCGCTCGCGCTCAAATCCACCACGAGCACGTTGCCCGCGGCGTCCACCAAGTAGGCGACGCGCGACGCTTCGTCGTACTCCACGGCCAAGACGCGCGCCGCCGTGGCAAAGGGGCCGTAGGTGTTCGGCTTGTCTGAGACCGAATCGCCGAGCTCGATCACGCGAAAGCCGCTGCTCTCGTGGAGCAAGAAGGCGTAGGGCCCTGCGGCCACCGTGTCGAAAACCGGCTCCTCGAATTCCACCAACGCAAGCTGCTTCGCCGACGGAGCGCGGCCGAAGTCCAACGCGTCGATCACCTCGTCGGTGCATCCGGCGAGCACGCTGCCCGCCAACATCAAACTTCGGAGCCATGCCCCCGCGCCGCGGACGGGCGGCCGCCTACAACCTTTTTCGCGCATCGATCCCCACTCCCCCAAAGAAAACGTCTGGACGAATGCTACCGGTGCGCGCGGGCCCACCCTATTCCCCGAATGGGTACCCTGACGTTCAGGCTCGAGCGAAGAGACCTACCCGACCGGGTAGGTCGACGGCTGCTAAGCCTTTAGCAAGTGCGCGAGGAGCCGGTCGATGTGCGTCTGATCGGACAGATAGAAGGATGCCGCCGAGGTGCTGCTGTGGCCCACGCGTATCCCGAGCAGCGGGAACGGGAACTTGGAGCGGAACACATCCTCATCGGTCTCGTCGTCTCCCACGTAGATCACGCGCTCGAAGTCCGAGGCCTGCGCGAGGCGCAGGATGGCATCGCCCTTGTGAGGAGCTGAACTCGGCACGAGGTTCACGACGTTCTTGCCCGCACCGACACGGACCCCCTCACGGCCGCGGACGACCGCCAAGATCGCCTCCTCGGCCTTTCGACGATCCTCGGCGTGCAAGTAGTGCACGGACAGCGAGTAGCGTTTGTCTTCAATGTCGACGCCCGGGAGGCCGGACAGCTCGGCCTCGATCTCGCTGCGCAGCTGCTGCGCCCAGCGCTCGAACTTGGCCTCCTCGGGAGAGGGCTCGATGCCGTGGTTGCCCACGACCCACTGCGCGGAAGCTCCATCCAACCGCGACAGCACGTCGGCACGTGCGCGACCCGAGACCACCGCACAGGGAAACCGTGCGCACACCGCTTGGAATAGCTTCGAGCTCGCTTCGGTCATGAAGGCGCGCTCGCGGTCCGCGGTGAGCGGCGCCAACGTTCCGTCAAAGTCGAACGCCAACAGCACGCGGGTCTTGAGATAGTCGTCGAGGGCGACGAGCCCCTCGGCGCTCAGTACATCGATCATCGCGTCCAAACTCCACCGGCCAAGACCCCAAGTTTTTGCTCGGGCGGACCGTGCACGAAAAAGGCCCATCCGCAAGCCTTGCGGTCACGAAAATCGCACACGCGCACAAGGAAATTTTCCTAGTGCGCCGAGATTTTTCGCCAATGACAAAGACGCCACGCCCCGAAGGCGCGCAATCGGCGGGCAAAGTTGCGATTGGCGTTGAAGTCCCAGGCGAGGCGCCATTATCTGGTCCGCGCCATGTTCGAGGCCTTTCTCACTATCATGTTGGTGGCGAACGTTCTTCCCATCCTGCCCGTCACGCTCGAGCTGACCTCCGGCCACGACCCGTCCACGCAACGCAAGCTGCTGCTCGAAGCGACCTTCGTGGGCAGCGCCTGCGCAATGGGTGTGGCGATCGCAGGGGGTGCGCTCCTGCGGGCCACCCGGCTCACCGCGGACGACTTGCGCGCTGCCGGAGGCTTGGTTCTCCTGGTGTTCGCCGTGTACGATCTGCTGTTCAATCGTGAGCGGCGCAAACGTCCGATCGGTGAGCTGCTGCAGGAGCCGCACGAGTCCTCCCTGGTCCCGCTCGCCGTACCGCTCCTGGTCGGCCCGGCCGTGCTCACCACGGTGCTGGTGGTCGCCGAGGATGCGGGCAAGCTCGCGGCCCTGGTCGCGATCGGGGCAAACGCGTTGCTCAACGCCGTGATCTTCACGGTCGCTCAGCCCATACACGCCAAGCTGGGTGGTGGGCTGGGGCGCGCCGTGGGGAAGGTGATGAGCTTGGTGCTGGCGACGATCGCGGTGTCGATGATCCGAACCGGCATCGGCGGCATGATCCGCGCTGGGTTGTAAGGTCCCTCGCCGACTCGCCGGTCACATCACGCCCGACCGGCGAGATTTCTATCCCTCAGACGCTCCCACCGCGCGCACGCGCCGGCGGAGCACGCGGCACACGGTCTCGGTGCGTATCCCGAGCAACGCGGCCAGGTCGCGCTGCAAGAGGTCCTCGAACGCGTGGGCTCCGAAGTAGCCCTCGAGCGTGCTGTGCAACGCGGCCACGCGCTCGGCCGCGGTGGCGCGCCCGCGTGCCTCCGCGATGCGCTCGACGCGCTCGAGCGTCTCACCAGCGAGCTTCATCAGATCGCCGAGCCCATCCTGCACGGTCAGGCCATCGAGGCTCGCGCTCCGGTACACACACATCAGCACCCGCGAAGCCGCGTACCCAGTGCTCCCTCGGGTGAGGCCGAGTGGCACGTATGCGCCGCGCCCCGCTGCGTCGACGGCGGTGCGCCCCACGTCCGGATCGACGCGTTCCCGCACCAACACGCCACGCCGCACGATGCCAAACGCATAGCGGGAAAACCAGCTCGCCGGGAGCTCGTCGCGCGCCTCGAGCGTCACGCATTCCAGGCGAATCCTACAGTCTAACGAACGAGAGACGAGCGCCGTCAACATCTGGCGTTGCTGGGCAGGGCAGTCGACACACGGGCCCGCTCCACGCGCGTGGCAAAGTTTAACGACCACTCTCCACCTCTCGCTTCAGTTTACCACCTGCGGGTTCTCAGGGCCCGTCTCCTCCTCAGGTTGTTCTCCCTTGGGCCCAAATCGCTCACTCAGGTAGTCCGCGAGCGCCAGCGCCGCGGCCTCGTCGAGCTGCCCTGCAAAGGACGGCATCAGGGCGGAGCGGCCCACGGCGGCCCCTCCCTCGCGAATGACCTTGGCGACGTGGTCGCGATCCCGCGACTGCCAGAACTCCGGATCCTGGAAGTTGGCTGGTTTGGGCGTGAGCGCGGCGGCGGCTGGGCCTGCGCCATTTCCTTCCGCGCCATGACACGACGCGCAAATGGCGGTGAAGGCGACCTCGGGCGTCATCGGCGCCGCAGGGGCGGCGGGCGTGTCTTTCTTCGGCGCCGGAGCCGCGCCCGCGGCACGCGCGCGTTCGACCTCGGCTTGCGCGGCCAGGTTCTCCCAGTTCTGCCCGTCGTGGCGCATGACGTCTGGCGCCGTTCCCGCGAAGAACAGCAGGACGAAGGCCAGACAGGTCGTGAACAGGTAAGTGATGTAGCGGGGCTCGAGTTCAATATGCATGAACTTCTTGGCCACCAGGTAGGCCTTGACCAGCGCGATGCCAAACGCGGTGATCAACGTGAGCCATAGGATCTCCGCGAGCGGTCCGAGCACGCTGATGAGCAGGAGCACGAGCAGTACTCCCCAAACCTTGACGTACTCAGCCTCACCGTGACCTTCGTGCTCGGGCCCATGCGCGGCCCCGGAGTGCGTCGCTTGCTCTGCCATGGAAAACCTTACTTTGCGATGTACAGCAGCGGAAACAGGAAGATCCAGACGATGTCCACGAAATGCCAGTAGAGCCCGATCAGCTCCACGCGCTGGAGCTCCCGGTTCTTACGCGCGTCCGCGGCCACGAAGAGCATGATGATCATGCCTACGATCACGTGCACGGCATGGAGACCGGCGGCCGTGTAGTAGAACGACCAGAAGGCGTTGCTCGTAATCGTGTAACCCGCATGGATCTCGTGGGTCCACTCGGTCCCCTTCACGATCAGGAAGCACAAGCCACCGGCGAACGTGAGCAGCAGGCGCTTGGCGGCCTTGGGGCCGTCGCCGCGCTGGGCGGCGGCGTGCGCGAGGACCGCGAACAGGCTAGAGGTCAACAGGATGAAGGTGTTGAGAGCGCCCGCCCAGGTGTTGGTATGGGATGCGTAGTCACCGAACTCCGGATGGCCGAGGCGGTGCATGATGTAGGACGCGAGCAGTCCTCCGAAAATCACGATCTCCGAGGCGATGACCCACCACACGGCCAACCTGCCCGTGGGGATCCCCGTCGCGCTGCGCGTGGTGGCGATCGGCTTCATGGGGCCTCCTTGGCCTCAGGCGGAAGGTGCTGCGGCCAGTAGTCGTCCTCTCGGCCCGGGGTGCCGTACTCGTACGGTCCGCGGTACACCGTGGGCAGGGTGGCGAAGTTGCCGTGTGGTGGCGGGGACGCCGCGACCCACTCGAGCGTGTTCGCTTGCCAGGGGTTGTTGCTCGCCTTCTTACCTTTCCAGATGCTGCGCAGGAAGTTGTAGAAGAACACGAACTGGAAGGCGATCAGCACTACCAAGGACCAGGTGGCGAACGCCCGCAAATCCTGGAGCATCGGCGTCGAGAGATCGGGGAAGTTGCGGTAGTCGAAGATGCGCCGGTGATCGCCCGCCGCGCCGCAGATGAAGAGCG
>JBIQKA010000153.1:0-9547 GCA_044507075.1 Myxococcales bacterium
TCGGGAGGCGTGGCCGCCATCGAACCATCCTCTTGGGGCTCGGCGGTCATGGCGTCGACCTCCGGCTCGCCATCGCCGTCGCCATCGACGCCGACACAGAAGCCGAACGTGCACTCGAAGCCGACCGGACAGTCGAGCTCACCTTCGCAGCGCAGTGCGGGGTTTGCGTCCCTCGACACGGAGCAACCCGCGACGAGCGCGCACGACAGGATGCACGAAAAGATCCTCATCGTGTTCCTCCCGGAAGCGAGGCGCGAAGCAAGAGGCTCGCGCCTCCCCGCTGGGGCAAGGCAGTGACTTCGACGGGCGAAGATCGTCGCTCGCTCACGCCTCGCCAGACCAGCATGGTAAGGCCCAGCGCCGCCGTGACACCGCCGCTGATCAGGAGGCCGTTGGCATAGTCGGCGCGCTTGTCCGCGCGGGACCAGAGCTCCTGCGCGCGCATTGCGTCCTCCGCGCGGTCGATCTGCAAGTCCGCGTAGTCCCGCTCGTCACGGCGGGCGGCGACACCGACCCCCAGGCCAGCCGTGAGCAGCGCACCTCCAAGCGCGATGCCCGTCCATCCGGCGATCGAACGGGTATCCTTGCTACGCGGGTTCGTCCTTGGGCGTGAAGGCTCAGTAACGGGTGCGGCGCGCGTCGCGGACTGAGCCGGTGGCGGCGCGGGTGCGGCTGACGCCACAAGCGCTGCCTCTTGCACTGCCGGTGCTGGCCGACGACGCGTCGGATAGAGCTGGCCCACGAGGTCTGGTAGCAAACGGGCCAGGTCGAGCTCGCTCTCGCTCGCGAGCATGGCCGACGCGCGTCGGCTGGCCGGAGCTTCTGGTCCGTCGTGCGCCACCAGCGATAGCCAGATCGCACCTCCCTCCCGCTTGCGGAGCTGCCTCACCAGGACCCACTCCGAGGCGAGGGCGCGCGAGATGGCGGCGGCGCACACTGCGGCGCGCGCTTTGTCACAGTTGGCCATCAGCGCGACCTCGGTGAACGGGCTCGGTGACATGGTGGCCGCGACGCCAGCGCGTTCGTTCAGGGCCTGGAGCAGTCGTCGATCGACCTCTTCCACCAGCTCGCGTTCGAACTTCCCACGCTGGTCGCGCAGGACGATCAGCGTGGGCGAACCCTCTGCGCGCACGCGCTGGGTGGGCAGACCAGGAATGCTGAGAGCGAGCACGCAAAGCCACGCCAGCGCGCGCCGTGGCGGCGAGGCTGTAAAAAGCGAAGCGCTGTGCAACCGACGATGAGGACCCATCGCGTGACCCTGACCTGGAGCGAACCCGTGGTGCTGGCGTTTGTGCGACCAGGTGCAGTTGTCGTGCCGGCCCGTGACGGGTTTGGTTGCGCGCCTTGCGCGCGGCGCCTCTACATCTCTGCCACAGCGCGAGAGCTGCCAGGTGACGTTTTGCCCCAGCCCGGGGATGCCGCCTCTCGTATCGAAGCGGGCGGTTCCGCCCGCGAGCAAAACCTGGATGCCTTGCCGCGCTTTGGTATGGTCGCGCGATGAATCGAAGCGCTCCGATCCTCCTCATGGTGGTCCTCTTCTGCTCCTCCTGGGCGCAAGTCGCGCGCGCCGACAGCATCGGAATCGAGCTCGTGGGCCTGCTCGGCACGGGCGTCGACACGGGAGATGTCGACAACAACCCCTACGCTCTTCAGCTCGGTTTTGCCGCCGACCTCATCGCTGCGGGCTACGTCATTGGCTTCCGTTACACACGCTCGGTCGGGACCAATGCCGATTGCGTCGGACCGAACTGCCGAACGGTGGACGACCTGCGCACGATCGGTGCCGATTTGGGGTGGGACTGGCAGCTCGCCAAGATCCTGCACTTGAGCCCGCGCTTCGGTGTGGGGCAGGTGCGCGAGCGGGGCGATGACGGCTTGCGAGCTCCCTACATCGAGCCGGGTGGTGTGGCCGAGGTCCAGATCGCGATCGTGGTGGTCGGTGTCGACTTGCGGTATCGGGTCGCGATCAAGGACTCGGTGGCCAACGGCTTCTTGGCCCACGCGCGGTTCGGCCTGCGCTTCTAGTCCACCTCGATCATCCGATCTAGCTCGGCTTTGCTGGAGATGCCGAGCTTCTCGTAGATGTTAGCGAGGTGGCGACGCACGGTATTGGGGGAAAGCGAGAAGCGCGCGCCGATTTCGCGGTAGTTCTCCCCGAGCGCGAACGCGCGGGCGATCTCGCGTTCGCGGGCCGTGAGCTCGTCGGCAGCGATGCGACCTCGCACATGCATCAACCAGACTCCCTGGACCGGCGTCGTGCGTACGAAGATCTTCCTGAGTGAGCGTTCCGTCTCCGCCTCTCCGCGCAGCTGGTTCCACAGGGACTTCGGGAGCCAGGGGCCCTGGAAGGTGGGCAGCTCGGTGCGCAGGATCTCCACGAAACTGGGTTCCGCCTCCAGCACGAGTCCCTGCTCGCTCAAGATGGCGGCCGCGTACCCGTGTCCGGCGTTCCTGTGCATGGCGCCGCGCAACTGCCCGAGACGCGCCTGGCGAGCCGCTGCGAAGAGGTGTGGAACGATGAGCTCTGTGGCTGCGCGCTCGGCCTCGCTGAACGACAGCCCTGGATCTTCGCGGTAGAGGGACATCACGCGGTACAGGCCGGTGGGCACGTCGATGCCGGCCGTGCACATCACATGCGAAACCTTCCACGCGCGGCAGTGGGCGAGTGCGGCCTCGCAGCCCTCGAAGATGCCCTGCTCGACATCGAAGGCGTGGGTGCGGTCCGGCTCGCGCATGGCCGTCACGGCCACGCGATCCTCGGCCTTGATCCGTTCCCAGCTTTCCATGAACTCGGGCGGCCGCCGGTCGAGCAGCACGTCGTGTCCGTGCGGTACGCCCTCCTGGATCGTACCCATGCCGATCAGCCCGGCATCGAAGGGGATCAGCCTGGCGATCTCCTGCAGGCAAAAGTTCTGAAAGGCCCGATAGCCGAGCTCGTGGGCACGCTCGTGCAGTAAAAGGAGCAGTTGGCTGATGGCGCGGGGAGTCAGTTCGCGGGTAGGCGGGGCTACGTTCACGAGCCCTGAATCTTCCCTGTTCTTCATGGTGCAGCTGCATCATCGCGCGCTTCGCCAGAGCACGACAGTCTTCTCCATCGCCGACTGGGTTTGGCCGAGCGGCTAGCTCAGACGAAGGAGAGGGAAGCAGTTCTATGCAGTGGAAGAGACTCATGTGGGCCGGCGCGTGGCTGGTGGCGGGTGCATGCGGAGACGACGCCAAGGACGGATCGACCGACACGCCCGCGGACTCCGGAGACGGCGACGGTGACGCCGCGGGTGGATCGGGCGAGAACCCGGCGAGCGGCGCGTGCAGCACGCGTCACTGCGATGCGCCCGACCTCTACACGTGCTTCGAGTGGGGGGTGGATGACGCCGAGCACCGGCAACTCTGCGGGCAGTTTGGCGGAGAGGTGGGCGAGGGTGCGTGCCCCGATGCCGACAAGGTGGCTGGCTGCAAGTCGAGCTCGCCCTTCAGCAACAAGGGCTGCGTGATCAACTGGGGCTACGCGCCAGTGGTGGGCGAGGACGACGTGCGCGCAGACTGCGACGATCGCGAGGGCCAGATCGTCCGCTAGGACGCGCGGCGCGCGCCCTTTTGCTGGCGCGTGCGCGCTCCGCTCGCGCGACGTCCCCTCATCTCGAGTGCATTCGCTGGCGCGCTTTTGCCTGCAGACTGGCGACGCGCAGGGCGAGGGATTCGCCGAGACGAGCACCCATCGAGAGTGGTTCCGTCTCTTCGCGCAGCGCGCGATCGACCGCCTGATCGAACGGGATCAAGCGGTGCTCCGGGAAAAGCTCCCAAAAACCCCGGTCTGGTGCGACGAGGTCGTGCGTCAGCCCCTGCACCAGCTGCGCGGCCACGCGATGATCGGCCCGGGTCACCCACTGAATCCAGTAGCTCGAGAGCCGTGGCGTAAGAAAGGGCACGCCAAGCATCGAAGGTGTGAGGCCCATGCGCCGTGCGGTCCGCTCGAGGATCTGGCGCCCGGACAGGATCTCGGGTCCAGGCAACGCGAGCACACGACTCTCCGGCAAGGGCAGCGAGAGTGCGCGCACGAGCGCCTCGGTCACGTCATCGATCGCGATCGGCTGGGTGCGCGTCTCGAGCCAGCGAGGGAGCACCATCCAGGGAAGACGGGCCGCAAGGTCGCGCACCATGCGGAAACTCTCGCTCCCGGCGCCGATGATCATGGAGGCCTGGAGCTCGAGTGCGGGGACGGGCCCGCGGCGCAGGATCTCACCGGTGCGCAGCCGGCTTCGCAGGTGCGCCGAAGGTTCGCCTGCCGGGCGTGGTCCACCGAGATAGACGATGCGCTCGAGCCCGGCCTCGCGCGCAGCCAACCGGAAGGTCTCGGCTTGGCGTTCCTCGACTTGCGCGTAGTCCGCGTGCTCCGTCATTCCGTGCACGAGGTAGAACGCTGCACGACAGCCACGGACCGCCCGTCCAACCGTCTCCCGGTCAAGGAGGTCGAGGCGCACCATCTCCGTCTGTACTCCGCGGCGGGCCGCGCGCTCCGGGTCGCGCGTCGCCGCGACGGCGCCGTATCCGGCGCGCGCGAGCGCTTCTCGCAGGTGTGAGCCGACGAAACCGGTGGCGCCCGTCACCAACACTCTTGCTCGTTCATCCATGGCGTCAGGCCGAGACAGCTCCGAGCTTTTCGGCCAGCTCGGGCACGCTCTTCGCCACTTGATCGCGCTCGCCGAAGCGTCCCCTCACGAGCATGCTCGACGAGCTGACGGCTGGCCCTTGACCGGCCGTCTCATGTCCGCCGGAATGTTCGGGTACCAACCACACGTAGAGGGTGCCCGCGTCAAAGCTCGGGATCTCACGGGGATCGCCATCGACGATCTCGGTGTCGACTTCGTTCGACATCGTCATGCACTGCGCTTCCAACTCCTCCATGGTCATGGGAACCTCCTCGGCGGGTTGGCAGCGCTCACGGGTGGTCGACGTCGCCTTGCCGCTCCTCGTGGCCGAGGAACGATGCAAGCCGCAGGCCGTTCCCTTGCTCTCACATGGGACGAGGCCGTTCATGAGGGTGGAGAGCCCTCATTGCGCTTCGACCTTGCCGAACACGCCGTCGTCTTCGTCGTTCGGTCCGGCCGTGTAGTAGAGCGTGTTCGCATCTCCAGCGAGCTCGCCGTTGCCGAAGGCCAAGCCCCACAGGCCGTCGAAGGCGAGCACATCGCCATCCGCATCCTGCAAGGCGCCGAGCAGCTCGAATGACTCGGGATCGAATGCGTGGATCGTGCCGTCGCCAAAATTCCCGATCAGCAGCGCTCCCCCGAACGCACCAAACTCATCGGGGGCGAGCGTCACGGCCCACGGCGCGTTCAGCGGACCCTGCGACGCCACACGCGCGACGAAGGCGCCCTCGGGCTCGAACTGACTCACGTAGCCAGCGCCCTCGCCCGGCACGTCGTCCTCCCCGTCGTCGTCCTGCAGGGCGTAGGCCACGTACACGAAATCTCCGATGTACTGGATGCCGAAGGGCGCGTAGCCGCTCGGAAGATCCGGATCGACGAACGCGTTCGGACCGAGATCGATCGGCTGGAACTGGTTGTCGTAGGCCCGGACGACGCCATTGCGAAAATCGGTGGCGAGCAACCAGCTGTTGTCGTCGCGTTGCACGAGGGTGAGGCCCTTGAAGATCGCTTCATCGCCCGAGGCGTCGACCACGATGAACGCTTCGTCCAAGCTCAGCTCCGGGGCCCAGCCGAGCAGTGTGCCCTGCTCGGTCGCGAAGATGAAGCGCGCGCTGACGCCCGCACCGTAGATGTCCGTGCCGATCGCGTAGCCCTCTCCTCCTTGGTAGACCAGGCCCGTCGGTGTCGCCTCGTCGTCGTCCGATCCCTCAGGCAGCGGCAGACTGACGACGAGCGGTTCCGCGGTCGGCTGAGGTGCACCGTTCCCGTCGTACACGGTCGACGTGCCGGTGCCGTTGTTCGCGATCCAGAAGAACGTGTCGGGGCCGTAGGCGATTCCCCATGGGTTGACCAGATTCGGATCGATCGTTTCGGCTTGGTTCTCGCCGTCGGCCACCAGCGGAGTCGCCACATAGGTCCCTGCGCTGCCAGCGCCGGTGGCGCTCGAGACAGAACTGCCAGTGCCCCCGCCCCCGCCGCATGCCGCCGCTAGCACCGACATCATGGCCGGGGCAGCGCTCCATCGTCCCGTGAGCAATCGACTTCGACTTCGAACAACCATGCATGACTCCCTTCGAGACGTCGCAATGTCGCGACCGAACTGCAACGTGAGCCTGGACTGCAACGTACGGACCGCGCAGCGCATCCACGGCTCACATCGGGCCCGAATGTCGCGATCTCCGAGCAGTCGCACTTCTCGCGAGCAGCTAGACCTCCGCGCGCGGTTTCGTGGGCGAGTGCGCGGTGCGACCGCGGTCTTGTCACAGTGTGTTGGGATGAACCCGCTCGGCTACACGACCGCGGCTTGCATCTTCGCCGTCAGCTTGGGTCTGGTGATCACGTGGCTGCTCTGACTTGCGCCTCCCAGTGCTCTCCCCGGACCATGGGGCAGCGGTCTTACATGTGGGTCTTGAAGACACGGCAGATCTTACGTTCTCAAGGACCTCCAAATAGGGGATATTTGCAGTGCTTACGGGTCGGCCCATATTGGTGGCCCTTCGCGCAGGGGGACGAAATGCGTCGTTGGCGTGCAGTTAGCGGTTTGTGCTCAGGAATTCTGGTGCTGAGCCTCGGATGCGGGGATTCGAGTGAGAACGGGGGTAAGAACGGTCTTGGAGACGGCGGTTCTGGAGCCAACGACGCCTCGAGTTCAGGGGATGGCGATGGCGATGGCGATGACGACGGAAGCGGCGGCGGCAGCGGCGATGGCGACGATAGTAAGGACGCCGGAACCATGGATGGCGGCGACGGGGATGGCGATGGCGATGGCGGTACGGACGATCCGGACGCCGGCACCGACGGCGGCGACAAGCTGGATCCCCAGTCCACCGCGTGCACGGGCTTCCCCGCGACCATCACGCTCGGGCCGAGCATTCAGGTGGACACGTTTGGCGCCGTGCTGTGCTTCGATGCAGCGGCGGACGAGTGTCGGCTCACGACCAACACCTATAGCGACGGCATGAATCCCTGCCCATACGGGCGCAATGCGGCGTCGTTCTTCTCCGACGGCTCCTACCACACGCTCAGCGTTCCGTCGTTCATGAGCACCTGGGAGATCGCCTCGATCAGCCACGGGACCTTCGACGCTCACACTGTCGCGGCCCTTCCTCAGGACGAGCCGATTACCGCGATCGTCAAGTCGGGGGCGGCAGGACCTGAGTATACGGTGGTCTTCCAGTTCAACGGTGGAAAGAGCTTCACGCTCACCTCCTTCGAAGAAAACTGAGCGAGGAGGCTCCCGATGACTGGCACACGGTTCGGGTGTGCGCGCCTCGCGCTCGCCTTGTTGGTTGCGGCCAGCGGCTGCAATGACGACGCTGGCGGGAGCTCCAAGGCAGCTTCTGATGCTTCGCTCGGCGACGCTGGCGCCATGACCGCGGATGGCGCCGCCGGAACCGCGCAGATCTCGCTCGCGGTGGGTGAAGCCAAGAAAGCCATGATCGGCGTCGAGGGCGGCACCATCGTGCTGGAGAACGAGAAGTTTTCGCTCGAGGTGCCGAAGGACGCGCTGAAACAGGCCACCGAGATCACCGTGAGGCCCCTCAAGAGCGGAGAGCACTTGTTTGCGGTCGAACTCGAGCCCTCGGGTCTGGTCTTCGATAAGGCCGCCACGGGGCGCATCTTGGTGGAGCAAGTGAGCGCCCAGGAGAAGTGGGTGACGCCCGTCTTGTTCGACGACAGCGGTAAGCCCGAGCCGGTGAAGCAGGTGGCGCTCGAGAAGGACGCGGGCGAGGCCGCGGGCTTTCACAAGGTGCGCTTCGACGTGCCCCATTTTTCGATCTTGGTGCTGTATCAGGGGCTCGCGCCCAGTTCCGGCCAGTCAATCGTCGAGAACGAGTCCCTGGCGCCTGCCCTCCCGTGGAGTCTCCCGGTCGGGGTAATTTTCAACGCGCCCTACCGAGCGAACCTGATTGGAGAGATGGTCCAGACGACGTTCTGCCAGCAGGGCGGGAGTGAAACGTGCACTCCCTTCACCACCGACGCGCAAGTGATCGCCGCGGCGACGATCTTCGAGCACGAGGTCTCAGGGGCCGTGAGGGAGGCCCCGCAAATCAACGACATTTCGCCGCGAGCGTTCGGGCGCAACACACCGGCGACGGTCTTCCCTGGCTTCGCTTGCCGCCAAGCCGGTAGCGGCTCGGCCAGCGTCGAGCCCGTCACCCATCTGACCGTGCGCGCGGTGCTGCCGAACCTGCGCATCTTGGACAAAGGGCATGCCGGGCTCACGGCCAGGTGGGTCGAGGGCGGGCAGGCGCAGGCTGACTTCGAGGCGGTCCAGATCCACGACGCCTACGACTACGATCCGATCACCTGCACGGACGGCGGCTCGATCGTCGGCGCCATGGCCCTCACCGACCCGGACGTGCTCACCCTGATTGCCCTGGCCAAGGGCGGTTGGATGGGCGGCTGCGTCCTCCACTCGAACGGGCAGGCTTGCCAGGTCCCCGGCCTCGGCACCTGGCTGTACAGCGTGACCGACCCGGTGCTGCAGCTCGGTCCCAACGGAGCGGCGCGCTTCGAGTCAGCCTTCCCATGCGGTGAAGGTCCGGTCGGCACCACCCTGTGCGCGTCTGGAAACGCCTTCTCGGAGGGAGACTGGGTGTACGTGGCGGCCACCGTGGCCGAAGACCTGGTGCTCGACGATTCGACCGGAAGCTACCAGCTGGCTTTCGTGTTCGACGCCGACGGCAACGCCAACAACAACTACGTGCCGGCACCCCAGTACCCCAACGACTTCTTCCAGGGAACAGACAAGTGGTACCAGGCCCTCTACACGCCCGGCTCGGGTTGGGAGTTGCAAGTCAGCGATCAGCGACTCGGCGGCGGACAGGTGGTCTCGGACGCGCGCTTCATCCTTGCGGGACGCCAGCTCGCGTTGCTGCTGCCGCGCAGCGAGCTCGACGGAAGTAGCCCGCGTTTCCGGGTGACCGCGTTCCGCCACGAGGGGGACTACGGGCTCTCGGGTGGTCCTTGGTCCGCTTCGTACGCGCCTGCGCTGAATGAGCCGCTGTTCCCGGCGGCCTCGGGGACGCCGATCGTCGTACCGGAGTAGGGGCGCACCTCAAGCGCGCTCGAGGCGCTCCATGAGCCGCCACAGGCGCTGACTCGGCAAGTTGAATCCGCGGCCTGCCGAGTCGCCCACTGCGAACGCATAGCGCTGGCCGATGCAGTCCGTGTAGTCCTTGAGCACGTTGTTGAAGCGATTCGGTGGCTGCAACGTGACCAGAGGGCTCGAGGCGGGCATCAGCATCACGGCGTGCACGAGCGCGCTGCCCTCGACGCCGACGACGATGGGCGCGTCGTGCAGGGCGTCGCGGATGCGCTCGAAGGAGCTCCGCTCGGGGTCGATGAGCTCGAAACCACGGGAAACGAGCTCCTCCGCGAGCGCGCGCTGGTTGACG
>JBIQKA010000320.1:0-1560 GCA_044507075.1 Myxococcales bacterium
GCCATGCCCCCCACTTCGAGCCTGGCGATCACACGATAGCGTTGTTCTTCCATGTACTTGCGCGAACCCGGAGCGTGTTCGACGCCCGATGATAGCGCGTTGTCGGCCGATTCCAGCGGGCAAGCGCGTCCACGGCGCGCGGAATCCCAGCCCCTGTGCGGATGCGAGCGCCCACCTCAGGGGCGGATGCCTTCGAACACGTAATTGATCCCGAGCCGCTCCGCCCGCGCGCGTCCCGGCTCGTCGCGCACCGTCCAGCACAACAGGGGAAGCCCGAACCCGCGCACGACGAAATCCACCCATCCATCGGGCAACCCGCGCAGCTCGAAATTGACGAAATCCGGCCGCGACAGCGCCGCCGTCACCAGGCGTCTCGAGGCGTGGCGTGTCAGCCAACTCTCCTGCGCGAGCAGCCCGCCCAGCTGCCCGAGGAGGGTGCGCCCCGAACCGTGCCGCCGAAGCCAGGCCAGCACGAAGGGATTGAAGGATTGGACCGCGAGGGGCCCGGCATAGCCAGCGATGCACCCCTGCACCTTCGCCGCGATGTCCGTGCTCCGCCCTCGGTGCTTGATCTCGAGCAGGATGGGGACGCGACCTGCGACCTGCGCGAGCACCTCCGACAACGACGGAACACGCTCGTCCGTGCCGAAGAGCTTGTGACCCGCGATGCTCTCGCGCGTCAAAGCGGAGAGCGGAAGGCCCACGCCGGCCGCCCGCCGCAGGTCGTCATCGTGGAATACGACCAGCGAGCCGTCGCCGAGCTGCTGCACGTCGAGCTCGATCGGGTATCCAGCTGCGATCGCGGCGTCGAAGGCGGCGCCGGAATTCTCAGGGATACCGCGCGAAAGTTCGTGCAGTCCGCGGTGGGCGATGGGCGCACTGGTCAGCCAAGCGTCGACCGAATTCCTCGACATCGTGCGGGCCTGGTCTACCCCGAGGCCTCGGCCCGTTCAACGCACGACGCGGCGCGCCCTCGATCAGAAGCGTCCCCGCAGCGCGACCTCCAGCGCTCCCGGGCCCGGCGTCGCGCCGTATTCCAGGCGCCTCAAGAGCTGCGCGCGCTTCACGTTCAACGCCTTCATCTCGGCGCTGAGCGCGCGGTTGTGCCGAGCGCGGCGGACCAGGCGAGCCGTCCCGCTCACGCCGAGCAAGAGACCCGCCGCAGCCACGCCTGCAAAGGCGTACGCCACGCGTCGCATGGTGTGCTCGTCATGACCTGCCTCAGCGGCTCCGTACGCGCTCAGCGCCACCCCCGAGGAGAGCACCATGCCGCCATAGCCGAGCGTCATGCCCAAGATCGGTCCGGCGAGGCTCTTGCGCTCTCTCTGGAGCTGACCGAGCTGCGAGTCGGTGATCGCGATCTCGCTCGTCACGATCGCGCGTTCAGTCGCGGCGTCCAGATGGAGCGTGGTCGCCGCGGGCACGAGCATGTAGCCGGGAGGGATCGTCAAGCAGCCGGGCTCCTTGGGACCCGCTTGCGGCGCCGCGGGCACGCTGGCCACAGACGGGTAAATGTAGGGCGCGGGCGTGGTCGGCGGCGGCAGCAGGACCGGCGCGGGC
>JBIQKA010000154.1:0-9483 GCA_044507075.1 Myxococcales bacterium
AAACGCATATAATTTATACCTAACTTTATAATATTTGGATAGATAGTGAGCGTCATAAACACGTAAGTACTGGAGATCACGCGGAAATTCAAAAGCACTGGAAACCGCAAAAAAGTGCAGGAAAAGCACGCAGTTGCCCTCCTGGAACCGCGATCTGGAGCGATCTTCGCTCCGAGGCGAACGCTTTGCGGACCTGGACCCCCATCTCGGGTTACAACGTTGCCCAACACTTTGAACGGGAGGGAACTAGTGAATCTCAAGCGCATCACTGGCCTGTGGGGGGCCCTACTCATCGGAGGCACCCTGTTTGGAGCCTGTGGCTACTCCGAAGAAGAAATGCAGGCCCAAAAGGACCAGCTCGCGGCCACGCAAGCCAAGCTCGCGGAGTCCGAGCAGCGCGGCAACACCCTCGACCAGCAACTGAAGGAGGCCGCGGCTCAGAATGCTGAGCTCATGGAGCGTCTCAACCTCGCTGGCGCCGAAAAGGGAACGCTGAGCGCCACCCTGGCCGACCGCGAGAAGGCGTTGGCCGAGCTGCGCGAGCGTGAGAAACAGGCCCAAGCGCGTCTCAAGACGTTCCAGGAGATGGTCGACAAGTTCAAGGCGATGATCGACTCCGGCAAGCTGCGTGTGCGCGTGGTGCGCGGGCGGATGGTGGTCGAGCTCTCCGAAAACATCCTCTTCGACTCGGGCAAGTCCGAGCTCAAGAAGGAGGGCCAGGAAGCGCTCGCCCAGGTCGCCGAGGTGCTCGCTTCGATCGCGGAGCGCGACTTCCAGATCGCCGGCCACACCGACAACATCCCGATCAAGAGCCGCAAGTTCCCCTCCAACTGGGAACTGTCGACCGCGCGCGCCGTGGAAGTGACGCGCTTCCTGGGCGACAAGGGTGTCGATCCGGCGCGCCTCTCGGCCGCGGGCTACGCCGACACCCAGCCGGTAGCCTCGAACTCGGACGCCGATGGACGTCGTCAGAACCGGCGCATCGAGATCGTGCTGATGCCCAACTTGGATGAGCTCCCGGACCTGTCCTCGCTGGCAGGAAAGTGAAGCAAAACAGACAACTTGCAGGATGGTAAATCACCCCTTTAAAGCTGACGTTTCTGTCAACTAAATGGGGTTGACCGAGCCCACTCTGCCTGGTACGTTTCCCGACAGGAGTGTGGTCTGTCTAGGTCACACTCACCCCTGAACGCACTCAGGGGTACCGTGGGCTGGGGGGTGGGCTGGTCCACCCTTCGCCCGTCGGAAGGCCCGAGGCGAAAGCCACGGATCAGTCGATTGAACGGTCGAGTGTCGATGGTCGGGCGCTTGGTTGCGCTCGGAGCCATGTAGGCACGCGTTTGGCGCCCCGTTGGGAGAATCATAACCCGCCGGGGTTGTTGTGTTTTTGGGCGCCGCCCAAGCGTCCTGACACGTAGGGCTCTCACCCGTCTTGGGGGAGGCCACTCAATAGCAAAGGGGCTCCGATGCACGCTCGTATCCACGACTTCAAGGTTGGCGACAAGGCTGTTTACCCGGCCCAGGGTGTAGCCGAAGTGGTGTCCATTGAAGAGAAGGACATTGCTGGCAACCGTCAGCGGTTTTACGTGCTTCGCATCCTGGACACCGATCGCAAGATCATGGTGCCGGTGAACAACGCCGGCAACGTCGGCCTGCGCCCGCCGATTTCGGAGCAGGAAATTCGCGAGATCTTTGAGATTCTTCGCGAACGCACGATCGCCTTCGACAACCAGACGTGGAACCGCCGCTACCGCGGCTTCATGGACAAGATCAAGACCGGCTCAGTCTTCGATGTAGCTGAGGTGATGCGCGATCTCTACCGTCTCAAGGCGGAGAAGTCCCTCTCCTTCGGGGAGCGCCGCATGCTCGAGACCGCCCGCAGCCTGATCGTGAAGGAGATCGCGGTCGCCCGGCGCAAGAGCGAGGCCAAGATTCAGGCCGAGATCGAGAAGATCTTCGAGAGCAACTGAGCGCTTGGCCGGCAACCTCGGTCGCGCTCGCGCTGCCGCGGCGACCAGCGGTCCGATGATGAAACGCACGCCTTCCGGCGTGCGTTTTCTTTTGGAGCGTTTGTTTCGCAAATCCGCTTACCCAATAGTGTCCCAGCGCAGTATCCTCGCGCCATGCTGGCCAGTTTGACATGGAGGCTAGCTGCTCGGCCGGAGCAGGGGTGGTCGCAGATCGCGGGCATCTCGGCGAAGGCGGAGTCGCTTCCGACACCACTCAGGCACGCGGCGTGGGCGGGTTTCCTTTCGGTCGTGGCCACGGGCCTTGGCTGGGCGCTGAAGCCCGGCGCGACCGCAGGGGGGGCCGTGCTCCACATGCTCGCTGCGCTGGTTGGATACGTCGGAGGCGCGTCGATGGCAGTCGAAGTGAGCTCCAAGCTCATTTCCGCACCCGAGGGCGCCGCGCACGGAGTCTCGCGCTTCGCCGCGGGCGCGACGCTGCCCATCGCCTTGAGCGGAATGCTGAACGTCGTTCCGCTCATGCCATTGACCTTCGTCCTCGCCTTGGCGGGGGCGGCATGGAGCGTCCAATCCGGCTGGATTGGCGCGCGTGCTTTTCTGGCCCTCGACGGCCAGGCCCGCAAACGGGCTGCGTGGGTACCGGCTGGACTGGCAGTGAGCCTGGTACTCATCGCAACGTTCGTGCGGATGGAGCTTCCACTATGATCCCAGCGCCTACGCCGGGTCAGGTCGGCCCCTCCTCACTCCAGGTTTTCGCAGATCGCCGCCTCGTTCGAGCGCGATGGCGATCTGCTAGCCGCGTCACCTCCTCGCTCTCCGATCCGCATCCGATTGTCTGCTCGCGGGTGATAACGCCCGCGACAGGATCATCGGTTGCTGCTGCCTGGGAGCCAAGAGGACGCCTGTCGTTCGCCCATGCACAACACGTTGGTCATCAATATCGACATTGGCGAGACCCGAGTCGCGCTAATCGAAGAGGGTGTGCTCGCGGAGCTCTTCCTCGAGCGTGAACAAGATCGTAGCCCCGTCGGCAACATTTACCTAGGCAAGGTCACCCGCGTCCTGCCCGGCATGCAGGCCGCGTTCGTGGACATCGGCCTCGATCGCGCGGCCTTTCTCCACGTGGAGGACATCGTCCCCGAGGAAGATCTGGAGGCGCTGTTGGCCGGCGCCGCAGACAACGGCGACGACGACCACGAGGACGATACCGCGAGCAAGAGCAAGAAGATCTCCCGCAAGACGCCGATCCGCGACGTGCTCAAGGAGGGCCAGGAAATCGTCGTGCAAGTCTCGAAAGGCCCGATCAGCACCAAGGGTGCGCGCGTGACCAGCCACGTGGCCATGCCCGGGCGCTACGTCGTGTACATGCCCACGGTCGATCACGTGGGGATCTCCAAGCGCATCGGCAGCGAGAAAGAGCGTAAGCGGCTGCGCGAAGCAATTGAGGCCTTCAAGCCTCCACAGGGCGGCCTGATCGTCCGCACCGTGGCGCAGGGCCTCACCAAGCGCGAGCTCAAGGCCGACGTGGGCTACCTGGTCAAGCAGTGGGAACGCGCGATGAAGAAGCGCCAGAGCGTGCGCCGCGCCCCCGCTTGCTTGTACGCCGACCTCGACATCGTGCTGCGCGCCGCCCGCGACCTGTTCACCGAGGACGTGCACAAGATCGTGATCGACGACGCGCGCGAATACGAGCGGCTCGTGGAATTCGTCTCGGTCTTCATGCCCGAGCGCGCCAAGGACATCGAGCTCTACCAGGGCGACTCGCCCGTGTTCGACGAGTACGGCATCGAGGACGAGATCTCGCGCGCCCTCTCCCGCAAAGTCCCCCTGCCCTCCGGGGGCTACCTGATCATCGATCAGGCCGAGGCGCTGACGGCCATCGACGTCAACACGGGGCGCTTCACCGGGCGGGGCAAGGATCTCGAGGAGACGATCCTGCAAACCAACCTGGAGGCGGTGAAGGAGATCGGCTATCAGCTGCGCTTCCGAAACATCGGCGGGCTGATCGTGCTCGATTTTATCGACATGGAGCGCGCCTCGCACCGCGAGAAGGTGTACCGGGCGCTGGTCGAGGTGCTCAAACGCGATAAGGCAAAGACCACGGCCGTGCGGCTGTCGGAGCTGGGCCTGGTCGAGATGACGCGCAAGCGCACCCGGGAGTCCTTGGGGCGCACCATCCACGAGCCGTGTTTCTACTGCGACGGGACCGGCGCGCTGGCGAGCAAAACCACCATTTGCCACGAGATTTTGCGGCAGCTGCGGCGCGAGAAGGACCAGCTCCCCGGCTACAAGATCATGATCAACGCGCACCCGGCGATCTGCGACATGCTGTCGCGCGAGAAAAAGGCCCACATCGAGGAGGCCCAGGTGCGCTTTACGCGCCAGATCGTGCTGTCTCCGCGCCGAGAGTACCACCTGGAGCAATTCGACCTGACGAGCGCCTGATCTCGGGCCAGGCAACGCTGTTTACCCGCGGGTCGCAGATTTTGCTGGCTCTCGACCCGCGGGCTCCGACCCATGGTAAGCTCGGCCCAATCATGGCTGAAGGGGAACCTAGGCGGCGCGATGAGCGCATGACCATCAACAAGGAATTCGAATCGTTTGACGCGTTCGTCCACGAATACGTCACGAACATCTCGCGCTCCGGAGCCTTCGTGCGCTCGCAGAGCCCCTTACCCGTGGGCACCGAGGTGAACCTCAAGTTCACGGTGATCATGGATGACGTCGAACACATCGAGGGGCTGGGCAAGGTCGTCCGCGTCGAGACCGATCCGCCCGGCATGGGCGTGGTGTTCACCGAGCTCAACGAGTACTCGCAGACCCTGATCGCCCGCCTCCTGACCGCCCCCACGAGCACCCCGCAGGGCTGAGCCCGCGAGGGGCCCCACGCGCGCGCGCCAACAAGCCCGGCCGAGCGTCGGGCCCAAAGCGCGCCCTCGGCTAGTCGGAGCGGAGGTAGTTGGACTTGATGAGCTTGATCAACACCTCGCTGGTCTCGAGGTCGCTGGCCAGGCTCTTGTTCAAGATGGTCTCGATGGTGCCGTAGTTGATCACCAGCTGCAGCACGTCGAGCTCTTCGGGCGAGAGATCGCGCAGCGGCGGCATCACGGGGCGCGCCAATGCGAGCAGCGCATGGTGCGGAGGCATATCCGGCGCGATGCGACGCAGCTCGTCGATCTGGCGGAAGCCCTCCATCAGGATGCCCTCGGTAGACATCTCGAGTCGGTGCGGGAAGTCGCGATCCTCGGCCGGCTCCATGTCGAAGGTGCCGTGCTCCCAGGTGAGAATGCGGATCAAAGCCTTGAGCGGCGGGACGTCTTCCTGGTCGTTCACCGAGGCGAACACGACCGCGCCCTTCTCGAGGTAAATCTTGCCCTCGGACTCCTCGGTCCGCACGACGAGCACACCGCTCTTCTTGCTGGTGGAGAAGAGCTGCATGAGATCGGGCAGCGGGACCTCATCGATCGACCCGCTCATGGTGCGCGCCTGAGTCGGACGACTCTTGGAGGCCGCTTCCATCTTTTGCGGGCTGGCGGCGGTCGAGCTCGGATCGGCTGTGACCAACTTGATGATGCTGGTGCCGATCAAAATGCGGTCGCCTTCGCTCAGCTTGGCGCGCTTGATCTTCTCGCCATTGACGAAGGTTCCGTTGGTGGAGCCCAGGTCCTGAATGAAGATCTGATCGTCGGTCACGATGATCTTGGCGTGCCGGCGCGAGACCATGTCCTCGACCAGCACCATGTCCAGCTCACTCGAGCGCCCCACCACAATTTCGCGGTTTGACGGCAAAGGGAACTCGCCACCCTGGTACTTCCCAGAGATGAAACGAAGGGCAAACCCGTCCTGCGGAGTGGGTACCGGAGTGGGCGCTTTTCTCGGGCTTTGGGGCTCCATCAAACCTGCTGCGCGGCACGGGCGCATTGCTGCTAAGCGTAGGAGTTTCTAGGTGCTTTCGTCAAGGTAGAGGGTTTCCCTCTATCACGCACGAAAAAGACATGCTGGTGGTATAAGCGGGCCCGAAGATGTTGGGTACCCGGCAGGGGACGTGGGCAGCCATCGCGATTTTCGCGCTGGTGCACGTGCTTACCCCACATAGGAGCCTCGCGCAGGCCGACCACCGGCTGGTCTGGCGGACCCTACAAACAGAGCACTTCCGCATCCATTACCACGAGCCGCTGGGCATCCTGGCCCGCCAGTTGGCCACGCGCGCCGAAGCCGTGAACACCCGGGTCAGCGCGGCGCTGGGGCTTACCCTGAGGCAGCGGGTGGAGGTCGTCCTCGCGGACGACGACGACGCCGCCAACGGATCGGCGACGGTTCTGCCCTACAACGCCATCCGCCTGCGGGCGGTGGCGCCCGAAGACATGTCGCCGCTCGCCGACTACGACGACTGGCTGAGCCTGCTCTTGACGCACGAGCACACCCACGTGGTGCACCTGGAGCAGTCTTTCGGCCTCCCCAGGCTACTGGGAGCCCTGTTCGGACGCTTCTACACCCCGCAAGCTTACCTGCCCCGCTGGTTCACCGAGGGCCTGGCCACGCTCGAAGAATCCACCCAGACCAGCGCCGGCCGAGCGCGCTCGACCATGTTCGACATGTATCTGCGGATGGCGGCGCTCGAGGACAGCCTCTTGGGGATCGACTGGATGGGGTTCGACGGGGAGCCCTGGCCCCACGGAAACGTGCGCTACCTGTACGGGCAGGCGTTCTTGAAGTTCATCGCAGAGCGCCACGGAGAGCGGGCGCTCGGGAGGTTCGTGGAGGAGTACGGCAAGCGCCTGGTGCCATACGGGCTCAACCGAGCGCTCGCGCGGGTCACCGGGCAGACGTTCACCGAGCTCTACCAGGAGTTCCTCGCCGACCTCAAGGCGCGCGCGCAGGCTACCTACACGCAGGTCGAGCAGCTCGGCAGGCGCGAAGGGGTGCGCCTCACGCAACATGGCGAGCTCACCCGCTCGCCGCGTTTTCTCTCGAACGACGAGCTCGTCTACGCGCTGTCCGATGCCCGACACGTGCCGCAGATTGTGCGCGTCTCGCTCGAGGAGCCTTCGCGCCGCCACGTCCTGCAGAACGTGCAGTCGGTCGCGCAGCTGTCGCGCGTGCCAGGGCAGGACCGCATCGTGTACAGCGCGGTGCAGTTTCATCGTGGCGCGTACGCCTACTCGGAGCTCTCGGAGATCGGCACGCGCGGACACCCCGACCGCCGCCTCAGCCACGCCCTGCGTGCGCGTGAGCCCGACGTCTCCCCGGACGGAAAGCGCGTGGCCTACGTGGTCCACGGAGCGGGCACGAGTCACCTGGAAATCGCCGAGCTCGCCGACCTCGAGCGCACCCGCCGCCTGCTGGTGCGGAGCCGCCGCTACGAGCAGGTGTTCACGCCGCGCTGGTCGCGCGATGGAAGACGTATCGCCTACTCGGCCTGGAGCAAGGGGGGCTACCGCGACATCTGGGTGCTCGACGTGGCGAGCGGCGTGCGCACCCGCGTGACCTACGATCGCGCGCTGGATCGCGGTCCGGTGTTCTCCCCTGACGGCGAGCTGCTCTACTTCGCCTCCGATCGCAGCGGCATCTCCAATATCTACGCCTATCGCTTCGCCACGGGCGCGCTCACGCAGATCACCAACGTGGTCGGCGGCGCGTTTCAGCCGGACCTCTCACCCGATGGCGAGCGGCTCGTCTACGTCGGCTACGGGAGCAAGGGCTTCGACCTCTACACGCTGAGGCTGCGCGAGGCCGATCTGCGTGAGACGGACGCGCTGCCCGCAGGCCCTCCGCGCACGCTCGCGCCGCTCGACTTCACCCCCTCGATCGCGCCCTCGCTCCTGCAGAGCGAGACGTACCGGCCCTATCGCACCCTCTATCCGCGCTACTTCGACCTCTCGAGCGACGAGGGAGGCAACGGCAGGCGCCTTCTGCTCAGCAGCAGCGGCGGCGACGTGGTGGGCTGGCACAACTGGACCCTGCAGGCGTTTCAAGGCATCGAGGAGCCCAACGACAGCATCGTCCAGCTCGGCTACGGCTATCGGCGACCGCGCTTCCCCCTCTTGTTGCGCGGCTCGGTGGGCCGCCAGGTGAGAAACGATCTGGTGATCAACGGGCAGCGACGCAAGTGGAGCGCCCTACCCTGGAGCGTCGCCGTCGGGTCGAACTTCGTCTTTCCTCGCGCACTGCGCAGCCTGAGTTTGCGCGTGGAGTACACGGTCGGTTTTCTGCAAGGTGACGCCTCCGTGGGCGCGGCGCCGGATCCGAACTACGCCCCTCCGCGCTATCCGGCGCTGGGGCTCGACACGCGGGCGAACTTCACGCTCACGCACGCCTCGGCGCGTAGGCAGGCGTTCGACATCAGCGAATCGTGGGGTCACGTCGCGAGCGTGGGCGCCTCGGTGCGCGATCCGGTGTTCGGTAGCCGCGAACGCGATCAAGGCCTGAGCTGGCGCTGGGAGCAGTTCGTGCGCCTCGGGTTTCGCGAGAGCGTCCTGGCCTGGTCCTACACGGGCGCCTGGGATACGGCGGTGACGCTGGGCGGCTATCCGGCGCAGCTCGTGCCCCTGTACGACTACGTGACGGGCACCCGCAGCGCGCCCGCGGACTACGCGCGCCTGCGCGGCTTTCCGCAGCGACGGGGCGACCAGCTTCAGGCCCTGCAGGTCGAGCTCCGCATCCTGCTATCCCGCATCAACCGCGGCATCCAGACCTTGCCCCTGTTCGCGCGTCGCGTGCACGCCGCCTGGTTCGTGGACGCCGGCGACGCGTACGCGGGGCGCTTCTCCCTACAGCGCGTGGGGGTCGGGACCGGCGCAGAGCTGCGCTTTGATTGGGCGGCCGCCTACGGCGTGAACTACACGCTGCGCTGCGGGCTCGCCCACGGTCTCACGCAAGGAGGCGAGCTCCAGTGGTACACGACCTTGGCGCGCCCGTTCTGAAGCGCGCCCGCCCGCTCGGCGCGCTCAAGCCCCGCCCTCGCCCGTCGTCGAGCCTGAGAGCACCTGGACTTCGAGCTCCTCCGCGGGTGGCGACCAGTGCGCGAGATCGATGGGCCCCTGTTGCCCGGATCGAATGTCGCGCACCTCGACCTGTTGGTCCCCAAGGAACAACACGTAGGGGATGCCCTTGCGCTCCGCGTAGCGGATCTGCTTGCCGAACTTGAGCGGCGCGTGGAACACCTCGGTGGCGATGCCGCGCGCGCGCAGCTGCTTGGCAGTTGCGTAAGCGCGCGAGCGCTCGGCCTCCCCCGCCAGGCTGATCAACACCGCGGTCGGCGTCGGCCTCGAGGCGACGACGCTGCTCTTTGCGAACAGAAGGCCCAGGATGCGCGAGATGCCGAGCGAGACGCCCACGCCGGGCAGCTTGACCTTGTCGTCCGAGGCGAGATTGTCGTAGCGCCCCCCGGAACAGACCGCGCCGAGCTGTGGATGATCGAGCAGCACGCCCTCGTAGACGGTGCCCGTGTAGTAGTCGAGCCCGCGCGCGATGTGGAGATCGGCGATGGCGGACTCGGCCGGCAGATCGCGCAGCA
>JBIQKA010000155.1:0-7170 GCA_044507075.1 Myxococcales bacterium
CTGGCCGATCTCGCGGACTTTGTGCGGATTGGTGGTCGCGATCAGGAGCTTCATGCCGAGAAGATGTCGTGGGAACGGCCGACCGCCAAGCCGACAGCGGACGTGCTACCACGGTGCCCTTCGCCTGGGCTCCATGGGGCCGGGCGGTCGGTTCGGAGAGGAGCGTCGTGAGCGGGACCTGGCTTCAGCGTATCGATGCCGTCGCGTTCGACTTCGACGGGACGCTCGCGGACACGCGTTCTGCGATCTTCGCCACCGTGTGCCAGACGCTCGAAGATCTCGGCCTGCCGGCGGTCAGCGAGGAGCGCTTCTTGCCGATGATCGGGCTTCCATTGCGGGAGGCCTTCGTCGGCGTCGGCGTGGCGCTGCACGCGGTCGACGCATGCGCGGCGCGCTATCGACAACGCTTCGCCGAGAACGCGACGAACGTCCGCTTGTTCCCCGCCGTACGCGAATGTCTGGAGCTGCTCTCGGAGCGCGGGGTGCCGCTCGGAATCGTCTCGAGCCGAGGTCGCGCATCGCTCCTCGATCTCCTGGATCGCCTGGACATTCGCCCCCATTTTCGCGAGGTCCTGGGCGATGAAGACGTGCACCGCAAAAAGCCGGCCCCCGACTTCGTGCTCGCGCTGGGCGCGCGGCTAGCGCTCTCTCCAGCGCGCATCCTGGTGGTGGGCGATACGACCTACGACATCGAGATGGGCCACGCCGCCTTCGCCCCCACCTGCGCCGTGACGTACGGCAGCCACGACCGGAGCCGATTGAACGCCGCCCGCCCGACCTATCAACTCAACTCGCTATCGGGTCTGGGAGCACTGCTAGCGCGATGAGCTCGCCCGCCCGAGAACGCCCCGAGATCCTCGCTCCCGCCGGCAGCGAGGAGTCCTTCGCCTGCGCCCTCGCGAGCGGTGCGGACGCCGTCTACCTGGGCCTGTGCGAGGGCTTCAACGCGCGCGGACGGTCGACGGCGTTCGATCTGGCGTCGCTCCCGGCGCTGGTCCGACGCGCGCACGCGGCCAACGTGAAGCTCTACCTCACGCTGAACACGCTGGTGTTCGAGAGCGAGCTCTCAAGCCTCGAGCAGCTTCTCCGCGGCGTCGTGGCGAGCGGCGTGGACGCGCTGATCATCCAGGACCCGGCCACGGCCTTCATCGCCCGCAGGCTGTGCTCGGAGATCCGCCTTCACGCGAGCACCCAGATGACCATCTCCAGCGCCGAAGGCGCGCTGTTCGCGGCCACCCTCGGCATGCAGCGGGTGGTGTTGCCGCGCGAGCTGAGCACCGAGGAGATCGCCCGCTTCACGCGCGAGAGCGCCATGGAGTGCGAGGTCTTCGTGCACGGCGCCCTGTGTATGGCCTGGAGCGGGCAGTGCCTCACCAGCGAGGCCTTCTCGGAGCGCTCGGCCAATCGCGGCCAGTGCTCCCAGGCGTGCCGCATGCCCTACGAAGCCATCGTCGACGGCACGCGCCGAGAGCTCGGGGACAAGCGCTATCTGTTGAGCCCGCAGGATCTGGCGGCGCACGAGGCCCTGCCCGAGCTGCTCCAGGCCGGCGTCCATAGCCTCAAGATCGAGGGCCGCTACAAGGGACCGGCGTACGTGGCCACCGCGGTGGACTCCTTTCGCAACTGGCGTGACGCGCTCTTGCGCGGCGCGACCGACGAAGACCGCGCGCGCCTCCGACGCGACGTCGAGCGCACACAGCTCGCGTTCTCGCGCGGCGCGAGCATGGGCTTTCTGAAAGGCGAGGATCACCAAACGCTAGTGGTGGGGCTCACGCCCAAGCACCGCGGGATAGCGCTCGGTGAGGTGGCCGACGTGCGCGCGCGGAGCGTGCGGGTCATCCCCTCGAGCGAGCTGGACCTGCAGGCGTTGGTGCGGCCCGGCGTGGGCGTGAAGTTCGAGCTGCTCGGCAGAGAGGCGCGCGAGCATGATCCCGAGCACGCCCCGGGCGGACCGCTCTTCGCCGTTCGCTTCCTCGACGATGGCGCGCTGGAGCTCGGCTTCGGACAGCCAGGCCCCGACCTCTCCCGGGTTCGCGTGGGCGATGCCGTGCGCCTCACCGGGGATCCCGAGCTCGCGCGTGAAGCGGAGCGGCGCGTGAGCCAACCGGTCTTTGGTCGGATCCCGATCACCTTGTGCGTCGAAGGTCGCGCGGGCGAATCCTTGCGGGTCGAGGCGCGGGCAAGGCTCGGAAACCGCGAGCTTTTCGCCTGCGCCGCAGGCGAGAGCGCGCTCTCGCCCGCACGCGCGGGAGGCCTGGACCGCGCGCTACTCGAACAGAAGCTCTGCGGGTTCGGCGGTACGCCCTTCCATGTCCGCGAACTGGACAGCACGCGGCTCGATTCCGGCCTCCATGCCCCGGTGTCCGAGCTCAAGCGCCTGCGCCGCGAGCTCGCGGCGCAACTGGAGCGAGCGCTCAGCCACTCCCCATACCCCTCGCCGGACCCCGCCCCCGTCGTACCCAAGCTGCGCCGTGAGCTCGCGCGCAACCATGGCGACGACCTCGGCCCGCCCGAGCTCGTCCCGCTGTGTCGCACCGAGGAGCAGCTCGAGGCGGTGATCGCCTCCGGCTTTGGGGCCGGCGCGGAGGTGGAGCTCGATTGGATGGAGATGGTGGGGCTGGGCCGCGCCGTGGAGCGCGCGCGCGCCGCGGGCTTGCGCGTCACGCTCGCCACCGTGCGCGTGCAGAAGCCGGGCGAGGAGACCTACGACCGCAGGATCGCCAAGCTGCGACCCGACGCCGTGCTGGTGCGCCACTGGGGCGCGCTCATGCACTTCGCCCGCGCGCGCGGTGCGAACGCGGCCGGGCCCTCCCTCCACGGCGACTTCTCGCTGAACGTGACCAACTCGCTGACAGCCCATCACCTGCTCGGCCTCGGTCTGCGCACGGTCACGGCGTCCCACGACCTCAATCGGTCTCAGCTCCTGGATCTACTCGCCAACGTGCCGCGCGGTCGCGTGGCGCTCACGCTCCACCACCACATCCCGACCTTCCACAACGCCCACTGCGTCTACGCCCACCTGCTCAGCAATGGCAAGGACTACCGGAGCTGCGGTCGGCCCTGTGAGGCGCACCGCATCGCACTGCGCGATTTCGCCGGACACGAGCATCCGGTGGTGGTCGACGTGAGCTGCCGCAACACCGTGTTCAACGCCCAGGCGCAGAGCGCAGCGCCTTTGGTCCCCAGGCTGCTGGAGCTCGGGGTGCGGCGCTTCCGCGTGGAGTTGGTGTGGGAGCGGTCCGAGGAAGTCAGCCGTGCGCTGGCCGCCTATCGCAAGCTTTTGACCGGAGAGATCACCCCTGAACAAGCCCTCGAGGCGGCCTCCGTGCACGAGCGCTACGGCGTCACCACGCCGCTGCGCATCCGCAGGAAGTGAGCCCTCGGTCGACGCAACGGACCCCTCAGAGCCGAGCCTCGACCGGGGCCTCGAGCTGGTACACGGGCTCCAGCTTGGTCGGGTTGTCGATCTCCACGCACAGATCCCGCAGCAAGCCGTTGCGAACATCGTACACCCAACCGTGCACCGAGGGACCGCCCCGCTGCTTCCACGCTTGTTGGATGATCGACGTGGCGTACAGGTCGTGCACCCCCTCGATCACGTTCAACTCCACGAGGCGACGCCCGCGCTCCTCCGAGCTCGTGATCGCGTCGAGCTCCCGTTGATGCATGCGGTAGACGTCCTTCACGTGCGCGATCCAGTTGTCGACCAACCCCACCGGCTTGTTGCCCATGGCAGCGAGCACGCCGCCGCAGCCGTAATGACCGCAAACGATCACGTGCTTCACCTCGAGCACGTTGACCGCATAGTCCAGCACGCTGAGCAGGCTCATGTCCGTGCTCACCACCAGGTTGGCGATGTTGCGATGCACGAACACCTCGCCGGCCTGCGTTCCGGTGATCTCGTTGGCCGGAACGCGACTGTCAGCACAGCCGATCCAGAGAAACGGCGGCCGCTGACCATGTGTGAGCTTGTCGAAGAAGCCGGGGTTCTCCCGGTTCTTGCGCTCGACCCAGAGACGGTTGTTGTGAAGCAGCTGCTCGTAATAGTTCATCGGGCTCCCACCAAGCACGGCTTGGGCCAATGAGCGGGACTTCACCGGAGCCGCGCGAGCAGCGGCCAAAGGGCGAAAATGGCGAATGAAATCGCAGCGCGCGCGCGGCCCCCAACCAACGCCCGCGCCCCCCTTTCAGGCGAACTTCAGAGCATCGGTGTTGGCTTCGAGCGACACTCGCTGTCGGCCTGGACCGACCTCGGCCTGCCGCCAAGAAGATCCTCTCTCTGCTCGTGACGCCGGGCTTCGACAACCTTGTCGGGGCAGGGAGCGTGCGCACTTGTCTGGCGGTCATGCAAGAGCCGACCACGCCGCTACCAGGACCGTTTCCAGATCCAATCCCGCTGCCCAGGCCGGAACCTGGGCCGGCCCCCAGTCCGGAGCCCGTCCCGCTGCCGAGCCCCGGCACGCCGCGCCCCATCCCCATCCACGAGCCTGAACGGCCCTCGGAGCCCGAGCCCTCGGGCACGGACGGCATCCGCCTGAACTTGGGGCACAATGGCCCGCGATGTCTTGGCCGTGTGCCTCTCTGTGCGTCTCGCTTGTCTGCGCGCTTCACCTCGCGTGCGCCTCGATGGCGCACGCCGAGGCCGCGCCGCCCGGCCCCGTGCCGGCAGTTCCCGCGCTGAGCCTCGAGACGGATCCTGCGCTCTCGCCCTGCTCCTCGAACACCGAGCGCTGTCCACGGTCCGCGCGTCGCTGGCTCGCGCCCCCTGCGCTGGCAGCCGGCCTCGCGCTCTTTCCCGGCTTCCTCGTGCACGGCGCAGGCGCCTTCGCGATCGGGGATCGCGGCACGGCGCGCAAGCTGCTGCTCTCGGAGGCGGCGGGCCTCGGCGTGTTCCTCACGGCGGGTACGCTGATCGCGGTCACGGGCACCTCGCGCCGCTTGATGGGGCTCCTCGCGCCCATCACCATCGCGGGCTTCGGGGTGTTCGTGCTGGGCCTTTTCGCCGACCTCTACGCTGCCAGCACCGGCGGCCGCCCCGACCACCACGCCCCAACGTTCGTGCCCAAGGTCGATGCGGAGGTCGGCTATCTCTACGTATACGACCCGCAGTTCGCCTATCGCAGCTTCCTCACCGCTCGCAGCGACTTGCGTGCCGGCGTGCTCCGCGTCTCGCCCGAAGCGCAGATCGCGCTCGACGACGACACCCAGCGCTTTCTCGTCGAACTCGCCTACCGACCGCTCGGGCGCACGGTTCGACGCAGTGCACCCGACGGCTCCTTCCTCGAGCTGGCGACGGGGCTTCGCTATCAACGCTACGGCAGCGACGGCTTCGCGGTGATGACGCCCGAGTGGCACTTGAATGGCCGGCTCGATCTCGGTCGCGTAGGCCCAAGTCTGGCTGGTTCCTACTTCGAAGGCCAGGTCGGCGCGGGGCTCGAGCTCTACGACTTTCAGGTGAAGGGTTCGAGCGTCCGCAATCATGCGACCGGTTTGCTGCTCGCGCGCTTCGGCTTCGGGGTGTACTTCGGAGCGGGGGGCGCGAACAGCGGCGAGGCGTATCTCTACTACGACCATCGCCACGACGACTTCGCAGCAGGCCTCGGGGTCCCGGGCATTCCCGCGGGCATCCTCGGCCATCTCGGGCTCCGAGGGCACTACTTCGTCACCTCGCGTTGGGGAGTCGCGGGCCTGGTGGAGGTGGGCTCCGCGCTCGTCACGGGTCTGTCCCTCCGCTATCGCCATGCCCCGGTGCGTGCCGTGGGAGGTGCCGGATGAGACGCCCCCTGCTCGCCCTCCTTGGGTTCGGCATGACCACCTGCTTTCTGCCTGCGGAGGAGCGCGTAGACCTGGATCGCGAAGTCGGCCGCGCCCGCGCGGAGGGCGTCGAGGTCAGGGTGGAAGATGGCTTGGCCAGCGTGCGCGCGTTCGACGGCACGCAACTTACGCTATGGGCCCAGGCGCCCACGCTGCGCGTCCACGTCGACGTCCCGAAAGGCGAGCCGCGCCCGCTTCGGATCGACCTGCTGAACTGCATAATGACGGCAACGCTCTCGCTCAACGGCGGCCCGAGCGTCGCGCCCGAGCCTGTCGCGGGACACAGGGCGGCGTGCCGCTTCGAGCAAACGCTCGCGCAATCCAGCGTGATCGACATCTTTCCGAGCTCGGAGGGGGACCCACCGTTCGTGTTCGCGGTGCTCAGCGACGTGCAGAGCGCGATCGGAGAAATCGAGGACATCTTCGAGCGCATGAACGCAGACCCCGAGCTCGCCTTCGTGGTCTCCACCGGCGACCTCACCGATGAGGGCACGCGGCGACAGCTCGAGCGCTTCCAACGCGAGCTCGCGACGCTCGAGGTCCCCTTCTTCTCCACCGTCGGAAATCACGAGATGGGAGCCTCGCCCCGGCACTGGCACGAGCTGTTCGGCCCCTTCAACTTCCACTTTCGCCATCACGGTGTGGCGTTCTCGCTCGTGGACTCCGGCAACGGCACCATCGATCCGCAGGTGTACGAGCGACTCGACGCATGGCTCACGCGATCACGGAGCGCTCCCCACCTGGTGTTCACGCACATACCTCCGCTCGATCCGTCCGGCCTGCGCGGAGGGGGCTTTCGTAGCCGCAAGGAAGCCGCGAAGCTCATCACCAAGATCGGCAAGGGCAAGGTCGACGCGCTCTTCTTGGGCCACATCCACAGCTACTACGCGTTCTCGTCGGCCGGCGTGCCCACGTACATCTCGGGCGGCGGCGGCGCGATCGAGGAGAAGCTGGACGGCATCGGGCGACACTACCTGCGCGTTCGCGTCGATCCGACGTTCGGCATAGAGGACGTGGCCGTGGTGCGCGTCGACTGATCGCTCGGCGCGCTCGCGGCAGGGACGAGCCCACTTTCGCACATGTCCCAGGAGGGCTGAACGCGGGGTCTTCGAGCCGTTTCTTCTGCCTCGTTCGTGGCTTTTTCGTGTGCCGAACGGTGCGCACCGATGGCGCACCCGGGAGGTCCGTGAAACGAACCACGACGATGTACATTCCCACCACGTCCCGTGCCCTTCTCTCCCTCGTGACGAGCGTCGGATTCGTCGCGGCTGCTTGTGGATCCCAGGACGCCGCGAGCGATCCATCCCAGTCTGTCGATCCCGTCCGCGGCGACGACGCGGATCGGAGCGACGACGA
>JBIQKA010000155.1:7270-9453 GCA_044507075.1 Myxococcales bacterium
CATCCCAGTCTGTCGATCCCGTCCGCGGCGACGACGCGGATCGGAGCGACGACGAGCAAGCGCTCCCGATTGGCGACCCCGAGCGTGGCGAGCTCCTCGCCGACGAACTCTATTGCGAGAGCTGCCATACGCCGAGCTACGCGGGCATTGGCTACTACGCCAACATCACCCAGGACGAGTCCACCGGGATCGGCGCGTGGAGCGACGAGGAGATCGCGCGCGCCATCGTGAGCGGGCTCGACGATCAGGGTAAGCCACTTTGCGCGGCCATGCCGCGCAGCGAGCTCTCCGACGAAGAAATCGCCGACATGGTCGCCTTCCTGCGGACGATCGCCCCCGTGACGAACGAGATCACCAAGGCTTGCCCCGCGCGCTGAGCCCGGGTTCGCTGGCGCGCAGAGCCTTCTCCACCGCGCCTGTCGCCGTCCGCGTGGCCGTCTCGAACACCCGGGCGCGACGCCGCGGGTCCATCAGGTTGGTGCCGAAGACGGCGATGTCCTCATTGCTCGGGTCGATGCGGATCACGCGAATCCCCGCCGCCTGGAGGGCGCTGACCTCGCGATCGACGATGCGGGTCATGTGCATGCGCAACGCCTCCGCAAACGGGTTGCGACGCGCGCTCCCGACGGCGGGCTCCCGGGCCGCCATCGGCGCAAGCACGACCGCTTCCGTCACATCGCTGCCGATCAAGAGGTCGGCCGAGGTGGGCGACACCACGCCACCGTCGACGTACGTTTTATCGCCGATGCGGATGGGGGTGTACCATCCGGGCACCGCATAGGATGCGCTCACGGCCGCGGTGATCGACGCGCGCGGCGCCTCCGCCCTGCCGAGCGCCACGCGCCGTCCGGTGGCGACCTCGGCCACCATGATCCAGGTGCCCGGGTGCGGGACCCAATCCCGTGCAGGAAGCACGCGCGCAAACAGGCGCTCGAACGAGGCGAAGCCCGCCCGCCCCTCGGGCAACATGCCCGTGAGCGCGGTGGCCACAGACACCCGTCCCTTGGCCGCCGCCGTCCACAGCTTGGGCGCCGTGAAGCGCAGCGCCGGCACGGGAGGGAGCGCGCCGCCCCAATCGCGCGCGTGATCCCAGCAAGCATCATCGAGCTCACCGCGCTGGCTCTTCACGAGCCGCGCCACTGAAACGCCCGCGCCGAGTAGCCCCGCGACCAGCGCGCCCGCCGACGTCCCGATGAGCACCTGGGCCTCCCGCGCGTCCCAAGCGAGCGCGCGCTCGAGCTCTGCGAGGACGGCCGTGGTCCAGGCGGCGCCCACGACGCCCCCGCAACCGAGCACCAAAGCACGCTTCGACTGTGCGGCGTCCATGGCGTGCTTGTAGCGAATGGGTCAAGCAGAGCCAAGCCGGTCCACTTCGACGTGGGCCTCGGCCCCAAGGGCACCAACGGCAGCAAGCCGCTGCACGGTTTCATGGTGGTGGCCATCCTGCCCTCCGTCGGCGCCCGCTACCCGGAGCTGAGCTGCCACTGACGCTCCTGGAGGCAGGGCACTCCCGCCCCGCCTGCCGCGTTGCTAGAGTCGCCGCGTGCCTCCGCCGCGCATCCTGCTCTTGACCCTCCTTGGCCTGTCGTGGGCCCTCGCGTCCGCGGCTCAGGAGCCGGGGTCGCAGGCGCCCGCCGACAAGCCCGTCTGGGCCACACCCCACCCCGCCGATCCCTTCGCCGGCGAATACGTGATGCCCAAGAAGCGCCAGATAGGCACCACGTCGGGTCAATTCCGGATGGTGGGCTCGGGCATGTTCACGCTCGGCGGCAAGGGCCCCGGCTTCGGCCTCCACGGCAACCTCGAGCTCATGACCTTCCCGTATCTCGGCGTGCGCGGCTCGCTTCAGACCACCGTCGTCAGCGCCAACAGGGAGCCGCTCGTCTTCGCCGCCAAGGCGGGCCCGAGCTTTCACCTCTTGCCCTACCGTCGCGTCGATCTGAGCCTGTTCTTCGAGGGAGGCGTCGCCGTGGTGCAGCCGACCAAGCCCGAGAGCACGCCGATGCCCATCTTCTCGCCCGGAGGCACGCTCGAGCTGTGGCTCAGCCACTACGCCTTCTTGCGCCTCGAGGGGCGCCTCGACTGGGGCATCTACGAGCGTGGCGACGCGGCGCGCATCTACCGACGCTTCGGCGGCCTGTTCGGGCTCGGGATCGCGATATGACCAAGGTGCTCGTCCTCGG
>JBIQKA010000030.1:0-54855 GCA_044507075.1 Myxococcales bacterium
ATCATTGAAGTTGCAACGATATGGGATCGGTGGGCCGATCGGTCAAGCGCCTTTTTGGCGGGTTTTGTGTGAAAAAGAGTGAAGTCGAGGGAGCTTCGGTTCGCTTGAGGATTCAAGCATTGACCTGTTCTGCCCATTGATTGTCGTCCGAGGCGCGACTACGTTACGCCCTTCATGCGCCCCCCGCTGCATCGCGAGATCGCGCTCCTCATGACGAGGATGCGTCGCCTGTGCTCGATTGCGGTCAACAAGCGCCTTTCGGTGGTCGGGAGCTCCATGCACGTATACATGGTGCTCTTCAGACTCGTCCACGAGGCGGAAGTTCCCCAGCACGAGCTCGCGTTCGACGCGGCCATCGACCCTGCCGCGGTCAGTCGATTGATCCGGAACATGGCCGCCGACGGCCTGGTGACCACGCGCGTGGATCCGGCGGACAAACGCCAGCGATTCGTGAAGCTTACGCCCAAGGGCAGGATCCTGGAGCGCACCCTTCAAAGAATCGTCGACGACGCCCTCGAGCCGTTCATGGTCGGCCTCAGCGCGGACGAAGAGCAGCAGTTTCTGCGGCTCTTGCGCAAAGCCCACAACGCGATGGTCTCGGTGGTCCCGGAGACTGACGAGCCCACCCGGGCACCCGCCAAGCCGCGCGCTGTAGCCACCCTGGAACGCAAGCTCCGCGAGCGCGCGGGGGGGATGCCGAAGGCCGCGCCCGCGGCCCGTCGCAAGCAGGCCTGAGCCCAGGCGAGCCTTTGGGGAGCGGTTCCGCCCTCACTCGTCCGCGCTCACTGTCCATTCGCTCACCTGCGCGGAGTCGTCCGCGTCGAACGGAGCAGGTTGCGTCCAGCCCGAGATCCCCGCGACCGACTCGAGCTGTAGGCGAAAGGTCTCGAGCTCTTCGCGGCTGAAGGGCCCACGACAGCCGTCGCGATCGAGCACCATGCGCTCGCGCCCATGCAGACGCACCGTCAGCACATCCCCGCGGCCCTCGGCCAGTGAGCACCGGTCACTGCGCCACTCTCCCCCCCGGCGCTGAAACCACTCGAGCTCGTTCACCCGGTCGATCGCCCCCTGAATCAAGAACGGAGAGGTGCGCCCGTCGCTGCGACCGGTGCCGTTCACGAAGCTCTTTCCGTGAAAGACGACGCTGCCATTGCCGTAGATCGAGAGGACATAACGCGCGCCGTGATCGAAGCCCACGCTGCGGCGTCCACGCTTCAAGGTCACCTGAAACTCGGCGGCCGAGCTGGGCGCTGTCCGGTTCGCGGAGGCGCGGCGCGCGCGCGCGTGTGCTTGGGCGGTGAGGCCGGGCACACAGCGCAGCTGGAGCGCGAGTGCCTGCTCCTTGAGCGCTGGGTCGAGTCGCTCGCAGCGCTCTCCCAGCGAAAGACCGAGCACGTTGCAGCGGACTCCGTCTGCGTCCGTGCTGGCCTCGCGCGCCCGCTTGCGCAGGGCCCTCGCCTGATCGGCGCAGTCGATGGCTGCCCGGCCATCCTCCATCTCGAGCAGCGTGGCCTCACTCAACCCCTCGGCGCCAAAGCGAGGAAACAGGAAGCGGAGCACTGAGACTGGGTTCGGGCCATCGTGGAGTCGCGGCCGTTCGAGCGCGAGGCTCACGCGGAGCGCGCCGTCCTCCGCGAGGTCCATCCCCGTGACTGCCAGGCGTGTCGGTTGAAAGCGTTCCACTAGCGCGCGGTAGGAGGCGCGCGCGCGCGACAGGTCTGCCGGGGCCAGGGGAGACGGTTCGGCCGCCTCCAGCTCGCCGTCGAGGGCGTGCACGAGCGCTGCGAGCCAACGATCGAAGCGGGCGTCGAGCGCGCGGTGGCGGAGGGCAATCTCGCGTCGCTCGCCGTGTGCCTCGAAGCTCAAGGAGCTCTCGCGGACCTGGGCGTCGTAGGCGGCGCGTCCGGTCTCCACGTCGAAGATCCGCCGCGCGGGGAGCACACGTATCGAGGAATTTAGCTCGAATACCAGCGGCGCGGACTCGAGCATCGAGAGCTTGGTGCGCACGGACGGAGCGCTCCGGTTGCCCGCCTGGTCGCGCAAGAAGATCAGCGTGGCCTCGGGCAGCGCCGCCTCGAGCGACAGCGGCGCTCCGCTTCTGCCCTGACACTCGGTGTACAGCGCGAGCGCGCGCAGGTCGGGCGGCACCTGTCTCGCGGGGACCTCGCTCGGCTCGGTCAAGCGCTCCTCGGCCCGCGTCACCCGGCAGCGTCCGCGTCCGCCCTCGAGCGGCAGCCACTCGTCCAGAAAGACGCGTTCCACCAGGCGGCTCTGGGGGGCCTTGGCGTGGTCGGAGCCGGGCGCGGTGCGCGCCTCGCAGCCGAGCAGGGCGAAGCCAAACCACAGGGCGCAGAGCGGGCTCGTGCGCGCCCTCATCGCGAGCTGTCACGCTTGTGCGCGCGCGCGCCGTCGCGTCCCAGGGCGACGCTGGCGGCCTGGCCGATCGCGTCGCGCAGGGTGTCATCATCGATGACCGCCAAGGCACGTGCGAGCGCTTCGGGCAGGCTCGCCACCGCGATCGGGGCCTGACGCGCGCGCTCGGGGCGCGTGCTCGGTGGGAGCTCCGGCAGCGGGCCGACGCGGAAACGCAAGGTCCTCACGCTGGCATCCGGCGCGTGCTTCTGCGCCGAGGCGAGCAGCTGTTCCTTCAGGTGCTCGAGCTCGGAAGCCCACGCGCTGGTCGCGGTATGCACCCACAGCACACCGTGCACGAGCTTCACCGGTCGAGCGCGCATGAAAACCCGCTCGGGCACCGCGCGCCGCCACCATGCGAAGGCGCGGATGGCCGCCGCGTGCTCCGGCTCCTGGCTTGGATAGACCCGGCGCACCAGCTTCGAGAGCGCCTCGAGCTCTCCTCCCTGGCGTCCTTTGCGTGAGCGGGCCATACGCGGAGGGCAGACTAGTACGGACCGCCCCGTGGGTGAAGCCCCCCCGTCGGTGCTAGCCTGGGCCCAGCATGAGCGAAGCGCGCCCCATCGTTCCCCTGCAAAACCCCATCGCTGCCAGCGTGGAGGTCGTGGGTTCCAAGAGCTACACGAACCGCGCGTTGATCCTGGCGGCGCTCTCGCGCGGCGAGTCCGTCTTGACGGGGGCGCTGTTCAGCGACGACACCCGCTACATGGCCGCTTCCCTGAGCGCGTTGGGGGTTGCGGTCTCCGCCGACGAGCCGCGCGCAACGTTCACGGTGTCGGGGGCAGACGGTCATGTGAGCGTCGCTTCTGCCCAGTGCTTCGTGGGCAACGCCGGCACGGCGGCGAGGTTCTTGCCGGTCTTGATGGCGCTCGGTCGCGGCGTGTACGAGCTCGATGGCATCGAGCGCATGCGCCAGCGCCCGATCGCCCCGCTCCTGCGCGCTCTCTCGAGCCTCGGCGTGCGCGTGGAGAGCCTGGGCGAGCCGGACTGCATTCCGCTGCGCGTGCACGGCGGCTCCCTGAAGGGGGGGCACGTACGCGTGCCGGGGAACATCAGCTCCCAATACATCAGCGGCCTGATGATGGGGGCACCTTGCATGGAAGCGGGGCTCATCATCGACATGGAGGGCGAGCTGGTTTCGCGGCCCTACCTGGAGATGACGGCGCAGGCCATGCGCGACTTTGGCGCCCGTGTGGAGCGCGAGGGTGAGCGGCGCTTCGTGATCCCGGGCGGACAGGGCTACCAGGGCCGTGCCTACCGCGTGGAGCCCGACGCCTCGGCCGCTTCGTACTTCTTCGCGGCGGCCGCCATCTGCGGCGGATATGCGCGCGTACCCGGTCTCGGCACCCGCTCGCTGCAGGGCGATCGCGGGCTCGCCCACATCCTCGGGCGCATGGGCTGCCGGGTGGTGGAGGGCGAAGACTTCACCGAGGTTCATGGGCCCGCCGACGGGAAGCTTCAGGGCATCGAGGTCGACATGGGCGATCTCTCCGATGTCGCGCAGACGTTGGCGGTGGTCGCGCCGTTCGCCGAGGGACCCACGCGCGTCACCGGCATCGGCTTCATCCGCAAGAAGGAGACTGACCGCGTCGGCGCGGTGGTCACCGAACTCGAGCGCCTGGGCGTGCGCGCGGAGGAAGAGCCCGACGGGTTCGTGATCCATCCCGGGCTTGTGCGGCCCGGTTCCGTGAAGACCTATGACGATCACCGGATGGCGATGAGCTTTGCGTTGCTCGGTCTGCGCGTGCCCGGCATCGTGATCGAGGACCCCGGGTGCGTGTCCAAGACCTTCCCGACCTACTTCGACGTGCTCGAGACGTTGCGCGGATAGCCCATGCGCCGTGTGAACGCCGAAGAGCAGCATTTCCTTTCGCACTACTTCCGCGACGCCCTCGATCTCGCGCCCATCCGCCTCGGGACTTCGCTCGGCGCGCGCTCGTGGTCACCCTACGGCGGGCGCATCAGCCTGGTGAGGAGCCTCTATCGCCACGGAGATCTCGACGCGGGGGTGAAGCTCGAGGACCCGTACGTGGCCTCCGTGTTCGCCCACGAGGCGATCCACGTGTGGCAGCGGCAGCACGGCCGCGCCGTCACCCGCCCTGGCGCGTGGCTGCAGACCCTGTACACCCTGGGCCTTCGCGATCCATATGCCTACGCGCCACGCGCCGACGCTCGCTGTCTGCTCTGCGAGTTCGTGCTCGGCAACGTCGAGCAGCAGGGCAAGATCTTCCAGGACTTCGTGCTCGCCGAGCGCACGGGCCAGGCCACCGACCGATTTTCGCTGATTGCCTCATGGGTCCACTTGTCGGCACGGAAATAGCCACTATTGTCCGCACATGAGCACGAAGGACGTCATCGCCACCAACCTGCGCACGCTGCGCAAGGTGCGCGGTCTCAGCCAGCCGGAGCTCGCGGCCAAGGTGGGCATCAGCCCGCGGACCATCGCGCGCCTGGAGGCAGGGCAGGTGGCGGATCCCAGCATCAATCACGTGCGTGATCTCGCGCGTGCGCTGGGCGTCACGGTCGACTTGATCAGCGAGAGCGAGCTGTTGCCGCTCACCATCGCGGTCCCGGTCAAGGTCAAGCAGGTGCTCGACTCCCCGGAGGGGCTCGAACTGTTGTCCGAGTTGCTCGACTACGAGCGCGTCCGCGGGCGGCAGGCCGTGCTGGCGGCCATCCGTCAGATCCACGCGGAGCGGGAAGGCGCGTGACGTCCGCGGCGAGCCCCTCTCTGGTCGCTTCGACGTTGGTCGCGGAATCCGCCGCCGCGCACGAGGCCGTGGCCCTGCTCGCGAGCTCCCCACGGATCGCGTTCGACACCGAGGGAGACGGCCTCTTCCGCTACCGAACACGCCTCTGCATGATGCAGTTCGGCCGCGCGCAGCAGGTGATTTTGGTGGACACCCTGGCCTTCGACGCGTTGCCGCTGTTCGAGGAGCTCCTGGGGGCGCAGGGACCCGAGAAGATCATCCACGACGCCTCGTTCGATGCGCGCATCCTGTTTGCGCAAGGGGTGCGTTTGGGGAGGGTGTTCGACACCGCGGTGGCGGCGCGCTTTCTCGGCCTGAAGTCGACCGGGCTCTCGAATTTGCTCGCGACGTTCTTCCAGATCGAGCTGCTCAAGGATAAACAGCAGGCCGATTGGGGTGAGCGTCCGCTGGACGAGGACGCGCTCCGCTATCTGGTCGACGACGTCGCTCACCTCGAGGCGCTCGCGGATGAGCTCCTGGGGCGCGTACGCGCCCTCGACATCGAGCCTGAGGTCCGCGAGGAGTGTGCCTATGTGCTGAGCGAAGCCCAGCGGCCGATCCCGGAGGTGCCGCCCTGGACACGCCTCAAGGGCGCGCTCACCCGCCCGCCTGCGGAGCGCGCGCGCCTGCGTGAGCTGTTCTTGGAGCGCGAGCAGCTGGCGCGCGAACTGGACGTGCCCCCTGGCAGGTTCGTGCACAACGAGGTGCTCTCGAGGCTCGGAGAGCGCCCGGAGGTGGAGGGGGCCCAGCTCGTGCGCCTGCTCGGGGCCAAGGCGGCGGCCCATGCGCAAAGGTTCTCGGAGGCGCTGCGCAGAGCGCAGGGGCTCCCCGATGCCCCCGAGGAGGAGCTGCGCGGTCAGGCGGGCCGACCCTTGAGCCTCGCCGAGGTCGAGCGGCGCAAGGTGCGAAAGCGCCTCCTGACCGAGCTCCGGGCCAAGGAGGCCGCCCGGCGTGGCGTGGATCCTCAGGTGGTCCTGCCCGGACACTGCCTCAACGAGATCGTGGAGCTCCCGCGTGTCGAGCTCGAGGCGCTGCGGGCCATCCCGGGGTTTGGCGCGTGCCGCGTGGAGCGCTACGGGCCGCGCATGGTGGCCGAGCTCACAGCGAGCTGGCCGCGCTGAGGTGCGCAGAGGTGACGATTTGCAACGCCGTGTCGCCGCTTTTTCGCGCGCGCAAGGAGATGCGCAGAAAACCCTGATCGCACCCAGTCCAACACTGGTAAAAACGAGACGGGGTTTTTTCGCGCCGTGTTCTCCGTCATTTCATACGGAAGCTTCTTGACGCTCGGAGCAGGCGTCGCGGCGTCTTCCTTGTTCGGATACCTCGCTTCGGTCAGGCGGAAGCGTCAGGACTGTGACGCGCGCTTCGAGCGCTTCGGGAGCGCCGCCCAGCGCGCGCTGTGGGAGTGCTGGTTCGACGCGCGAGGCGGGGCCGCGGACGCGGGCGGCGCACACTACTCCGGGCGCTTCTGCGAGTTGCTCGGGCTGCCCACGCAGCCGCTCACGAAAAGCCGAGAATTTTTGCTGGAACGGGTGCACCCAACCGAGCGCCCAGGGGTCGAAGGCAAGCTCGCCGAGCTGGTCGCAGGTGGGGTAGAGCGGGTCGAATTCGAGCACCGGCTGCGCCACGAGGACGGCTCCTGGTTGTGGGTGGAAGTGCGTGTGGTGCGCTCCAAGGCCGATGACCAAATCGTGCTCACCGGCTGGGTCAGTGACATCAGCGAGCGCAAAGCCTCGGAGCGGCAGCTGCGTTTTCACGCCTTTCGCGACTCGCTGACGGGCCTCGCGAACCGCAGCTTGTTCATGGACCGGCTCACTCAGCGCCTGGGTCGCCCGCGCGAGACCCGGAGCTCGACGCGGCCCCAGGCCAACGACAACGCAGGCCCCGACCCCGTCGCGCGCGAGGCCAGGGGGAGCCCCGCGGTGCTCTTGATCGACCTCGACCGCTTCAAGCGCGTCAACGATAGCCTGTGCCATTCGGCCGGCGACGAGCTGCTCTACGCGGTCGCAGAGCGACTGTCTGCGTGCGTCCGCGAGGAGGACACCGTGGCGCGCTTCGGCGGCGATGAGTTCAGCCTGCTGCTGCACGAGATCGCGAGCCCCGAGGACGCCATCGACGTCGCCACCCGCGCGCGCGGCGCCTTGATGGAGCCGATCATCGTGCAGGGGCGCCCAGTCACGGTGGGCGCCAGCATCGGTATCGTGGTGGTGAGCGACGCCCATCTGACCGCCAACGACGTGGTGCGCGACGCGGACACCGCGATGTACCGCGCGAAGGCGCTGGGCCGGGGACAGTGGGCGCTGTTCGATCCGTCCATGCGCGCGCAGGCCGTCGAGCGCATGACGCTCGAGAATGAGCTGCGCAGCGGGATCGTGAACGAGGAGTTCGAGGTTTACTTTCAGCCCATCGTCGACGGCGCAGGTCAGTTCGCGGGCGTGGAGGCCTTGCCGCGTTGGCATCATCCTCGCCTCGGGTTGATCTTGCCCGCGGACTTCATTCAGGTCGCCGAGGAGACCGGGCTCATCATGGATCTCGGCGATCTGGTGTTGAGCAAGGCCTGTGAGCTCGGTCGCCGCATCAGCAAGGTCGCAGGGCGCGCGAGCTGGACGATCAACGTCAACCTCTCGCCACGGCAGCTGCGGCGCGCCGATCTCACCAAGCGCGTCCAGACGGTGCTCGAGGCCACGGGCCTCGATCCGGCTCGCCTGTGCATCGAGGTCACCGAGGATCTCATCCTGGATGAGCTGCCAGCTGGTGCCTCTCTCTTCACCGAGCTGCGCCAGCGCGGCGTGAAGTTGTGCATGGACGACTTCGGGACCGGCTACTCGTCGCTCAGCTACCTGCACCGCTTCCGCTTCGACTTCCTGAAGATCGAGACCAACTTCGTGCACGGCCTCGAGGTGCGCGAAGGGGGGACTCAGCTCGTCCGTTCCATGGTGAACTTGGCGCGCAACCTCGGCGTGATGCCCATCGCCGAGGGGGTGGAGACCCAAAAGCAGTGGGAGGTCCTGAAATCCCTCGGCTGTCCGCGCGCACAGGGCTTTTACTTCGCAACCCCTCTCACCGCGTCCGAGTTCATGGCGTGGATCCGAGAGCACTTCGCGGCTTGTGCATGACCGCTCGCCTGCGCGTCCCGGACTCGGCCGTCCCGCTCAGCGTCGCCATCTACCTGGCGCTGTTCGCCCTCGCCAGCGCGCAGTTCTCGCTTCCCGCGGGCCCGCTCGCGACCGTCCCGGTGGTGCTCGCCGCCTGGTCGCGGGGACGGCGCGGGGTGCTGTGGGTGTCGCTCGGCTTGATCGCCGGCCACGGGCTGTTGGCCCTGCTCGGGCCGGCTTATGCGCTCGAAGGCTACGAGCTCGCCTGGGGCGCGCTGCTGCTCGCGCTCGGCTTTGGGCTCGGCGCGGTACGCGACCTCGGCGAGCGGGAGCGCGCAGCGCTCTCGGCCGCCGAGCAGCGCTTCGAGCGTGCCCTGCGCGAGGCGCACGACGTGCTCTGGGAGTGGGACATGGTCTCCGGCAGCGCGTTCTTCTCCTCGCGCTTTCAGGAGCTCGTGGGCAGCGGCAGGCCCACGCTGCCCACGCGCATCTCCGAGTGGTTCGAGCGCGTGCACCCCGAGGAGCTCGAGCCGCTGCACAGCGCGATCGAGGAGCACCGCCGCGGCGAGAGCGAGCGTTTTGAGCACGTGCATCGGCTACGACGCCACGACGGAAGCTACGTCTGGGTGGCGGCGGGCGGCCTCATCACACGCAACGCGCAGGGTGAGCCCATCCGCATGACGGGTTGGCTCTCGGACGTCACCGAGCAGCGGCGCTCCGAGGCCCAGCTACGGCGCCTCGCGCTCCAGGATGCCCTCACCGGCCTGCCGAACCGGGTGCTCTTCATGGATCGCCTGGAACAAGCCCACGAGCGCGCGCGGCGAAGGCAGCGAGACTACGCGGTGGTGCTCGTCGACCTGGATCGCTTCAAGGTGATCAACGACAGCTTTGGCCACGCGCTCGGGGATCTCCTGCTGATGAAGGTCGCGCGCATCCTGCGCGACACCGTGCGCCCGGGCGACACCATCGCCCGCCTCGGGGGCGACGAATTCGTGATTTTGCTCGAGGAACTCGACCAACCCGAGCAGGCCGACGAGATCGCGAACGAAGTGCTCGGCACCTTGGTGCAGCCGATCGAGGTCGACGGGCATCGCGTGGTGGTGGGGGCGAGCATCGGCATGTCACGCGGTTCTGGGCAAAGGGGCGCGCTCCGACCGGAGGAGATCCTGCGCGAGGCCGACATCGCCATGTACAAGGCCAAGTCCATGGGCGGCGAGCGCGTCGACGTCTACGATCCCAACGGCCAGAACAATCTAGCCGAGCGGCTCGATCTCGAGAACGAGCTGCGGCGCGCGCTCGACGGTGAGACGCTGCACGTGCACTACCAGCCGATCGTCGACGTGGAGGCCGGGGTGGTGGTGGGCTTCGAGGCGCTCGCGCGTTGGCACCACCCGCGCCTCGGCCCGGTGAGCCCCGGCAAGTTCATCCCGATCGCGGAGGAGTTGGGGCTGATCGACCGGCTGGGCGAGTGTGTGCTGCGCGTCGCCTGCCGCGACGCCGCCAAGCTCAAGCGCTCCTTCCCCGACGCCGCTCCGTTTCGCATGGGCGTGAACCTGTCGGTGGCCCAGCTGGCGCACACGGACCTCTGTGCGCGCGTGGCGCAGGCCCTCGCCGAGAGCGGGCTCACGGCGGACTACCTGGGCCTGGAGATCACCGAGAGCGGCCTGCTCGAGGACACCGAGGGAGCGGTGCGCATCTTCTCGCAGCTGCAGGAGATGGGCGTGCGGCTCTCGATGGACGACTTTGGGACCGGCTACTCGTCCTTGCACTATCTGAGGCGCTTCCGCATCGACACGCTGAAGATCGATGGCTCCTTCGTGCGTGACATGGAGCACACTGCGGGCGAAGAGATCTGCGCGACCATCATCAACCTGGGGAAGGACCTGGGGCTGAGCGTGGTCGCTGAGGGCGTAGAGCACCCCGAGGAGCTTCAGCGCCTGCGTCGGCTGGGCGGGCGCTACGCGCAGGGCTTTTTGCTCTCGCGCCCCTTGCCCTTCGAGCAGCTCTGCGCCTGGCTCGAGAGCATGCCCGGCTGGCGCATGAAGATGGCGAGCTAGCGCGAGTCGTCGTCGCGCGGCACCTCTTCGCCTTCGGTCTCCACGATCACGCTCGCCCCGAAACCTGGTCCGTGTCCGACCTCGGTCGGCCCTTGCGCGGGGCGCGGAGGTCTTTGGGAGGCGGTGCGCTGCGTCGGGCGTCCGGGGCGCGCGCCCGGCCCTCGGAACGGCGTCGAAGCGCGAGGAGGCGCAAAGCCGAAGTGCTGCACCCGGACGTTTCCGGTCGCGACTTGCTGCTCCAGGTAGACGCGGAGCGCGGCCGAAAGGCGCTTGCGCGTGAACGGCAAGAGCATGAACAGCCCGAAGAAGTCGGTGATGACGCCGGGCGTAATCAGGAGCAGGCCCCCCAAGAACACCAACACGCCGCCGAGCACCCCCTCCTCCGGGACGCGCCCCTCGTCGAAGGCGGTGCGCCACTCGGCGATCACGCGCCGACCCTGCCGTTTGGTGAGGTACGCGCCGAGCAGGGCCATCGCGATCACGAAGCCGAGGGTGGGGGCGGCGCCGATCACCCTTCCGATCCGGATCAGCAGGTAGAGCTCCGCGATCGGAACCAGCGTAAACGCGAGAAACAACAGGCCCACCCGGTTTTTGTATCCACGGACACCGCTCGCGGCAACCCGCGGGCGGGCGCTATCCGCTCCAGCCCAACCCTTGTTTTCGCGCTTCTGCGGCCCCAGAGTTCAACCATGCCGCCGCGCGCGTCGCCGTCTGCTCACTGTCCCCGCTGTGTCCGCTCGGTGCACGTGGTGTCCGTGTGGCCTGGCTTCGTCTGGGCCAAGCGCGCCTGGTATGCGGGCCTCGTGCTCCTGACCTGTCTCATGCCGATCATCCTCAGCGAGATCACGGTGCTCTTGCCGATGTCGCTGCTCTTTGCCGCCGCCGCCGGTCCCGTCCACATGTTGGCCGCGCAGCGCGCCTCCTGCCGCGAGTGTGGGCTCGAGCTGGGGCTCAGCCCCGCCACCAAGCCTGGCTCGATGCAAACTCCGTAAAGCGCAGCGCGCTCTCGCGCGGGCGCTTCTTTCGGCGCCCTCCGCTCGCGTGCACCAGGGCGATTCGCCTGCGTTCCGCGAAGCCGAAGAGCGGAATCCGCGTGACGCCACGCCCCTGGTAGTGCTCCGGCATCACCGTGATGCCGAGACCTGCTCCCACCATCGCCAGCGCACGTTCGTCCTGCTCCGTGCGGTACACCAGGCGGGGTCGCACGTTGTGGCTCGTAAAGAAGCGGCTGGTCGCGCTGAGCAGCTCGCAGCGCGTGCGCACGATGGTGGGCTCATCGGCGAGCTCCGTCACGTGGATGCTCGCCCGCCGCGCGAGCGGGTGGTGGCTGGCGATGGCCAGGGAGTAGCCCTCCTCGTACAGGTGCTCGCTCGCCCCTCGCTGCTCCGGTCGCTCGATGGTCAAGGCCAGATCGAGCCGGGCACCATGGAGGTGGTTGCGGAGCTCACGCTCCGTGCCCTCGAACAGCTCCAACACCGTCCCCGGGTGTGCTCGCAGGAAGTCGCGCAGCAAGCGCTGTACGGAGGCGGCGGCGATGGTCGTGAGCACGCCCACCTGCAGCACCTCCTTGGCTTGCACGTTGGACAGCTCGGCCTGCGCCTCCTGCACCTCCGCGAGGATGGTGCGCGCGCGTTCCACGAAGCGGGTGCCCGCGCTGGTCAGGAACACGCGCCGCCCGGAGCGATCGAACAGCGGCACGGAGAGCGCGGCCTCGAGCTTCTGAATGCCCGCGGACAGGGTCGGCTGAGAGACACGCGCGCGGCGGCTGGCCTTGGTGAAGCTGCCGGTCTCGACCACCGCAAGGAAGTAACGCAGTTGATAGAGCTCGAGCATGGGATCCATCCATCATAGATGATTTCTATGGATGGAATCAAAAGCATCGATTGGTTCTATCGTTAGGAATTTCCTAGAATGACCGTGGTTTCTCGCACCCGAGCCCGACATGACCGTACTGCGCACTCAAATCGATCCCCGTTCGCCGGAGTTTCTCGCCAACCGCGCGTGCATGCAGGCCCTGGTCGAGGAACTGCGCGCGCGCTCCGCCCAGGCACGAAGGGGCGGCGGCGAGAGGGCCGTCGCCAAGCACCTGGGACGCGGCAAGCTGTTGCCGCGCGAGCGGGTGCGCCTCCTGCTCGATCCGGGCGCGCCCTTTTTGGAGCTGAGCCCGCTCGCTGCATACGGCATGTACGGCGGTGAGGTACCCGGCGCCGGCATCATCACCGGCATCGGCCGCATCGCGGGCCACGAGTGCGTGGTCGTGTGCAACGACGCCACCGTCAAGGGCGGGACCTACTATCCGATCACGGTGAAGAAGCACCTGCGGGCGCAGGAGGTGGCGCGCGAGAACCGCCTGCCCTGCGTGTACCTCGTGGACTCGGGCGGCGCGAACCTGCCGAACCAGGACGAGGTGTTCCCCGACAAGGAGCACTTCGGCCGCATCTTCTACAACCAGGCTACGATGAGCGCGGATGGCATCGCGCAGATCGCGGTGGTGATGGGCTCGTGCACGGCGGGCGGAGCGTACGTGCCAGCGATGGCGGACGAGAGCGTGATCGTGCGTAACCAGGGCACCATCTTCCTCGGGGGGCCGCCGCTCGTGAAGGCCGCCACCGGCGAGGTGGTGAGCGCCGAGGACCTCGGGGGCGCCGAGGTCCACACCAAGCAGAGCGGCGTGGCGGACCACTACGCGCTCGACGACGCCGACGCGCTTTCGATCGCGCGCCGCATCGTGGGCCACCTCAACATCGAAAAGCGCGTCTCGCTCAGCCTGCGGGAGCCCCGGCAACCGCGCTACGACGCGGAGGAAATCCTCGGCATCATCCCCAAGGACACGCGCATCCCCTACGACGTGCGCGAGGTGATCGCGCGCGTGGTCGACGACAGCGAGTTCGACGAGTTCAAGGCGCGCTACGGGACCACGCTGGTCACCGGGTTCGCCCATCTCTCGGGCTATCCGGTCGGGATCGTGGCCAACAACGGCGTGCTGTTCAGCGAGTCGGCGCTCAAGGGCGCGCACTTCGTCCAGCTCTGTGCCCAGCGCGGCATCCCGCTCCTGTTCTTGCAGAACATCACCGGCTTCATGGTCGGCCAGCGTTACGAAGCGGGCGGCATCGCCAAGGACGGCGCCAAGCTGGTCACAGCCGTGGCCTGCGCGCGCGTGCCCAAGCTCACCCTGATCCTCGGCGGCTCCTTCGGCGCGGGCAACTACGGCATGTGCGGGCGCGCTTACGGCCCGCGTTTTCTGTTCATGTGGCCCAACGCGCGGATCAGCGTGATGGGCGGCGAGCAGGCCGCGCGCGTGCTCGCGACGGTGCGCCGCGAGGGCCTGGAGGCGTCCGGAAAGACCATGAGCGCCGAGGAGGAGGAGCGCTTCATGGCGCCCATCCGCGCGCAGTACGAGGAGCAGGGAAATCCCTACTACGCGACCGCTAGGCTTTGGGACGACGGAGTGATCGACCCGCGCGACACACGCACGGTGCTCAGCCTGGCGCTGAGCGCCGCCCTCAACGCCCCCGTCGAGAGCACGCAGTTCGGCGTGTTCAGGATGTGACGGCCATGTTCGACACGGTCTTGATCGCCAACCGGGGAGAGATCGCGTGCCGCGTGATGCGTACGCTCAAGCGCCTCGGCATCCGCAGCGTGGCGGTGTGCTCGGAAGCGGACCGTGGTGCGCTCTTCACGCGCCTTGCCGATCAGGTGATCGAGATCGGGCCCGCGCCAGCCCGCGAGAGCTACCTGCGGATCGATCGCGTGCTCGAGGCCGCCCACAGGAGCGGCGCGCAGGCCATCCACCCCGGCTATGGCTTTCTCTCCGAGAACGCGCGCTTCGCCGCCGCCTGCGCCGCCGAGGGCGTACGCTTCATCGGGCCGAGCCCTGAGGCCATCTCGGCCATGGGCATGAAGGACGCCGCCAAGGCCTTGATGGAGCGGGCGGGGGTGCCGGTGGTGCCGGGCTATCACGGGGCGGAACAGGATCCAGAGCAGCTCGCCGCCCACGCCGCGCGCATCGGCTTTCCCGTGTTGATCAAGGCGGTGGCCGGCGGCGGCGGCAAGGGCATGCGGCGCGTGGACCGCGCGGAGGAGTTTGCGGCGGCCCTCGAGGCCGCGCGCCGGGAGGCCGCGGGTGCGTTCGGCGACGAGCGCGTGTTGATCGAGAAGTACCTGGTTCGCCCGCGCCACATCGAGGTCCAGGTCTTCGCCGATCGCCATGGCAACGTGGTCCATCTGTTCGAGCGCGATTGTTCCCTGCAGCGCCGTCACCAGAAGGTGATCGAAGAGGCGCCGGCGCCGGGCATGTCGAGCGAGATGCGCGCGGCCATGGGCGCGGCGGCGGTGCGAGCCGCGCAGGCCATCGGCTACGAGGGCGCGGGGACGGTGGAGTTCATCGTCGAGGCAGGGAGTACGCGCGATGGGGGGCCCGCGGGCGGAGCGCCGCAGCTCGACCCGAGCCGCTTCTACTTCATGGAGATGAACACGCGCCTGCAGGTGGAGCACCCGGTCACCGAGTGCGTCACGGGGCTCGACCTGGTGGAGTGGCAGCTCCGCGTGGCGGCCGGAGAGGCCTTGCCGCGCACGCAGCAGGAGTTGACCTTGCGTGGCCACGCGCTCGAAGTGCGGCTCTATGCCGAGGACCCCGCGCGCGAGTCTCTCCCCCAGACCGGCACGTTGATGGAGCTCGTGCTGCCCGAGGAGGGGCGCCACGTGCGCGTCGACACCGGGGTGGTCTCGGGAGACGAGGTGAGCGTCTTCTACGATCCCATGCTCGCCAAGCTCATCGTCTGGGACGAGGACAGGCCGAGCGCCGCGCGTAGGCTGCGCGACGCGCTCGCTCGGGTCGAGGTTTTGGGGCTCGCGACCAACGCGGCCTTGCTCGCCCGGGTGGCCGCTCACCCGGCGTTCTTGGCAGGCGACGTGTACACGGGCTTTCTGGGCGAGCACGCGGGCGCGCTCTTGGACAGCGATCCACGCGCGGACGCGCGCCATGCGCTGCTCGCGTGTCTCGGCTTGCTCGCGTCTCGCCGGGGTGCCCGCCGCACCTCTCGCTTCGCCTCGCCCTGGGATGCGCTCGATAACTTTCGCATGAACGAAGGGCGCTCGGAGCTCCTCCGCCTGCGCGGCGAAGAGCAGCTCTTCGAGGTCCAGGTCAGCTACCGCGAGGACGGCGCGCTCGAGCTGAGCCTCGCAGGAGTCGAAGCGGGCGGTTCCGCCCGCGAGCAGAACAAGGCGCACACGGTCCGCGGGCTCACCTTGCACGGCACGGAGCTCGGGTGCATGTGCGACGGTGAACGGCTCGTGGGGCGCTACGCCGAGCGCGCGGGGAGCGTGTTCGTCTCGCATCGTGGCGTGAGCGCGCAGTTCGAACATCCGTGGGCCGCGCGCGCGAGCGAGCGGCGGGCAGAAGAGGGAGACAGCCTCGTCAAGGCGCCCATGCCCGGCAAGATCATCGCGCTCCTGGTGGCGAAGGGGCAGCGCGTCGAGGCGGGCGCACCGCTCGTGCGCCTCGAGGCGATGAAGATGGAACACACGCTGAAGGCCGGGATGGCCGGGGAGGTCACCGAGCTCTCGGTGAAGTTGGGGGAACAGGTAGAAGCCAACGCCACGCTGTTGGTGGTGAAGGCCGGCGAGGAGGGTGGAACATGACGAACGTGATCAACACCTCGAGCTTGAACCATGGTCTCGGCGAAGAACTCGACGCGCTGCGCGAGTCCGTGCGCGCCTTCTGCGAGAAACACGTGGGCCCGCGCGCGGCCGAGATCGACCGCACCAACACCTTCCCGCGCGATCTCTGGCCGCGTCTCGGCGAGCTCGGGGTGCTCGGGATCACCGTGAGCGAGGCCGACGGCGGCGCAGGGCTCGGCTACCTGGCGCACTGCGTGGTGATGGAAGAGATCTCGCGCTTCAGCGCCAGCGTGGGCCTCTCGTACGGCGCCCACTCCAACCTGTGTGTGAACCAGATCTTCCGTCACGGCACGGCCGCCCAGCGCGCACGCTACTTGCCGAGGTTGATCTCGGGCGAGCACGTCGGCGCTCTCGCGATGAGCGAGCCGGGCTCGGGCAGCGATGTGATCAGCATGCGCACCCGCGCCACCCGCCAGGGAGACAAGTTCGTGCTCAATGGCCAGAAAATGTGGATCACCAACGGTCCCGATGCCGAGGTGCTCGTGGTCTACGCCAAAACCGACCCCGACGCGAAGAGCCGCGGCATCACCGCCTTCTTGATCGAAAAGGGAATGAAGGGGTTCAGCAGCGCGCAGAAGCTCGACAAACTCGGCATGCGCGGCTCGAGCACCTGTGAGCTCCTGTTCGAGGACTGCGAGGTGCCTGCCGAGAACGTCCTTGGGGCGGTCAACGAAGGTGTCCGCGTGCTGATGAGCGGGCTCGACTACGAGCGCGTGGTGCTCTCCGCAGGGCCCCTCGGCATCATGCAGGCCTGTCTCGACGCGGTGCTCCCCTACGTGCACCAGCGCAAGCAGTTCGGCACACCCATCGGGCAGTTTCAGCTGATCCAGGCCAAGTTGGCCGACATGTACAGCACCTTGAGCGCCTGCCGGGCCTACGTCTACGCGGTGGCGCGCGCCTGCGACCGGGGGGAGGGCGCGCGCAAGGACGCCGCCGGTTGCATCCTCTACGCGGCCGAGAAGGCCACCTGGTGCGCGCTCGAGGCCATCCAAACCCTGGGAGGAAACGGCTACATCAACGATTTCCCGGTGGGGCGCCTGTTGCGCGACGCCAAGCTCTACGAGATTGGGGCAGGGACCAGCGAGATCCGGCGCATGCTGATCGGTCGCGAACTGTACGACCAGAGCGCCTGAGCTGGGCACGCGCCGCGCGCTTTCGACGGCAGGCGCACGATCGGCCAACAAAGAAGTGGGCGCGGGGGCTTGCGCAGGGGCTCCTTTTGCGGTTCCTTCTGCGGGTGACGCACGCCATTCGACTCCTGCGCACCTCGGATCTCCGAGCGGTGGGCGCGCACATCGAGCGGCATGCCCTGGAGTCCGGCCGTGGCGAAGACCTGGTGTTCGCGCCGTTCCTCGAGTTCGACCGTGAGATCTACCAGGAGAGCCGTTACGAGAGCTGGCGACGCGCGGTGGACGTGCCGGGCTGGGAGCGCTGCTGGGCCTGCTTCGAGGGGGACCGCGTGGTGGGCCACGCGGATCTCTCGGGCGCGCCGTTGTACTCGGGGCTACACCGCGCGCGGTTGGGCATCGGCGTGGAGCGCAGGTTTCGGGGGCAGGGCAAGGGCAGCGCGCTGTTGCGGGCGGTGCTCGAGTGGGCGCGTCGGGAGCCGGAGCTCGCCTGGGTGGATCTCTCGGTGTTCGCCCACAACGAGCGCGCGCGAAAGCTCTACGAACGGCACGGCTTCCGTGAAATCGGACGCACCAACGACGCCTACCGCTTGAACGGCTTGTCCATCGACGACGTGCACATGGTGCTCTACGTCGAGGGAGAGCATCCGCCCGGGTAGCCGTCGTCGCTCAGGCGAGGCTGATCTCGAGCACCGCGCGCTTCTGCTTTTTCCCGGCGAGTCCGGAGAAGAAGTCGAGCACGCGCATCTGCAGTCCGTACTTCTTGCGCAACTCCCGGTAGGCGCGCTCCTTGTGCGCCTCGTCCTCCACGATCGCGCAGGTGCCTTCGACCCAGGGACCGAGGACCTTGCCGCGAACGTCGCACTTGGCGATGCGCACCTTGGGGTTTCTCCGGATGCGCTTCACCTTGTACGACCCTCCCTCGGTGAACACGACGATCTTGCCGTCCAAAGGAGCGCACCAGACCGGGGTCTTCACGCCGCTGCCATCCTTCTTGAAGCTCTCGAGATTGATGTAACGCTCGTTTGCCAGGGTCATGTGCGTTCCTCTACTGCATCAGCCCGGGGTCCGCACGACGAGCAAGCGCAGTTCGCTCATGTCCTCGATCGCGTAGCGCACGCCCTCGCGGCCGAGGCCGCTGTCTTTGACCCCACCGTAGGGCATGTGATCGACGCGGAAGCTCGGCACGTCCCCCCCCACCACGCCGCCCACCTCGAGCCGGTCCCAGGCCCGCTGGATCTTGTAGATGTCACGCGTGAAGACCCCGGCCTGCAGCCCGAAGTCCCCCTCGTTGACCTCGTCCAGGGCGCGCTCGAAGTCCGTAAAGCGCGACAGCACAGCCACCGGACCAAAGGCCTCCTTGCACACGAGCTGTTGCTCCTTGGGAACGTCTTCCAGGAGGGTCGCCTCCAACATCACGCCCTGCCTGCGCCCGCCGCACAGGCGCTTTGCGCCTGCCTGCTCGGCCTCCGCGATCCAGGACGCGAGGCGCTTGGCCTCCTTCTCACTGATCATGGGGCCGATGAAGGTGTCTTCGCGCTTCGGGTCGCCCATCTTGAGCGCCCGCGTCTTTTCCACCAAGAGCGCCTTGAAGGCATCGTAGACGCGCGCGTGCACGAGGATGCGCTGCACGCTGATGCAGCTCTGCCCGCTCTGGTAGAACGCGCCGGACACGATGCGCGCGACGGCGTCCGTGAGGTTCGCGTCCTCGTCCACGATCACGGCGGCGTTGCCACCGAGCTCGAGCACGACCTTCTTCTTGCCTGCGCGCGCCTTGAGGTCCCAGCCGACCTGCGGCGAGCCCGTGAAGCTCAAGAGCTTGAAGCGGGGATCGGTGGTGAAGAGATCGGCGCCCTCCCGGTGCGCGGGCAGGATGGAGAAGGCTCCCTTCGGCAGGTTGGTCTCGGCGAGCACCTCACCGATGATGAGCGCGCCGATCGGCGTGAGGCTCGCCGGCTTGAGCACGAAGGGGCAGCCCACAGCGATCGCGGGCGCCACCTTGTGCGCCGCCAGGTTGAGCGGGAAGTTGAACGGTGAGATGAAAGAGCAGGGGCCGAGCGGGACCCTCTTCACCATGCCCAGATAGCCCTTGGCGCGCGCGCTGATGTCGAGCGGCAGGACCTCGCCCGTGATGCGGGTGCTCTCCTCGGCGGCCACGCGGAAGGTGTCGATCAGGCGGGCGACCTCGCCGCGCGCATCGTTGATGGGCTTACCCGCCTCGATGCACAGCGAAAGCGCGAGCTCCTCGGCGCGCTCCCGAAAGCGCTGCACGCAGTGATCGAGCACATCCCGGCGCTCGAAGCTCGCCATCGCGCGCAGCGGCTCCTGGGCCTCGACCGCGAGCGCGATCGCACGCTCGATGGCGACCGCATCGGCCAGCGCCACGCGCGTGACCACTTCGCCGCTGAACTTGTCCGTGACCGCGAGCTCCCGGTTCGCGTAGACGGGCTGATTTCCGAGGTAGTAGGGATAGGCCTCTTTCAACATGCATTGAGCTTGGCAAACTGCTCGCGCCGCGCCATCGCAACTTGGGAGGCGTGGGGCTAGGACCCGGAGGAGGGCTCGTCGCGCTCGCGATCGAGCGCGACAAGCCCGCTCTCTTGCTGGTTGTCGAGGGCATCTTCGTAGATCGTGTAACGCCCTCCTCCGCGGCGCTTGGCGCGGTACATCGCCCGGTCTGCCCGCTCGACCAACGTGTCGAGATCACGCGCGTGCTCGGGCCACATCGCGAGGCCCACGCTGATGCTGAGCTGAAACGTGATCCCTTCGAGCGAGTATGCCGTACTCACGTTCTCCACGATGCGTTGCGCGAGTATCGGCGCCAGCTCGCTGGCAGCGGGCCCCTTCAACAAGACCACGAACTCGTCGCCGCCGTAGCGCGCGACCAGGTCGCCCTCACGCACACTCGAGGCGACGCGGCGCGCCACGGCCTTGAGCAGGAGATCTCCGGCGCGATGACCGAAGCGGTCGTTCACCCCCTTGAACCCATCCAGGTCCAGGAACATCAGCACGACGCGTTCGGTGCCTCGAATGGCTGCCGAAAGGGCGCGCTCGAAATGGGCGCGATTCGGGAGCTGCGTCAGTGGATCGGTTTCCGCGCCATGCTGCGCCAGGAGCCAGGCCCGCTCGAGTCGTTCGAGCGCGGCGCGGGCCGCCGGGGAGAGGGCACCTGACGCGAGCGCTCGCGTGAGCGCGTCGATCGCCTCTCGCACCGGGTCGTCTGCGCCATGGGGCCTGTGTTCGATGGGTGATGTGGGGGGGACGTGGTCCCGGTGCCCGGCCATGGCTTTACAGGGTATGCGCCGTGTACTCCCCGGCTAGTTCGCGGCGGGGCAGGTCGCAGGAGAGCGCGCCTTGCTTGCGCGCGCGCTCGGCGAGCTCAAGGCTGCTCAAGAGGTGCGCTCGGGATCGAGCTTGTGCCCGTCGATCCGCTTGTTTTCGAGCTCGCGCTTTTTCTCGAGCAGGCTCCGCTCTGCGGCGCTCAGGCCCTGCTTCAGCTTGCGCTGTTGCGAGGCCTTCTCCTTGAGCTCGCGTGCCTTCTTCTTGCGGTACTTGTTCAGGTTCACCACGTCGCCCATGCTCAGCACACTACCACCGTTGTCGCCCCCTGGAGCGACGGTGTGTGCGGTTCGTGGGCCCGAAGCCTCGGCTAGCGCCGCTCCGCTTCGGTCCCGTTCATGGAGCGAACGCCTGCTTCGCGCTCAAGCCGCGATCGTCGCGAATTCCTTCTCTGCGCCGAGCCGTTCGGCGAGGAAAGTACGCGTGTCGAGCCACAGCGCTTTGCTCGAGGCGCGCCACCACATCGCGTGAAACGCATGGATTTCGCCAGGATAGTAGTGAGCCCGGTGCACCACACCCCGCGCGCGCAGCGCCCGCTCCAGTCGCATGGAGTCGTGCAACAGCGGATCGACGGTGCCGCACGTGACCAGAAATGGAGGCAATGATCTCGTGAGCGCCTCGGAGCTCTCGAGCAGACGCAGCGGGTCCGCCAGGTCGTGCTCGCCCTCGTAGTAGGCAGGCTTGGGCAGGTACGAGCGCGCGATGTGCTCGATGGCGTGCTTGGTCACGAACCAGCTCTGATCTGCAAGCTCGCGAAAGCGCGAGGCATTGGAGACCTCGAAGAAGCCGCAGGCCGCGACCACCGCGGCCGGAACCTGATTGCGCCGGTACACCGAGCGCGCCCATGATTCGGGGCGCTCCGTGCAGCACGCCAATGCCAGGCTGGTCACCAAGTTGCCGCCGGCGGACTCGCCCGCCACCACCAGCCGCTCGGGGTCGCCGCCGAAGCGCTCGGCGTTGTCGAGCGCCCACAAGTACGCAGCGCACACGTCCTCGAGGCCGGAGGGGAACGGATGCTCCGGCGCCAGGCGATAGTTGATGTTGAAGACCACGTAGCCGGCGCGCGCGAACTGGCTCGCCATCATCCAGTGCGTCTCTTTCGAACCCGTCTCGAAGCCTCCTCCATGGACATAGAGCACCACAGGGAGGCGGGACTGGTGATGGGCGTCGCGCCGGCGCACCACGTCGAGCACATGGGAGTTCTCCCCGCTGCCAAGATAGGGCACGTTGCGCAGGACCTGGATGTCCCGCTTGGCGAGGAACGCTTGGACCGAGCCCGAGAACTCGACCAAGAGGGCCATCTTGCGCACGGCCTCGAGCGCGGCGCGCTCTGCGAGCAGCAGCGGATGTTCGAGGCGGAGGAGATCTGGTGGGCGTCGCAAGCTCGCGGTTGAAGGAAACTTCTCTGCTCGAGCAGATACGGGCGGCGCCCCGACCATGACCATCTTCAAATCCTCCGAACCGGGGAGCCCCGTTCGGGCGCAGCCCCTTGCAACAGACCGGTAACCAGACAGTCCACGTGCGGTTAACTATCGCCACCTGTTCGGAACAAACTCAACTTCCCGCGCATCGCACGTATCAAATCGCTGGGTGTAAGGCACACTACGGAGATTCAGGTGTGCGCTGTATGGAGGAGCGGGTTCAGCGGCCCCAAGACCCCAGTCGCAGCCACGTATGACCCATGACCCGATCCAAGCCCGCCTCCACGCTGCACTGCAAGAGCCCGCGTGGCATGGGCTCCGCGGGCGCACGCTTGCCACCACGGGGAATTTGACGTAGCTCGCCGCCATGGACTTGGAGTCGGCCCTGGCGCAGGCGAGCGAGGAGTGGGGCCTTCAGAGTTATTACCAAGACTGCGTGAAGCCTCTTCTGTACCAGCCGCGCGAGCAGTGGCCTGGCTGTTGTGGCGGAGGCTGCGAGCCTTGTGCCCAGACGTTGGTCCGGGTAGCCGAGCGGGTGCTCGAGCTGCTCGGACGCGAGACTCTAAAGCGCGGCTAAGAGCGCCCCGCGCCCCGGTGTTCTCGGTCAGCGCTTCTTGGCGGCGGCTTCTTTTTGCGCCTTGAGCTTGGCCCGCAGACGAGGCGCGTAGTTTTCCTTGTTGCTCTGGCGGGCGCGGCCCACGGCGAGCGCGTTCGGCGGCACGTCGAGCGTAACCGTCGTGCCGGTTCCCACGTACGCACCCTTGCCCACGCGGATCGGCGCCACCAGCTGTGAATCGCTGCCGATGAACACGCCGTCCTCGAGCACGGTCTGGTGCTTCTGCACGCCGTCGTAGTTGCAGAAGATGGTGCCCGCGCCGACGTTCACGTCGCTGCCGATCTCTCCGTCTCCGAGGTAGGCCAGATGGTTGGCCTTGCTGCCGCGGCCGAGGCGCGTCTTCTTCAGCTCGACGAAGTTGCCGATGTGAGACTCGGCTTCCATCACGCTCTCGGGCCGCAGATGCGAAAAGGGGCCCGCCTGCGCGTCTTCGCCGATGATGCTCTCGGCGGCCACCGTGTACGGCTTGAGATAGGCGCCGCGCGCTACGCGCACGTCCGTGAGCACGCAGCCGGTGTCGATGCGCGCGCCCGAGGCGATCACGCTGGAGCCGCGGATATGCACGTTGGCCTCGAGGATCGCATCCGGCTCGACCACGGCGTTGGCGTCGACGTAGAGCGTCTGCAGGTCGCGCACGGTGACCCCGGAGCGGGCGAGTTGGGTCGCACGGCGCAGACGCAGCACGGCCTCACACGCGGCGAGCTGCGCGCGGTCGTTGACGCCCTGCGTGTCCGCGAAGGGCCAGGCGAGCGAGGTGACCCCGCCCTGGGCGGCGGCCTGCTCCACGACATCGGTGAGATAGAACTCGCCCTGCGCGTTGTCCGAGGAGAGGCGCGCCAGCGCGTCGCGCAAGAACGGCGCCCGGATGGCGTAAACGCCCGGGTTCACCTCGCGGATCGCGCGCTCCTCGTCGCTCGCGTCCTTGTGCTCCCGGATGCGCAGCACGCGGCCTTGGGCATCACGCACGATGCGGCCATAGCCGGTGGGATCATCGACCTGGCTCGTGAGCATGGCGAGCGGACCCGGGCTGTCCTCGGCGGCGCTGATCAGCGCTCGCACCAGGTCCGCATGGACGAGCGGCGTATCGCCGCAGAGCACCAGCACCCAGCCCCCAAAATCGGCCAGCCCAGCCATGCCTGCCCGGGTTGCGTCACCGGTACCCAATTGGCGCTCCTGCGGCGCGGTGCTCACGCGCTCGTCGAAGCGCATTTTGAGGTCTTCTTGCAGCAATTCGCGGCCATGGCCCACGACCAGCACGGCGCGCCCCACGCCGGCCTCCAGCACGGCCCGCGTCACGTGGGCGTACATCGGGAGCCCGATCACCGGGTGGAGCACCTTGGGCAGACTGCTGCGCATGCGCGTGCCCTGTCCGGCCGCGAGAATTACCGCTGCAAACTCCGAGCTCATGCCAGTCAATCTAGGGGACGTATCGCGTTTGGCGAGGAGCAAAGTCGCGCGCCGTCAGGCCATCAGGTAAGGGCGTCGGACTAAACCTGGGTTTGAGTAAGGAAATGCCCTACACGAGCAAGGGCGCCCAGATCGTGCACATCTTCATCGAAGGCGGGGACCTCCACGTAAAGTCCGCGATTGCCGGTGAGCGCCTTCAACCGTTCGACTTCCACGCGGCAGGTGACCGCACGCGTGCGTTCTTCGTCCAGGGCGCGCTCCAGCTTGGCGGCGAGCGCGCGCGGGTCGCGCGCACCACGCAGGGCCTCGTCGAGGGCCGCCGTGATCTCGGCTTGCGAGCCCTGCGGCTCGGGAAGCAACGGGATCACGCGGTTGATCACGGTGGCCTGCTGACGCATGCCGTGCTCGCTCAGCTTCTCCGCGAAGAAGATGGCCTCCTTGACCGCGAGCGGCTCTGGACTCGTGACCAGCACGAAGGCGACCTCCGGGCTGCGCAGCGCATCGGAGACGGCCTTGGCGCGCGTGGTGAAGCCGCCGAACAGGTCGTTGATGTCGCTGACGAACTGCGCGACGGAGTCGAGGAACTCGCCGCCCGTAATCCTGGCGAGCCCCTTGAGCACCATCTGGGCGCCGCGCCCCACCAGGTTGAAGCCGAGCTTGCCCGCGCCGCTGAAGGCCTGGATGAACCAGCGCATGGCCGGTGAGTCGATGGCCTCGATCAGCTTCTCGGGAGCGTCCAAGAAGTCCAGCGCGTTGGTGGTCGGCGGCGTGTCGAGCACGATCAGGTCGTAGTCGCCGCGCTGGCGCACCGCGTGCAGCTTCTCCATCGCCATGTACTCCTGCGTGCCCGCGAGCGACGTGGAGATGTACTGATAGAGTCGGTTGTCGAAGATGCGCTGCGCCCGCTCGGGGCTCGAGGCATAGCGCTGCACCAGCTCGTCGAACGTGCGCTTGGTGTCGAGCATCATGGCGCTGAGCGAGCCGTCGCCGTCGAAGGCGAGCCCTGCGCGCGCGAAGAGCTCGCGCGAGACCACCTGCTCCTCGGTGGTCATCGACGTGAGGCCCATGCTGTTGGCGAGGCGCTTGGCTGGATCGATGGTGAGGCAAAGGACGCGGCGCCCGCGCCGGGCCGCGAACAACGCGAGCGCAGCCGACGTGGTGGTCTTGCCGACCCCTCCGCTGCCGACACAGACGACCACACGATGATTGGCGACGACCTCGGAGAGCCCCATGAGCCCGCGAAGGCTAGCAGATGTTATCGTTTCCAGGCGTGCTGTTCGGCCTGCGCGCGGGCTTTTTCAACCAGCTCGCCCCCGCCTCGTTCGAGGATCTGTCGGGCTAGTTCGAGCCCCATCGCATGGGCCAACTTGAGCTTGCCGAGCGGTGACGTGTCGTCGATGTGCTGATCGCTCCCCGCGCTGATCACGTGCAGGCCGTCCGGGCTGCCGACCAGGGCATCCATGCGCAGCCGCGTCCCGTTGTGGGATAGCTCGGCATGGCCTGCGATGGGCAGCTGACAGCCGCCGTGCATGCGCGAGAGAAAAGCGCGCTCCGCCTCGACGGCGACCCGCGTGTCCCAGTGCTCGAGGGGGCTGAGCAGCGCGCGCGTACGGTCGTCGTCGGCCCGCGCCTCTAACCCGAGCGCGCCCTGGCCCACGGCGGGCACGCACTCCTCGATGGAGAGCACTCGGTGCGTGTGGTGGGTGAGGCCGAGTCGGCGGAGCCCCGCGAGGGCGAGCACGATCGCGCGATACTGTCCCTCCTCGAGCTTGCGCAGGCGGGTCTCGACGTTGCCGCGCACGGACTCACAGATCACGTCGTTGCGCCGTCTGCGTAGCTGGGCCTGCCTGCGCAACGAGCTCGTGCCGATCTTTGAAAAGGCCTCGAGGTCGTCGAGCGCCGCGCCGTCCTTGGTGACCAGCACGTCGCGCGCGTCTTCGCGCATGGGCACGCAGACGATCTCGAGCCCCGCGGCGAGCTCTGCCGGCACGTCCTTCATCGAGTGCACGGCCAGATCGGCGCGTCCGTCGCTCAGCGCCTGCTCGATCTCGGTCACGAACAGACCCTTGCCGCCCACCTCGGAGAGCGGGCGATCTTGGATGCGATCGCCGAGCGTCACCACGTGCAGCTCTTCGGTCTCGAGCCCCGGGTGATGGCGCTTGAGCTCACTGGCGATCCAGCGGGCTTGGGCGAGGGCGAGCGGGCTCTTGCGGGTCGCGATGCGGAGTTTCACGAGGGATCCCCAGATGGCTTGGGTGTTGGGACGAGGACGGTGTTGGGCGCGGGGTCGGTCGCCAGCTCCGAGTCGGCAAGGCTCGGTCGAGCTTCTTCGAGCTCGAACAGGCGTCGTACGCTCTCGACCAACTGGCTACCGTCGGGCTCGCTGCTGGTGCGCTTGAGCTCGGTGAGCGGCCGGTGCAGCAGCTTGTTGACCATGGCGTCGCACATGACCTCGAGGGCCTTGCGCTCGGCATCGCTCACGTTCTTGAGCCGGGGCATGGTGCGCTCGAGCTCGCCGTGGATCACGGTACGCACGCGCTGGCGGAGCGCCACCAAGGTGGGGGTGAGATCGAGCGAGCGTTGCCACTCGTCGAAGGCGCGCACCTCGGCCTCCACGATGCGCTCGGCCTGTTCGGCCTCCCGCTTGCGCGCGGCGATGTTCTGACTCGCGACCTGCTCCAGATCGTCGATGTCGAACAAGAACACGTTGTCGAGGTTCTCGACCCGCGGGTCCACGTCGCGCGGCACGGCGATGTCGATCAAGAACAGCGGGCGGTGGCGTCGCGCGCGGATCACGCCCTGCATGAGCTCGCGCGTGATCACGTAACGCGGACTCGCGGTGGAGGTGATGACGACGTCGGCGGATATCAGCTCCTGGGATAGCAGATCGAACGCGCGGGCCTCACCGCCGCACGCCTCCGCGACGGCGCGCGCGCGTGCCTGGTTCCGATTGACCACCGTGAGCAGGGTCCCGTTCTGCGCCAGCGCCTTGGCGGCCCCTTCGCTCATCTCGCCCGCGCCGACCAGCACCACGCGGCGCCCGGTCAGCTCCCCGAAGATGGAGCGCGCGAGGTCACAGGCAATCGAGCTCACGCTGACGGCGCCTGCCGCGATGCCGGTCTCGCTGCGCACGCGCTTGGCCACCGCGAACGCGCGGTTCATGCAGCGGCCGAGCAGGGAGCCCACCGTCCCGGCCTCGCTGGCCAGGGCGAAGGCCTCCTTGACCTGGCCGAGGATCTGCGGCTCGCCCACGACCAGCGAGTCGAGGCTCGAGGCCACGCGGAACGCGTGACGCGCCACCGAGTCTCCGGTGCGTTCGTAGAGGTGGCTGTCGAGCTCCTGCTCCTGAGCGCCGTCTTGCATGAGCTCGGCGAAGTAGTCGCGCACCCCGCGCAGCACGCGCTGGGGGTCCTCGGCGCTGCCGTACATCTCCACGCGATTGCAGGTCGAGACCAACATCGCCTCCTGCAAGCCCGTGCGCGCGATCAGGTCGCGCAGGCGGTCCGGGAGTTGCTCCGCGGAGAACGCGAGCCGTTCGCGCACCGCGAGCGGCGCGGTGTGGTGGGAGAGGCCGATCAGGACCAGGCTGCGGGCGGGCACTTAGAACGCTCCGGTCTTGGCGCGCAAGGCGTAGCCGACGATCACGGCCAGCGCGCAGGCAAACCCGAGCAGGGTCCCGATGGCCGCCCGCCTCCCTTGCCATCCGGCGGCGACGCGCAAGAGCAGCACGGCGGCGAACACCCCCCAGCCCACGAGGCCGAGGGCTTGGGTCGGGGAGATCCGCGTGGGCTGCTGGGCCGCCCAGAATGCGCCGGAAACCGAGCCGAGCGTGAAGAGCGGAAAGCCGACCAACAGCAGCTTGAGCCCCAGTGAGTCGAGGACATCGAGCGGTGGCAGGCGGTGGAAGAGGCCGCTCAGTCGCCGACGGCGCAGGAGCCGCTCCTGGATCAGGTAGGCCGTGGCGACCGCGAACGCGAGGGTGAAGGCGGCGATCCCGAGCACGTTTACAATCACGTGCGCCGGGAGGAGCGCCGAGCGCACGTCCTCCGGGACATCGGGGACACTGTGGCCGAGGCCCGCCGCCAAGAACATCAGCAGCGCGACCGGGGTGACGAAGGCGCCGAGCACCGACAGCCTGCCCACGCGCTGCGCGAGCAGGAGGCTCACGATGATGGCGAGCGAGGCCAGCGTGAACATCTGCCGCACGTCCTCGAACTGCGGGATGCCGCGCGCGTCGTTGAGCATGAACGCCACCTGACAGCCCGCGCCGACCAGCAGCAGGCGGGATGCCCAGGTGGAGGCGCTGGGGCTGCCATTGCCGATGAAGACGAAGTACGTGAGCGAGGCGAGCGCGTACGCGCAGCTCGTGGCCACGAAGAGCAAAGAGACGCTGCCGCTCATGACGCCGCCTCCCGACTCGGGTCGAGCCCGGCCAGGGCGCGCTCGCGGCAGCGCTGGATGACGGCTTCGTCGCCGCGCGTACAGGCCTCGAACAGCTCGCCCTCCGCAAGGCGGCGCAGCCGCTCCGTCCCTTCGGGGTGGCCGCGCAAAACGCTTCGGGCCGAAGCGATCTCGGCCACGAAGCGATCGGGGCCCTGGCTGAGCCACTGGGCGAGCTCCTTACCCAGGCGACGACTCGCGCTGGGGGCGGTGCCCGAGGTGGAGATCGTGGCCTCGACGTGCGGCGCGCGCGCCAGGGCGGGCACCGTGAAGTCGGAGTCCTCGGGGGCATCCACGCGTGATACCAGGATGCCGCGCTCGCGCGCGGCCCGGGCCAGCCGCGCGTTCTCCTGGCCATCGTCGGTGGCCGCGAGCACGAGGAACTTGCCCTCGACGTCCGCAGCGGCGACGGGGCGCAAGCGCAAGGCGACGGACCCCTGCTGGGCGAGCCGCGTGACGATCCGGGAGGCGACCTTGGCGACGACCTCGACCCGAGCGCCGCTCTGCACCAATCGCTCGATCTTGCGCGTCGCCACGCGCCCAGCGCCGGCCACCAGGACTGGCTTGCCGGCCAGGCGCAGGTGCATCGGATAGGCGTGCGGAGACGGATCGATCATGACTTGGGGATCAGCTTGAGGACGCGATCGCTGGTGAGCTTCTTCGAGCCCTCTGCCGGCTGCGCCAGAAAGCCGTCGATGACCTCGTAGGCGTTGTCGCCCAGGACGACCGAGGCCGTGACGTGCTCTCCTCCGAGTTCGCTCACCTGCGTCAAGGTCTTGACCTTGCCGACGAGCTCGGCGGCGTCGCCGCCGCCAGCGACCTCGGCGATGAAGCGGACGGCGCTGGCGAGTTGGAACGAGACCTCCTCGAGCACCAGGACCTCGCCATTCAGTTGGGCACGCCCTTCAGCAACCCAGCTCTCCAGGGCTTCTTGCGGCACGAACACGCGCGCTAGGGACATGCGCGACTCCTGAGGGATGCCCTGTGCGAGGGCGAAAACGGGTGGGTAAGAACACCAACTCGGGACGCGCACCGGCGCGCGCACCATGGCGCGAACTCTACCACGGGCCCTGGACCGGAGGTAGCCGGTGGCCTGGGCCCGGCCCCCGTCGTAACGCTCCCGCGCACAGGGGCGAACTCACGCTCTGCGGGGCGAGCGGGACAACGGGAGAGCGCGCGCATTGACACGGCGACATGCCATCTCTACGTTGCCCAACCAGGAGAAAGCAGCATGGCTGGCAAGAATGTACAAGAGTTCAACGAGCTGAACTTCGACACCGAGGTGCTCCAGTCGGACGTGCCGGTGCTCGTCGATTTCGCGGCCACCTGGTGCGGCCCCTGTAAGGCTATCGCTCCTCTGGTCGGTCAGCTAGCTGACGAGTACACGGGCAAGGTCAAGGTTGGCACCATCGACATCGACGCCAGCCCGGGCATCGCCCAGCGTTACGGAATCCGCGGCGTGCCCACGCTCTACGTCTTCAAGGGCGGTGAGGTGGTTGGCAAGCTGGTGGGGGCGGCGCCCAAGCAGAACATCGCCGCGCTGGTCCAGCGGGCGCTCTGAGCGCCCTGTGGCGCGCGCGCCAGCGCCCCTGTGGCGCAGGCACGCGAACGCTGCCTGACTGTGTTCTTCGCGGGGCGCGAGCTGCTAGCGGCCGGTGCTGCCAAAGCCGCCCGCGCCGCGTGAAGTCGTGCCGAGATCGGCCAGACTTTCGCGCAGTTCAATGGCGGCGTGGCTGACCGGAGCCACGATCAGCTGCGCGATCCGTTCGCCGTGCGAGATGGTAAAAGGCTCGCCGCTCAGGTTCACGAGCAGCACCGCAAGCTCGCCGCGATAGTCCTCATCGATCGTGCCGGGGGCGTTGAGCACGGTGATCCCGTGCTTTGCCGCCAGACCCGAGCGGGGTCGGACCTGCCCCTCGTAACCGCGAGGTAGCGCGATGACGAGCCCGGTGGGGATCCGGGCGCGCCCCAGTGGTTCGAGCACCACCGGGGCGTCCAGGTCAGCGCTGAGGTCGAGTCCCGCGGCTCCTTGCGTAGCGTAGCGCGGGATGACCGCGCTTGGGCGCACACGAAAGATCTGCAGCGTGGGACCCGTCATCGTCATCAGCGGCGGTCGCGCTCGCGATCGGCCTCGCGGACGCGCTCGCGGTTGCGAGCACGCGCGCGGATACGGGAAGGCCGCTCGCGCTCGGTGCGATCATCGCGGTCGCTGGCTACGACGACCCCGTCGCGATCGTCGAAGCGATCGTCCGCGAAGCGCTCGCTGCGCCGTGAGGCGGGCCGCTCGGGGAGATCGGACGGGCGCGCGCGGGCGGGCCGCTCGTCCTCGGCGCGGCCACGACGCGGCTCGAAGCGGTCGTCCTCGTCGCGCGGGCCACGTGCGCTGCGCACGGGGCGATCGGCCGCGTCGAAGTCGCGGGTGCGCGGGCGCTCATCGCGCACACGGCTGGGGGCGAGTTCGTCGTCGCGGCCGCGAACGGCAGCGGACTTGCGGGCCGGGCGCTCGTCGAGATCGCGCCCCCTCGGCAGCTCGTCGCGGTCGAGGTCGCGCGGGCGCGCGCGCAGGGACTCCCGCTCGCTCACCGCGGCGGGCCGGCCATACGCCGCGCGACCTTCGCGCTCGGAGTCGCGACCGCGGCCTGCGCTGCTCGCGCGCTCTTCGCGCTCGAACTCGCGCGAACGCTCCCGCTCACGACCGCGATCTTCGTCGCGTCCCCGGGTGGGGCGCTCGAAGTCGCGGCCGCGGCTCGCCGGGCGCTCCTCGAGGTCGAACTCGCGCGTCCTGCCCGGCGCGCGGTCACGGCGGAGAGGCTCGCGCTCGAGGACACGAGGCTTCTCGTCTCGACGCTCGAACCGCTCTTCACCGCGCGCGGAGGTGCGCTCACGGCGCGGCTCGTCGTCCCTGGCGCGCAGGGGCTTTTCGCGCTCGAGCTCCCGACTCCTGAAGGCCGGCCGCTCCTCGCGCTCTGCCTCACGCGCGCGGGCGGCAGGCCGCTCGTCGCGGTCGAAGTCGCGGGGCTTGCGCTCCTCACGCTCCCTGTACGCAGGGCGTTCGTCGCGGTCGAGGTCGCGGGGCCTGCGCTCTTCGCGCTCCTCGCGCGCCTTGAGCGCCGGCCGCTCCTCGCGCGCCTTGAAGGAGGGGCGCTCGTCGCGATCGACGCTGCGCGGCCTGCGCTCTTCGCGCTCTTCGCGCGCCTTGAAGGAGGGGCGTTCGTCGCGGTCGAAGTCGCGGGGCCTGCGCTCTTCGCGCTCCTCGCGTGCCTTGAACGCCGGCCGCTCCTCACGCGCCTTGAAGGAGGGACGCTCCTCGCGCGCCTTGAAGGAGGGCCGCTCCTCGCGCTCTTCGCGCGCCCTGAACGCGGGCCGCTCCTCGCGCTCCTCGCGCGCCCTGAACGCGGGCCGCTCTTCGCGCTCCTCGCGTGCTGCCTTGAAGGGGCGCTCCTCGCGCCCGCGCCCGCGCGCTTCGCCGCGCTCCTCGCTGCGTCCGTTGAGCTTGCTTGCCGCTGCGCCGGAAGCGCCCTCGGGGAGGGCGTCCTTGCGTGACAGGCGGATGCGGCCGTCGCGGTCGATGTTGGTCACCTTGACGATCACCTTGTCGCCGAGGTTCACGATGTCTTCCACGCTGTTTACGTGCGTGAAGTCGAGATCGCTGATGTGGCAGAGGCCGTCCTTGCTCGGCAGGATCTCGATGAACGCGCCGTAGGGCTCCACGCGCTTCACGACGCCCTCGTAGACCTCGCCGATCTCGGGCTCGGTGGTGAGGCTCTTGATGATCTCGAGCGCCTTGGCCACCGCGGCGCTGTCGGCCGAGGCCACGCTGACGGTGCCGTCGTCGGCCACGTCGATGCTGGCGCCGGTCTGATCCACGATGGCGCGGATCATCTTGCCGCCGGGGCCGATGATGGTGCGCACCTGATCGGGCTTCACGCGGATCTGCGTGATGCGCGGCGCATACTGCGAGAGCTGCTCGCGGGGCGCGCTGATCGCCTGGTGCATCTTGTCCAGGATGTGCATGCGCGCTTCGCGGGCTTGGTGCAGGGCGCGCTCCAGGATCTCGCGGCTCAGGCCCTCGATCTTGATGTCCATCTGGATGGCGGTGACGCCCTTCTCGGTGCCGCACACCTTGAAGTCCATGTCGCCCAGGGCGTCCTCGTCGCCGAGGATGTCCGTGAGCACCGCATAGCGTTCGCCCTCCTTGATCAGGCCCATCGCCACGCCGGCCACCGGCGCCTTGAGCGGAACGCCCGCGTCCATCAACGCCAGGGCGCCGCCGCAGACCGAGGCCATGGAGGAGGAGCCATTGGATTCGGTGATCTCCGAGACGATGCGCACCGCGTAGGGAAACTCCTCGGGCGTCGGCATCATCTTCTCGAGCGCGCGCTCGGCGAGGTTGCCGTGGCCCACCTCGCGTCGGCCGGGGCCGCGCATGGGCTTCACCTCGCCGACCGAGTAGGGCGGGAAATTGTAGTGCAGCAAGAAGTGCTTGTGCTGATCACCCTGGAGCGTGTCGAGCCGCTGCGCGTCGCGTGCGGTGCCGAGCGTGGTGGTCACGACGGCCTGCGTCTCGCCGCGCGTGAACAGCGAGGAGCCGTGGACGCGCGGGAGCACGCCAAGCTCGATGCTGATCGGGCGCACCGTGCGCGTGTCACGTCCGTCCAGGCGGCGACCTTCGTCGAGCACCTGGGCGCGCATGGTGTTGTAACGCAGCTCCTCGAACGCTTCCTTGAGCGCGCTCTCTTCGTTCGGGAACTCGTAAGCCAGCTGGCTCACGGTCTCCTTCTTGATCTGCTTGATGCGGTCGGCGCGCGCGTGCTTGTCGGCGATGTTGCAGGCCTCGCGCACGCTCCGGCCCGCGGCCTGGTGGACGCGATCCTTCAGCAGCTGCTGCGGCGCGTTCACGCTGAACGCCCACTTCTGCTTGCCCACGGCCTCCTTCATGCGCTCGATCAAGTCGAGCGTGTCCTGCACCGAGCGGTGCGCGAACAGCAAGGCCTCGATCATGTCCTCCTCGGACATCTCGTCGGCCTCACCCTCGACCATCACGATGGCCTCGCGTGACGCGGCCACGAGCAACTCGCAGTCGCTCTTCTCAATCTGCTCGAAGGTCGGGTTGGCGATGAACACGCCGTCGACGCGCCCCACGCGCACGCCCGCGATCGGGCCGCTCCACGGGATCGGGCTGATGTGCAAAGCCGCCGAGGCGCCGATCATGGCCAGCGTGTCGGGCGGGTTCTCCTGGTCGAACGACATCACCGTGGCGATGATCTGGACCTCGTTCAGGTAGCCCTCGGGAAACAGCGGGCGACAGGGCCGGTCGATCAGGCGCGAGATGAGCACCTCGTAATCACGCAGCTTGCCTTCGCGCTTGAAAAAGCCGCCCGGGATCTTGCCCGCCGCGTAGGTCTTCTCCTGGTAATCGACGCTGAGCGGGAAAAAGCTCTGCCCGGGCTTGGGCTCCTGGGTGCCGCACACCGTGACCAGCACGATCGTGTCACCGGCGCGTACCAGTACCGAGCCCCCTGCTTGCTTTGCGACGCGACCCGTCTCCAGGGTCACGATCTGGTCGCCGATCCGTACCTTCTCTCTGATGATCATTCAGCGCTCCTCGGGCCCGCGTTCGGGCCGGGACAACACACGGGGCGCTGGGGGCTGCGGGCTCGGTCTTCCTTCGGAGCGCTCGAACATGGTGGCTCGAGCGCTCGGAGCGAAGATCGAAGAGCCGCGGGCGGACTCAGCGACCGTGTTGTACGCGCCACTCCGATGTTGAAGGGGCGCTCACGTGAGCACCGTGCCCACGGGCACGGCCTCTAGCAGCCACCTGGCCTCAGCTGGCCGCTGGTTTGTATTTGTGTCGGACGGGGAAGGGCAGTTGCCTGCGCATCCCTCGCCCCTAGGGATGGCCCCTGAAGGGCGCTCCCGGCCGTATCCCCCCTGGGACCGGCCCTGCGGTGCCAGACACCAGCGTCCGGCGCCCGCTAACATACCCAGCCCCTGGCTCGGTATCTAAAAAATTCGCCCGGCGATCGGCCCGGTTTCCCGGTCTCGGGGATCTCGGGCGCACACACCCGAGCCCGACAAACGGAAAAACCCGGGATAGCGCTCTGCCCGGGTGACTCGCCATCACTTGCGGATGTTGAGTTCCTTGATGACCTTCCTGTAGCGCTGGAAATCCGAGCGCATCAGGTAGTCGAGCAGCCCACGGCGCTGGCTGACCATATGCAACAGGCCGCGGCGCGAGTGGTGATCCTTGGTGTGGGTCTTGAAATGCTCGGTGAGGTGCTGGATTCGCTCGGTCAACAGGGCGATCTGGACCTCGGGTGACCCCGTATCGGTGGGGTGCGTGCGGAACTTGTTGATCAAGACCGTCTTGCGTTCTGCTGCAGTCGCCATCGAAATGCTCTCTACGTTGATCTCTTGAGCGGCCGAATATGAAGGCCACCCCCCCAGCCGTCAAGGAGCCCCGGAAAAAGCGGCCCGCGGGCGCGCCCTATCCGGCAAACGGGATCCTCTCTTTAAGGAGACGAGCCCGTTCCCTGGCCAAGGGGACCCGCGGGGAGTCCGGGTGGTCCAGGATGAGCTCGTAGGTCCCGGCTCCAGCCGGCTCCATCGCTCGGATCTTGTCGATCCGCACCATGGCGCCCCGGTGGGAGCGGAAGAACTCGGAATCCGAGAGGCGATGTTCGAGGTTCGTCATGGTCAGGTCCAGGGCCAGGCGGTCGGTCGCCGTCACCGCCCACACCAGCTCATCCTTCATCTCGAAGTAGATGACATCGGCCACCTCGACGACTACGTAGACGCCCCCACGGCGGACCGCGAGCCGCTCGAACGAGGGCTCCTTGCTCCCGCCGGTCGCCGGGGGCGCGCTCGCTCCGCTCACCGGAACGACAGCGGTGTTCTCCCGGCGCAAGGCCGCCTGAGCCCGGGAGACGGCGCTGCGTACCCGCTCGAGGCGGGCCGGCTTGAGCAGGTAGTCCAAGACCTGGGCCTCGAAGGCCCGCAGCGCGGCGTCGTCGTAGGCGGTCACGACGATCACCTGGATGCCCGGACGACGGCGCTTGAGCGCTTCGGCCAGCGCGATTCCATCGGGGCCGGGCATGCGCAGGTCCACGAAGGCCACCTCGGGGTCTTCGCGTTCGGCGAGTTTGAGCGCCTCGTGGGCGTCGCCTGCTTGGCCCACCACGTCTACACCGCCCACCTCACCCAACATGAAGGCCAGCTCGTCGCGGGCCAAGGGCTCGTCGTCCACGATGATGGCGCGCAGAGGAGAGCTCATTGCGCGGCCTCGACCGTGGCGGGTGACTTATCGGGCAAACGAACGGAGACAATCATTCCATGTTCCGTGGGATCGAGGTTGAGCTTCGCCTGTCGACCGTACACGTGTGCGAGACGTTGTCGCAACGTCTTCAACGCGATCCCGGTGCCGGGGCGCTCGTCGTCCTCGTAGTGGCTCACGGTTTGGGCGCCAGCCAGCGGGCGCAGCGAACGCAGCGGGCCCTCGCTCGCGTCCTCCACTTCGATCAACAAGTCGCGCTCATCCAGGCGGGCGCGGATGCTCACCGTGCCCTTGCCCGTGCGCTTGCCGATCCCGTGTTTCACCGCGTTCTCGACCAGAGGTTGAAGGAGCAGCGCGGGCACAAGGTGATTTTCCGCCAGCGGATCCAGCTCCACCTCCACGCTCAAGCGCCCGTTGCCGAGGCGCGCGGCCTCGATCTCGAGGTACGCGCGCGCGTGGTTCACCTCGTCGCGCAGGGGCGCATCGCCGGGGTGGGAGAGCAGGTAGCGGTAGAGATCGGCCAGGTGGCTGACCAGCTCACGCGCCCGCATGGGATCGATGCGGATGGTCGCGCGCAAGACATTGAGGGAGTTGAAGAGGAAGTGCGGCTCGAGGCGGCGGCGCAGGGACTCGAGCGCGGCCTGGTCTGCCGCCGCGCGCGCCTCCACGAGCGCGATGGCCGCTTGCTCACGCTGCACCACGAGCCGCGAGACCTCCACGAACAGGGTGACGCCGGCCGCATTGACGAGCAGCTTGATCAGATGGGCAGGCCACGCCGGCAGGTAGCGGCCCGCGTGGCCCACGAGCAGCAGGCCAAATCCAACGATGGCCAGATGGAACACCTGGACACCGATGGCGGTGAAGAACACGCGGTGTCCGCGAAACGCTTGGGGCCGTCGCTTGGCCACGACACCTGCCACGACCCCGTCCACGGTGGAGGCGAGCAGCACCCAGGGCGCGGTCTGATCATCCACACGGCTCGCCATGAAGATGCCGCTGCACAGCCCCGCCAGCGCGCCCGCCTTGCGGCCGCCGAGGATCGCCGCCACCAGGACCCCGATCGCGCGCACGTTGATGTGCTCGCCAGCGACCACCAGCCCGAGGCTCGAACCCCACACGCTCAGCCCGGTTCCGAACAGCATGCCGAAGGCCTTGTCCCGGCTCTCTCCGGCCTGACCCAAGAGCCGCTTTCTCAGCGGCGGAAACAGCACCGCGAACACGGCGGCCGCTGCAAGCAGCGCCATCTTCTCCGTGAGCGCGGTCAGCAGCTCCAGGGTGGACATTCATCCACAGCTTAGCGCGGGCTGCGCGCGCCTTGAAGTTCGCTAGACCAAGCAGCTAGGGGCGTCCCAGCGGCGCGGCCATGACGCGCCGCACACTTTCCGATATTTCGGGCGTCATTTCCACGACCGGTGGGGGCGGCTCACGGTCGGTGTGGATGGGGTAGCGCACCCGCACACTCCCCGAAAAGGCCGGGACGCGCAGCTTCGGGAGCAGCTCGGCCAGGCACGCGCGCAGGTGCTCGGGGATCTTGCCCTCGATCGAGACTTCGGAGACCTCGCGGCGGCTGAAAAGCGCGCGAAAGGAGAGCGCCACCGCGTAGTCGCCGCGCCCTCGCCGATCGCTGCGCAAACAGGCGCGGGCCTTGGGCACGAGCTGCGTGCGCAGCAACTCGAGCACGCTCTCTGCGGGCATCGCGCTGTAGGTGGGGGCCGGTTCGGGCGGTGCGTCGAGGTAGGGCAGCGCTGCGATCACCGGTGCGCTCGCCACACCGGATGCGCCGAACCATTTGGGCGCGGGCCGCTGCGTACGCGCCCACCAGAACGCGAGCCAGTGATCTGAGGCGGCGAGCGGGTAGGGCTGCTCAGGCCCTCGCTCGGACACGCTCTGCTCGCCATAGCGCACGCCTGGGCGCGCCTGCGCGCTGAGCGTGATCGAGAGCGCATCGCCCAATTCGCTCAGATCTCCGCTCTTGAGCGCGCGGTCCGCCTCCTCGGTGAGGTCGAGGATCTCGATGACATCGCCCAAGGTCTCGGGCGCGCGATGCAGCGAGAGCAGCCACAGCTCGGCGCCGCGCTCCCGGGCTTGCGTGAGCGCGCGGCGCTGATCTGGATGCCCATCGATCAGGCCGTCAGAAAGGATGACGATGCGGGGACGCGTTTTCGCGATCTCGCGCAGCGTCTGCGCGACCACCACCGAGGGGCGGGTGGCCGAACCGAGATCGAGCATCGTCGCGTCACCCAGCAAGGCGAGCGGTGCGCCGTCCGCCGAAAAGCGGCCGAGGTCCATGGCGCGCGCGGCGAACGCGTGGGCGGAGAGGGGAGTGTCTCCGGGCAGTTGTGCGAGCAGCGCCGCGAGCACGACGTCTGCGCGACTGCGGGCGGGCCCTTCCATGGAAGGCGAGGCGTCGATCCAGAGCCAGGTCGGGCGCGACTTTGGCGAGGCCTTGCCGAACGCACCGTAGCGGCGGACGCAGCGGCCCCGACCGCAGCGCGCTTGGGTCACGACCGGCTTTGCGGCCTGGCCTGTGGGCCATTCGGCGGTCGAATCGAGCGGCAGACGAGCGTCCCAGGAGAAGAGATCGGGGAGCGCGAGCGGCAGAAAACCCGGCGCCGAGATCTGCACCTGGGAGTTCGGCGCGAGTCGGGGATCTTCGCCGCGCGCCGGGAGGTGAAGGTGAACGCGGCCCCCGCGCATCATGGCCTCGACCACATAACGCACTTGGAGCTCGAGCTTGCCGTCTGGCGGCAGGGGCGCGACGCGCAGGGCGAGCGCTGGCCCTCTGTGATCGAGGATGGGCTCGGCCCACAGCGACAAAGCGGGGCCGCGCGCCTCGTTCGAACCGGCGAGCCACGTTCGGTAGGCTTGCTGCGCGGATCCTGCCTCGCCCTCCACCGGCGCGGCCTGCAGACACGGCCCCTTCGAGGGACACGCCGAGAGTCCGACCAAGACGGCCTCTTCGGGCAAAGCCAGGCGGTAGGCCACCTCTGAACTGTGCTTGGCCCGTGACTCTAGCCCGATTCGGACCTCCACGAACGCCAGGCCCTGTTCGAGCCGGATGCGCAGCGCATGGTTCGTTTCACGAACCTGGCGCAGACCGCTCACGACCGCCCCTCGCGTCGGAACCGGGAGGGGAGCCACGGCCTGGATGGCCGCGATGCGCTCGGCTGCCTCATCCAGGTCCGCGCCGGTCGCTCGGTCGATGCCCAGTGGGTCTTCGCCCTGTTCGGTGCTCTCGATGACGCGAAGCTCTTGGGTGTCGTCCGGTGTGGGCAAAAGGTTCCGCGTTTGCGCGTGGGCGATCGCCGAGAGCAGAGCCTGTCCCAACAAGATCCAGCGCAGAACGACGCGAAGCCTCGGTATCACTGCTATTCTCGCCTCGGGTCAGCGAGTGACCCGCCTTGGTAGGTGTCGCCAGCCCTGCGAGGGTTCCTGAGAAAGCTCATACGCCGTGGGACGTACCCGGGCCTGAGAGCTTCTGGCTCGGCTCGAATGGGGGAACGAGGCTTCGTATCATGATGCGCTTCTGTCCTCGCTGCGGCAGCCGATACGACCACGAGCGCTTCTGCCCGGAAGATGGCGCGGCCACCGAAGTCTTGCCAGATGCGGGGCCCGCGCAGGATGCCTTGATCGGCACCATCGTCGATGGCCGCTATCGCATCGGCGAGCAGATCGGCGAGGGAGGCATGGGGGTGGTCTACAAGGCCCTCCACGTGACCTTGAACAAGACGTTGGCGCTCAAGGTGCTGCGCGGCGAGATGGCGAAGGACCCAGAGGTGGTGCAGCGCTTCATCCAGGAGGCGCAGGCCGCGACCTCGATCGGACACGAGAACATCATCGACATCAGCGACTTCGGTCGGCTTCCGGATGGAACCGTGTACTTCGTGATGGAGTACCTCAGCGGCAGCCCGCTCAACCAGCTGATCAAGCGCGGCGGTTCCATCCCCGTGAGCGATGCGGTCACCATCGTGCGTCAGATCGGGAGCGCGTTGGGTGCGGCCCACCTGCGTGGCATCGTCCATCGCGATCTCAAGCCGGACAATGTCTACCTGGTCACGCGCGGCGAGCAGTCGACCTACGTCAAGGTGCTCGACTTCGGCATCGCCAAGGTGGGTGGCGCTTCGAACAAGCTGACGCGCACCGGCATGGTCTTCGGAACCCCGCACTACATGTCTCCCGAGCAGGCCGCCGGACAGAGCGTCGACGCGCGCACCGACATCTACGCGCTCGGCGTCATCATGTACGAGATGTTCACCGGGCGCGTGCCGTTCGACGCCGACACGTTCATGGCCGTCCTCACCAAGCACATGTTCGAGCAGCCCGCGCCGATGAACGCGCCGGGCGCCGGCCGCATGTTGGGCGCGATCGAGCAGATCACGCTGCGCGCGCTGGAGAAGAAGCCCGAGAATCGCTACCAAACCATGCAGGAGTTGGTCGACGACCTCGAACGCGTGGTGGGCGGCGGCCTCCCCAAGCCGTCGGGGGCCAACACGGGCGCGACGGCCGCGCTGGCAGACGCGCTGGAGCCGCGCACGCGCAGCGAGATGAACCTGGAAGCGCAGATGGGCGGTCAGCTCCGCGCTCCCCTGCACCCACATCGCTGGCTCTACGCGGGCGGCGGGGTGTTGTTTTCGCTGATCGTGCTCTCGGTGGTCTTCTGGTCCCTGCGAGGCGACGAGTCCGGGGCGACGCTTCGTTCGGACGCTCCGCCTCAGGTGCCTGCGCCCCCGCCGGCTTTGCCGGTCCCCGCGGCCCACGAAAGCCCAGCGGTCGTGCCCCAGGGCGTACCGGCGCCGTCGGCGGCCAGCACGGGGGCGTTGCGTGTCACGACCGAGCCCGAGGGCGCGGCCATCGTGATGGATGGCGCGATCATGGGCCATACACCGGCCCAGCTGCCGCGCTTCGAAGGAAGCCGCATGCTCGAGTTGAGGCTGGACGGGTTCTTCCCCGAGAACGTCCGCATTTCAGCGAACTCACCGGAGCAGCTTCACGTCCGCCTGCGAAGGCGTACCCCCGGAGCGGCCGTGCGATCCCCGGCTGCGGCGGCCAGCAAGGCTCCGCTGCCCGCGCCCGCCCCGACGACGACCTCCCGGCGCCCGCGCATCAAGAGTGAGGTCGTGGATCCATGGGAGTGAGGCGGACCGTGCTCAGAAGGCGAGGTTGCCCTTGCCCTTCGAGCCCGCCGTCTCTCCCAGGTTCTCGACCACACTGCCACCCATGTCCTCATAGGTGAACGCTTGCTTGAGGCGGAAGGCATTTCCGTCGTCGGCGCGCACGGTGACGTCGGTGGGGCCCACGGCGCCGCTGGGCGTGATCACGACCAACGACTCGCTGCCGCGGATGGTCACGCCCCTGGCCCTGGAGCTGCCGAAATAGACGGTGTACCCGATGTCGGAGCGGAAGTTCTTGCCCAGAATTTCCACTTTTTGGTCGCCCGCAATGTGCCCTGCGCGCGGGTTGATGCCGGTGACGGCCATCTCGCCATCCCCAGCGCAGGCCATGCAGAACACCGAGAAGAGGGCCGCTGTGAGACTTCCGGTGGCAAGGAGCGTGTTTCGGCTCGTCATGTTCTCGATCCCCTTTAGGCGAATTCCGCCTGGACCATAGACGACCCCGCGCTGCGCGGTCAATGGCCGACGGGCGCGTCCAACGTCGGCCGAACTTGACACTCACGCCGCATGCTCAGCACACTCCACTCGGGCAGGGTGGCGAAGCGAAATCTTTTGCTTGTGGATTCGGACCCTCGCAGCTTGCGGGTCCTCGAGGTCAGCCTCCGCAAGGCGGGCTACAGCGTCACTACGTCCGCTGACGTCGATGGTGCGCTCGAGCTCACCGAGCTCACGGAGCCCGACATGATCCTGGCAGACACCCGTTTGCCGGGGAAAGACGGCTTCGAGCTGGTGGCCGCGCTGAAGGCGCGCCCCAAGTGGGCGGACATACCACTCATGTTCCTGTCCAGCGATCCCTCGGTCGAGAGCCGCGTGCGCGGCCTGGAGCTGGGCGTCGAGGACTACCTCACGAAGCCGGTCTACATCCGCGAGATCCTCACCCGCGTGAACCTGGTCATGCAGCGCAAGGAGCGCGAGGGGCTCAGCCGCACCTCGAAGACGCGCTTTTCCGGGGCGCTCGCGGACATGGGCTTGGTGGACCTGCTGCAGACGATCGACGTGAGCCGCAAGTCCGGCGTCCTGCAGCTGACCTCCCAGGGCAAGAGCGGATCGGTGTACTTTCAGGACGGGCGCGTGCTCGATGCGGAGCTCGGGGATCTCTCGGCCGAGGCGGCCATCTATCGCTTCCTGCTCTGGAATGAGGGCGAGTTCGAGCTCGATTTCCGCGAGGTCCGCCGCGAAGACAAGCTGGGGGTGTCGACCCAGGGCCTCTTGATGGAGGGCATGCGGCGCCTGGACGAATGGAGTCGGCTGCAAGAGCAGTTGCCGTCGCTCGGCACGGTGTTCGACGTGAACTACGACGAGCTATCGCAGCGCTTGTCGGAAATACCGGACGAGATCAACGAGGTCCTCAAGCTGTTCGATGGGCGCCGCACGCTGGCCCAGGTGCTCGATCAGAGCCGCGGCGACGACCTCGCCAACCTCAACTCCATCAACAAGCTCTACTTCGAGGGCTTCCTGATCGTGCGCGACTCGCCTGCGCCCGCGGAGAGCGACCCAACGGACGACCTGTTGATCGGCGCCCTCGAGGGGCCCTACGTCCCGGACGAGGGCGAAGCGCTGCTGCCCGCGGGCGAGCCCTCGGGGCGCGGCGAGGGGAGCGCGCAGGTCACGACCGCGCTGGCCGAGCCCATCGCTCAGCCCCCCCAAGAGCCGCCCGAGGCGCAGCTCGCGCCCGCTTCGAACGCGCTGAGCGAGGCGAGCGACGCCGTGCCCGCGCCGGCCATGAGCGAACCCTTGGCCCAGGAGGCGCCCGTCGCGGTGGCCGCCATCAAGCTCAAGCGGATGGCGGTCGCCGCCGAAGAAAGCTCCGCGGCCCGCCACCCGGACGCGGCAGAAAGCCTCAGAACGGAGCCCGAACCTCGCGACTCAGAGACAGCAGCCGAGGACGCTGACGCTGCTGGAGACGAGGGTTCGATGGGAAGGCACGCGAGAAAGAGCAGCATACCGAGCAGCGCCCCAGCGCCCTCGACTCGCAACGACGGCGACAACGTCATTCCGCTCCCGGTCGGACAAAGCACCCAGCCGTCCGGCGCAAACAGCGGAGGTCGCTCCAAGAAGAAGAGCCGCAAGAACAAGCGCGCCCGTCAGGTCGCGTCGGGGCCCGTGCCCCGCGTCGAGTCCGCCGCCGCCGTCGTTCCTTCCGAGCTTGGGGAGTCAGAAGCGGACGCCGAGGAGGAGCGCTTCTTCTCCGACCCGCCAGCTGCTCCCGTCGTCCCCCAATGGAGTGATCTCGACGGCGTCGACACCGACCCCGAGCGTCGCAAGCAAGTGAAGCGGGGACAGACCTGGACCCTCGTGGTGCTCGCGTGCGGGGTGCTCGGGATCGGCGGGTTCCTCTTCACGCAGAAGGTCTTGATGCCGACGCCCGCCGACCTGCCCACCACACCGGTCGCGCTCCCGACGCCCGAAATGATGCGCGACCTGCCCGAAGTCAGCGCAGCGATTCCGACCGCGCTCGCCGTCTCCGCCGACTCTGAAGCGTCCAAGACGACGCCCGATGGAGCGCAGGCGCCCGAGCAGCACGTCGCGCCGAACACGGCGAAATCTGAGCTCGTCCTCGGGCCGGAGTCCCCCGAAGCGGCGTTCGATGAGCCGCTGCGCCCAGCACGGGAGGAAGCACCCAAGGCCGTGGTCACGGCCTCCGACGTCGAGGGGTACGAGACCCTGCTCGCGCAGGCACGCAAGCAAGGCTACCGCCGGGCCGCGGAATCCAGCTACCTGCAGGCGCTCTCGATCCAGCCCGAGGGGGCCGAGGCATTGAGCGGGCTCGCCATGCTGTACCTCAACCTGGGCAAGAACAAGGACGCGCGCGATCGTGCCCAGGCGGCGGTCAAAGTCGACCCCACCAACTCCGAGGCCTGGATCGTGCTCGGGGCTGCGCTCTCGAGCCTGGGAGATGCCGCCGGAGCGAGCGCGGCCTACGTGCGCTGCGCCGAATTGCCGAGCGGCAAGTACGTCCCAGAATGTCGCCGCATGGTGCGCTGAGGCACGCTGCTTCGTCGAAGACGCGCCAAAGCGGCCAACTCGCGATAGGCTGAAGGCACATGTCGAAAGCCTTCGTGCACGAGACGGCCGTCATCGACGCCAAGGTAGAGCTCGGGCAAGCCGTCCGGATCTGGCACTTCAGCCACGTCTCGGAGGGCGCGATCATCGGCGCCCGGACCAGCCTCGGGCAAAACGTCTTCGTGGGTCGAGGCGTCCGGGTAGGGGCGGGCGTCAAGGTTCAGAACAACGTCTCTCTCTACGAGGGCGTCGAGATCGAAGACGACGTCTTCCTCGGTCCCAGCGCCGTGTTCACCAACGTGCTCAGCCCCCGCGCGCACATCGAGCGCAAGCACGAGTATCGCCGCACGCTCGTGGGTCGGGGCGCGACCATCGGCGCCAACGCCACGATCGTGTGCGGCAATCAGATCGGAAGTTACGCGCTGGTGGCGGCGAGCGCGACGGTGACCCACGATGTTCGGCCCTACGCCGTGGTGATGGGGACGCCGGCGAGACAGACCGGTTGGGTCTGCGCGTGCGGCGAGATGCTCGGAGGCCCGGAGGTGGAGGGGGAAGTGCGCTGCTCGGCCTGCGCTGCGCAGTATCGGATCGCAGGCGGCTACTGCACCCCGCTCGCGCCCATGGAGGCCCCGCCGGCGCTGGAGCCTGTGCCCATGCTCGACGTCAAGGCCCAGAACGCCCCGCTGTTGCCCGCGCTGCGCGCGAGCTTCGAGCGCGTCCTTGCGTCGGGGCAGTTCATCCTGGGCAGCGAGGTGGAGGCGCTCGAGCGGGAGCTTTGTGAGCGCTTCGGCTACGCGCACGCGATCGGGGTCTCGAGCGGCACGGACGCGCTGCTCCTGGCCCTGATGGCGCTCGAGGTGGGCCCCGGCGACGAGGTCATCACCACGCCGTTTTCGTTCTTCGCCACCGCGGGCGTGGTGGCGCGCCTCGGCGCCAAGCCGGTCTTCGTCGACATCGATCCGGAGTCGTTCAACCTCGATCCGCGTCATCTCGAGATGGCGATCACGCGCAACACCAAGGCCATCGTCCCAGTTCACCTGTTCGGCCAAGCCGCCGACATGGACGCGCTGAGCGCGGTGGCAGCGAATCACGACCTGCCGGTCATCGAGGACGCCGCGCAGGCGCTTGGCGCCACCTGCCAGGGGCGTGTTGTGGGCACCTTGGGGGCGTTCGGTTGCTTCTCGTTCTTCCCCTCCAAGAATCTCGGCGGGTTCGGTGATGGCGGGTTGCTCACGACGCAGCGCGCAGATCTGGCCGAGCGGGCGCGCGTCCTGCGATCCCATGGCGCGCAGCCCAAGTACTACCATCGCTTCGTCGGCGGCAATTTCCGCCTGGATGCCCTGCAGGCGGCGCTCTTGCGCGCCAAGTTGCCCTTGTTGGGCGAGTACACCGAAGCCAGGCGGCGTCACGCCGCGTTCTACGACGAGCGCTTTGCGGCCGCCGATCTGGGCGCCCTCCTCAAGACGCCTGCGCGCGTGGACCCGGGTCACGTGTACAACCAGTACGTCGTGCGCACGCCGAAGCGGGACGCCTTGCGCGCGGCGTTGCAGGCGGCCGCCATCGCCAGCGAGGTGTATTACCCGCTGGGACTGCACTTGCAGCAGTGTTTCGAGTCGCTCGGGGGCGAGCCTGGCGACATGCCCGAGACCGAGCGCGCGTGCGCCGAGGTGCTCGCGATCCCGGTCGCGCCCGAGCTCTCCCAGTCGCAGCGCGAGCGCGTCGTCGATGTGGTGGTCGACACCCTCAAGGCGTAGCGGGGCGCGAGTGCGCCGACGCGGACCGACCCCCGAAGATGCCCTCGCGCACGGCGGCTAGCTCGGCCTCGCGCGCGACCCACCGCGCGTCCCCCTCTTGCCGCACGCCGAGCTGCGCGAGCACCGGGTCCAGCGCGGGAAAAGCACGTTTTAGGCACGCCTCCGCGAGCGGGCGAAAGATGGGCATCTCGGCGTAGTCGTCCATGCGCGCGAGCAACGCGTCGAGGGACTCTGGCCGGCCCGCACCCGCGCGCTCCTTCAGCGCACGGAGCACGCTGTCGAGCGACTTCTCTCCGGCGCTCGCCTGTCGGAGCGCCACGTCCGCCATCAAAAAATAGGCTGCGCCAGCCCAATAGACGGGGCGAAACGCGTAGGTGGAGTGCATGTCCCGGCTCTCTGCGCGCAGCGTGCGTCCGGTGCCTTCGCGCGCTGCGCTCTGGGTGGAGCGCGCGATGTTCAACAACGCCTCTTCGGGCGAGAGCACGCCCGCGCGCGCCCGCAACACCTCCTGATAGTAGGTCGCCGCACCCTCGCTGAACCAGGCGTGCTCCCGCGCGACGTAGGGGAGAAAGAGGTGGCTGAGCTCGTGGGGGAGGACCCAATCGCGTTCGAGTGACGGTAAGGTCGCCTTGGGCGAGACGAAGAGCAACACCGAGCCCACGCCGCCACGGGTCACGGAGCCGAACGCGACCGGCGCGCCATCGGTGGTCGCCGGGACGAGGAGCGCGTGCAGGCGCGGCGCGGGAAAGCCCGCGGGGCCCGCGCTCGCGAGGTCGATGGCGTTCCTCATCCAGGCAGCGATCACCGGCTCTTCGGGCGCCAAGGTCGCGTCGAGCGCGGCGGCCTCGAAGGGGATCCCATCTCGCTCACCGTGCGTCACGCGCAGCGCGCCGATCGCGGCCTGGGAGTCGAACGCGAACGCGTCTTCATCGAGCACGTACCGCGCACCGTCGGGCGTCTTGGGCCAGGGCAACGACGCCCGTAGGCCTTCGGCCATGTGCAGTACGAGCGTGGCGGAAGCACCGCTCGCCCTTCGCTCCGGTCGCCACAGCCAGGCGTTCGGACTCATGAGCAAGCTCGCCCCCACGCGGCGCACCGCCGCGCCCAGGCTCCCTCCCTCAGCCAAGTCCACGCGATAGCCCACACAGCCGTCCTCCGCGGCGCGCCCGAGTTGGATGCGCCCGCGCTCCACGCGCAGCCCGCGCACGGGCCCAGGCGAGAGCCAGCGGGCGTGCCGCAAGCGACTCGCGGCCTCGTCCTTGCCCGCGCGCAGCTCGCGCGGCATGGGCCCCTCGAAGCACACCGTCGCCTCCAACGAACGGAGCTCGGGCGAGACGCGCACCTCGTAGTGCCAGCGCGCCGCGGGCTCTCCCTTGCCCGGCTTTGGCGTCGAGCCCCCGGGGGTGCCCGCGCAGGCCCAGGCGCAGGTGAGCCCGAGCAGGGAGACTGCCGCGCGCGCGCGCGGGTTCATGCCGAAAATGACCGGATCAACTCCGCTACCGAGTTGAAGCGGGGGGCATCGACGTAGCTGGGATAGTGGTCGAACGGATCGATCAACACCGCGTCCATGCCGGCTGCCCGCGCGCCGTCCACGTCCACCCTGGGAATGTCCCCCGCGTACAGCGCGCGCTCGGGGCGCTCCGCGAAGCGCGCCAAGGCCCGTCGAAAGATCTCCGGGTCCGGCTTACGAACCCGCTCGAGGGCGGAGTCCACCACGTGCTCGAAGTGCCGGCTCAGCCCCAGGCGCTCGAACAGCGACACGAGCTGTCCTTCCGAGTTCGACACCACACCCAGGCGGATGCCCGCCCCGGCCGCCCGGTCGAGCGCCTCGGGGAGCCCCTCGGGGACCCGCCGCCACAGGTTGAACGCGGCATGGGCCTCTCGCGCCGCTTCGCTGGCCGCGCGAGCGTCCGCCGCAGGCAGCCCGGCGAGCTCGAAGATGGCCCGCATGTGCAGCGTCCAACCGTCCTCGTGGGAGACGCCCTCTTTCAGCGCGCTCTCGTAGCGCCGCTTGGCCAGCGGCTCGGCCCGGGCGAGCGCGTCCGCTTCAACCACAAACCCCGCATGTCGGGCGGCTTCCGACAGCGCCCCATGATCCAGAAAGACCAGCGTGTTGCCCGCGTCCAAGAGGAGCAGCGCGGGCTTGTGCGTGCGCATCGCTAGCTCTCCAGCACGTCCAGCAGGCTCTTTGCCCGCTCGTTCGCCGAGGCGATCAGGGCGTCGGCTTCCTTCTCGGGGATGCCCAGCCGATCCACCAACTCGTCGATGATGTCGAGCTCCTGCTCGCTCTGTCCTCCATCGATGTAGCTCAGGATGACCGCGTGCTGCAGCAGCGTTCGCCGGTCTTCCTCGTCCAACTCGGTCACCGGGACGTCGTCCAACGTGCGCCTGGTCTTCGCGTACACCCTGACCTTGGCCACGTCCTCGTCGCTGAGCTGAAAAGTCGAGATCATCGCCTCGATCACCTCCCCCTCCTCGCTGGCAAAGTGCCCATCCGCCCAGGCAATGGCCACCAGTGAGCGCAACATCGCATCTTGGTTCGTCTTCACGTCGTCCCCTCCGAGACACAGCAAAGCCCATTTTCCCCCTGCTCAGCAAGCCCGCCGTGCGTCCATCGCACACACGCCAGTACGCCCCTGTTTGGCGCAGCGCGCGCCCACCTTTTCCGGCCTCCCCGTGGTTCTCCCCGGTCGGGCGCGTTACAGTGCCCTCCATGAGCACGCGATACGGGGCGCCCTTCGCGCCGGGCGGCAGTGAACCTATCGACCACGAAACCGCGCGCAAGCTGCTCGAGATAGCGCTCGCTCGGGGCGGCACCTACGCCGATCTCTTCTTCGAGTACTGCGCCTCCGGTGGCTACAGCTATGACGAGGGCATCCTCAAGTCGGCCAGCCGCGCCGTCACCATGGGCCTCGGGGTGCGCGTCGTGAAGGGTGACGCCACCGGCTACGCGTACGTGGAGGACTTGGCCTTCGATTCGATGGCGCGCGCCGCCCGGACGGCGGCCAACATCGCGGCCGGCTCCCAGCAGCAGGTGGCGCCCGTCTTCGCCTCGCCCAACACCGGGTCCCGCTACCGGGTGCTGCTGATGAGCCTGGACGTCCCGGGTCTCGACAAGCGAGCGCTGCTCGAACGCGCCGACAAGCGAGCCCGCGCGGCCGACAGCCGCGTCGTGCGCGTGGACGCCTCGCTCAGCGAGGAGATCCGCGAGATCCTGGTGGCCACCTCCGACGGCAAGATTGCGTTCGACAGTCAACCCTTGCTGCGCTTCGGGGTGCGCGTCATCGTGGAATCCGGGGGCAGGCGCGAGTCGGGCAGCTCCGGAGGCGGCGGGCGCATCGGGCTCGACTACTTCGATGGGCGGTCGCCCGAGTGGCACGCCGACGAAGCGGTCCGGCAAGCCCTGGTGATGCTCGACGCGCGGGAGGCGCCGGCGGGCGAGATGGAAGTGGTGCTGGGCCCCGGTGACAGCGGCATCTTGCTCCACGAGGCCGTCGGGCATGGCCTGGAGGCGGACTTCAATCGCAAGCGAACCAGCAACTACACCGACCAGATCGGCAAGCAGGTCGCCAGCGAGCTGTGCACCGTGGTGGACGACGCGACCCTCGCCCACTCGCGCGGGGCGGTCAACGTGGACGACGAAGGCAACGTGCCCGAGCGCACCGTGTTGATCGAGCAGGGCATCCTGCGCGGCTACATGCACGACCGGCACTCGGCGGACTTCTTTCGCATGGGCGCCACCGGCAACGGGCGCCGGGAGAGCTTCAAGTCGCACCCCATGCCCCGTATGACCAACACGCTCCTGCTCGCGGGCCAAAGCGATCCCGAGGAGATCGTGCGGAGCGTCAAGCGCGGCGTCTACGCGGCTCGCTTCGGCGGCGGACAGGTCGATATCTCCAATGGCGACTTCGTCTTCTCGCTCACCGAGGGCTACTTGATCGAAGACGGGAAGCTCACCGCCCCGCTCAAGGGCGTGAACCTGATCGGCAACGGCCCGGAGGTGATGCGCAGGGTGGTCATGCTCGGCAACGATATGACCACCTCCGATGGCATCTGGACCTGCGGCAAGGACGGGCAGAGCGTCCCGGTGGGTGTCGGATGCCCCACGCTCAAGATCAGCGCCGTGACCGTGGGAGGGACCCAGCTGTGAGCCGAGATTCCATCAAGCAAGAGCGCAGCCCCGTCGATCTCGAGCACATGCTCGAGCGCGCGTCCGACGTCGTGCGCCGCGCGCAGAAGCAGGGGGCCAGCGTGGCGGAGTGCGTGGTGCAGGAGGGAGCCCATCTCTCGGCCAAGGTGCGCTTGGGCGAACCCGAGCTCGTCGAGGAGGCCGCCTCGCGCTCGGTGGGGCTGCGCGTGATGCTGGGACAGAAGGTCGCGGTGACCTACACCAGCGATCTGAGTGCGGCGGGGCTCGCGCGGCTGGTCGAGGACGCCGTCGAACTCGCGCAGCTCAGCCAGCCCGATCCCTTCGCTGGGCCTCCAGAGCCATCGCTGCTCTCGAAGCGCAGCGAGCATCGTGACCTGGATCTGTTCGATCCCGCGGTGGATCAGGTCGACGGCAGCGAGGCCGTGCAGCGGGCGCGCGTCGCCGAGCGCGCCGCGCTCGACTTCGATCCGCGTGTGACCAACACCGACGGAGCCACCTTCACGCGGGTGTCCGGGGGCGCGGCGCTCGTCACGAGCGGCGGGTTCGCGGGTGCCGCGCGCGGTACGTCGGCCTCGGTGGTGGTGAACCCCGTGATAGACGACGAGGGCGGCAAGAAGCGCAGCGGCTACTACTGGTCCTCGCGCCGCCACCTCGCTGATCTCGAGAGCGGCGAAGCGGTGGGCAGGGAGGCGGCCCGTCGTACGCTGCAAAAGCTCGGGGCCCGCAAGGTCGAATCCCAGGAGGTCCCGGTGATCTTCGATCAGGACTCGGCGCGTTCGATCCTGGGGCTCGTCTCGAGTTGCATTAGCGGCAGTGCAATCTGGCGTCGTTCGAGCTACCTGCTCGATCGCATCGACACCCAGATCGCGAGTGAGCTGATCACCATCGTCGACGATCCCACCATCTTGCGCGGTCCGGGCTCTCGCGCCTATGACGGCGAGGGGCTGTTGGCTCGCAAGAACCTGGTGGTCGAGAAGGGCCGCCTGCTCGCGTACCAACTCGATACCTACTCCGGCAAGAAGCTCAACCGTCCCAGCACCGCGAACGCCTCGCGCGGCAGCTCGGGAGGCGTCGGCATCGCGGGCACCAACTTTCACATCGTGGCCGGCTCGCAGACGCCCGAGGAGATCCTCCGCTCGACCAAGAAGGGCCTGTTGGTCACCAACATGATGGGCTTTGGCTTCAACGCGGTCACCGGTGATTTCAGCAGGGGCGCGTCCGGCTTCTGGATCGAAGACGGCCAGATCGCGTTTCCCGTGTCGGAGGTGACGATCTCCCTCAACCTCGATCAACTGCTCAAGCGCATCGATGCCGTCGGGACCGATCTGGATCTCAAGACCTCGGTCGCGTCCCCCACGCTGCGCGTCAGCGCCATGACCCTCGCGGGCAAGTGAGGCCATCGAAGCCGGCGACCCTTGCACGCGAGCAAACCGCGCGTGTGAGACCGCGGGCTACGGCGCTCGCGGCCCGCGGCGCACGTCGACTCCTTGAACCTGCGGCGCGAGCGTGAAGCGCGGACCCGTGCGGCCGCGATGTTCCGTCACGTACTGTACGAGCAAGGGCAGGTGCGTGAGCAGGGGAGGGCATGAAAGCCCTGCCCGCGCGAGGATTTGCCGCCCGTGCGCGTCGTCGACCCGCACGCTGCGCCCCATCTCCTCGAGCACGGCGCGCTGGGCGTGTACGACGCGGTGTAGGCCTGGCAGTCGCGTCATCATCCGCGTGATCGCCAAGGGGATGGCGCCGACCGGAGCGGGGCGCTCGAGCAGATCACTCAGCGTGGCAAACACCCCCCCCAGCGACGGCGGCGCGGCGTCGACGATGTGGAAGGTTCGGCCCACGGTGTCCTTGGCGCGCGCGAGGGCCAAGCCCGCCTCCACCGCATAGTCGATCGGTACGGCCTGCACGGGGGCTTGGGGAGGGCCGAGCACCGGCAGCGGGAGTTCACGGGGCGCCGCCATGATGCCGGCGATCAACAAGTGAAGTCCCTCGAGCCGCCGCAACGCCCCCCGCTCCCGGTCTCCGACCAGCATCGCCGGGCGCAGGACCGTGATCGGGAGCTCCTCACGCGCGCGCGACATCATGCGCTCGGCGCGGTAGCGCGTGTGCGTAAGCCGTGAGGCCATCGGTTCGACCAGGTCGTTCTCGGAGATCGTCCCGTTCACATCCCCGGTCGCGCTGAGCGCGGACCAGTGCACGATTCGTTCGAGCCGCTTTGCCGAGCGGCCGAGTTCGAGCACCTCGTGAGAGCCTCCCACGTTCACCTGCTCGGCCATCTCGAACGGTGCGCCCGAGTAGGTCACCGCGGCGCAGTGATGAATGCGGCGCACACGGGCCATCAGGTCGCGGTACTCGCTCCCAGACAGCCCCATGTCGATGGAGGCGACATCGCCTTCGATTTGCTCCACCCGCGCCCGCTCCGGCTCGCTGCGCGTCGCGAGCCACGCCTGAGCAGCCTCCGCGAAGCGCGCCGGGACCAGGCAGATCACATGCGTGCCGGGCTCCTCCTCGAGCAACCGCGAGAGCACGCGACACGCGAGCTCGTTGCTGGGAAATCCCGTGAGCAGGGTGCCCTTCTTGATAGAGCCGCTTCTCGGCGTCCCGCCGCTCATGCCGACGCGCCTCGCAGGCGCTCGAGCAGCGCCTCGTGCACTTGCTTTACACGCTCCGCCAACGTGTCCAAGTTGACCTCGCTGTTGTCGATCACGAAATCAGCGACCTCGAGCTTGCGCTCGAGCGGGGCCTGCGCCTGGATGCGTGCCTCGGCCTGTGCGCGCGAGAGCAGATCGCGCTGCATGATCCTGGCGCGCTGCGTGCTCGCGTCCGCAGACACCACCACCAGCGCGCGCATGCCTCGGTGCAACCCGTTCTCCACGATCAGCGCAGCCTCGTAAAGTACGTAGGGTACTCCCTTTCCCGAGAGCGCGCGGACCCGTTCTGCGCCCAGCGCAGCGATCCTCGGATGTGTAATCGCGTTTAGCTTCGTCCGCGCGGCGGGATCATCGAAGACGAGCTGACCCAACGCCTTACGGTTCAGGGTCCCATCCGGGAGGAGGAACGCTGGGCCAAAGGTCTCCACGATGGCGGCAAGTCCCGGTGTGCCCTTGGCCACGACCTCCCGCGCCAGCACATCGGCGTCCACGCTCGGGACGCCGAGATCTGCGAAGTGCCGCGCCACGGTGCTCTTGCCGGAGGCAATTCCACCGGTCAGCCCGACGACATTCGGTCCTTGCCCGGCGCTGCGCGCTTCCTCCGGCGCGCGCGCTCCGCGCTGCACTTCTCCCGACCCCGCCATGGGCGAGGGCATACAGCCCGTCCCAAGACGTGGCAAGGTCGTGCCATGAGAGCGGTCGTACAACGAGTGAATGAGGCGAAGGTCACCGTTTCGGAGCAGGTCACAGGTGCAATCGGTCACGGACTGCTCGTGTACTTGGGGGCAGGGCGGGGCGACGAAGCCGACACCGCCAAGTGGATGGCGGCGAAGGTCGCCGGGCTGCGCATCTTCGAGGACGCCGAAGGCAGAATGAACTTGAGCGTCGCTGACGTCGGCGGCTCGGTGTTGGTCGTCTCGCAGTTCACGCTCTACGGAGACGTCCGCAAGGGCCGTCGCCCAAGCTTCGACAGCGCCGCTCCTCCAGAGCAAGCGCAGGTGCTCTACGAACAGGTATGTGCCGAATTGCGCGCGCTCGGGCTCACCGTCGAGACGGGCCGCTTTCGTGCCAGCATGTGGGTCGACGCGCAGGTGGCGGGCCCAGTCACCATCCTCATCGACAGTGAGCGGGCTTTTTAGGGCACAATCTCCAGAGCCATGCATCGCTTCGAAATCCGCGCTGCTTCACGAAAGGACGAAGAGGACCTGCTCGCCCTCGCGCGCTACCTGAACACGGTCAACCTACCCAACGACCGTGCCGCCATCGCGCACCTGCTCGACGTCTCCGAGCGCTCCTTCAACGGCGAAATCGAGTCCGTCCGCGACCGTGAGTACGTCTTCATCCTGCACGACCTCGAGCAACGACGCGCGGTCGGCACATCCATGGTCATCGCGCAGCTCGGGCGACCCGGCGAGCCGTACATCTACCTCGACGTCCTTCGGGAAGAGAAATACAGCGCCACGCTCAAGAAGCACTTCATCCATCAGGTGCTCTGGGCGCGCTACTCGTACGATGGCCCGACCGAGATCGGCGGCCTCGTGGTGCGGCCGGATTACCGCAGCAGCCCCGAGAAGATCGGCACGCTGATCTCGTTCGTGCGCTTCCTCTTCATCGCCATGCAACGCACGGATTTCCGGGACGAGCTCCTGGCCGAGCTCCTGCCACCGCTCGAGCCCGACGGCACCAGCCACCTGTGGGAGGCGCTCGGACGGCACTTCACCGGGCTGAGCTACAGCGAGGCCGACCGCCTGAGCAAGCGCAACAAGGAGTTCATCCGGGGCCTCTTCCCGGAGGGAGCGATCTACGCGACGCTCTTGCCGAAGCGCGCCCAGGCGGTGGTCGGCGCCGTGGGAGCGCAGACGCGCGGAGTGGAGAAGCTGCTCAGGCGAATCGGGTTCCGATATGCGGAGCGGGTGGATCCCTTCGATGGCGGCCCCCACTTCGTAGCCCCCACGGACGAGGTCTCGCTCGTGCGGGCCGCCCGCAGGGTGGACCTCGTCGCCGACGCTTCCACCTCGCTCTCCGAGCGGGTCCTGGTCGCGAGGCGAACCGAAAACCCGCCGTATTTCGTGGCCATTCCCACACTTGCGGGTTCGAAGGATGCGCGCACTCTCTCCGTATCGGAGCACACCCTCGCGCGGCTCGACGAGCTGGGGCCGGGCGAGAGCTGGGTGATGCCCATCGTTTCTGGAACGTGACTAGATTTTTTCTCACCCTCCGTTGACAGCTTGGGCGCCGCTGCTACCTATTGGCTCCCGCTGCGAGGCGGGGCCAACCAAGCGAGCGTAGTTCGTCGCTTGGGGGAGAGACAGGGCTGCAACGTCTCGTTGTACTCGTCTCATGTTGATCGGAAAGCCTGCGAAAAACTTCAAAAAATAGAAGTTGACAACGGCGAGACGATAACTAGAATCCGCCGACCTCGAGACAAGAGGGACGCTCCCCGGAGCGACACGGCAGTTTCGGCCTTTGAAAACTGAATCGAAGTGACACGTTCAGCACGCTCTTTGGTGAGC
>JBIQKA010000156.1:0-9417 GCA_044507075.1 Myxococcales bacterium
GTGCTCTCGGACGACTACGTCCGCTTCTTTCGTTGGACGCTCGAGCAGGCCCGCACCGCGCCCGCGGGCGCGGTGTTCTGCCTCGCCAGCAACGGTTCGTTCCTCGACGGGCCGGTGCACCGCGGCATGCGCGCGGCGCTGCGGGCCGCGTTCGATCAGATCGAGGTGATCGACTTGGGCGGCAACGCGCTCCTGTCCCGTGGCGGCGAGCGCGATCAGAACGTGTTCGGTGTGCGCGTCGGTGCCGCGCTGACGCTCGGCTTCCGCAGGCCCCGGGCGGGCACGCGCCTCGCGCAGGTGCGCGTTTCGCGGGTGGTGGGGACGCGCGAGGAGAAGCTCGAACAGCTCGCCCAATTGGCCTTCAGCGAGATCGACGCCGATCCCGCGGCGCCCTGGACCAAGCCCGAGGTGCGCGCAGCGCGCGCGCCCAAGCGCGAGGAGTTCTCGATCGCCGAGGCGTTTCCGTTTCATCGGGAAGGCGTGCAAACCAACCGCGACGAGCTCGCCACTGCGGCCAGCCGCGAGGAGCTCTTCAGCCAGCTCGCGCGCATCGCGGAGGGCGAACTGGCGCTCGTGTCGAGCTCGCACTTCGATCCCGCGCGCGCACGGGCCGTCGCGCGCGCGGTCCTTCAAGGAGAGCACGACGATCGCATCCGGCGCCTGGCCTATCGGCCGCTCGAGACCCGCGTCGTGTGCGCGGTCTCGCCCCTGTGTCATCGGCCTCGGCCCGACCTGCTGCGGGCCACGGCGCACGGCTCGCTGAGCCTGCTCGCGGCGCGCAAAGATCGCGGGAGCTTCCCCTTCTCCCTGTTCGGTGCGGCGCGCGACGTGGCCGACGCATGCTTTCTCTCCACGCGTTCCTCCTGCCGCACGCGCGTCTTTCCCAGCCATGATCCGGACGGGCAGCCGAACCTCTCCGCCGAGGTGCGCTCGCGCTTCGCGGATCTCAGCGACGAAGCCGGGCCCGAGCAGGTCATCCTCTTCGCCCTCGGCGTGCTGTGCTCGGCGCGCTTTCGCGGGGAGCAGGGCGAGCGCCTCAAGCGGGACTATCCCCGCATCCCGCTGCCACGCAGCGCCGCGGCCATCTCCGCGTTCTGCGCGGCGGGCGAGCTTTCGCTGGAAGCGCTGGACCCTGCCTGCGAGGAGGCGCCCACAACCCGCCCGGGCGCGGTCGCGTGCTGCGGTTCAAACATGTTGGTCTCCCTGCGACGCGTGTGTTTCGATCCGGAACGACGGCAGCTCATGTACGACGGAACGCCGCTGATCACCGGTGTCTCGTCGGCCCTTTGGCAGAGCACGATCGGACACGTGAAGTGGAGCCGTTTGGCGGCTGCGCGGAGCCGTGCGCGGCCCAAACAGCCGATGATCGCAGACCAAGCGCGCGCGCACGAGCTCGTCGAGAGCGCCGCACTCGCGCGCGTGCTGCGGCACGCGGAGCGCTGGCTCGAGGCCGCCGCGCTGGCGGATCGCGCCTTCGCGTCGCACTTTGGCTGAAGCCCGACTCGGGCTGCGAAAAGCGCCACCACGCGCAGATGGGAAAGCGGCGCGTTGACCGCGTGACGAGGGTCTTTCAGGCTGCCGAGGGGTGCCTGGGATCGACGCACAACTCGAACACGACGTGCGGAGCGGCACGATTTCGTACGTGCCGCGCGCGAAGCTCGCCTGGGGGGGCATGGCGGAGGTCTGGCGCGGCGAGGCCGAGCTCTCGGACGGACGCGTGGTGCCGGTGGCCTTCAAGCGCGTGCTCCCCGAGCTTTCGGACAGCCCGCTGTACCGTAGGCTGCTCGAGGAGGAGGCGCGGATCGGAACCTTGCTCCGACACGCCAACATCGTGCGCGTGTATGACGGCCGCGAGCTGCATGGATCGTTCGTGATGGTCATGGAGTTCGTCGAGGGCGCCTCGCTCCGGGAGATCTTCCGCCACCTGCACGCGTGCGGCGCGCGCATTCCGCCCGCTGCTTCGCTGCGCATCGCCCGCTCGCTGGCGTGGGCGCTGACTGCGGCCCACGAGGCGCAGGACGAGCAGGGGCAGGCGGTCTCGATCGTGCACGGCGATCTGTCGCCGCACAACGTCCTGGTGGCCGAGGACGGCACGGTCAAGCTGATGGACTTCGGCCTCGCCACCATCCTTCCCGCGCGCTCGGGCTCCTCAACGTCGGCCGATGTTGGCGATCGCGCGAGGCCGGGGGGCAAGCCTGGCTACCTCGCGCCCGAGTCGATCCTGCTGCGCGAGCTGTCTCCGGCGAGCGATCTCTTTGCGCTGGGCGTCGTGCTCTGGGAGTGTCTTGCGGGGCAGCGGCTCTTTCACGGGAGGGACGCGGAGGACCTGAGCCGCAAGATCGTGCGCTGCGAGGTCCCGCCGCTGAGTCGCCTCGTTTCGGATCTGCCCCGCGAGCTCGATGCCCTTTTGGCCCGCCTGCTCGTGCGGGAGCCCCACCGCCGCCTCGCGAGCGCACGCGAGCTTGCGGGGGAGCTCGCGTACCTCGCGGTCCGTGAGGGGCGACGCGCGGGGCACCTGCAGGGCGGGGCGGAGCTGCGGGAGCTCGCGACCTGGGCGACGGCCGGGGTGCCGCGTCGCCACAGCGAAATTCGGGAGCCGGTGTCGCGGAGGGAGGGCGAAGGCGCGGACTTGGGCCTCGAGCCAGAGCCCTTCGAGAGCGAACGGGACAGCGCGTCGACACGACCGTTGCCGCGCGCGCACACGAAGCGAGGGTAAGCCAGGATGGCCGTGCCGCGACGCCAGCTCCGTGGCAGTTTCACAGCGATTGACGCGCGGGAGGGAAGGGCGTATCTCCGGCGCGGCCTCGGGGTGCTTGTGTCCCCAGGGCTGGTCGGGTTCATTTGGAGCCCGAGGCGCGCGCACCCAACCCAGAGGAAGCCAGCAATGACAGAGACGTCCGCCCAAGCACTCACCGCGGCCACCAAGGCAATTCGCGTGTTGACCGTGGATGCCGTCCGACAAGCTGGCATCGGCCACGTCGGTCTGCCCCTGGGATGCGCGGAGATCGGCAGCCTCCTGTTCGCGGAGGCCCTGAAGCACAACCCGCAGGACCCGACCTGGTTCGATCGCGATCGCTTCGTGCTGTCCGCGGGACACGGCTCGATGCTGCTCTACTCGCTCCTGCATCTGACGGGCTACCCCGTGTCGCTCGAGGATATCTCGCGCTTTCGGCAGCTCGGCTCGAACACCCCGGGGCACCCTGAACACGGACATACGCCCGGCGTGGAGACCACCACGGGGCCGCTCGGGCAGGGGCTCGGCAACGCGGTGGGCATGGCGCTCGCGGAGCAGCTTCTGGCGGCGCGCTTCGGGAACGACCTGGTCGATCACAGGACCTACGTGCTCGCCAGCGACGGCGACCTCATGGAGGGCGTGGCGTCCGAGGCCGCCTCGCTCGCGGGTCACCTCAAGCTCGGCAAGCTGATCGTCTTCTACGATCACAACGGCATCACGATCGACGGCAAGACCGACATCGCGTTCACGGAGGACGTCGGCAAGCGCTTCGAGGCCTACGGCTGGGAGGTGCAACAGATCGATGGCCACGATCCGGCCCAGATCCGCGGGGCGCTCAAGAAGGCCCAGGCCTCCCAGGAGAAGCCGCACCTGATCGTCGCGCGGACGCAGATTGGCTTCGGTTCGCCCGCCGTGGGGACGTCGCCAGCGCACGGGCATCTCGCGGACGCCGCGGTGGAACAGACCCGCCAGAACCTGGGCTGGACGCTGCCGCCTTTCCAGCTCCCCAGCGAGTCCTACGCGGCGTTCGCGGACGTGAAGAAGCGCGGCGCCGAGGCGCAGGCCGCCTGGGAGCAGCGCAAGCAGAAGGCGCTCGAGAACCCCGAGACGCGCGCGCTGTGGCAGCACATGGTGGAGCGCAAGCTGCCGCAGAATCTCGACGCGTTGCTGCCCAATTTCCGCAACGACAAGCCGATGGCGACGCGCCAGGCCTCCGGAAAGTGCATCAACGCGGTGGCCAAGGAGGTACCCTCGTTGATCGGTGGGTCGGCCGATCTCGCGGGTTCGAACGGCACCGCCATCAGCGGGGCGAAGTTGGTGGGCGCGGGCGACTTCAGCGGTCGCAACCTGGCCTTCGGCGTGCGTGAGCACGGCATGGGCGCGATCGCGAACGGCATGGCGCTGCACGGCGGCATTCGCCCCTACGTCGCGACCTTCATGGTCTTCAGCGACTACATGCGCCCGTCGATTCGCCTTGCGGCCTTGATGGAGCAGCCGGTGACGTACATCTTCACGCACGACTCGCTGTTCGTGGGCGAAGACGGCCCAACGCACCAGCCGGTCGAGCAGGTCGCCGCGCTGCGCGCGATCCCGAACCTGCAGCTCTGGCGCCCCGCCGATCCGCGCGAGACGGCCGCCGCCTGGCACGTGGCGCTGACCCACGACAAGGGCCCAATCGCGCTGGCGCTGACCCGACAGAGCGTGCCGATCCTCGAGGCCGAAGGCGTGGAACAGAAGGCGCTGCGCGGGGGCTACGCGGTCGTCGAGTGCGCGGGCGAACCCGAGCTGGTGATCGTCGCCACCGGTTCGGAGGTGGGGCTCGCGGTGGAGGCCGCCCAGGCGCTGCAAAAGAGCGGTCGCCGCGTGCGCGCGGTTTCGCTGCCGTGTCTCGAGGTGTTCCTGGCTCAAGACGAAGGCTACCAACATCAGGTGCTCGGCACGGCCAAGCGCCTGGTGGTGGAGGCGGGCGTGGAGCAGGGCCTCGCCCGCGTCTTGCGTCCGGGCGATCGTTTCCACGGCATGTGCAGCTTCGGCGCCTCGGCGAGCTACAAGAAGCTCGCCGAGCACTTCGGCTTCACCACCGCGCACGTGCTCTCCATCGCCGATCAGCTGCTGTGAGTTCGCTGCGTTAGCGCCCGCGCACGGGTGGACTCGGGCGCGCAGCGCGCAGCTTCACACGAAGTGGCACGAGGAAAGACGTTGACAAGGGCCAGAAGGCCCTTAGTCTAGGCGTATTCCCATGCGTACTTTCCGTCATCAGAGCATGAGTTCACTAGCGAGCGCCAATCGGGCGTTCGCGGCGAGCATTTGCGCGGTGAGCATGGGCCACAGCGTGGACTGCGCGTTCTGCGTAGACACGATTCACACCCGTTGGATGGCCCCGAAGCGACCGCCCGCGGTAGGTTTCCCGAGGAGATAACCCTCTCTCACTTCTGAAACCACTCGCCGCGGGCACCCAAAGGGTCCCCGCGGTTTTTCGTTTTGCCCTGTCCTTCGCGCTGCCCGTCGCGAAGGCGTTCGGCTGGGGAGCGCCTCGCGCTCGACCTTGTCGTCCAGATCCACCCGCGGGTCGCTCGTCGCCCAGGAAAAAGCATGCAACCGCCGATAGCCGCCGCCGTGTCCGAACGGGCCCTCGCGTGGGAAGCCGCGCCGACCAAGGCGCTCGCGCGCCTGGCATGGCCGATCACGCTCAGCGGCCTGAGCTTCGCGGTGATGTCGTTGGTGGACACGTTGTTCGTCGCGCGCCTCGGCGCGTCGATGTTGGCGGGCGTGGGACTGGGTGCCGTGATCACCAACGGCTTGATGGGCTTCGGCTTCGGCGTCCTGCGCGGGCTCAAGGTCCTGCTCGCGCAGTCGCGCGGCACGCGCGCGCCCCATGCCGCGCGCGCTTACGTGGGCGGCGGCGTGCTGCTCAGCGTGTGGCTCGGGCTCGCGGCGCTCGCGCTCGGCGAGTTCTCGGCCTGGGTCGTTCCGCACTTTACGGCGAGCGCCGAGGCGGGGCAGGCCGCGCGCGCGTACATCGGGGTGCGCTCGCTCGGTGCGCCGATCATCGTGGTGTACGTGGCGCTGCGTGAGGCTCGCTATGGCCTCGGAGACACGCGTTCGGTGCTGGTGTCCTCCGTGGCCGGGAACCTGGTCCACGCCGGGCTCGACTACGTCGTGCTCTTCGTGCTCGATTGGGGCGCGGCCGGTGCGGCGCTCGCGAACTTGATCGCATTCTCGCTGCAAACGGCCATCCTGGCGTACGTCCAGGGGCGCGGTGCCTTTTCGTTTGGCCCCGCCGAGATCCGCGCGCAGCTCGAAGTCTTGCGTGCGGGAGCCTTCACGGGGATGCAGTGGGCGCTCGAGATCGGTGCCCTCGCGTTCTTGGCGTTGTTGCTCTCCGGCCTGGGCGACCGTGAGATGGCCGCGCACCAGCTGGCCGTGCAGCTCGTGGTGTTCTCGTTCCTGCCGGCGCTCGCGATCGCTGAGTCCGCGTCGATCCTCGCTGCGGAGGCCGTCGGCAGAGGACGAGCTGCGGCGGTCCACGGGGTGGCCGGCGCGGCCTGGAGAGTGGCGCTCGGATATGCGAGCGTGTGTGCGCTCGTGTTCGTCGTGGGCCAGCGGTCGATCGCGTCCTGGATGACAAACGACCCCTTGCTGCGGGAGATGGCGCGGCCAGTGTTCTTTGCAGCCGCCATGTATCTGCTCGTGGAGTCCGTGACGGTGGCAGGGCACGGCGTCCTGCGCGGCGTCGGGGCGCAGCGCTTCAGCGCGCTGTGCGCGCTGGGTTGCGCGTGGTCGTGCACGCCCTTGCTCGGATACCTGTTCACGCGTGTCCTCGGCGCAGGGGCGGCGGGCGGGTTCTTCGCGCGGGCGTGCGAGATGGCGCTCGCAGGCACCCTGGTTTGGCGGCACCTCGCGGGCGATGCCTGGCTCGCGGTCGCGGAGCGGTCTCGGCGCTCCGTGCTCAGACACGCGCAGGTGGAAGCATGAGAAAGGAAGTTGCGATGTCGACCCTATACCTGGACAGCATCGGTCTCGCCTCGGACGTGCGCGCGATCCTGTCTCCGATCGCGCGTCGCGATCAGGAGCTCGCCAAGCGTCTGCGGCGCGCTTGCGACGGGGTGCCCGAGCACATCGCAGAGGGCATGTGCCTCACGGGGCGTCCGCGTCGCCTGGAGTACGAGGCGGCACGCGTGTCGGCGCGCGAGGCGCTCGCGTGCCTGCAGGCGGCCGAGGGCGTCGGCTACTTGCAGGAACGCCATGAAGGGCTGTCGCAGCGCTTCAAGGGCCTCGTGCGGCGGATTTCGTCGACCCTGGAGAACTAGGTCGCCTATGTTTCTGGGGGCCCTGACGCGTACGTTTGCGCTAATCGTGCTCCAGGGGACGAAGCCCCGTGGGCTCGAACAGGAACACGCGCTCGCTCAGGCGGTGCGGCGCGCGGGCGGCGTCCTCCTGCGCCCGCGTGCGCATCGCCTGCACCAAGGCCGCGTTGTCGGCATCGCAGGCGAAGAAGGTGTCGCGGTGCGGGATCGCGATCGCGACGCGCGGTCCCACGCGGCTCACGAGCTCCCCGTGCAACGCGGGCAGCACCACGCGCGCAGAATCGCGGCCGTCACCCGTGCGCGCTACGTAGACGATGCCATGGGGAGTCTCGCTCTTGCCGATGCGGGAGGCCTTGGAGTTTGCCGCCAGGTTGCGCCACGCGATCTCGAAGGCCTGGCGCCACGACAGCCCCCAGCGCGAGAGCTCGCTCTCGCGCACGTAGCGCGCGCGCCCCGCGTACTCGAGCAGCAATGCCAGGCTCAGCTCGTCGGTGAGCGGGCTCTGGGCCAACAACGTCTTGCCGGAGCTCGAGAGATCGCGCAGCGAATCCGCGCGCACCAGGCGCGGCATGAGGCGCTGTCTGGCGTCTTCGAGCGTGGACGAGACCTCCTGGCCGCCCGGCAACATCGAGAGCAGGCGACTGGCCATGTTGTCGACGGCGCGCGTGTCCTGGTCTCGGGTGCTCTCGACGACCCGCTTGAGGTCGACCTCGACGGGCTCCGAGCTGCCTTCGCTGCGCAGGGTCAGGGTGAGGTCGAAGTGCGAGGCGAGCGAGAGATCGGGGCGGTCGCGCGCGAGGCCGGCGAGAAACTGGGTGACCACACGCGAGATGGGACCCGTGCCTCGCGCCTCGGACTCCGCCAGGCCCACCTGGAGCATCATCTCTTGCTTGGGGCTCGGCGCGTCCAGCATGCGATCGATGGCCGCGAACGGATCGAAGAAGCCGTACTTGCCGAGCCGCACCCGGTGCACCGCCCCGCGCGCCACGTGCGCTCCGTCGCCGACGTGATCGATGAGCAACAGACCCAAGAGCGCCCCGGCGCCCTCGATGAAGCGGCGCTCCTCTTCGTCGCTCACCTGCTCGAGCGCGAGAAAGCGCAACACCTCTTCGCACAGGAACACGATCCCGGCGGAGCCGCCGCGAAAGGTATGGGCCCGCTCGCCCAGCCGCTCGTTGAGAAAGCGCTGGGCAGCGGGCGAGAGCGCGCCGCCCCGTTCGAACAAGTTTTCATCGAGCCAGAGGGACATCAGGGACTCTCGCGCACGCGTTGGTTGTGTTCTTCGAGAGAGTGGCTGAAGGCATGGCGCCCACCCCCCTTGGTGACGAAATAGAAGTAGTCGTGCGCCGTCGGCGAGAGCGCGGCTCGGATCGAGGAGAGTCCTGGACTGCAGATGGGGCCGGGCGGTAGGCCATCTCGCCGATAGGTGCTGTAGGGGTTTTCGGGATCACGCAGCATCGCGGGCGTGATGCGCCGCCCATCGTAGCCGGCGCAGGAGGGGATCTTGTCTCCGGCCACCAGGCACCCGTAGGCCGCGGTGGGATCGGCTTGCAAACGCCTGGGCTTGAACGACGGATCGCGCAGGCGGTTCAGGAACACCCCGGCGATCACCGGCCGCTCCTCGGGGACGCGGGCCTCGCGCTCGACGATCGACGCCAGGGTCAAGAGCTCGTGCGGAGTAAGTGAGAAGGGGGCCCCGTCGTGGTCGCGCGCGTAGGCGTCGAAGAGGGCACGCGTGCGCTCGCGAAACACACGCACCATGCGGCTCAGCACGGCCTCCGGATCGCTCTCCTGCATGAAGTCGTACATGGCGGGGAAGAGGTAGCCCTCCAGGCTGTCGCCGGGGATCTTGAGACGGGCGAGCAGCACGGGATCGGTGCTCGCGTCGAGCAGCGCTTGGCGGCTGGCGATCCCGTAGCGCGAGAGGCGCGTGGCGGTGTCGAACCGCGTGAAGCCCTCGGGTAGCAAGACGCGCACCCGCGACGTACCAAAGCCGCGCGCGAGGCGCGGCAGGAGCGCGCGCACGCTGAGCCCCTTGTTGACCACGACGAAGCCGCTGCGCAGCGCGGGCGCTGCCCCGATCAGCCGCAGGTAAACCGCGAGCGCGCGCGGATGTCGAATTACGCCCTCGCGCTCGAGGCGGATGGAAAGCGAGTCGGGGGAGACCGGCTCCTCGAGCTCGATCGCGAAGTCCTTGTAGGTCGTGCTGAGCGGTTGGTTCGGGTAGATCAACATCAGCCAGATCAACAGACCCGTGCCAGCGGCCCAGAGCGCGAACACGAGGAGCCCGAACAGACGTCGCCGCTCAAGCGCCATCGCGGGCTCGCTGGGCGTCGAGGTAGCTCTGGAGCAGCACCGTGGCCGCGGCCTGATCGA
>JBIQKA010000321.1:0-1535 GCA_044507075.1 Myxococcales bacterium
CTCAAGAGTTGGCGCTGCCTTGCGTCGCTCGGCGCCTCGACCTCACGATACGCCTCGAGCAGTTTGCGTGTGCGTTCGTCGAGGCCCATTCAGATCCCCTCTTTTGGTGCGTTCTCGCGGAGCCAGGCCTTCACGCGCTTGCGCGCCAACCTCAGACGCCCATACACCGTGTTGAGGTTGACGTTGAGTGACGCTGCGATCTCGGGCACGGTGAGCGACTCGATCTCCGCGAGATAGAACACCAGCGCCTGCGCGTCATCGATGTCCGCCAGCATGCGCTGGACGAGTGCCGCCGCTTGCTTCTGCTCGAGATCCACCTCGGGTCCCATGTCCATGCGGACCTCCGACAACGCGAGCAGCGTCGCCTGCGCGCTACGAGCCTCTCGGCGCCCGGCTGCACGCCTCGCATGCAGCGCCACTTGGCGCGCGATGGTGAACAGCCAGGCTCTGATGGAGCCGCGCTCCTCGTACTCGTGCAGCCTTCGGGCGACCACGATGAAGACCTCCTGAATGCCGTCGTCGAGTTCGTCCGCTGGTACGCCGAGGCGCTTTAGGGCGCGCCACACGAAGGCCGCGTGCTCGCGGAACACGTCGTCGATCGTGAGCGGTGACGCCGCGCGCTCGCCTCGCATCTGCGCGGTCATGGACCCAGCGCTCCCTGCCTGGCGGCGGGGACGTCCAGGCATGAGCGAAGCTTGGAGAACCACACATCCAGATTCCCGCTGCGCGTAGCTTCCGTCATCGCAGGCGCGCTTCGAGACCCAAGGAGGCTTGGAAAGCCGCCCGATCGCTCGACAAGACCTTGGGCAAGTTGCGTATGTGATACGTGACTCGCGTGAGCTGCAGCAAGGCGCCGGCCTGTGCCCAGAGCGCGATCGGACCGTGAACAGGCACCTTCAACACCGGGCCGAGCTCGAAGGCCAACCATGCCTGCTTGGAGACGCGGGTCTCTGCCACACCCACTCCTTCGCCCCGCATCACGCCAAGCTCGATGCCACCGCAAGTACCGAGCCTCGCCTTGCCGATCCTTGGCAACAAGCAGCCTCGCACCACACCAGCCCGCAACCCAACGTCCACGCCGACTCCCTCGGGATGCGCGTAGCGGGCGCGCTCCGGGAACAGGTACCGTACGCCGAGCTCGCCGCGGGCGATGCCCCGCTCCACCGCCGTGCTGAGTCCGAATCCGAAGGCAGGCTGAGGCAAGAGACCGATCGTGGCGTCGCCGGTTGCCCGCACGCTCAGCACCACCTTCGCTCTGCTGCGCCTGGCCGGCACGGTCGGGAGACCTTCGCTTGAATGCGAAGGACGGGGCTCGCTGCGCTCGATCAGCGTGGTCGGGTCGGCCGCCAGAGCCGCCTTGAGCGCGACCACTTCGACGAGTGTCCGACAGTGCTCTCCATACAAGCTCTCGCTGCTGCTTCCGCTCGAGGACGCGATCCTGAGCTCAAGTCGATATCCCGCTCCCTCGTGCCTCACGTGCCCTTCGATCTCGAGTTCATGGAGATGAACAGGGACGGGAGACTGCGAGAGCCAGA
>JBIQKA010000157.1:0-9243 GCA_044507075.1 Myxococcales bacterium
TAGTCATTGCCGGCTACCATCGCGGGATGGCGAAGCTCACCGTCTATCAGTATCCCAAGTGCAGCACCTGCCGGAAGGCGCTCAAGTGGCTCGATGGCCAGGGAATCGCGTACGACGCGGTTCAGATCGTGGACCATCCACCGAGCGCCACGCTGCTCAAGAAGGCGCTCAAGCGCTCAGGGCTGCCGATCAAGGCCTTCTTCAACACCTCGGGGGAATCGTACCGCGCGGGTAATTTCAAGGACCGACTGCCCACATTGACTGAGGCTGAGGCGCTCGCGGCGCTCGCCGCCGACGGCAAGCTGATCAAGCGTCCGCTCGCGGTCGGTGACGACGTGGTGTTGGTCGGCTTCGACGAGGCGGCCTGGAAACGCGCCCTCAAGTAGCGCCATCGCGCTTTTCGCGACGCTTCGCCGGCACCGCCCGGCGCTCGAACTTCCTCACCACGATCAACGTGAGCAGCGTGAGCAGGGTCGCGCTGACGAGCAGCCTCCACAGGCCTGCCCCCGCGGCCACGCCGGCTCCCGCAGCCACCCAGATGGCTGCGGCCGAGGTGAGGTTTTGGGGGACCACCGTTCCGCGCACCGTGCGCTGGATGATCTCTCCGGCGCCCAGAAATCCTACGCCTGCGGCGACCCCCTGGATGGCGCGGCTCTCCGGATCGCCGCCGTCCTGGGCTGCGGAGGTCATCACGAACAGCGCGGCGCCCAGAGAGATCAACATGTGTGTGCGCATGCCCGCGGGCTTGCCCGCAAGACCGCGATTCCAACCGATCGCTCCTCCGGAGGCGAGCGCCAGAAGGAGCCGCGTGATGAGCTCGCCCCAGTCATCCATCCCCTGCACCCTTCGCGAGCGGGAGCGCCTCCGCTCCTCGCGGCTGAGCTACGAATCCACGTTGGTCACCCGCAATTTATGCGCCAGTGCTAGCGGCGTGCGAAGCGATCACTTCGGCACACGCGTTGCACATTTTCCCCAGGTGGACCGATCAACCGTCATCGTCGAAGATTGCACGTTATGCCCTGCCGGGGCGGCCGTGTTGACCCTGCAGCGAGGCGTCTCCGCGTGGGCTAGTTGGACGTTTCAGCCGAGCGACGCAGGGACTGAAATTACAGTCGGATCTGCGCCGGGCTGCGACTGGCAGGTGGCAGCTCCCGGGGTGCCCGCCATCGAGTTGCTCTTTACGGGCGAGGAGCTGTTCGTGTGGGTCGAGCAGGCGCGCGAGGAGCTCTGCTGCAACGACGCCACATTGTCGCTCGGCTTCACACGATTGCGCCACGCGGACCGGCTCGACCTCGGCCCCGCGCGCATCGTGGTCTCGCTCGGCGCAGACCTCGCGCAATCACCCGCCCCGTCCTCATCGAGGCCGCGTCGTTCGCGCAGTGCGCCGGGGCGCAGCAAGGGGCCGGTACACATCGCGGAACTGCGCGTGCGGCGCGGCTCCGCGCGCTTGCCTGTCTGGGCGTTCACCGCTGACCAGATCGGAAAATCGGTGACCATCGGCGCTTCGGACGCGTGCGATCTGCAGGTGATCGCGGCGGGCGTGGAGCCAAACGAGCTCACCGTGTTGTGTGCGGGAGACACGCTGCTCGTGAAGAGCGCGCGCAGCGAGGGGCCCAAGCTCAATGGCCGCTACCTGCCCGAAGAGTGGCAGTTTCTGCGCGATGGCGATCGCCTCGACTTGGGGACGGCTTGTATCGGCGTGCGCATTTCCGCGATCGATCTCGCGGCCAGGGGTGAACGTACGACCGAGCTCGAACCCATGGCGTCCGAAGTTCGCCCCGAGCAGCGCCGGGCATTTCGCGAGGTCCGGCCAAAGCACACTTGGCCGTTCGCGGGCAAGCTCACGTCGTTCAAGCCGATCACGCTGCCCAAGGCGCTCGCTCAGCCGCAGGAGCGGCGCCTTGTCTCCGCGGCCCCGACGAACCGGGTGGGGAAACGATCGAGACCGTTGGCGGCAGCGCCCAGTCGCCGTCCGGATTACGCCACGGTGCCACAGGCGCTCTTGTGCACGCCCCGGACGCTGCGCGAGGTGCCGCTCCCAAGCGCCGTGGCGCCAAGTCGGCGGCGACCTCCCGTCTGCGCGCAGGCGGACTCGGGCTCCCAGGCGGAGCTCCTCGGTTGCCTGTTCGAGAGCCCGAGCGAGCGATCACATCCGCGCAGGTGGCGCACGCATGCGGTGAGCTTCGTGCTCCTCGCGGGCGCCTATCTCGTCTGGCTCGCCATCCTCGAACGATGGTAACTCGGCGGGTGCGTCACCGAAGGATCATGCCCAGGCGGGTGGCTTGCGATCGCGGAAGGGCATGGCCTCTTCGAGCTCGCGCGACACGCCGAGCACGTCCGCATCGCCGAACTCACCGCCCGCGATCTGCAAGCCCATGGGGAGCCCAGAGCGCGTGAGCCCGAGCGGAAAGCTCGCCGCCGGCTGACCGGTGATATTGAATATGACAGTGTACGCGCCGCATACACCAGGTCGTCGATTACCACCCGCAGAGTCTAACCAAAGTTGCGGGCGCTCGATAGCGGCGCGGTCAGCGCAGGGCGGACTCGATCAGGCGCACTCCGGCGTCCGAGTTCTCGACCTCGAGGAAGCGCGCGCGCATATTGGTTACGCGCTGGCGCACGACTTCATCGTTCAACAAGGTGGCGAGCTTGTGGGTCAGCTCTTCTTCGGAGCTCTGCCGCACGTCGGCCACCAGGCCGAGCCCGTGATAGCAGATGCGAGCAGCGTTCGCGGGCTGATCGACCGCGAGGGGGACGGCCAGCATCGGCACCTTGTGCAGGATGCATTCCTTCACGCTACCCAAGCCGGCGTGGGTGATCATGGCCCGCGCGCGGGCCAGCACGGCGAGCTGGGGCGCGCTCTCCACGAGCGTGACATTCGCGGGCACTTGGCTGAGGGAGGCCGGGGCGACGTGCTTTCCCACACACAGGAGCAGGTGCCACGCCGGGCGGGCGGCGAACACGCGCAAGAGGCGCGCGAAGAAGCCCGGTACGTCGCGCGGCCGGTAGCGTTGTCCGCCGAGCGCGCAGTAGATGAGGGGCTTGTGGGGCGGAAGTAGACCGAAGTCGAACGGAGGCTCGCTGCGGTCGAGATCGATGGAGGCCACCGGCGTGCGGCGCGGGCTAGGAGGGCGCGGGAGATCGAACGCGGGCGGGCACAGGCCGAGCTCTTGGACGCCGCGCAGCTGCGGCATGTAAACCGTGCGCCAGTCGAGCTCGGCGGGGCGGACGTCGAAGCGCGCAGCGAGCCTCCGCGCGAGCTCATAGGTGGGGCACATGCCCGCGAGGTCCGCCACGGTCGCGCTCACGCGTCGCTTGACCAAGAAGCGCTGCCAGTCGAGCTCCGCGCGCAGCTTGTCCGCGGCGGCCGGCGCATAGCCGCGCGCGCTGCGTAGCGGAGGTACGCCGAAGTCGTGGGTCTGGGGCAGGGAGGTGTTCAGGTAGAGGAAGGGGACGCGCTGCTTGCGCGCCCAGAGCGCGTACTGGGGCTGCGTCACGTCGACCAATATCAGATCGGGCGCGCGCGACATGAGCTCGCCCGGACGCTCCGCGAGCCGCTCGATCAGCGCCAGATAGCGGCGGGTGATGGAGCGACGGCGCGCGAAGGTCGAGAGCGCTTGCTCCGCTTCCACGAAGCCCGGCGGAAAGAGCTCCGGAAACAGCGGCAGCACCTCGAGCCCTTGCTTGAGGACGATGGCTTGCGCGTCGGGCACCGCCAGATAGCTCACGCGGTGGCCCCGCGCGGTCAGCGATCTCGCCAGCTTGAAGCTCGGGTTCAGGTGGCCCGACTCCTGCAGCAAGGCGAACACGATGTTTTTCGCGGTGACGGGCACGCGGTCATCCGCATGTAGCATGCGTGACCGCGCTGCCCATGGGCCGCTCGGCGTGCCATCCACGAGCCCAGATCAATCAGCGGAGGAGAAGGGATTCGAACCCCTGGTGGAGTTACCCCCACGGCGGTTTTCAAAACCGCTGCCTTCGACCACTCGGCCACTCCTCCAAGAGTCTCAGCTCGCCCGGTGTACGTCGAAGGCCGGGAGGCGTCAAACCCGGCGGTGGGCGGGTTGGGCTCGCGGGGGCGCGTCAATACAGGTCAACGACCTCCACGGGCGTGCCGCGCAGAATGGAGGTGCCGTCGCCGAGCTGCCCTTGGTCGTTTCGCCCCCAGCACTTCACGGCTCCAGTATCGAGCCGAGCGCACGTGTGTCCCGAACTGGCCTTCACCTCCAGCACGCCTGACAGACCGGGAACGAGCTGGGGCGAGATCCAGTAGGCGCCGTCTTCCGAGTCTCCCACGCTGTCGGCTCCCAAGCCGACCAGGTTGGCGATGCCCCAACAATGGACCTGTCCGTCTTCGACGAGGGCGCACGCATGGTTCGAGCCCAGGGCGACTTGCCGTACCTTCTCGAGGGGAAGCTTGGCGGCGGTTGATTTGATTTCTGCAAGCGCCGGTTCGCCGCCAGGACTACTTCCCCAACACCAGAACTCTCCCGCCGAAGTCACTCCGCAGAGTCCCCAACACCAGAGTTCTCCCGCTGAGGTGACGCTGCAGGCGTACGTGTCAGAAACGACGACGGACTGCGCGGATTCGAGATGGCTACCGTCTGCGCGTTGTACGAACACCCCGTCCTTGGGAGTGCTCGCGGCTCCCGCGACGTTCCCCAACAGATTTCCGACCGCGCCCCAGCAGGCGACGCGGCTATCGGCGCTCACCGCGCACGTCGTGTAGATGCCCCCCGACAAGCTCAGGAACTTGTGCTCGCGATCTCCCTCGATTTCGACGCCTTTCGGGTAGCCGCTGTCGTTGCCCGAGCTCTGAGCGATCATGCTTCCGTGGCCCCAGCAAGCGACTCCGCCAGAAACGCCAAGAGCGCAGGTGTTTCCACTGCCGGCGAGCGTTCCCATCGCGGTCGAGATGGCCGCGACCCCCGCGAACGATACTCGGTTCAGCGTGGTCCCGGCGCTGCTCACGTTGGGGCCGCATTCCTGCGCACAACTCCCCCAACACAGTAGGTCGTCGGCGGTGGCGTCGATGGCGCAGTGCCGGTCACGCGTCAGGGCCAGGCCGCGCGCTTCGGGGATGCCCGCCACTTCATGCGGGCGCGCCGCGTGTCCGAGACCATCGGTCCGAAGAAATCCAAACGCGTTCGATCCCCAGCACCGAAGCCCGTGCACGCCCTCGGTGCTACCGCCATGGAGCAGTGCACAGCTGCGATCGTGGCCAAGCACGAGCTGGACCACTGACTGCTGACAGGTCCCCGCCTCGCACGACAGCTCGCCGGCACAGGCAAAGTCGCAGCGCCCGCAGTGTTGGGGGTCACTGTTCAGGTCGCGACAGCCGCCGTCGCAATCGGTGAAGCCCTGATCGCACACGCACTCGGCGCTGCCGCCCGCTGATTTGCAGCTCGCGTGTTCGGCACAGCTTGGGGCCGACGATCCTTGGCACGGATCCAGGGCGCACTCCCCGTTTACCCTGGCGTAACCCGCCTCACATTCACAGCGTTGCGTCGCGTCATTGCAGTGAGCAGTTTCACCGCATCCTTCGCTGCAGGTGGGGAGCGGCTCGACCGAGCTGGCGTCGCTCGTGGGCGACTGCCCGTCCGTCTCCGCGTCCCCCAAGGAGGCCCCTGCGTCTCCGCCATGACGGGGAGAGCCCCAGTCGAGGGCGCAGCCCAACTGTGTCGTTGAGAAGACAACGATGAGCTGAGCTATACGGGTCATCGCTCTACTGCTCCAGATCGCTTGCATGACATCCATGGGCTGGCTCTTATCATGCGACCACTACGTGTTGCTCGGGGCTCACCCGCAAGCGAGGTCGAGCCGTGAGCCAGCGGCTCTCCGGATGGCGCCAAGGTAGGCGCAGCCCCTACCCGTGCGGAAAGCCTACAAAATAGGCTGATTTTTGCGATCACACCTGACTTGAGCTCACGTTGATCAACGTTGTTCGTCACCGCAGTCAAGCCGTCGATCGCTTCAGTCAATTCGATTGCACGCGTGTTTCGGTAGCCTGCAGCAAGTTGTCGCAGAGAAGCGGCGGAGTGTGGACGCGCAGGTTGGGCACGGCCGGGTGAACACCCCGACCGATTGTCGCGCGCGTTGTGCGCCATGGTGGAGGTTTATCGTGAGTGTCCAAGAGACCAAGCGTGCGCGTTCGTTCCTCTCACTGCTCGGAATTGGCTTCCTCGCGATCGTCGCGTGTGGCGATGAAGCGGCACCGCTCGGCCCGCCGAATTCCATGATGGACAGGGGAGATGGCGACGACGACGACGACGACAAAGATGATGGCGACGGAGACGGCGACTCCAAGCCAACGAACCGCAGCAAGCTGCCGTGCGACATCGAGACCATCGTGCAGTCGAAATGCCAGCGCTGTCACTCGGAGGATCCGAACTACAACGCTCCGATGTCGCTGGTGACCGCCGCCGATTTCCGCGCTTCCACTCCCTCAGACGACAGCGTGAAGGTTTTCGACGAGGCGAAGGATCGCATCAATCTTAGCGGTGCGAAGCAGATGCCGCCTGTTGGTCAGCCGAAGCTGACCCAAGCCGAGCACGATGCGCTCGAGGCTTGGTTCGAGCAGGGGGCTCCGCCCAACGAGGATGGCTGTGACCAGGGTGGCGACGGTGACACCGGAGGCGATGGTGACACCGGAGGTGATGGCGACACCGGAGGTGATGGCGATACCGGCGGCGACGGCGACAACGGCATCGGTGGCTGTCCGGACGGCGAGTGCACCCCCGACACCAAGGGGCTCGAGTGTTACAAGTTCCTGGCCCATGACACCGGGAGCAAGACGGCCAAGTTCAAGGTCCGAAGCAAAGACGGCGGCCCTGCCAAGGACGCATATTGGAACTTCGGGTTCAAGGCGCCGTGGACCGGTACCGCCTACGGCATTTATCTCCGGCCGATCATCGACAACAAGAAGGTCATTCACCACTGGCTGCTCTTTCAGCAGAAGGGCGGCGTGACCGACGGTTCGATCAGCCCGTCGAACGGCACCCATCCCGGCGGTGATCTCGTGCACGGCTGGGCGCCGGGAGGTGGTGCCCTTGACTTCCGCGCGCTCAAGGAGCCCGGCGGCGTGGGCTTCGAGTTTGCGCAAGGCGACGCCTTCATCGTGGAGTTCCACTACAACAGCACGTCTCCGGATGAACTCGATGCGTCCGGCGTGGAAATCTGCGTGCAGAAGGAGAAGCCCGCTCAGCTCGCGGGGGTGTCGTGGCTGGGCAGTGACGCTTTGTTCGGGTCGCTCTCCAAGACCACCGATTGCAAACCCAAGTACGCTGATGGCAAGCCAATTCACTTGGTGAGCGTGTCGCCGCACATGCATGTCACCGGCAAGCACATGAAGGGCATCATCACGCGCAAGGACGGGACCAAGGAGACCATCCACGATGGGCCGTTCGACTTCAACAACCAGACGTGGTACCCGGCCCCCTTCACCCTCAATCCGGGCGACTACATCACCACGACCTGCGAGTATACGGCGCCCGCTTTCTTCGGTCCTGAGACCACTAAAGAGATGTGTTATCTCTTCACGGTCGCTTATCCCAAGGGAGCGCTCGCTGATGGAGGCCAGTTCGGTACGAGCGTCCACGGCGGTGGCTCTTGCTTGGGGCTCTGAGTCGCTGAACCCGTCGTAGATTGCGGAAGTGTCATTGCGCCGGCTCGAGACGTTCGCGGTAGGGCTCCTCTCGAGCTGCGCACTCCTTCACCCGGCAGCATCTCAGGCGCACGAACTGCCCAAGGGAACGGGCCTGGTCTGGCAGGAGAGCGCGCCGGCCGACGCCGAGCCAATCGTGATCACCAATCGTGGTTTGGTGGCCGAGGTTGGCGACGGCTTCCGGATTCGCTGCAATGAAGCCTACGGTGTGAGCACGGCCGTCGTGCCCTTCCTCCAGATCGGCTCGGACGGAGCGTGGATTATCGGTACGCCGGAGATGGTTGCCCGCTCTACCGATCGCGCTTGTACGCTGTCGCCCACGCTCGAACAGCGGATCTCGGGCACGGGCCTCATCGGGCACACACTGCAGGCAAGCACGCCGCTGACGCTTCTCGTCTCCGTTCTCGACCCGGACGCCGTCACGGAGGCTCAGGGAAGTCAGCTGCTCCACAGCAGCGACGAGGGGATGACATGGTCCCAACGTCTGATGAACCCTGAGGGGGAGCTGTTCGTCGAACTGGTCTCCGCTCCGTCACGGACGCAACGTCTCTACGCAACTGGGTATCGCGTAGACTCCGACGCCGGTCTGGCCAGGAACCTATTCGCGCGCTCCGACGACGGCGGCGCTTCCTTCATTCGCCACGAGATCGACGCCCGAATCGACCTGCTGGCGGTCGATCCGACCAACCCCGACGTGGTCTTTGCCACGCAGAACGTGGAGGGCTCGAACGAACTCATCGAGCTCATACGCAGCGGTGATGCAGGCGAGACCTTCAGCGTGGTATCCGGCCTGCAATCCACGCGCATCACATCCTTCACGGCCACCGCTGACGGGAGCTCGTTGTGGCTAGGGACGGACGAGGGACTGTTTCGCTCGGCTGATCACGGGATCAGCTTCGTCCGCGAGCACTCAGACTACTCGTTCGTGAGCTGTTTGGCCTACCGCGCGGGCAAGCTCTGGATGTGCGCCTTCAAGGATCTGGGCGTCGAAGGCGTATGGTTCAAGGAGGATGCCGCGCCCACGTTCAGCGAGTTTCTAACGTTCGACGACGTCGTGAAGCCCATGGCATGCGAGGGCGATGGGGCCGACGAAGTGTGCCGTGTACCCTGGCACGACTGGCTGATCGAAATCTTTCCGGATGGCCTTCGTGACGCTGGCATGGTTGAGCCGGACGCGGGACCGGATGCCGGAGGTGTCGTTGACGTCGATGCGGGATCCGAGACAAAAGCTCCAAGCGGTGGATGCACCTGCACTGCGGTTCCCAAGAGGGCTCCGAGTCACTGGGGCCTCCTTCCGGGCGCGCTTTGTGTACTCTGGCTTCTGAGGAGGAGGGGACGGAGTATTCAATCTTCGTTAAGCTCTCGTGCGGGCCCAGGCGCGCGCGGGAAAAGGGGGACGGAGTATTCAATCTTCGTTAAGCGCCCGCGTGGACCCGCAGCGCTTAACGAAGATTGAATACTCCGTCCCCCTTAGTGAAGATTGAATACTCCGTCCCCTTTTCCCGGCGCTTCTTCTTCTTGGGCTCCACCGGGGGCTCGCCGATCAGGCTGCCGACTAGCACTTCGCGGGCGTCGTAGAG
>JBIQKA010000031.1:0-53536 GCA_044507075.1 Myxococcales bacterium
GGCGCACGGTCTCGAAGCGCAGCGCGAGGTAGGCCACGAAGGCCGCCCCGGTGGCCAGGACGGCGACCGTCCACAACGCGAGAAACTGGCTCTTCATCTCGCCCTTCATGGCGCCCCCTGGCTTTGTTCGCGGGTTTCGGTCACGGGCAGGCGCCTGGCCACGCGCAGCTTGGCGCTCCGCGAGCGGGGATTTCGGCGCTGCTCTTCCTCGCTCGGCTCGAGCGGCTTCTTGGTCATGACCGACAGCGCGGGGTTCTCTCGAAAAGAGTGCTTCACGATGCGGTCCTCTCCCGAATGAAACGAGATGATGGCGAGGCGGCCATCGTCCGCGAGCAGGTCGGACGCGGCGCCGAGCAGGGCTTCGAGCTGCTCGAACTCACGGTTGACCATGATCCGCAGGGCCTGGAAGGTGCGCGTGGCCGGGTCGACGCCCGTTCGCTTGGGGCCGAGCACGCGTATCACCGCGCGCCGCAGGTCCTCGGTGTTATTCAGCTCGCCACGCTCGAGCGCGGTCTTGATCGAGCGCGCGATGGGCCGCGAACGGCGCTCGTCGCCATACTGGTAGAGCACGTCGGCGAGCGCGTCGGTGCTCAGGCGCTCGAGCAGCTCCGAGAGCGGTTCATCCTCGGGATCCATGCGCATGTCGAGCGGCCCCTTGCGCGCGAACGAGAAGCCGCGCTCCTCCTGGTCGAGCTGCGGCGAGCTCACGCCCAAGTCCGCCACGATGCCGTCCACGCGCGCGACGCCTTGGCCCGCGAGCAGCTCTCGAATGGCCCCGAAGGACCCGCGCAAGAGCACGGCGCGGTCCCCGAACTCTGCGAGCCGAGCGCGCGCCGCCGAGAGCGCCAGCGGATCGCGATCGATCCCGAACAGCTTGCCCGAAGGGCCCGACGCCGCGAGCAGAGCCCGTGCATGCCCCGCTCCCCCGAGCGTGGCATCCACGTAAACGCCGCCAGCCCGCGGCGCGATCGCTTGCACGGTCTCCTCGAGCATCACGGTCTCGTGTACAAAATCACTCACAGCCCGAGCTCCGCCAGGCGTCTCGCCATGTCTGCACGCTTGCTTTCGTCCTCGAGCGCGCCGCGCGACAGCGCCTCGAAGCGCGCCTTGTCCCAGAGCTCGATGTGCTTGCCCATGCCGGCGAACAAGAGCTCACGCGAGATGCTCGCGTGATCCCGCAGTGAGCTCGGCAAGAGCAACCTACCGAGCTTGTCGAGGTCGCATTCGATGGCACCCGAGACGTAGATGCGCTTCAGCATCGCCACGCTCGGATCGAAGCTCGGCAGCCGCGACAGCCGCTCCTCGAAAGCCTCCCACTCTCGCAGGGGATAGGCGACCAGACAGGGTTCCAATCCGGTGGTGACGATCAAGCGTGTCTCTCCGCTCGCCGCGAGCACTTCGCGAAAACGGGCCGGCAGGGACGTGCGCCCCTTTCCGTCAATCGTGTGCTCGTAACGCCCGCGGAACACTGTGCGGCCATCCTGTCCGATCCACCGGGCCCCCCCGGCGATCCGCAACTTACCACTTTCCTCCACCTAGCAGGCTCAAAGATCTCTCGTCAACTTCCTGTCCCTTTCTAACCACCTGAATTGACTTGGAATTACCTCAGGCAAAATCACACCTGTAGGCAATTGACGCACACTGAACTGACGACCAGCGCTTTGCCGCGGATCGGCGCGCGGGGACACGAGCGAGCTCCTCGAAGCTCGGCGCGTCGGCGCCGGTCGGAGCTCCTATCCTGATGCCTTTCCGACACTTGCGCGGTCGCTCGGCTTCCTGAGCACTCGAAGGCCACGCGCGATTCCCGTACCCTCGTGCGAGAGCCCCATGTCCGTACCGAGCCCCGATTCCGACCTCGCTTCGGCGCTCGACCGCGCCTGGGCCGAAGTCGAGTCCCACTGGGAGGATGACGATGCCCACCGGCGCTTCATCGCGCTGTGCGCGATGCAGGGTGCGTTACCCACAGCGGGCCAACGCTATCGCGCCGTGCGCGACTCGGATCCTGCTCGGAGCGAGCGCGCGCGGCGTCAGATCGATGCCGTGTTGGCCGCTGCGCTGGCGAGCCTCGACTTGACGCGCGATCCCCGGGCCCAGGGACGGCGGCGCGTCGTGTGGATCGGCTACGGGCTGAGCCTGTTCTTCCTGCTCTACGCGCTCTTGGCGATATTGCGCGGCCGTCGTTCTTGAGTTTACGATTCCCAGTTATTCCAAGTATTTGCTCGGGACCTTTCGGGGGAAGTTGTGCAGCTCGACTTTGCTGCCCGTGAGCTGACCATCAAGCTCGTCTATTACGGGCCTGCGCTGAGTGGGAAGACCACCAACCTGCAGGTTCTCCATCAACTCGTCTCGCACAGCGGTCGCGGGCGCTTGATGACGCTCGACACGCGGGACGACCGCACGCTGTTCTTCGATCTGCTCCCGCTCAGCTTCACCGCCAACAGCGGGCTCACGGTGCGGCTCAAGTTGTTCACGGTCCCGGGACAGGTGATTCACAACGCCACGCGCAGGCTGGTGCTCTCCGGAGCCGACGGCGTGGCGTTCATCGCCGACTCCCAAAAGAGCGAGACCAAGGCGAACGCCGAGGCCTTCGTGAACCTCAAGCAGAACCTGAAGGAGAACGGGCTCGACAGCGCCAAGCTCCCGCTCCTCATCCAGTTCAACAAGCGAGACTTGCCGGACATCCGCTCCGACCAGGAGATCGACCTGCTCGCCAAGCGTGGAAAGGAGCCCGTCTACAAGGCGGTGGCGACCCGAGGCGTAGGGGTCCTCGAGACGTTCCTCGGCCTCGTGCAGGCAACCTGGGAGCAGCTCGAGGCTGAGCATCAGCTCAAGTCGAAGTTCCAGATCGATCCGGGCGAAGTCATGTCTTCCCTGGTGGACAAGCTCGGCATCAAGGACCTCCCGGCGCGAGAGGGGAGCACGCGCCAATGAACCCAAGCGCCGATCTCGAGATGGCCGATGTGCGCAGCATCGAAGACCTGGTCCACCGTGACGCCCTCGGCGAGGTGTGTCGGTCGTTCTTCGATCTCTTCAGCTTGCCGATCCGGGTGTTCAGCAGCGATGGCTCGCTCCTTGCCGACGTGCACCAGCAGCGTGCCATCTGCACCTACTTGAATGGGCTCCCGCAGGGTCGCGCAGCGTGCTTGCGGATAGTCGGCGAGGTGCGGGGGCTCGTGCCCGAAGACGGCGAGCTGGTGCACCCGTGCTTCACCGGGGCCGTCTACCGGATCGTTCCCATCCTCTACGACGGACGTCGGCTGGGCCGGTTCGTGGTGGGCCCCTACTTGCCCGCCGAGGTGCGCGAGGTCCCCAAGAGCCTGCTGCAGATCGACGCGGGGGTGGATCAGCGCGCGGCCAAGGAGCACCTGGGCGAGATGCCGCGCGTTCGCCGCGAGACGGCGGAGAAGATCACCGCGCATCTCTCGAGGGTGCTCGACCTCATCCTGTTCAACGGGCATCGGGCCTACCTGACCAGCAACATGCACCTGGCCAGCGTGCGCGCGAGCTATCGCGAGCTCTCCGAGCAGAACCAACGGCTGCAGCAGGCCTACAACAAGCTCAAGGAGCTCGACCGGCTGAAATCGAACTTCCTCGCCACCATGAGCCACGAGCTGCGCACGCCTCTCACGTCCATCATCGGGTACGCGGAGATGCTGGCGAGCGGCATCGGAGGCACCTTGAACGACGAGCACAGGGAGTTCGTGGACACCATCCGCAACAAGGGCGACCACCTGCTCGAGCTGATCACGAGCCTGCTCGACATGGCGAAGCTCGAGCAAGGCCACGTGTCGCTCCGACGTGAACCCGTGGACGTGCCGAACCTGATCACGGAGGTGCTGCGCACGGTGCTCCCGGTCGCGCAGAAGAAGGGCATTCGGGTCACCTCCGAGCTCGGCTCTCCCCTCCCCCGGGTGGTGGGCGACGCCGCGCGCCTTCGTCAGGCGCTCCAGAACCTCACCGACAACGCCATCAAGTTCACCCCTCCTGGCGGCGAGGTGACCCTGAGCGCGCAGCAAGTGGATCTGGGCCCCGAGATCGGCGGTGAAGGAATGGAAGGAGATGCGGGGTTCGTGCTCCTGATGGCCCCCTCCCCCGGGCTCCGCATCGCGGTTCGCGACACGGGCGTCGGCATCTCGAAAGCGGAGCAGAGCCGCATCTTTGACGCGTTCTATCAAGTGGACAGCAGCGCCACGCGCGAACACGGGGGAACGGGCCTCGGTCTCTCCATCGTCAAGCGCCTCGTAGAGGCCCACGGCGGCTACGTGCGCGTCGAGAGTGAGCAGGGCAAGGGCAGCACCTTCTTCATCGAACTCCCCGAAGGAGAGCTCGTGTGAGCTTTGCTAGACTCACGAGATGGCGACCGAGTTCGACCGCATTGCGCGCCTGAGCCAGACCTTCCGGTCCGCCCCGAACGATCGCATCGCGCTCGGCATCGGAGACGACGCGGCGGTCTTGAATGCGAGCGCGCGAGCCGGCGTGTGGACGATCGACAGCGCCGTCGAGGGGGTGCACTTTTCGCGCGCCTTCATGGATCTCGCCGACATCGGCTACCGCGCGTTCATGGCGGCAGCGAGCGACGTGGCCGCCATGGGTGGCCGCGCGGTGGGAGCTTTGTGCGCATGGGTGCTGCCGGCGGATGTCTCGGAGGCCGACTTCGACGCGCTTTCGTCCGGCGTGGCCCGGGCGGCCGCGCTCTGCAATTGCCCAGTGGTGGGCGGCAACCTCGCGCGGGGAACCGAACTCTCGCTCACCACGACCGTCTGGGGCGAGAGCCTCGGCCCCTTGGCGCTGCGCTCGGGTGCGCGCCCCGGGGACACGTTGTTCGTCACCGGCCCCGTGGGCGCGGCGGCGCTCGGACTCACCGCCCTGCGCGCGGGGCGTTCCCAGGAGCCGGTGCTCGCCGCTTGCGTCGAGCGGTTTCTGCGGCCCAGGGCGCGGCTCGACGTGGCCGAAGCCGTCGCCGCGCGCGCCCACGCCTGCATCGACATCAGTGACGGACTCGTGCAGGACTTGCGGCACCTCTGCGTGAGCTCGAAGGTATCGGCCGTGCTGGAGCTTGCGCGCCTGCCCACGGTCCCTGCGTTTCATGCGGCGGCCGAGGCGTTGGGCGCCTCCGCCGCAAACCTCCTGCTCGCCGGCGGCGAAGACTACGAGCTGCTGTTCGCCGCCAACCCCACGCGCATCTCCGCGGACCTCGCCACGCCGATCGGCCGATTCGAAGCAGGTGACGCCCGAGTGACCGTGCTCGGCGCCGACGGATCCCCCGTCGCGCTCCCCGCCGGGTTCGATCACTTCCGCTGATCGACCCGCAGACGCTTGAGGATCTTCTGCAACCCGAAGCGGGAGATGCCGAGCAGCAGCGCCGCTTGACTCACGTTACCCCCGGTGCGCTGCATCGCGACTTCGACGAGCTCGCGCGTGAGCGCCTCGGTCTGGGCGTGCAGATCCAGCTTGGCGTCGGGGGCGCGCTCGAGCACGGGCACCGCGGGTTCCTCCACGTGCTCGGCGCGGATCACGCCGTCGCACAAGGCGAGCGCGCGGCGCACCTCGTTCTCGAGCTGACGGATGTTGCCGGGATAGCTGCGGGCCTCGAACAGCCGCATCGCCTCGGCCGTCACGCGGAGCTCCCGCTCGCCGCGGTACTTCTCGACGAAGTGCCGCACGAGCAGCGGGATGTCCTCGCGGCGCTCGGCCAAGGACGGAAGCTCCAGGGTCACCACGGCCAGCCTGTAGTACAGATCCTCGCGGAACGCGCCCTCGCGCACCCGCTGCGCGAGATCGCGGTGGCTCGCCGCCATCACCCGGACGTCGACCTTGCGCACCTTCTCGCTGCCCAGCGCGCGGAACTCGCCCTCCTGCAACACGCGGAGCAGCTTGCCCTGCAACGCAGGGCTCATCTCGGCGACCTCGTCGAGCAAGAGCGAGCCCCCGTCCGCGAGCTCGAACAGCCCGCGACGCGCGCGGTCGGCACCCGTGAACGCGCCACGCACGTGGCCGAAGAGCGCGCTCTCGAGCAGCGTGTCGGGCAGCGCAGCGCAGCTCTCCGCGACGAAGGGCGCGGCCTTGCGGGCGCTCGCGGCGTGCACGAAGCGCGCGAGCAACTCCTTGCCCGTGCCGCTCTGGCCCGAGATCAGCACGGGAACATCCGCGAGCGCCACCCGTCGCGCCCGCTCCGTGAGCCGCAACATGCCCGGGCTCGTCCCCACGAACGGCGCATCAGACGTCGTCGTCGGCTGACTCGCGAGCGTGGCGAGCTGGCGCGCCAGTCGCTTCTCTTGCTGCGCGGACTGTAGCGCCCGACGTTGCTCCTTGACCACCGCCTGCCCCGTCGCGAGGGCCTGCCGCGTCAGCTCGCTCAGGTCGTTGAGCAGCGCCTGTTCATCGGCGCCGAACGCCGACCCGCGCAGGCGGTCGTCGAGGTACAGGACGGCCCGCTCGGCGAGGCCGAGCACGGGCACCGCCAGCACCGAACGCACGCTCAACGCATGCACGCTCTGCGCCCCGTCGAAGCGCTCGTCGTGCGCAGCCTCGAGCGAGATCACGGGCCGGTTCTCGAGCCACACCCGGCGCACCACCGATCGTGAGAACGCGGCCTCTCGCGCGTGCTCGCCCGCGAGCTCCGCGCGCGCCATCACCCGTAGCTCTCCGCCCTCGCTTTCCACCACCACCAGCGCGCGCTCGGCGTGCACCAGGTCGAGCGCCAGCTCGGTCATGCGCTGCGCGATGCGCGTGGGCCTTCGCTCCGCGAACAACCTGCGGGAGCCTCGGACGAGCGAGCGCCAGCGAGAAGCGCCGTTTTCCCCCGTGGGTCCGGCGGCAGACTGCCCCGAGAGCACGCGCGCAAAGGCCGGGACGCGGCGCATGCGCGCGCGCAGTGCTGGAGATAGCCCGACGAGGGCGCGCTCGAGGAGCGCGCGACAGAGCCCGCTCCACTCGAGCGCGAGGTCCTCCTGGCCCGCGGCGCGCGCAGCGTCCGAGGCCGCGAGGAGCACCGTGACGTGGAGAGAAAACGCGGTGCCCTCCCCGAGTTCCCGCACGATCCGCCGCGCGGCGTCGAGGGCCGAGAGGTGCTCACCGCGCGAGAGCTGCAGACGCAACTCCAGCGTGGACAGCTCGAGCTGCGCCGCCCGTTCGCGTCCGAGCGAACGCCCGAGCGCGAGCAGGCTCCCGGCCTCTTCCAGGTTCCCGCGCAGGAGCGCAACGAGCCCCGTGCGCGCGCTCAGCGTGGCCTTGCTATCCGCGAGTTCGTCCGGCACGCGAGCGAGCGCGGCTCGCAACAGCGCGTGTGCCTCCTCGACCGCGCCTTGTCGCAAGCGCAGCTCGCTCTGGACCACCGCGATCATCGCCTGCACCGCGCGATCGGTGCCCTTGTGGGCGCGCGCCTCGGCGTCCTTGAGGACCCACTCGGCGCGCTCGTCATCGCCCACCAACACGGCGGCGCTGCCCAGGTTGTACAGCACGCGCACGAGATCGGCGGAGCGATCGATGAGGGTGAGCGAGTACGCCGCCGTCCGCAGGCTCTCGAGCGCGCTGCCCAGGCTCCCTGCTTCCAGCTCGAGCAGCCCCAGGTTCATCGCGTAGGTGGCGGACTCGTGGAGCTCGCCCGCCGCCTCGGCCTCGCGCTGTGCCCGGCGCAGATCCTCCTGCGCCCGCGCGCGCCGCCCGGCCGCGACCTCCACCTGGGCGCGCAGCGCGAGCGCGCGCGCCAAAGGCCGCGCCTGCGCGAGCTTCTCCGCGCCCATCACGAGGTCGCCCACCCGCGCGTCCCCCGGCCGCCCCTCGCTCAGCGCGAGCAGCGCCTCCACCTCGAGCGCGCGCTGGCGCGCCATCCCATCGCCTGCGTCCGCACACGCGACGAGCTCACGGCGCGCGCCCGCGAAATCGCCGGCGTCGAAGGCGAGCCGCGCGCGCAGCGCCGAGGCGCGCGAAAGCCAGGGGGAGCGCTGGACCTGCAGAAGCTCGCGCGACGCGGCCGCTGCGTCCCCGGAGAGCCGCGAAAGCTCGGCGCGCGTCCAGGCCGCGGCGTCGCCAGCCACGTCCCTCAGCACATGTCGGGCGACGGCGTAATGGGCGCGCTGACGCAGGAGCTCCGCGAGCTTCAGGCGCAGCGCGTCGCTCTCCGCGAACGACAGCGCCTCGCGCAACAGCGCGCGCGCCTCGTCGAAGTGTCCCCGCGCGATCTGCTTTTCGGCCAGCCGAGCGAACAGCGGCGCGGCCCGCTCCCGCTCCCCGAGCGCGCTGACCAGGAAGGGCGCGTCGCCCAGCGTGCCCGCGCGCACGGTGCGGTCAAACCGCGCTTGCCAGGCTGCGATCCCCTGCTTTCGCAGCGCGCGCGCGAGCTCGGGGACCAGCGCCAGCTCCCCGTCCGCTTCGTTCAAGGCCCCGCGCGCCGTCAGCTCGTCGAGCGCGTGCTCCAGCGCGCGCGCTCCTCCGAGCGCGCGCGTCGCGAGCTCGCGGTCGTGCACCGCCCCCTCGGTCCAGGCCAGCCAGCACGCGAGATCACGCCCACGCTCCGTCAACCCGCGCGTGTCGAGCACGAGCGGTGCCGCCCGGAAGCTCGCGGGATCCGCGAGCTCCTTACCGTTCAACACGGCGTCCACCACGCACTCGCAGAGCCGCCCGCCGAGCCCCGCGCTGGCCTCACGCGCGGCCTCGCGGATGCGCTCGATGCGCTCGCTCGCCACCAGCCGCGCGAGCAGCTGGTCGAAGTCCGAAGAAGCGAGCGCGCCCAGCTCCACGTATGGCCACCGCCCCGCTTCGTCGACCCCTGCGGGCAGCTCCCCCTCGACGATCAGCGCGAGGCTCCGGCCCGCGCTCGCGAAGCCGTCCCGCGCGCGCAGGGCTTGTCGCAGCGAATCCGGATCGGGCCGCTCGAGCCAGAGCACCGCGTCCACCTCACGCAACCCAGCGAGTGATGAGATGCGATCGACCGTGGTCGGCACCCCGCGCCCCTCCCGAGCGCGCTGCTCCTGCAGTCTGCGAACGCCCTCCCGCACGAACCGCGAGCTCCCCGCGCCGCGCGCGCCGATCACACGGATGGGCGGGGCCGGCGTGCCCTGCTTCAGCGCAGCGTCGAGCGCGGAAACGAGCTGCGAGAGCGCTTCGCGCTGCCCCACGAACGGCGATGTGCGCGCGCGCTGCGCCCGCTCCCCGGGGGTACCGGAGTCCGCCGCGCTGGCAAAGCGCACGCTCTCTGGGTCCACCGCGAGGCCCAGCGCGTGGTGAACGCCGAGCAGGGCGTGCAGCGCGGCCCGTCCGTCCGCGGGGCGCAGCTCGGGATCACGCTGAAGAAAGTGCGCGACCAGCCGGCGCACCTCCACCGGATAGACCGTGCTCAACCCGCTCGCATCGCGCGAAAGGTGCAGGTCCCCGAGCTCCGCCGAGGGGTTGCTCGAGGGATGATCGGAGACCTCGCCCGAGAGCCAATCGAACAACAGCGCGCCCAGCGCGAACACGTCCGCGGGAGCCGTGCACAACCCGGCGAGCAGCTCCGGCGCCATGTAGCGCGGTGTACCGCGGACCTGCGCTCGCACGGTCGGGGCGCGCGCGAAGCCCAGATCGACCACCGTGGCGCCGTGCTCGTCGTCCCACAGCACGTTGTCCGGCTTCACGTCCCCGTGCACGAGCCCCACGTCGTGGAGGGCCGCGAGGCCGGACGCAGCGCCGAGCGCGAACGAAAGCCCGAGTCTCAGCCGCTGCTCACTGTCATCCGCCCGATCCGAGAGGCGCGTCACGGGTCGACCCGGTGCGCGGTCCTCGACCAGGAGGAGCGCCCCGGGCGGGAGCGAAAACGGCGCCGCCACCGCTTGCTCCACCCGCAAGAGCTCCCGCACCCGGGCCACCCGGGGGTGCTCCACCCGCGACAGTCGCGTGAACTCCCAGACCAGACGCGCGGCGTGCTCGGGCGCCACTACCTTGAGCGCGCGGGGCGCGTCGTCGGCGGCGCGATCGAGCGCAAGCAGCACCCGGCCGGTGGTCCCGCGACCGAGTTCGCCCACGTACTCGTAACGACCGAACAGCGCCACCGGGCCATTATGCCGCGTTCAGCGGGGCGGGTCGCCGCCCGCGAGCACGCTCAGTAAAGCAGCCACTCCCGCCGCTGCGGCTCGAACGCCGCCAGGTTCTGCCCGTACGCCACGAACAAATCATCGAGCGCCGCGCGGGACTCCACCGCTTCGCGAAACTCCGGCCCCCCGGTGAGGAGGTCGATCGCGGGAATGTCGCTCACATATTCGTAGGTCTCTCGTCGGAACGCGAAGCGCCCCTCGGAGGCGAGCGCCGCGTAGGCGATCATGCGCAGATAGAGCGCGTAGGAGCGGAATTTCAGGGCGTCGGTGACGTGTACCTGCACCCCGCCGCAGCGCTGCCCTGCATGCTTGTGGAAGGTCGGCTCGAACATCAACGGTCTCAAAATCGCGCCCTCCGCGTGGGGGGCGAGATCCCGCGCGAGCCGCCGGCCATCCACAAACGGCGCGCCCCAGATCTCGAACGGACGCGTGGTCCCCCGCCCCTCGGAGAGGTTGGTCCCCTCGATCAAGCAGCCCCCTGGATAGACGAAGGCCGTGTTGGGCGTGGGCATGTTGGGGGAAGGGAGCACCCAGGGCAGCCCGGTGTCGTACCACTGCATCGAGCGCTCGTAGCCGAGCATCCGCACCACCGTGAGCGCCTCCCGATCGAGCCCCTCGAGCAGGCGCACCATGTTCAGGATCTCTCCGATGGTCATGCCGTGGCGCACCGGCAGGTCGTAGAGTCCCACGAACGAACGGTACCCGGGGCGCTGAGGCGCGCCCTCCATCACCGCCCCGCCGAGCGGGTTCGGCCGATCGAGCACGATGCATGGGACCCCTTCGCGTGCGCACGTGCGCAACATGAGGGCCGCGCTCCAGACGAAGGTGTAGTAGCGGCTCCCCACGTCCTGCAGGTCGATCACCACAACGTCGAGCCCACGCAGCCACTCGGGCCGGGGTGAGAGCTCGTCGAAGGTGCTGCCGTAGAGCGAGTAGATCGGTACCCGGTCTCGTTGCCCCTCGCCGACGCCGATCATGTCCTGCGCCTCGCCGGCGTACCCGTGCTCCGGACCGAACAGCGCCGCGATCCTGGCGCCCATGCTCTCGAGCACGTCTTCGGCGTGCCTCAAGGCGCCATCGACACTCGCGGGATGCGCCAAGAGCCCGATGCGCCGGCCCTGCACCAGGTTCAACGCCTCGCTCTCGCGCCCTGAGATCCGGTCGAGCCCCGTGAGAACCGCCATCTTGCCTCCTCTTTCGGCGCGCCCCCGCGTGTGCGGCGTCTGCCCCGGGGCACGCCAGCTCGACGCCCTACTCCCTCCCGAGTCGCATGACGCTGGAGTTCGTACCACTCTCCGCAGCGAGCATGTAGAGCACGCTCATACGCACCGCTACGCCGGCCTCGACCTGGTCGAGGATCACGCTTCGATTTCCGTCGGCGACCAGCGGGTCGATCTCGACTCCCCGGTTCATGGGTCCAGGGTGCATGACGATGGCGTCCGGCGCGGCCAGCGCCAACCTGCGCGCATTGAGGCCAAACGTGCGACTGTACTCGCGCATGGTCGGCAACAGCGCCCCCTCGAGCCGCTCGTTCTGGATGCGCAGCATCATCACGACGTCGGCGCCCTCGAGCGCGGGCTCGAGGCGGTCGTAGACCTTCACCCCATACTGCTCGGCGAACGCGGGCATCAACGTGCGCGGGCCCGCGAAGCGGACCTCGTTTCCAAACATGGTGAGCAAGAGCGCGTTGGAGCGGGCCACGCGCGAGTGCGCGACGTCGCCGCAGATGGCGATCTTGAGACCCTCGAGGCGTTTTTTAGCGCGCCGGATGGAGAACGCGTCGAGCAGCGCCTGGGTGGGATGCTCATGGAGCCCGTCGCCCGCGTTGACGATCGCGCACTTCACCTTGGAGGCGACGTAGTGCGGTGCCCCCGAGGCCGCGTGCCGGATCACCACCACATCCGGCTGCATCGCCTCGAGCGTGCGCACGGTGTCGAGCAGGCTCTCCCCCTTGGTCGTGCTCGACGAAGAGGGACTCATGTTGACGACGTCGGCGGAGAGGCGTTTGCCCGCGAGTTCAAAGGACGTGCGCGTGCGGGTGGAGGCCTCGTAGAAGAGGTTGAGAATGGTCTTGCCGCGCAGCGTGGGCACCTTGCGGATCGGCCGGCGCGAAACCTCGAAGAACGCCTCTGCGGTGTCGAGAATAGCGATGACCTCTTCTCGACTCACGTGCTCCATGCCGAGCAAGTGACCATTCTCTAACGCTGCGCCCACCTTGCCTCCCACGTCCAGCCAGCCGTCCCGTTGCTCACGCGCCAAATCGCGCGTCTTCGACCTCTCGCTCGCACGCCTCGACCGCGCCTCACCCGGGGAACTCGATCGGGGGCCGCACTAGCACGACCCGGTCCTTTGGCCCACCCAAGCTGACCTCCAGATATCCGCCCTGGGGCACCTCGACCTTGCGTCCCACGAAGTCCGCCGCGATCGGCAGCTCGCGCCCGCCTCGATCGCAAAGCACCGCCAGCCATACGCGCCGCGGACGGCCGTAGTCGAGTAGACAATCGATGGCGGCTCGAACCGAGCGCCCCGTCTGCACCACGTCATCGACGAGCACCACGTCGCGTCCATCGACCGGAAAGTCGATGGCGCTCGGCTCCGCCATGAGGTTCGGTTTGGCCGTGGCCACATCGTCTCGATAGAAGGTGATCTCGACGGTGCCGATGGGCACGCGCAGCCCCTCGTGGGCGCGTAGATCGGACGCGATGCGGTGCGCGAGCGGAACGCCGCCGCCGCGGATGCCGACGAGCGCGATGTTTTTTCCGCCCCTGGTCTGCTCCACGATCGCGGAAGCGATGCGGCGGATGGCGCGCGCGATGTCGTCGTGATCGAGGACGGTCTCGGGGGGCGGCGGAATGCTCGGGGGGCGCTGGCTCGTGCTCACGCCTCTGGATGTACGCGGGGGGCAACAGGCCCGTCAATCGAGAACAATGATTCCCGTCAATGCTGAGGCCATGGAGCGCGAAACCGTGAGGCTACTTCGCGCTCAGGGCGCCGCCGTGCGGCATGGTCTCGCCGTTCTTCTGGCGCTGCTCCATCTCGTACTTGGAGGGGCAGCGCGGCACGACCTGGTTGGCAAGGAAGCTCGCGCCTTCCGCCTCGAGCTTGCCCTGCACCGTCACGCTGATGCCCATGCCGTCACGGAATGTGTCGGGCACCACGCACTGGGGAAACCGAACGGGCATCTCTTTGCCCGCTTTCTCGATCACGAAGCGCCACTCGCAGGGGTCCTCGCGGAACTGGATCGAACCGGGCTTGAGCTCGCCTTCGACGCGCAACTCGCGTCCCTTGAACTGCGCCGGGTCCTCCATCACCTGATCGACCAGCTTGGAGTAGACGAACGCCTCGGAGGCTGAGCCCCCGAACAGGATGAGGGCGACCGCCCCGCCCAGGAGCGTGAGAACCACGGCCACGCGGAAAACCGGTCCGCGGCTCGTGCGCTCTGGTTGGGGTTCGCGGGCTGGCGTGGGATCCTGTGCGGCTGAATCCGTGCTCATGGGCCCACTGTAGCAGCGGTCCGCGCTCAGGAGCGGCTGGAAAGACGATCCATGAGCTCTAAGTAGGCGCTCTCGCCCTCCGAGAACTTCAACAGCCGACACCCGAACCCTGGCACGCGGCCGGTCCTGCCTGCCCACACGATCTCGACGTCAGCCACCACGCGCTGCCCGCTGCGCTCCTCGATCTCGAGCGATACGCGAACAGTATCGCCTATCTGGAACCCCGCGCTGGTATGGAGGAACATGCCGCCGACACTGATGTTTGCAAGGGGCAGATACAGCGTGAGGTCCTGGTGCTCGCACCAAACCCGGCGGTCGAAATCGACCCGAGGGTGCCGACGGGCCTCCTGCTGCGTCACGACCGCTCCAGCGTGGATGCCCCAATTCGTCTCCCATGGGAGGCAATTACGAACCTGACCATGGGGCCGATAGTCGCATGGGCTTCCGTCCGGACGTGAACTTTTCCGCTGCTGTTTCCTTTGTGGAATCCAACACTAACGCAGCATTGTCACGGTCATTACAGATACCGGGCGAAGCGTGAGCAGCGCACTCTCCCCGCGACCTGCACAAAAGAAAACGGCCCACCCGGCGACCATCGCCAAGCAGACCGTCTTTTCTCGGACAACCCGTGTTACCGCGCGAGAGAGCGTGCCGGCCGGGCCGTGACCTCAGACCTTGTTGAGGATGAGGATCGAGATAACGAGCGAGTAGATGACGAGAGACTCGATCAGCGCGAGGCCCAGGATCATGGGGGTGAAGAGCTTGTCGGAGGCGCTGGGGTTGCGCGCGATGCCCTCGAGAGCAGCAGCAGCAGCCTTGCCCTGACCGAGCGCACCACCGAAGGCCGCGAGGGCCATGCCGAGACCGGCGGCCAGGAGGCCCCAGGTCTTCACGCTCCACTCGTTCGAGCCAGCGGCTTCCTGAGCGAACGCGCTGGACGCGATGAGGGTGGTGAAAACGATGGACAACAGACCGAGCATCTTATTCTTCATTGAGAGCCTCCAACTTTCTTTCTTACCGGCCGGGTTCTCGAGTCCGGGTTGATTCGCTTCTTTAGACCCCGAGGCATGCGCGCTCGGCGTCGCAAGTCCTTTGTCTGCTCGCGCGCGAGGCGCGGGCTCTTCAGTGATGCGCTTCTTCGTGGTCGTGGTGAGCGACCGCCATGCCGATGTACACGGTGGACAGGATGCAGAAGACCAGCGCCTGCACCACGCACACGAGCGTGCCTAGCACCATCGGCGCCACTGGCACGACCCACTTCACCATGTCGTTGAATGCGCCGACGACCTGGTGGTCGGCGAACATGTTGCCCATCAGGCGGATGGACAAGGAGAGCGGGCGGGCGAGGTGGCTGATGGCCTCGATCACGATGAAGAGCGGAGCGAGCAAGAGCACCGGGCCCGCGAAGTGCTTCAGGTAGGCGATCCCGTTCTCTTTGAGGCCGTAGATGTGCGTGACGAAGAAGATCACGAGCGAGAGGGCGACGGTGGTGTTGAGGTTGCCCGTGGGCGGCGAGAAGCCGGGGACGAGGCCCATCAGATTCGAGAACAGGATGAGGAAGGCGCAGGTGCCGATCAGCGGCAGGAAGAACTTGGCGGCCTTCTTCCCCATGATGTCGGACATCATTGAGTAGGTCGTGGACACGAAGAGCTCCACGAAGGTGCGCGCCGAGAGGCGGTCTTCGGGCACGATGGCCTTCTTCGTGTCCTTGAGCGCCGAGGAGCCGATCAACGCGAGCAGGATGAGGAGCACCACCACCAGCGCGAACCCCAACACGTGCTGGATGCTGATCGGAGCGTGCTCGATCCAGCTCACGCCCTCGTCATTGAAAGGGGCCGACAGCTTGGCCGCCGCCGCTTCGAGCGCGTGATAGAACGGCAGCAGGTTGAACCATGACTGGTCGTGCGGCATCGACTAATTCTCCTCGCGGGCGACGGGGGTCCCAGTGCCGACGAGCAGCACGCTGACCACGGGCCCGAGAAACAAAACGCTAAGTCCCCACAAGAGCCCCACGGCGTCGAGCTGAAGGTGCCTGAGCAGGACGAACACGATGGCCATCAAGAGGCCGATCTTCCCCACCAAGAGCAGGGAGATCACCCCGCGTTGCGCGCGCTGGGCGAGCACGAGGCGGCCCATCAACCAGCTGAGCGAAAACCAGTTGGCCACGCCGAGCACCGCGCCCGCGAGCGCCGCCAGCGCGCGCTCGCTGCCCCACAACGCGAACGCCGCCGACACCAGGATCGCTGCCAGCGTGAGCAGCGGACGGTTCAAGCGTTGGATGGTGGTGGGAGAGGTCATGGGCTTGGGTTCTGCGGTGGCTGGGTCGAGGAGGAGGAGTCTGAGCCGTCTCCGGAGGCTTTTTGGGCAGTGCGAGCGAGCTTGAAGAGGGTGCGAAAACCTGAGGTGATGCCGAGCAAGAGGCCCGCGTATTCGAGGTACGGCCCCGTCCCCAGCCAGCGGTCCAGGGCGCGACCGCCGAAGTACCCGAGGACGATGGAAATGGCGAGCTCGAGTCCCGCCGAAGCAAACCGCGCTGCGAGCTTGAGTTGTTTTCTGCCCTCCGGCCCGATGAGGCTCATCGTGCCTTCCCGTGGCTCCCCCCGCGGGGTGCCCTCAAACTGGCGTTACAGAAAACGCCTTACACTTAGCGTCCTGAAACGCGCCGTTAACCTGCGTTGCGCGGGCTGATCCCTGCACACTGCCTGCACCGGGTTTTCCGCCCGTCAAGCGCGCGGCTACCTAGCACAGGCCCTTTGTGGGGTCAAGGCTTGTGCCAGACCAGAGTTTTGCACGATTTTGCTCGTTTTTTCAGGCAGTTACAGCGAGCGGAACGCGTTGCGGAGCGCCCCCTCGACGCGCTGCAGCGCGCGCTCGTCATGGGCCAGCGAGACGAATCCAGCCTCGTACTGAGAAGGCGGCCAGTAGACGCCTTCCTGAAGCAGGGCGCGGTGGAACGAACCGAAGGCCTTGGTGTCGCAGCGGGACGCATCGGTCCAGTTCCGGATCGGCTGACTGCTGAAGAACGGCGTGAGCATCGATCCCACGCGTTGGACGGTGAGCGGCACCTTGGCTGCCTTGGCCGCTTCCACGAAGGCCGCCTCGAGCCGCGCGCCCAGGGCGTCGAGTTGCTCGTAAATGCCCTCCGCCTTCAGCTTCTTCAGGGTCGCCAACCCGGCCTGCACGGCCACGGGATTGCCGCTCAACGTCCCCGCCTGATACACGGGGCCGACGGGCGCGATCTTCGACATGATCTCCCGGCGCCCTCCATACGCGCCGAGCGGCAGACCGCCGCCGACGATCTTGCCCAGCGTCGTCAAATCGGGCTGAACCCCGAACTTGCCCTGCGCGCCGTCGTAGCCGACGCGAAAGCCGCTGATGACCTCGTCGAACACCAAGAGCGCGCCGTGCTGCTTCGTGATCTCCCGCAGCCCCTGCAAGTACCCCGGTTCGGGCGGCACGCAGCCCATATTGCCGGCGATGGGTTCGATGATCAGGGCCGCGATGCTTTCGGGGTGACTCCGAAACACGGCCTTCACGGCCTCCAGATCATTATAAGGAACGGTCAGCGTCACCCGTGCGACATCGGCAGGGATGCCGGCGCTGTCGGGCACGCCGAGGGTCGCCAACCCGCTGCCGGCCTTCACGAGCAGGTAGTCCGCGCCCCCGTGGAAGCCGCCCTCCATCTTGATGACGAGATCGCGCCCCGTGAACCCGCGGGCCACACGCAATGCGCCCATCACCGCCTCGGTGCCGCTCGAGACCAGGCGCACCATCTCCATGGAGGGCAAGGCTTCGACCAGGGTCTCCGCCATCACGATCTCCCCCTCGGTGGGCGCCCCGTAGCTCGTGCCGAGCGCCGCGGTGCGCGCGATGGTCTGCACCACCGAAGGCTCTGCGTGGCCGAGGATCATGGGCCCCCAGCTGCACACGAAGTCCACATACTCCGCGCCGTCGGCGCCGTAGATGTACGGCCCGCGCGCTTCGCGGATGAACACCGGCTCCCCGCCCACCGCCTTGAAGGCCCGAACGGGGGAGTTCACGCCGCCTGGTAGAACACGCTGGGCACGCTCGAACAACTGCTTCGAATTGGGGTCGCTCATCGGAGGTCGAGTGTATCCCGTAATGCGCGCTCGGACACCCGACGGCCCCCGCCCACGTCTCCTCGCGCGCCTTTCGCGCCCGGAGTACAACGGCGCCCCATGAGCCAGCCCGCTTTGCGAGCCGCCAACGAAGCCTTCTACGCGGCCTTCGAAAGTCTCGACCTCGAGCGCATGACGCAGCTCTGGGCGCAAAAGACCACGATCACCTGCGTTCACCCGGGCTGGGATCTCCTGATCGGCCACGACGCGGTGATGCAGAGCTTTCGCGGTATCTTCGAAGGAACACACGAGATGCGCTTCCGCGTGGAGGTGGGGGCGATCACCGCGGGGACGGACCTCGGCTGGGTGCTGTGCCGCGAGATTCTGCTCACCACGGTGCAGGGCGCGGAGGTCGAGAACGCCATGACCGCCATCAACACGTTCGTGCTCGAAGAGGGCACCTGGCGGATCGCGCATCATCACGCCTCACCCGTGCTGGCTGGACGGGCACAGAGGCCACGTCCGCCCGAGAGCGTGCTTCATTGAAGCGGGCTCTTGGGGCCCCTTTCACCGCACCAAGGCCGCTTTGGCGCCGTGGCGGGCGCACCGACCCGCGCAGGCCAGCCACGAATAACTCGCCCCCTTGGCTGTTGCAGTAGCGCCTTCTAGCGCTTAGATCGCGCGGAGGTTTTGGGGTCCATGCGCGCCGCCGCGCGCGCGAGAACGGAAGCTGCATGTACAACGACGTCCGGGCCATCAACGAGCTGGTACAGAAGGAAAGCGCCTTCGTGGACGGGATCTTCCACGAGATCGGCAAGGTCATCGTCGGCCAGAAGGACATGGTCGAGCGCATCCTGATAGGCCTCCTCACCGGCGGCCACGTGCTGCTCGAGGGCGTCCCGGGCCTGGCCAAGACGCTCACCGTCAAGAGCGTGTGCGAGGCGGTGCAGGCCCAGTTCTCGCGCATCCAGTTCACCCCGGACCTGTTGCCCGCGGACGTCGTCGGCACGGTCATCTACAACCAGCAGAAGGGGGAGTTCTACGCCAAGCCCGGCCCCATCTTCGCGAACCTGGTGCTGGCAGACGAGATCAACCGCGCCCCCGCCAAGGTGCAGAGCGCCTTGCTCGAGGCCATGCAGGAGCTCCAGGTCACCATCGGCGACACCACCTACGCCCTGCCCCGCCCGTTCATGGTGATGGCCACCCAGAACCCGCTCGAGCAGGAGGGCACCTACCCGTTGCCCGAGGCGCAGCTCGACCGTTTCATGCTGCACGTGCAGGTGGAGTACCCGACGCGCGACGAGGAGCGCCGGATCATGGAGCGCATGAGCGACGCCGTGCTCGGGGGGCCGAACGCGCCCGCCAAGGAGGGCACGCCGATCGCGCCCCAGGTCGACCCGCAGAAGCTGCTGGATGCGCGGAACATCATCGGGCAGGTCTACGTGGACGAGCGCATCAAGGACTACATCCTGAGCGTGGTGCTCGCGACGCGTGATCCCGCCAAGGTCAACCTCCACGACATGAAAGACATGGTGGCCCACGGCGCCTCGCCGCGCGCCTCGATCGCGCTCAACGTGGCCGCCCGCGCCCACGCCTTCCTGCGACACCGGGGCTACGTCACCCCCGAGGACGTCAAGGCAGTGGGGCCCGACGTGCTGCGCCACCGCATGATCCGCACCTACGAGGCCGAGGCCGAGGACATCTCCACCGACCAAATCGTCCGACGCATCTTCGAAGTCGTCGAAGTGCCCTGAGAGGTGGAGCGTGATCTCGCGAGAGACGCTCAAGAAGCTGCGCAAGATCGAGATCCGCACCGCGCGGCTCGCCAATGACCAGCTCGCCGGCAGCTATCATTCCGTCTTCAAGGGCCGCGGCATGACCTTCAGCGAGGTGCGCCAGTATCAGCCCGGCGACGACGTGCGCTTCATCGACTGGAACGTGAGCGCCCGCTTCAACGAGACGTTCGTCAAGCTCTTCACCGAAGAGCGCGAGATGACGGTGATGCTGCTCGTGGACCTGTCCGCGAGCCAACGCTTCGGCTCGGTGGCGCGGCCCAAGGTGGAGACCACCGCGGAGGTGGCGGCGCTGCTGGCGTTCAGCGCGATCAAGAACAACGACCGCGTCGGGCTCATCCTGTTCACCGACCGGGTGGAGAAGATGATCCCGCCCAAGAAGGGCAAGGGCCACGTGCTGCACGTGGTCACCGAGATCCTCGACGCCAAGCCCGAACGCCAGGGGACGGATCTGGAGCAGGCGCTGCGTTTGCTCGGCAACGTGTCCAAGCGGCGCTCGGTGGCCTTCGTGGTGAGCGACTTTCTCACCCACGACTACGAGCACGCGCTGCGCATCGCCGGTCGGCGCCACGACGTGATCCCGATTCAGATCGTCGATCCGCGCGAGGAGGAGCTCCCGAACGTGGGGCTCGCGCTGTTCGAGGACCTGGAGTCCGGCGAGCTCGTCGAAGTGGACACGGGCAGCGCGGCGGTGCGCGAGTCCTTTCGCATGCGCGTCGCCCGGGAGAAGGCGCGGCGCGAGCAGATGTTCAAACGACTCAAGCTGGACGCCGTGACCATTCGCACCGATCGACCGTACGTGGAGCCGATCGCGAACCTGTTCCGCCTGCGTGAAAAACGGAAGCGGGGTTTCGGATGAGGAGCGCGGGCTCCCCACTCGCGGTCTGCCTCGGCGTGCTGATGTGCGCCTCGCTCGCGCTCGCCCAGGACGCAGGCGTCGCGCACGCTCCGGCCGACGCGGGCGCGCAGGCGACGTACGCGCCCGCGCCCGAGGTGCCCGCGCACCTCAAGCCACGGGTCTTGATCTCGGTCACGCCCAATCAGGGGCTCGCCGTGGGCGATCCGCTCACCATGAAGATCGAGGCCACGGTCAAGCAGGGCGTGCAGATCTCGGTGCCCGACCAGTCGCTCGCGCCGTTCGAGTCGCTCGCGCGGCGCAGCAAGGTCGAAGCGCAAGGCGCGGAGCAACGCTTCGTGTTCGAGCTCGAGTTGATCGCACTCGAGCCCGGCGAGCTCACCATCCCGGCGCTCACGCTGCGGGTGGTGGGGGACGACGGCGGCCTCGCCGAGGTGAAGACCTCGCCCCAGGCGGTCTCCGTGAGGTCGCTGATCGCCAACGAGCCGAACGCGGAGCCGAAGCCCCCCACCAAGCCGGTCACGGTGCTCGAGGACGACTACACCTGGGCGTACGTCGGGCTCGGTCTCCTCGGCATCGCCGCCATCGCGGCGCTCACGCTGTTCCTGCAGCGCTGGCTCGCGCGCCGGCCCAAACCTGAGCCGCCCCCGCCCCCCGCGCGACCCGCTTGGGACGTCGCGCTCGGCAAGCTCGCGGAGCTCGACGCGCGCAAGGCGAGCCTGCTGGCAGAGGATCGCGGCGAGGAATTCGTGGATGGCGTGAGCGATGCCTTGCGCGAGTACCTGGGCAAACGCTACGGCTTCGAGGGGCTCGAGAGCACCACCGACGAAGTGCTGCGGGCGCTGGAGCGGATCCGCCCCCACAAGCTGTCGCTCTCGGGGGTCTCCTTGCTGCTCGAGCAATGCGACCTGGTCAAGTTCGCGCGCTTCAAGCCCGATGAGACGCAGTGCGATGATCTCTGGAACGGCGCGGTCGGGCTGATCCGCTCCACCACGCCGGTCCCCGAAGCCGACGGGGCCCCGGGGGCAAAGCCATGAGGCGTCTGTTCGCTGCCCTCTCGCCGCTCGGCTTCTGCGTCGTCGTGCTGGCGCCCGCCCTGGCGGCTGTGGCGCTGATCCTGACCGACTACTACGAAGTCCCGCTGTCGAGCCAGGCGGTCCGCTTCGCCTATCCGTGGGCGGGCCTACTCGCCCTCGGGACGCTCGGCGTGCTGGTGACGCGCGGCTACTGGGACAGGACGCGCGCCCCGCGCATCCGGGTCTCGCGCGGCTTCGATCTGGAGGCCATGCCGCGTGGCCTGCGCGCGCGCCTCAGGCCGCTCTTGCTCGGCCTGCGCGTGAGCACGCTGCTTCTGTGCGTCCTGGGTTTGATGCGGCCGCAGAGCATCCACGCCAAGAACCGCACCGATCTGGACGGCATCGACATCATGCTCACGCTCGATCTGTCCCTCTCGATGCAGGCCTCGGACATCACCCCCAACCGCTTCGTGGCCACGCAAGCGGTGGTCGACGAGTTCATCGCGCGCCGCCCCAACGATCGCATCGGCGCGGTGGTGTTCGGGCGCGACGCCTACACGTTGATGCCGCTCACGACCGACAAGGACATGCTGCGCGCTGCGATCGACGACCTGGAGCTCGGCATGATCGAGGGCCGCGGCACGGCGATCGGCAACGCCGTCGGCGTCGCGCTCAACCGGCTCAAGAACTCGCGCGCCAAGAGCAAAGTCATGATCGTGCTCACGGATGGCGACTCCAACAGCGGCAACATCTCCCCCGACGAGGCCGCCGACTTCGCCAAGCACATGGGCGTCAAGCTCTACACGGTGTTGATGGGCGTGTCCGACGACGCACCCGTGCAGCGCGGCGTCGATCTCTTCGGCCGGCCGCTGCTCGGCACCGGCAGCTTTCCGGTCAACCCTGAGCTGCTCAAGCGCATGTCCACGGCCACCGGCGGCGAGTCCTTTCTCGCCAGCGACCGCAAGGGCCTCGAGCGCAGCTTCCACGCCATCCTCGACCGCCTGGAGAAGAGCGAGGTCGAGGACGCGGGCGCCGTGTTCGGCGAGCTGTTCCCGGCGTTTTTGGGGCCCGCGGTCCTGCTCTTGCTCTTGGAGATCCTACTCGCCACCACGGTCTTCCGGAGGTTCCCGTGAGCTTTCGCTTGCCCTGGGTGCTCTGGTTTCTGTTCACGGTCCCGCTGATCGCCGCGGTCCTGGTGTACGGCTACCGCGCCCGCGCGCGCGCGGTGCGCCTGTTCGGCGAGCCCGGCTTGGTCATGAATTTGATGGTGGGCCGTTCCCCGCGTCTGCGCGCGCTGCGAGGCGTGCTGGTCACGCTCGGCCTCTTGTTCCTCGTGCTCTCCTGGGCTGGGCCCCAGTATGGAAGCCAGACGCGCGTGCTCAAGAAGCGGGGCGTGGACGTGGTCGTGGCGCTCGACTTCTCCAAGAGCATGCTCGCCAAGGACGTGCGCCCGAGCCGCATCGAGCGCGCCAAGGCCGAGCTCTCGCGCTTCTTCCTCGAGCTCACTGGCGACCGCGTGGGCGTCGTGGCCTTCGCGGGCGACACCATCGAGTTCCCGATGACCAGCGATTACGCGGCCATCGAGAATTTCCTGCGTGGGCTCGGGCCCTACGACATGCCGGTCGGCGGCACCGCCATCGGGCGCGCGCTCACGGCGAGCCAACGCTTGCTCGAGCGGGCGCGGGGAGCCCAGTCCAAGCCCCCCGAAGAGAGCGCCGAGCTCCCCGATCAAGTGGTCATTCTGATGACCGATGGCGAAGACCACGAGGGCGACCCCATCGCGGCTGCCCAGACATTGCGCGAGCGCGGCGTGAAGGTCTTCGTGGTGGGCATCGGCTCCAAGACCGGCGAACCTATCCCGACCTATGCCCCCGATGGCACCTGGACCGGCTATCAACGCGACGAACAGGGCAACCCCATCTTGAGCGCGCTGACGGATCAGAACGAGGCGCAGCTGCGTCAGATCGCGCAGGTGGGCCAAGGGAAGTATTTTCGAGCCCGGGAGGGCACGGTGGGCGTGGACGAGATCCGGACGCTCATGCGCGGCATGAAGCAGGCGGAACACAAGGCCCGACGGGTGAGCATTGCGGAGGATCGCTATCTACTCGCGCTGGTGCCCGCGTTCTTGCTTCTGTGGCTGGAAGCGCTGCTCCCCGAGGCCTGGCTGCGGCGCAAGCTGCGAGGCACACCAGGAGGCGAGCCATGAATCGCTGGATGACGCTCGGGGTGGCGACGGTGTTCGTGCTGCTCGCCGGAGGCGGGAGCGCCCAGGCCTGGGACCTGTTTCGCTCCGAGAACAAGGACGTGAAGCGCGGCAACGAACTGCTCGAGCGCGGCAAGTCCGAGGAGGCCACGGCGGCCTACGAGTCCGCGCAGCGCACGCTGCCGAACGATCCGGGCGTGCAGCTCAACAAGGGCCTGGGGCTCCTCGGGGCGGGCAAGCTCTCCGAAGCGCGCGAGGCGTTTCGCGCGGCCACGCAGGCCCCAGGCCCCGAGCTGCGCAGCAAGGCCAACTACAACCTGGGCCTCACGTTCCTGCACGAGGCCGATGCGCTGGCCAAGGAAGAAAAGCTCGAAGAATCCCAGAAGCGGCTCACCGAGTCGATCGACGCCTTCAAGAACTCGCTGCGCAACGCGCCGAAGAACCACGACGCGGCTTGGAACCTCGAGCTCGCCAAACGACGCTTGGTCGACCTCAAGCAGAAGAAGGAACAAAAGGAGCAGGAGCAGAGGGAACAGGAGCAGAAGCAGAAGGATCAAGAGCAGCAAGACCAGGAGCAGAACGACCCACAGGATCAGGGTCCGCAAGACCAAGACGCGCAGAACCAGGACGCCCAGGGAGACCAGCCCCAGGACCAGCCGGATCCAGAAAAGGATCCGAACGAGCCGCAGGACCAGCCCAAGGACCAGGACCAGCCCCAGCCCGAGCAGCAAGACAAGAAGGACGCCGACCAGAAGTCTCCGGAAGAATCTCCAGAGGACCAAGCAGAGGCCCAGCCGCCCCCGCCGGAGCGCCACCCGAGGGAGCTGCCCGAGCACATGCAGCGTGCCCTCGACGCGCTCTCCGAGAGCGATGACAACCTGCAAAAGCACCGCGCGCGTGCCCGGGCACGGCAGCGTCCGCAGCGCGTCGAAAAGGACTGGTGATGGTGGGTCGATCCCTCCTCGCGCTCCTCTGGTCCTTGCTTCTCGGCGCGCTGGTCGCCGACACGGCGCGCGCGGACAACGTGCGGCTCTCGATGAGCGCGAGCAGCAATCGCGTCCAGGTGGGAGAGCCCTTCGCGGTGGAGATCCGCGCCGAGTTCACCGGCGGCCAGAGCGACGACACCGAGTTCGACCTGCCGGAGTTCGAACACTTCGAGGTGATCGGCCGTCGCGTCTCTCGCCCGTTCTCCTTCAGCTTTGGCTTCGGCGGTGGGCAGCAAGCGCGCACGCAATCGCAGCTCATCTACAGCTTCACCTTGCGCGCGCCGATCGCAGGTCGCTTCACCATCCAGCCCGCCGTGCTCACGGTGGGCAGCCGCAAGTACGCCACGCGGCCGTTGACCATCGACGTACGCGCGGGCGGCGGACAGCCTGGCGCCCCCGACCCGCTGTCCGGCATGCAGCCGGGAGCCACGCCGGACCCGCAGGACACCACGCAGTCTCAGGCGCCCGGGAATTCGCTGGACGGAGCGCGCTTCGATCCCGAGATGTTCGTGCGCACGGCGGTCGATCGGCGTCGGGCCTACGTCGGCGAGCAGGTCACCGTCACCATCTATCTATACGTGCGCGGGGGGCTGCGCGAGACCCCCATGGTGTCGCGCGAACCCACCAACGAGGGGTTCTGGACGCAGGACTTGCTGCCCCCCCAACGCACCCTCTCCGCAACACGCCAGGAGGTGAATGGCCGGGTCTTCAGCGTGTACGTGCTCCGGCGCTACGCGGCCTTCCCCATGCGCGCAGGCAAGTTGGAGATCGGGCCGCCCTCGGTTGAGACCAGCGGCGCGAGTTCACTCTTCGATCTCTTCAACGGGCCGAGCCAACCCGTGCGCCGCAACGGGATCCCCGTGACGGTCGAGGCGGTCGAGCTGCCCGCCCGCAAGGACACGAACATCCCCGTCCATGTCGGACAACTCGGCCTCGAAGCGTCGCTCGAGCCCAACAGCAGCAAGGTGGGGGACGCGGTCACGCTGCGCGTGGTGGCCAAGGGCCAGGGCAACCTGCGCGCGCTCAAGCTGAATCCCCCGGCCATCGCAGGGGTCGAGGTCCTGCCGCCCGAGATCGACGATCACGTTTCGACCGGGCAGGATCAAGTCGGGGGCGATCGCGTGTTCCGATGGCTGCTCTTGGCGCGCAAACCGGGGACGCACACCGTGCCCCCGTTCGTGGTCGAGGTGCTGGACCCGCGCACGGGGAGCTACGCAACGGTGCAGAGCCGCGAGCTAGCGCTCGAGGTCACGGGCAGCGCGGACCCAAGCGCCCTCCCTCCCCTGCCGCAAGCCGTCCCCGAGCGCCCTGACTCCCCCAGCGGAGAAGCCCGGCCAACCTACGCAGCCGCGCGCCCCAAGAGCGCGCTGCTCCGAAAGACCGCGCCCCTCCACACGGCCCCCTGGTTTCCTTGGGCGGTGCTCGGAGGACCGCTCTGCTTCTTGTTGGGGCTGGTGGGGCGCTGGGCGAGGGCGCGCCTTCTCGCCCTCCGCTCGGCCGGACAGAGCAAGGAACAAGCCTTCAAGGCGGCGGTGGACCAGCTCGGACGCGCCGAGCAGGCGGCGCAGGCCGGCGACGCGCAAACCGTGTTCGCCGCCCTGACCCAGGCCCTGAAGGGTGGCCTCGAAGCGCGGCTCGAAGAGCCCATCGGCGGCCTCACCCGCCCCGCCCTGCGCAACCACCTCGAACTGCGCGGGATGGCGAGCGGCCTCGCGGACAAGCTGGTCTCGGAACTCGAGCGCCTCGATCAGGCGCGCTTCGCTCCGACCGACCACGGTACAGCCGAGCTCGAGCAGCTGATCGCCGACGCACGTGGCTCGCTCAAGGAGCTCGAGCGCTTCTCCCCCAAGGTGACGTCATGAAGCGCCTCCTGTTCCTGCTCCTCGCCTGCGGGCTCGTCTGGCCGGCGCTCGCCCCCGAGCGGGCGCTCGCAGATTCCCTTGACGAGCGCTTCACGCGCGGCAACAGCGCCTATGCCCGAGGCGACTTCGCCGGCGCGATCGCCGAATACGAGCGGGTGGTGGAGGCGGGGGTCGACGATCCCGATGTCTATTTCAACCTGGCCAGTGCCCACGGCAGCCTCGGACACTACGGCCAAGCCATCCGCTACTTCGAGCGCAGCCTGCGGCTTCGCCCGGGAGACGAGCTCGCACAGAAATCGCTCGCCGAAACGCGCACGGCGCTCGGGGAACGCACGGCGCAACTCACCGGCGAGGCCATCGTGGCAGAGCGCCCCCCGCTGTCGGACGCCCTCTTCGCTCGCTTGACCACCGACGCGCTCGGATGGGGGCTGTTGCTCGGGAGCTGGCTGGCCAGCCTGTGCGCGCTGGCCCTGCTCCGGGTACGCTCCGAGGCCGCGCGCCTGGGCCTCGGCATCACGGCCGGGGCCGCGACGCTGCTCGCCGCCCTCAGCGGGTTCGGCCTGGGAACGCGCACGGATTGGGGGCGCTCTGAGGCCCGGGCGATCGTGATCGCGCCGTCCGCGACGATGCGGCAGGGGCCCGACGCGAACGCGCCCGCGATGACCGAACTGCCCGAGGGTACGAGCGCACGCGTGCTCTCCCGGGAGGGCCGCTACGTGCGCGTCCAAGCAGGCTCCCATGAGGGGTACTTGCACGCCCGCGAGATCGGAGAAATCTGAGGAGAAGCGGGCACTCGTGCTACAAACGGGTCGAGCACCGAACGCGGTGCGCTGGAGGATGCGTGGATGGCGAAAAAGGCCCCGGAAAAGCTCTCGATCTTGGTCGCTGACGACGACGTCGACATCTTGGCGCTCGTGGTCGGTCACCTGAAGGGGCGTGCTTCCGAGATCCACCAGGCTTCCGACGGTGAGGAAGCCCTCAAACTCGCGCGCGAGAAGAAGCCGGACCTCGTCGTGCTCGACGTGATGATGCCGGGCATGAGCGGCTGGGAGGTTTGTCGCTCGATCCGGGACGACGCCACTTTGGCCCACACGCGCGTGATCATGCTGACGGGCATCGGCGAGCGCCTCAACGAGATGACCTCGCCGCTCTACGGCGCAGACGCCTTCATTGACAAGCCGTTCGAGTTCGGAGACCTCGACGCGCGCATCGAAGCGCTGCTCAAGAAGGGCTGAGCGCCCTCAGCGCCCGTTGCCGATCGCCTGCTCCGCTGCCAGGTGCGCGGGGGAGCCGGGGAGCGATATGGCCCGCGCCTGTTCGAAGAGCGCCTGCGCTTCGGGGCTTGGTTTCTCCGCCTTGTGAGCAGACGGCTTGGGCGCACGCCTGCGCTCCAGCATCCGTGCTTGGCTGACGCGCCGCGCTGCTTCGCCCTCGCAGCGGCGCTCGAGCGCAGGGTTGGCCCCTTCACGCAACGTGAGCGGTCGCCCCGCAAAGGCTTGAGCCCGCACGAGCTCACCGCACGCATCCATCAATCGCCCGCTTTGCCCGAGTGCCGCGGCTCTGCCGATCAAGGCGCGGGCGGCGCGCACGCGCAGCATGCGCGCGTAGTGGCCATCGCTCAGGCGCTCGTCGAGGTCGATCGCGGTCTGCGCCTCGGTGAGCGACTCCAGCAGCGCGGCGTCCTCCGTGGGCAGGGCGCTGTGAAGGGCGGCAAAGGTGGTCACGTCCCGCGCCCAACGCACGAGCGCGCCCCGGGTGGGCCCCGCCGCCCGCAACGCGAGCACGTCTGCCCGCTGCACCGCCTCCACGAACTCCCCATCCTCGTAGAGCGCCAGCGCCTCTCCCAGCACAGCGCGCACGCTCTGGGGCAGCGCTTCCCCCGCCGCGATCTCCTCCGTCGAGCCGCCCTCGTGGGCGCGTGCGCTGCGGGCCAGGGCCTCCGCCTGAGCATACAGGCGGCTGTTGGGAGCCACCCGCTCCGAGAGCTCCTTCGCTTGCGTGGACTGTCCCGCCACCAAAGCCTCCTCGGCCCGCGCGAGCAGCTCGGCGTCCCTTCGCGTCAGTTCGATCCGGTCCAGGTAGTCCTGGCTGCGCGCATTGCCCGGGAACCTCTCGCGGATGGCGCGAAATTGGCGCTCGGCTTCGTCCCAATCCGCGCGCTCGTAGGCCCCGACCGCGGCCTTCAAGAGCGCCGCGTCCACGGGCGGCTCGAGTTCGGCGACCACGCGGCGCCGCATGGACCCGAGGCCGCTCACCAGCAGCACCAAGATGGAGGTCCCGGCCAGGAGCACGGCCCCCACCATCAGCCAGCTCACGGGCCGAGGGGCCGCCTGCCCGCCCAGCGCGCGCAGCAGCTCATTTTCCCGAAATTCCGGCCCCCGTCCCGCGGTCATCGCGCCCCACCCTAGCAAATGCCGCCGGGGCTGCGGACACGCCCTGGGCAGGCTTGCCCGCTCGAAGCCATTATGGTACCCCCCAGGTTCGTCATTTAGCGGGGTAAAGTCGCGCGTATGCAGCGGAAAACGGGGATGCGAAGTTCGATCGCGCGGGTCCGCGCGCAAGCCGGTGCGAGTCTCGGAGGACGTTGGGGGAACGCTGCCTTCGCAGCACTCTTGCTGTCCTTTGGCCTGGTCGCGACGGCGGGCTGCAACAAGACGGAAACGCCCAAGGTCGAAGACAAAGCGCCGGCCGCCAAACACGGTTTGACGGCCGAACAAGCGCAGGAGCCGTTGGTGGTGGTCGGGGACACGACCATCACGGTGGGCGACTTCGCGGAGCAGCTCGCGGAAAAGAGCCCGTACCTGCGCGCGCGTTACACGAGCCCCGAGCGGCGTCGCGAGCTACTCGACGAGCTCGTCAAGTTCGAGCTGCTCGCGCGGGAAGCCGCCCGCCGTGGTCTCGACGCGACCGAAGAGGTCTCGAGCACCAAGAAGCAGGTGATGATTCAGCAGATGATGAAGACCGAGTTCGAGGACAAGGTCAAGCTGAGCGACATCACCGATCAGGAGATCGAGGCGTACTACAACGCGCACCCGGAGGAGTACAACAAGCCCGCCCAGGTTCGCGCGAGTCAGATCGTCCTCAAGGACGAGGCGAAGGCCAAGAAGATCCTCAAGCAGGTGCTGGACGCCAAGGAAGACAACAAGCTCTTCCGCGAGCTGGCCAAGACCGTGAGCGAAGATCCGGTCACCTCGCCACGCTTCGGCGATCTGCAGTTCTTCTCGCAGCCTAGCCAGCGCGTGGAGGGCGACCCCGAGGTGCCCGACGCGGTGGCGACCGCCGCGTTCACGCTCACCGAGGTGGGTGAGATCTATCCCCAGCTGGTGAAGAGCGACCAGGGCTTCCACATCATCAAGTTGACGGGCCGACGCAAGGAGCTGGCGCGCACGCTCGATCAGGCGCGGCGCCCCATCCAGCACAAGCTGTGGCGCGAAAAGCGCGAGACGATGGTCGAATCGTTCGTGAAGTCGCTGCGCGAGAAGGCCAAGGTAGAAGAGAACCTGGCCTTGCTCGATCAGCTCAAGGTCGAGTTCGGCGCCACGCCCCCGGCCGGGGCGCAGGGCGGGGCCAAGCCCGCCAAGGCCAAGACGCAGGCAGCCGCCAAGGAGACCCCTGCCCCGTGAAACTTCGTCCCTCGAGCGCGTGTCTTCTCGTGGCGGTCTCCCTGGCCGTCGGGCCTCTGAGCGCTGCGCGCGGGCGCGCCGAGGAGAACAAGCCCGAGCTCGGCGAGACCATCGAGCGCGTGGTGGCCGTGGTGAACGGCGATCCGCTGCTGCTCAGTGAGCTGCGCACGCGCGCGACGCCGTTCTTGCAGCGCGTGATGCAGGCGCCCGAGATCCAACGCATGGCGCTGATGCAGCAGCTCTACGGTGAGCTGTTGAACCAGCTGATCGACGAGCGCCTGCTCGAACAGGAAGCCCGCAAGCTGTCCGTGAGTGTCACCAGCACCGACGTGGACCGCGCGATCGAGAACGTCCAAAAGCAGAGCGGCCTGAGCGACGCGGAGTTCTGGGACGCGGTGCGCGGCCAGGGCTTCATGATGGACCAATACAAAGCCGACGTGCGTCGCCAGCTCCTGCGCCTGAAGGTCGTGAACCAGAAGGTTCGCACGCGTGTGAACATCACCGAAGACGACGTGCGCCGGAGGTACGAACAGGAGCTCCGAGACGCGCGCAAGGCCGCCCAGTTCAACGTCGCCCACGTGTTCGTGCCGGTCGAGGAGAGCACCGCCACCCAGCTCGCGACCGCCCGCGAGGCCGCCCAGCGCGTGCGCGGCCGCCTCACGGCCGAGAGCTTCGACGCCGCCATGAATGACGTGGGCGGTGGGGACCTCGGGTGGGTGCGCCAGAGCGACTTGCCCGAGTCGCTTTCGCAGGCCCTCGTCTCGCTGGAGCCCGGACAGATCAGCGCACCGGTGCGCGGCCCCTCGGGGTACCACATCTTCCTGCTGCGCGAGCGCCGCGAGGGTGAGCAGAGCATCGGCAACTACGACCAGGTCAAGAACGAGCTGTACCGGGAGATGCTCGATCAATCGATGGCCAAGCAGGAAGTCGCCTACCTGTCCGAGCTTCGAAAGCAGAGCCTCATCTCCCGCCGGCTGTGAACGCCACGGCGCGAGGCCCGGCAGGCTGCTCCTGCTGCCGCGGCGGACGCGTGCGCGCCGATTGTAACGCGCACGCTCGCCGTGCTACTTCGTTGTCCCGGGTCGAAAGAAGTCATGAAGCTCGCGATCATCGGGGACGTGCATCACGCGTGGAGTGAGATCGACACGGCGTACTTCAACGCCTCGGATCACGATGCCCTGTTGTTCGTGGGCGACATCTACAACTACTCGTTGCAGCGCGGCCTGCGCGCCGCGGCCGAGCTCGCGCGGCTCGAGAAGCCCGCCCTGCTCGTGCCCGGAAACCACGACGCCGTGCACCCTGCGCAGCTCGCCGCGGAGATCACCCGCAGGGCCAGCCTGATCCGCATCACCGCCTACGGACACGACGCGCGCGTCAGGGCCCTGCGTGAGGCCGTCGGCGGCGTCCAGGTGGGCGGCTACAGCGTGCATCAGCTGGAGCCGGGGCTCGACGTCATCGCGGGGCGCCCGCACGCCATGGGCGGGTCCAGCATCAGCTTCGCACCGCACATGGCCTCCGCCTTCGGCGTGCGCAGCCTCGAGGACAGCATCGAGCGACTCAAGCAGTGCGTCCACGAGAGCACGGCCGAGCGCGTGCTCTTCCTGGCGCACAACGGCCCGAGCGGCCTGGGTCCGCGCCGCAGCGATCTATGGGGCGTGGACTTTCGTCGTGAGGAGGGGGACTTCGGCGACGAAGATCTACGGGTCGCGATCGAGCACGCGGGCACCGTGGGCAAGAAGGTGCTCGCGGTGATCGCGGGGCACATGCACCACCGACTGCTGGGCGGCGGCCGAAGGCGCTGGTGCGAACGCAAGGACGGCGTCCTCTACGTCAACGCAGCCCGGGTCCCGCGCATCTTCGAGGAGCGCGAGGGCATCTTCCACCACCACGTGGACCTCTTCATCGAAGGAGACCAGGCGGACGCGGTGGAGGTGCTCCGACGAGGGGACTAAGCCTGCCCCGGACTCTGTACAGCGTCAGGCTAGCGGGCGATGTGGAGCACCACCGGTACTCCGGTCTCGTCGTCCTGGACCACGACCGTCGATGCGCTGATGTCGAAGCCCATCGTCTCGTTTCCACCCTGGTAAAAGGTGGGCACGGCGTTCGCCACGGCATCGGAGGGAGCCGCGAGCGTCAGCTGCTTTCGGCCGACGGCCACCCGCGCGGCCGCATCGAACACCCCCGCCGCCTTCAAGATCTGGTAGGTGCCGTCGTTCGCCCCGCCGGGGCCCTCGAGTAACACGATGACGCCCCCGCGCTCGAGGAACTGCTGGAGCGCGAGCGACCAGGTCTCGCCGTTCTTGATCAGCTGATCGTTGGTGGCCATCGCTTGGGCCTCGATCAAGAACACGTCCGACATGCTTAACAGGAACGTCACCGCCAGGGACGTCACGGCGGTCGCCTCGTAGCTGCGACCCGTGGCGCTCGCCATGGCCACGAGCGCGCTTTCGACGCCGGCCTTGGACTGCGCGCTCGCCTTCTCGTCGAACACCAGCACCTTGACTGGATCGGCGAGCGGCAAGAGCACCGCGTTGCCCAACAGGCGGCGGGTCGCGGGCGTGTTGTTCGTGAGGTCATGCCCCATCGCCACCACGTGGCCCGCGGTGGCGCCGATGCACTCTCCGTCGAGACAGATCCCCGACTCGCACACCTTGCCGCACGCGCCGCAGTTGTCGGGATCGGTCTGCAAGTCGACGCACAAGGGGTTGCACTGCGTGAGCGGCGGATCGCAGCTCGGGCGACACATCCCGCCGACGCAGAAACCGCCTGGGCCGCAGCTGTTGTTACAGGCGCCGCAGTGGTTCGGATCGCTCCCCACATCCCGACATGTGTCGCCGCACTTGAGCTCTCCGAGACCGCATACGCAAGCCTCGGCTGACCCAGCGCCCACACACCGCGGAGGGGTCATGGGGCCCGCGTCCCCGGTCGACGCATCTGGGGCCGACCCATCCGACGCATCCTCCGGCGGCCCTCCCCCATCGCTCACGCCAGGCACGCACATGGCCTCGTGACACAGCTCTCCGGCGGTGCACGCGAACTCGCAGCCGCCGCAATGGGCCTCATTGGAACGGAGATCGACGCAACTCTCACCGCAGCGCTCGAAGTTCGGCTTGCACTCGAGACCGACTAGCGGGCTACCGCACGCTGCGAACACGAGCAGGGGAGCGAGCGCGAGCCAAGCACGGCCGAGTCGCGCGAAGCTTTCCGCGTAGGAGGAGAGGACAGATCTGCGGCTCATGGCTTCTCCTCCTTGGCAGGAGGCTCTGCGGTAGGTTGAACGGCGCCTGATTTTGGATCCACGGATGGGTCCGGATGCTTCTCGGGCGTCGCCTTCGCTCCCTCACCGGGTGGTTCCGCGAAAGGCGCTGGCGTTGGATCTCCGCTGTCCCCATGGCGCGCGATGACCACGAACTCGACGCGGCGGTTGGCCCGGTGATCCTCCTCGGTGGTGCCCGTGTTGAGCAGGCGGCTGGCGCCGAAGCCCTCTGCGGTGGCGAGCTCCGGGTTGAGCCCGAGCTTGATCAGCGCGGCTCGAACATTGGCCGCGCGCCGCTCGCTGAGCGCCTGGTTGAAGGCGGCGTCGCCGCGGATGTCCGCGTGACCTTCGATGCGCACCTTCTTCCATTCGGGGTGCTGCTTCCAGAGCTCCACGATGGCCGCAAGCACGGGCGCCGCGCTGCTCTTCACACGGGCGCGCTCGACGTCGAACAGCACGCGCTCCTCGAGGACGATGCGATCGTCCTGCATCACGATCAGCCCCTTGTCCGGGCAGCCGTCCTGGTCGGCGACGCCGTTCAAGGTCTCCGGATCGTTCGGGCAGGCATCGTCCGAATCGAGCACGCCGTCGTGGTCGTTGTCCTCATCGGGGCAGCCGTCGTCGTCCTCGAAGCCGTCCTTGTCCTCGGGGATGTTCGGGCAGCCGTCCTCCGTGTCGAGGATTCCGTCCAGATCATTGTCGGGCTCCGGACAGCCATCGTCGTCCTCGAAGCCGTCCTTGTCCTCCGGCGTGTCGATGCACTTGTCCTGCGCGTCCACGATGCCGTCGCCATCTTGATCATTGGACTCAGGCTCGACTTCGACCACGGGCCTGGCCTTGGCCGCGCTGTCGAGGAGCGTGACGCGCAGACCGATCAGGCCGAGCCGCGCATCGTGGGGGCTCAGCTGATCGTTGGGCTGCACGACCTGCACATAGCGGACGAGGGGCGCTATCGCGGAGCGCTCTCCCACGGCGAACCCGTAGCCGATGGCCGCGTCGAACGCCGGCCGGAGCTTGCTGCCCGTGAAGCCGCCGCCGCCGTTGCCCTCGATCCAAAGGCCCGTGGCGCGTCGCTCGGTGCCGTCCGGAACGCGCAACGAGAGACCCAGCGTGGCCACGTTGAGCGTGCCGAACCCGGGGTCCTCCAGCCCGGGCTTCTTGGGAGCTTCTCCGTCGAGAAAGCCCGCCGTGCGCAGCCGAGCAGCGACGGCCAACCAGGGAAGCAGCGGACGTTGAACGCCGATCGCAAGCGATCCGCCGAAGCCAAACCAATCCCGCTGGGGCGCCGTCAGCGGCATGCCGAAGCTGAGCTCTCCGTCGAGCAACCACGGCTCTCGCGCTTGAACCTTCGAGATTAGGGGACCGCTCGCGCACGCGAGGGCAACGAGCAGGGCGCAACACCAAGTCGCCACACGCTTGCCTCGCTCACGAGCCTTGCCATTCAGGCAGAGCTGCATCGTAAGCCATTGTACACAGGCAAAATTTGACGCGGCAAGAACCGTTCGTTCGTTCACGTCGCGAAAGACGTTCGAGGGTGCAGCGCGCGAACCTACGCGCCCGCACCTCGCTCGAATTGGGCCTACCTGTCAGACGTCCAGATTCTCGGCGTCCGCCTCGGCGGCCCGCTCCATGATGAAGCGGAAACGCGCGCTGGCGTCCTTGCCCATCAGGTCGTTGATGATCTGGTCCGTGCCCACTTCCTCGTCGATGATCACGCGCATCAAACGGCGCTTGTCGCGATCGAGGGTGGTCGCCTTGAGCTCCTCCGCGCTCATCTCCCCGAGGCCCTTGAAGCGGCTGATGTCGGGCTTCACGTTCTTCGGCAAGCTGGCCAGCACCTTCGCCTTCTCGGCCTCGTCGAGCGCCCAGTAGGTCTGCTTGGCGGCGTCGATTCGGTACAAAGGTGGCAGCGCCAGATAGACGTGTCCGTTGCGGATCAAGCCGGGCAGCATGCGGTAAAAGAACGTGAGCAACAGCGTGGATATGTGGTGGCCATCGCTGTCTGCGTCCATCAACAGCACGATCTTGCCGTAGCGGAGCTTGGTGATGTCGAAGTCCTTGCCCAGGCCGCAGCCCAGGGCGGACACGATGTCGGTGAGCTCCTTGTTGCCGGTGATCGCCGAGCTGCCTGCGCGCTCCGCGTTCAACACCTTGCCTCGCAGCGGCAAGATAGCTTGCGTCTTGCGATCCCGGCCCTGCTTGGCGTTGCCCCCGGCGCTGTCGCCCTCGACCAGGAAGAGCTCGCTCGCGCCTGGATCGGTGCTCGCGCAATCGGACAGCTTACCCGGCAGGTTCAGGCGGTGGCTGACCGCGGTCTTGCGCACGACCTGCTGGCTCGCAGCGCGGCTCGCGGCGCGCGCGCGCGCGGCCAGGATGATGCGGGCGATGATGGCGTCGGCCGCGCTCGGGTTCTGCAAGAGCCACTGCTCGATGGCGTTCTTCAGCACGCCTTCGACCTGGCCAGAGACCTCCGTGTTGTTGAGGCGGTCCTTGGTCTGTCCCTGGAACTGGGGCTCGGCCACGTACACGCTGATCATCGCCGCGATGCCTTCGCGGACGTCCTCTGCAGCCACGGTCACGCCCTTGGGGTCGATCTTCTTGGTCTGCATGGTGCTGCGGATGGCCTTCACGATGCCGGCCTTGAGCCCACTCTCGTGCGTCCCGCCCTGCCCCGTGGGGATGCCGTTGGCGTACGAGCGAACCCACTCGTCCGTGGCCTCGGTCCACATCAGCGAGACCTCCATGCGCGGCTCGGCCTCACGCTCGAGCGCGAACGCCGTGGGGTGCACGGGCCGCATGTGCTTCTCGGCGACCACCTTCTGCAGGTAGTCCACGATGCCACCCGGGTGCTCGAACACCTGCGTGGTGTCGCTCGCGAGATCCTTGAAGGTGACCTTCAGGCCGCGGTGAAGGTAGCTCTTGGACTCCAGGCGCTCGCGCACCACGTCCACGTCGAACTTCAGCGTCTTGCCGAAGATCTGGGGGTCGGGGCGAAAGTGGGTCTCAGTGCCGTGCTTGCGCGTGGTGCCGAGCTCCTTGAGCTTGGTCTGCGGGACGCCGCGCGCGTAGATCTGCTGGTACTCCTTGCCCTCGCGACGAACCACCACCGTCATCTGCTCGGAGAGCGCGTTCACCACCGAAGAGCCCACGCCGTGCAAGCCGCCCGACACGCTGTAGTTCTTGCCCGCAAACTTTCCGCCCGCGTGCAGGGTACACATGATGAGCTCGAGCGCCGAGCGCTTGAACCTCGGGTGCATGTCCACGGGGATGCCGCGACCGTTGTCGCTGATGCGCGCGCCCTTGTAGTCGGCGTCGAGCACCACCTCGATCTGCGAGGCGTGGCCGTTGATGGCCTCGTCCACGGAGTTGTCGACGATCTCCCAAAGCAGGTGGTGATAGCCCGTCTTGTCCGTGCCGCCGATGTACATGGCGGGGCGCTTTCGGACCGGCTCGAGACCTTCGAGGACTTCGATGTCTTTGGCGGTATACGTCGTCATCGATCAAGCCTTCTTCACGCCTTGGGGGGGCGACTGTTGCGGGGAGTTTCCGGCAGTTCCGGCAGCACGATCTCCTCTGGCACCTTGGAGGCGAGCTTGCCTCGCTTGAAGAGCTGGTGGCCCTTGCCTCCGCGCGAGACCGCGCTGTACTTGCGCAGGGTCACGTCGTACTCGGTCCCCTTCTCGTTCAGCAGGTTGAGCTGATCATTCTTGTTGTGGAGGACCCTGGCGCCGACGAGCTCGTCGCGGCCATCCAGCTTCATCAGCATCACGCCCTTGCCCGCACCGGCCAGCAGCGCGACCTCGTCCGCCTTGCAGATCAGCGCGTAGCCGGCGACGCTCGCGGCGGCCACGTAGTCGCCCTTACCGAGCACATCCACGTAGATAACCTCGTCGCCCTCACTCAGCCGCGCGTACTTGCGGCCTGAGCGCGTCGAGGGCTCACGGTGCGGTCGCAACGAAAAGCGCAGGCACTGCGCCTTGCGCGTGACCGCCAGCGCGAACGGGGGTTCGGGCTCTGCGCTCTCCTGGACCTCGGGCACCTCGAGCAAGCGTGGATCGAAGCCGACCATGCGGATCATCTTTTCGCCGTCAGCCAGCTTGAACAGCGTCTGGACCGGGTTTCCATAGCCGGTCGCGGCCGGAATATCGACCATTCGGCACACGTAGCAGGCGCCGTGATTCGAGAAGAAGGCGACCGAGCTCTTGGTCGATCCCGCGACCACGTCGATCACCCGATCGCCTTCGCGCAGGCGCGTGGAGCCCAGGTCTTTCACCTCGCGCTGACGCTTGATCCAGCCCTGGACCGTGAGCACGGCCATGGCGTCTTCTTCGATGATGAAGTCCTCGGCCTGGAATTCGGGCTCGTCCACGCTCGCGAGCACGCGGGTGCGCCTTCGCTGCCCGTACTCGCTCGAGAGCTCGAGCAACTCGGCGCGGATCAGGCTCCAGCGGGCCTTCTCGCTCTTGAGCAGCTTCTCCGTGCGGTCGGCCTCGGCGCGCTTCGCCGCGAGCTCCTTTTGGATGAGCAGGATCTCCAGCTTGGCCAGGCGGTAGAGCTTGAGCTCGAGGATCGCGTCCACCTGCTCGGCGTCGAGCCCGAAGCGCTTCATCAACTTTTGCGCCGCGTCTTCCTTGCCATCGCTCTTGCGGATGATGGCGATGGTCTCGTCGAGGACGTCGAAGATCCTCTCGAAGCCCTCGAGGATGTGGATGCGTCGCTTGAGCTGTTCGAGGTCGAACTCGAGGCGCTTCTTCACGACCTCCATGCGGAAATCGAGGAAGTGCTTGAGGATGCTCACCAGATCGAGGCGCTGCGGCGCCGACACATCGCTGCCGGCCACGGGCACGAGGCAGGTCAGGTTGACCTGGACGTTGACCGCGAGCGGCGTGTGCTTGTAGAGGTAGGCCATCACGAGTTGGGGATCGGTGCCCGCCTTGATCTCGCACACGATGCGGCAGACGTCGGTGCTCTCGTCGCGCACGTCGAGCAGCGCCGGCAGCTTCTTCGAGATGATCACATCGGCCACCTTCTCCACGATGGAGCGACGCTCCACTGCGTAGGGGATGGAGGTGATCACGAGCGAGGGATTGCCCTTCTTCTTGGGCTCCTCCAGCTTGTACTCGGCGCGCAGCTTGAGCGAGCCCTGCCCGTTCTCGTAGACTTCACGCAGCTCGCGCTTGCTCGAGAGCAGCTGACCTCCGGTGGGGAAGTCGGGCCCGCGCACGTGCTTGAGCACGTCGATGAGGCCTCCTGCGGGGTTGTCGATCAGCGCCACCGCCGCGTCCACGACCTCCTTGAGGTTGTGGGGCGGGATGGAGGTGGCCATGCCCACCGCGATACCCTGGCAGCCATTGACCAGCAGGTTCGGAAAGCGCGCTGGCAACACCACCGGTTCGAAGCGCGTGCCGTCGTAATTGGGCCGGAAGCTGACCGTCTTTTTGCCGAGCTCGTTGAGCAGCTCGCTCGCGAGCTTGGACAGACGCGCCTCGGTGTAACGCATGGCCGCCGCCGAGTCGCCATCGGGGGAGCCGAAGTTCCCCCGGCCGTCGACCAGCGGCGCCGACATGGTGAAGTTCTGGGCCTTGCGCACCAGGGCGTCGTAGATGGACGCGTCTCCGTGCGGGTGGAACTTGCCCATCACGTCGCCGACGATGCGGGCGCACTTGATGTACTTGGCGTCGTAGCGGAGGTGGAGCTCGTTCTGCATCGCGTAGAGGATGCGACGCTGGACCGGCTTCAAACCGTCGCGCACATCGGGCAGCGCGCGAGCAGTGATGACGCTGAGTGCATAGTTGAGGTAGCGGCGCTGCGTCTCTTGAGCGAGCGACGTTTCCAGAATGGCGTCCATGGGCGGCGGGTTCTCCGGGGCCTCCAAAGAGCACGAAAATCGCGCACTTGGCCTGCACTCTCGTTCAGGCCAGGCCGGTCCCTGTGTACAGCCCCGGTCCGACGCGCGCAAGGAATCGGGCAAATGGCGACCGCCCGGCGCGCGTGGACCGGGCTGGTGGCCGGCGCGCGCCGCGCTGGGTGCGAGCTACTCCGAGAGCATCTCTTGGCTGCGTCGGACCTTGTGCGGCTCGGGTCGCTCGAACACCAGACTCGCCACGTAGATCAGGGCCCCGACGGCGGCCAACGCGAGTAGCCAGCTCCCCACAGCGCGCGCCAGCTTGGCCAGGCTCGCGCCGGACTCGCCGGAATCTCGCCTACCTGCGGACTCCGCGCGACGGGGCCCGCGCGCGCGGGTCGGCAGCGGCTGCTCCCTGGCGATCGGCTCGGCCGCCCACGCGGGCGCGCGCGTGGCGCTGGGCAGCGCTTCGCGCGTGATCACAGCTGGCAAGGGGGTGCGCACCGCCGGGCTCGGCAACGAATGGGGCAAAGGGGGGGCGGCCGGCACCGGAAGCGCCTGCTCGAACGCGGGCGCGGGCGTGGCTGGCACGCGCAGCGGCGGGCTCGGGGGCACGGGCGACGGTGCCTTCGCGGGCAGCGACGGCGCCCGGGGTGCCAGAGGAGCCCCGAAGTCGAACTCTCCAGACTCGCGCAGTGAAATACTTTCCGCTTCAGGCGCCCAGCGCACCCCCGAGGTCGGTCCCTCGACGCCGAAGGGCGCCGTGAGCCCCGCGTCCTCGTCCGCGCCGTCCAGCTCGACCCGAGGAGAGCCAAAGCTCCAGGTCTCGCAGTCCAGCACGGCGTCCTCGGGCTGCTCGTTGGCCGCCGCCAGCAGGTCGTGCAGCGCGCGCGCGGTCGGGGGGCGCCCGTGCTTCTCCTTGTGTAACGCGGCGAGCATCACCTGCTCGAAGGGGCCGCTCACCTTCGCCCCGCGCTCGCGGGGCGCGACCGGAGGTTTGCTGAGGATGATCTGCAGGAGCGCGTTGTAGTTGCCCGCGTCGAAGGGCACATCGCCGACCACGCACTCGTAGAGCAGCACCGCCGCAGAATAGATGTCGGCACGCGCGTCGATGCCCGCTTCGCCGCGCGCTTGCTCGGGTGACATGTAGTGGGGCGTCCCGAGCACCGCGCCCTCTTGTGTCAGGTGATGATCGATCTCGTCGGCCTTCTGACTGATGCCGAAATCCAGGATCTTGACCGACTCCGTGCCGCGCACCCCGGGCAGGATGAAGACATTGTCCGGCTTCAGATCGCGATGCACCACGCCCGCCTGGTGGGCCGCCTCGAGCGCGTCGAGCAAGGGCAGCATGATGGCGAGGGCCTCGCCCTGCGAAAGTCGGCGTCGGCGCTTGATGCGGGCACCTACGCTCTCTCCCTCCAAGAACTCCATCACCAGAAACGGCACGCCATCTTGGGTCTTGTCCTGGTCCAGGATCTCGACGATGCCCTCGTGCTGCACGGAGCTCGCCGCGCGGGCCTCGCGGCCGAAGCGCGCGACCACCTTGCGGTTGTTGAGGTAATGGTCGCTCAGCACCTTGACAGCGACGCGACGCCCGGTGAGCTGATGCTCCCCCTCCCAGACCTCGCCCATGCCGCCCTTGCCCAAGAGGCGCGTGAGCTCGTACTTGCCCAACAGCGTTTGTCCGGTGCGATCCACGCGCGATCAGCTCCAGCTCAGCACGAAGATATCAGCGGCGTCGCCCAACGCCTGACAAGCCACGGTGTTCACCTCGGCGTCGGCGCCGATCGCGCGCAGCTGGGCCCGCAGGAGCCCCGCGACGACCGCGCACAACTCGAGGCTCGGCTCCACCTGCGCGCGCACGGCGATGCGCACCGCCCGAGGTTTGCGCTGGAGCACGACGACCTGGCCATGGCGAGACAGGCTCGACCAGATCACGGGCACGCAGTCCACCACGCCGTCGGGCGTGGACAGCGCAGGCAGCGCCTTGCAAAAGAGGCCGAGCCCGCGCCGCACCAAGGCCTCACCGACCTCCGCCAGCGAGCGCAGATCGCCCGAGCCGTAGACGCGATCGGCAGCGCCCAAGAGCCTCGAAACCAAGTCCATCGGCACGCCCTGCGCGAGGTACGCCTCGCGCCGGCCCGCAGCAGGTAGGAGCAACTCCGCGTCGGGCACCTCTCTGACGATGCGCTCCCATCCCGCGGCACCCGAGCGCGCGTAGATGGCCTCCACCATCAGCAGGACCGGGATCAGCTCCAGGCGGCCTTCCCCCGTGGGGGCATCGCAGATGCCGCTCTCTCGCGCGCGCCGCTGCTGCATGTACAGCAGATCCGCCGCGAGCGAATCTTCCGGCGGCAGCGCCGGCGCTTGCTCCTGCGCGGGCAAAAGCAGCGCCACGGCCGAAGCAAAGGTCTCGGCGCTCAAGAACCGCTCGTCTGGATCATCCGCTGTGGCGTGCTCGATGGCGCGCGCGGCGTTCGCTTCGAGATCGCGTGCCCGGTCGAGCTCCCCCGTGAGGAGAAAGCGCATCAGCACACCGGCCGCGTAGATGTCGATGGCCGCCGAGGTGCTGCTCTCCCCGCGCCGCACCTCGGGCGCGAGGAAGCGCGAATACCCTCGCGGGAGCTCGGGCGCGATGGCCTGGGCCGCGTTCGCTCGGGATGCCGCGAAGGCGTAGCCGAACCCGGTGACCTTCACGCGCGGCGCAGCGTTCATGCGTCGCTCGATGAGCACGCAGTCCGGGCGCAGATAGCGGTGAATCACGCCGCGCGCGTGGAGCGCCTCGAGCGCGAGCAGGACCTGCGTCATGATCTGACCAGCCTCCGCCGTCTCGAACGGACCATCGCGCGCGATGAGCGCGGCGAGCGTCTCGCCGTCAAACCGCTCGTAGACCACGAACGGGCGCCCTTCGGGGTCGGTCCCCGAGTCGAGCACGTTGAGCACGTTCGCGTGCGCTGCGCGTCCAGCGGCGCGCGCAGCACGGACCAGACGCTCCGCCGCAGGCCCATTGGCAACCAGACCGGGCGGCAGCATGTGGAGCTCCACGTCACGCCCCGTCTGCAAGTGCACACCCGCATGGACACGCAGCTCGGCGCTCTCGCTCAACTGGTCGAGCACGCGAAACTTTCCGTCGAGCACGCTGTCGACGCCGCGCTCCTGTTGATTGGCATGCAGTTGGCGCACGACTCCGCCCCTGAAATTCCTTTGAAAAGTAGCACGACTGCGAGCCTGAACCGCATTCCGTCCGCCGCGGACGCGTGCTTTGGTCGGACCCTGTGATCGGCTCTGCCACACGGCTGCGCGCGCACGCAGGCCAGATCGTGAAGAACACGGTGACGCGAGCGCTCGACCATGTGCTTCGGCATGAGATCGTGGTCGCGCGCACGACGCGCAAGCCAACTTGCTTCCCGATGAAGTACGAATGTCGCGCTCGACGCAGCTCGAGGTAGGTGCCCATCCTTCACCGAGCCGCTCGCGGGCGCCGTTGCGGGCTTTTTCTCGCGCTGCAGCGGGCGTGCTAACGCAAGAGCTGGTGCTCCCCTCGTCGCGCAGCTTCATTCGGCCCGCTCTCGCCATGTGGGCCCTGATCTTCCTTGGCTGGCCCGCCTTTGCCTCGGCCGCCCCGGAAAAGACCTCTGCCAAGGCCGCCCTCACACGAAAGGCCAAGCCGCAACCCAAGCGAAGCGCGACCCGGGCGAAGAAACCCAAGGCCCCCAGCCCGGCCGCCCAGCGCGCTGCCCGCCTTGGACTCGGCACCCGTCGGGCGGCCGGCGAGCTTCTGGCGGGACGTGTCTCGGATCGCTGGCTGCGCAGCACCGGCGGCGCCAAGCCGCCCAAGATCCTCAGATTCCCCGTGGCGAGGGGCTGGTTCGTGCGCGGCTTCGGCTCGGGGGCGGGGGGCTACCACCAGGCCATGGACATCGGCGGCAAGCTGGGTTCGAACGTGCGGGCGGCGGCCTCAGGATTGGTGGGCTACGCCGGCGACGAGCTCTCCGGGTACGGCAACTTGGTGATCTTGATTCACACCGGCGGATTCGTGACCGCGTACGCGCACAACGCGAAAAACCTGGTCGAGGCAGGGCAGCGGGTGGAGCGCGGACAGGTGATCGCGGAACTCGGCAGTACCGGACGGAGCAAGGGGCCGCACGTGCATTTCGAGCTCCTGCATGGGGGGAAAAATTGCGATCCGGCAGGCCTATTCAGGCCTGGGGTGCGCCGTAGGGATGGCTCGACCATGCCCATCCCGCGCGTCACCTGGCCGAACCCAAAGCGCAAGCCCAAGGCGATCGCCTGCCATCCTCGCAAGCACCATCCCGGACGCGCCCAAGCCGCGCGAAGCTCCCGAGACGGCGCGGCAGCGGATGGGCCCGAATCCGGAGACACCGAGCTCTGACGGTAGGCGCTCGAGGCGGGCAAGCCCGCGTTCGGCCCCACGCTGGCCTGTGGGCCCGGCGCTCCGTCCCGCCCGCCCGGTGAGCCCCCATGCTACACCCCCAAAGATCGCCATGACCGGAGACGAAGAGAATCAGGGCTTCATGCCCGGCCCCCTGGACGAACTGGTGCCGGGGCTGCGCCGCAAGGGCGAGCGCTGGGAGGCCTTGCCCGTCCACCCGCGCATCCTCGAGGCGCGCCGCGACGATAAATCCCACGCGCTCGTGATGGCGTCGTTCGCGCCCGCTGCCAACATCAAGACGTTCCACGCCGCCTTGAAGCCGCTGGTCGAAGCCGCGTTGTTGTCCGAGCTCTCTCGGCCCCCCGAGGAGCTGCGCGCACGCAGCAGCCAGCTGCGCCACCTCGAGCTCTACGCCTTCGCGACGCAGCCCTTCGACCCTACCCCTGCGCTCGCCACCTTCGCGCTCTCCGCCGCCCCGCTGGAGGGCCCCGAAGCACGTCAGACGCTCGCGCTGCTGCGCCGGGAATGCCAGCTCGTGGACGGCCTCGCAGGCGACGAGCCCAGCGCCCGCTTCGCCGCCACGCTGTCCCCGGCCGAGCCGCCGCTGCGGTCTGCGCTCGCGGATGCGCTGCTCGAACGTGCCACAGGCGCCTTCGGCGTCGCGCCCGGCGCCCTGGCGCGCGAGCTCTGCGGGTGGCTCGAGTCCAACGGATACCCCGGTGTCGCGCCGACCCGGGCCGGCATCGAGCGGCTGGAGGCCCTGGTCACGCACACGCGGCCGTTCGTCATTCGCTGGATCGAGCCGGTGATCTTCCAGGCCCTGTGCGACCTGGTGGCGGTGGCCGCCCTCACCACCTGGAACCAAGGCGTGGAGTGGGGCGTGTGTGAAACCGATCCCGACACGCTCGTCACGCCCCCGCCTGTGATCAAAATCAACAAGGAGCGTGAGTCCTTTCACGTACCGCTGGGAGAGCACGTGCTCCGCTGGTGCATCATGCCGACGCGGGTCGGAGAAGACGTCCCGAGCCTCGGTGCTTGGGCCGAGCACGAGTTCAGCGACTAACCTCAGCCGAACCAGGTGCATCCTTGGACGCGAGCTACGACCTCTTTGCGTGTAGAAACCTCGGCGCGCTCGTCAGGCAGCGCGGAGTTCAGGTGGAGCACGCGGCCATCTGGATCGCGCGCGATGCTCATCCCCAGCTCTCCCCTGCGCAGATCCTGGCCGAGCTAGAGGCGCTCGCCGCGGACTTTCAGAGCGAAGACGCCCACCAGCTCTCCCCACACGAGCAGGCCACGGCGCTCCTGCATCACCTCGCGACGCGCCACGGCTTTCATGGCAACCGTCAGAACTACGAGGACGCCGACAACAGCTACCTCGATCGCGTCCTCGAACGCCGCACCGGGATCCCGATCAGCCTCTCCGTGATCTACATGGCCGTGGCCCGACGCGTCGGCATCCCCGTCTCGCCGATCGGCTTTCCGGGCCACTTCTTGATTGGCGTGGGTGCGCCCAGCTCCGAGCTGGTCGACCCCTTCGACGCACGCATCATCCGGGCCGACGAGCTTACCGGCCTGCTCGCGCGCACCATGGGCGCCGCCAGCGTGCTCAAGCCCGAGTATCTCTCGCCGGTCGGCGTGGCCGAGGTCGCCCAGCGCATGCTCGTGAATCTCAAGCGCATCCACGAGGCCCAGCGCAACGACGCGCAAACGCTCTTGGTCACCGACCGGCTCCTCGAGCTCAACGTATCCCCTGAGCTACGGCGCGACCGCGGCATGCTCGCGCTCAAGCTCGGCGCAAGCCAGGCCGCTAGCCGTGACCTCGCGCACTACCTGCTCAAGCGCCCCAACGCCCGCGACGCCAGCGAGGTCCGCGACGCGCTCGCGCGATCGCGCAAGGCGCCCTCGCTCAAGAACTGACGCGCGCAGGGCGCGGGCCGTCCCCTCAGCTGGCTTCGCCGAGCTCCGCCAGCAGCTCGTCGACGCCCGGGAAATTGGCGTTCTCGGCCTTGGCCTTCTTCGCCCAGAGCACGGCCCGCCGCGGCTCGCCCTTCTGCGCGACGATGACGGCCTGGCGATAGAAGGCCTCGGCGCGCGTCATCGGCGCGTCGGTCTTGAGCATGGTGATCGCCCGCAGCGCCTTGAGGGCCGCGTCGAGATCCCCCATGTTCTGCGCCACCACCGCCAGCTCGCTCGCCACGTCGCCGTTGTTCATGTCGGCGTCGAGCGCGGCGTTGAGCCACTCGAGGCGGGCCTGCGGGTCGCCCGCCGCACTGCTCAACTTCGCCATCCGATAGCGCAACTGCCCAAGCTCGGGCGAGCGCCGCTGCTTGCACGCGTTCATGGCCTTCTCGAGCAGGTCCTGCGCCTCCTGGAAGCGGTGGGCAGCGATCTGTGCGTCCGCGATGAACAACACGGTCACATTGTCGTCCGGCTTGAGCTCCCAGGCCTGGGTCAACGCCCACAGCGCGCGCTCCGTGTCTCCCGCATCGAGCAGGAGCTGCCCGATGCGACGCAGCTGCTCGAAGCGCTTTTCGGGGCGATCCTCGGGCGACAGCGCGCGCAACAACAGCTCAGCCAGCGCCTGCTTCTCGCTCAACTCTTCGTAGAGCTCGGAGAGCAGCTCGACCAGGCGGCCTTGATCGGCGGCGCGCTCCAGCGCGCGCTCGAGGCCCTTGCGCGCGAGTTCCGGGCGGCCGAGCGCGCGCCCCGCGAGCAACAGACGCTCACCGATGGCGCCGAGGACCTCTGGCTGATCCTCCCGGAGCAGCGACTCGGCGACCCCGATCACCGCGGTCCAACGCTCAGCCGTCACCAAGAGCTGAAGCAGCGTACGCAGGGCTTCCACGTCGCGCGGCGCGCGTGCCACCCAGGCGATCAAGAGCTCGCAGGCCTCCGCGACCGCCCCCGCCGCGCTCTGCAGCGCCACCAAGCGCAGCGTCAGCTCGCGCTCACGCTCCGTGTTGGCGCAGTCCTGGGCGCCGACGCGGGCCCGCTCGAGCCCGGACATCAAATGCGGCAGCACCGACGAACCCGCATGTTCGTAGGCCGTGTCCAGCGAGGCCAACGCGTCGTCGTGCATGCCCGCGTTGCCCGCCACCTCGGCGCGCAGGAGCAAAAGCTCCACTCGCTCACGCTTCTTGCGCGGGCGCTCCGAAAGCGCCTGATCGATCTCCGAAAGCGCCGGACCGAGCTCCCCGGACGCGGCACTCGCCAACACCGCGCGCTTGAGTAGCTCGAGGTCCCCCGGGGCGTACGAGCGGGCGCGCCTCAGGAGCGCTGCGGCTTCCGAGGGCTGCCCGAGCTGATTCAGACGCAGATCGGCGACCTCGATCAAGAGGGCGAGCGCGCGCGCCGGTTCCTCCGCGCGAGTGGCCTCCTGCTCCAACATGTCCGCGAGGCTCCCAAAGTTGCCGCGCTGCCGGTACCACTGCTCGAGGCGCGTGCGGATCTCCTCGTGCCCAGGCGCGACGCCGTAGGCAATGGCGAGCGCGCGCTCGAAGGCGGCCTCGTCCCCGGTCTGCGTCTGATACTCGAGCAACCAGAGCGCGGCGTCCAGCGCGTGCTCGTCCGTGCGACCGTCGCCGGACAGGTATCGCTCGAGCAGGTTCGCGCGCTCCACCGCGTCACGCTCGGCATCGAGCATGGACAGCGTGGCGCGCATGAGCTCGTAGCTCTCGGGCAAGATCCCGAGCCCCTCCCGATAGATCTCGACCGCCTGATCCGGGCGGGTCGCCTCGAGCAAGGCGCCCATGCGCAGCGAAATGGGGACCAACGACTGACTGCGACGCTCACGCGCACCTTCGAGCTTGCGCCCGAGAAGCTCGGCCATCGCCTCGTTCTCACCGCGGCGCTCGTAGAGGTCAGCGAGCATGATGGTCGCGTCCTCGTGATCGGGATCTTCGCCGAGCACGTCTTGCAGCATGGCCTTGCCGTCTTCTTCCCGACCGCTCTCCAACAGGAGGCGCGCGGTGTCGACGCGCAGCGCGTTGCGCTCGGCCGGATCGATCAGGGCGTCCAGCGTGGCTCGCACCAACTGAAGCGCACCGTCGAGATCCTTGCGCTTCCTGTAGAGGGTAAGCAGCGCACCCCATACCCGGCGGTCGCCCGGATCGCGCTGGCGCAGCGTCTCGTAGATGCGGATCGCGCGCTCTTCGTCCTTGCCTCGGCCTTGGGCGAGCGCGCCCACCTCGAGCCCGAGTTCGAAGCTCTCGACCGAATCGCTGGCGTTCATGGCGCGCTCGAGCCAATCGATGGCGCCCGAGACGTCGTTCATCTGGTTGCGCAGGCGACCGAGCGCAATCGGCGCCCAGATCGCCTCCGAGAGCCCGCCTGTTTGCTCGGCCACGCGGATGGCCTCACGCAGCAGGACCTCCGCGCGAGCGTTCTCGTTGAGGCGCTGGGCGAGCTCCGCACCCTCACGGATCAACCCGAGCGACGGCTCGCGCCCCTTGGCGTGACGCTCGAGGAAGTCGAGCAACAAGCGCGGGTCATCGCTGCGACGCGCTGTCTGCTCCAGCAATTCGAGCGCGCGCATGTCGTGCGGGTCCCGGGTGCACGCTGCCTGCAAGATGCTCCCGGCACGCATGAAGTCGGGCTCCTGTCCGAGCAGCTCGATCAGCGCGGCGAAGCCCTCCTCGCGGGTGCTCGGGGACTCGATGGATAGCTCCACGAGTCGGTAGCGCGCGTCCTTCTTCCCGGCCGCATGAGCAGGGTCCTCCGGCATCTCCGCGATGCGCGTGAGCACCGAGCGCTCCTCCTCGGGGTGGCCGAGCTTGCCCGCCACCCGAGCGAGCGAAAACTGCGCCTCGATGTACCCAGGCCCCCCCTCGCGCACGACCTGGTACTGCGCCTGCGCGGCGTTCAAGTCACCGAGCGCATGTTCGTAGACCGCCGCTGCCCGGAGCGCGAGCTCACTGCTGAGGCTGACCTCCTCCTTGCGACGCGCGCGCTCGTAGAGCGTGCGCACGGTCTCCGCGTACTTGCGCAGCTCCCCGGCGGCCTCCGCCGCCGAGAGCGCCTTTCGGTGCAGCGCGTCTCGTTCGGGCGCAGAGGAAAGGGCGCGCAGACGCTCTTCGAGCGCCTCCGGCTTGCGGTCGAGTTGCTCGAGCACGTCGGCCAGATCGCTGCGCGCGGCGGCCTCGGCCGCCGGATCGCTCACCTGGATCAACCGTTGCTCGAGCACGCGCAGGAGCAGCGCGGAGTCGCCGCGCGCCGACAGGAGCAGCTTCAGGCGCGCCGTCTCTTCCTCGCTGTGCACGGCCGTTTGGACCGCGCTCTCCAGCAGCTCGGCCGCCTTTTCCGTCTGCTCGAGCGCCACCGCGATGCGGTGCAGCTGGTACATGACCTCGGCGACGCCGACCTCCGGCGTGACGCCGGGCTGCGGCTTCTTGAGCGCCATCAACAGCGCGCGATAGGCGCGCTCGGCGCGTTCGAACTCCCCGGCCTCGTGCGCCAGCTCGCCGAGCGCGAGCAGGATGCCGGTGTGCGTGCGGTCCATCGAGGACGCCGTATCGAGCTGCGACAGCGCTTCCTCCATGTTGCCGGCCGCCTGCGCCACCCGCGAAAGGCGCATGTGGATCTCGGCGCGCTCGGCCGAACGGCGGCGACCGAAGCCCGCGATCATCGCGTCGAGCACGGACTTTGCCTCGCTCAGCTGATTGGCCGCGACCAGAGCGTCGGCGTACAGACACCTGAGCGTGCGATCCTCGGGTTCCATCTCCACCGCGCGCGCCAACACCTCCACGGCGCGCTCCGGCTGACCGCACGGGCCCGCGAACAGCTCGGCTGCCTCGCGTGCGCAGGCGAGAACCTGGCCCTTATCGGTGGCGCGCAGCGCGCTCTGAGCCAGCAGCGGGGCGAGCTCATGGACGCGCCCGCTCTTGCGGTAGAGTTCGGTCAAGAGCTCGCGGAGCTCCGCCGATTCGGGCGCATCTTGCAAACCACTCACGAGGCACTCGATGGCGCGCCCAGGCTCGAGCGCCAGCTCGTGCGCGCGCGCGAGGCGCAGCACCCCTGAGGTCCGCTCTTCGCCGCGCATGCGCTGAAGACGCCGCGCAAGCCAGGGCACCGCCAAAGCGTGCTCCCCGCGCTCCAGGCGGATGCGAGAGAGCGCATCGAGCGCCTCGTCCGTCTCCGCCAGATCGCACACGCGCTGATATGCGCGCAGGGCCTTCTCCAGATCGTTGAGCTCTTGATCCGAGAGCTTGGCGGCGCTCGACCAGAGCTGGGCCGCACGAGCCGCGTCGCCGAGCCCCTCTAGCTGAGCGGCCTGCGCCGCGAACAGCTCGTACAGCTCGGGCAGCGCGCCGCGCTCACGCAGCAAAGCCTCGAGCGCGGACATGGAGGCCTCGTGTCCGGGCGACTCGACCAGGTTCTCGCGCAGGGCCGCGAGGCGACCTCCGCGCGCTTCGATTTCCGCCATCACCCGCGAGATGTCGAGGCGAAGCTCCAACCTACGCGCCACGCTGGTAGTGAGAGAAAGCTCGCGGCGGCGCAACACCAAGAGCTCCTCTAGCCGACCGAGCTTGTCGAGCTCCCCGGCCAACGCAGCGAGCAGCGCGACCGACTCGGGCGCATGCTCGAGGGCGCGCTGATACAACGACGCGGCCAGCGCCGGATCGGCGAGCCGCTCCGACGCGAGCGCCGCCGCACGCTGGGCCAAGTCGCACGCGAGCCCCGCATCCAGCGGGAGCTGGGCGGCCTCGCGCAGCACGCGCACCTGGCTCTTGACGTCGCCCGCGTCACCGAGGAGCTCCGCGAGGCGCAAAGCGGCGCCATGGAGGAGCGCCTCCATCGGCTGTCCCGACACTTGCCTTAGCCCCTGCAACAGGTTCGCCGCGCTGCGCCGGAAGGTCATCCCCAGCACCCGACGCTCGAGCTCGGCGTCGCGCAGCACGTCGCGCGCCAGCGCTTCGGCCTCGGCCAGCGTCGCAAACTCCTCCTGCGAGAGCTCCGCGAGCGCCATCAGGGACTCGAACAGCCCCTGGCCCGGCTCCCGTCGCTGCAGGGAGATCAAGCGACGCAGCGTCTCGGCGTGCGGCGCGCCGAGCTGGTACGCCTTCTGGAGCAGCGCCTGGGCGGCTTCGAGATCCTGGCACTGCGTCTCTCGCCACTCGGCGACCCGGATCATGAGCTCACGCTTGACGGGTGCGTTGAGCCTCGCGGTATCCAGGCACTCCTCGGCGACGCCCGCGAGCGCGCGGTAGCTCGCCTCGTCGTTCACCTGCGCCTCGAGCAGCACCACGAGGTCGTCCGGCACCTGGTCGGCCCGCTGCGCGGCCGCGACGATGGGATCGAATGCGAGCTTGAAGTCTCCTTGCTCGGCCGCGACTCGGAGCACCGTGCGAGCCAGCACCGCGTCCCCAGGCGCCGCGCGCAGCGCGTTGGCATAGGCGCCGAGCGCACGCGCCGGGTCCTTTAGGGCCGCCTCTGCGAGCTCGCCTTCCAGCGCGCGCAGCTGTGCGACGCGCGGATGGTTCGGGTCGAGCTTTTGCGCTGCCTCGAGCGCTGCGTCCGCCAGGGCCGCCCAGCCGGACAGCTGCTCGGCCAAACGCTTGAGGTCGCCGTCGTGCCCGCCCGATTCAGGTTCCTCGATCAGCGCGGCGCACAGATGGACGAACGCCTCCGCGGGGGCGTCCCTGCGCTCCTCGAGCTGCGCGGCTTGACGCAGCAGGCGGGCGCGCTCGTCCGCGCTGGTGGCGCCGAACAGCCGGTGCGGGAGCAACGCGAGCAGGCCGGCGGCGTGATCGCGGACCGCGTAGGCGCCCGCGAGCGCGTCGGCCGCCTTCGCGCGCACGACGTCCTGAGCGAGCAAGGCCAAAAGCCCGTTCTCCGCGCCTTCGAACTGCGGATCGCTCGCGAGCACGCGCGCGTAATAGGAGAGCGCCCGCTCCGGGCCGTCGAGCAGCAGGCGATACGCATCTCCCAACGCGCACAGCACGCGCGCCGTGCGCGCTGCCTCGCGGCCAGCTGCGCGATCGACGAGCTCACCGACCTGTAACTTCTCGACGAGCTCCGGCGCCGCCGCCCCCAGCTCGCCCCAGGCCTCGAGCGCCGCCTCCACCTCGTCGAGGAGCTCGGCTTGCACCTCCGCGATCCGCGCCAGGTCCTTGCCGGCCGCGGCCCCTTCTTTCAAGGCAACCCGTCGACGTAGGACATCGACGAGCGCGCGGTAATCTTGGCCGCCCTCGTAGAGCTCGACCAGACCGTCGAGCGCCTCGCGGTCGTTCGCGTCCTCGTCGAGCCGCTTCTGCCAGGTGGCGACGGCGCGCGCGCTCGCTCCTTGCGCCTGGGCGAGGCGCGCCAGCGCGCCGAGGACTTCGCGACGGCGCTCGACGTCCGATTCGAGCTCCGAAAGCCGCTCCAGGACCGGGAGGCGCAGCGCGTTCCGACCCTTGGCCTCCAACAGGGCATCGAGCGCCCTTCCTGCGTCGAGCGCGACCCCAGAGTCCGCGTCCTCCATGAAGACTTGCTCGCAGAGCGAGATCGCCTTCTCCACGTCGCCCACGGGATCATGGGCCAGGGTCGCCGCCCGCAAGCGCAGCTCCGCGGCGCGCCGGGGCTCTTGAGTCTGGCCGGCCGCGCGCTCGAGGAACACCATCAGACGTGCCTGCTCACCGAGCCGGGCCGAAAGCGCGCCGACCTCCTCGGCGAGCGCTTCGTCGTCGGGGCGGAGCACGAGCAGCTCACCGAGATCGGAGAGCGCCTCCCGACCGACATCCTGCTCGAGCCAGAGCTGCGCCGCCTCCCGGTGCAGCTCCTCTCGCTCCGCCCCCTGCGCGAACGCGAGGCTCGCCCGCACCACACGGGCCACATCGAGCGTACGCGAAAGGCGCGTGAACGTCTTGCGCAAGAGCTCCAGCACCTCACGGCGAGTCCCCGGCGCCGCGTCCTCCGAGCCCAAGAGCTGCTCGCTCAGCGCGAGGGCGTCCGCGTGGCTCGGGTCGTCCTCGATCACCTTGCGCAGCACCTCGAGCGCTGCGGGTGCGTTCTTGAGCCGATCCAGCCAGCACGACGCGATCTGCACCTTGATGCGCGCCGAGTCCGCGGCGCTCACCCCATGGGTCCCCGAATCCCACAGCGCGATCAGCTCAGGCCAACGTTCGCCGCGCTCGAGCAGACGCTCCAGTGCGCTGCGCATGGCCTGGTCGCTGGGGCGCAGAGGCACGAGGCGCTGCATGAACTGGATGGCCCGTTCGGTGTCCTGCGCCAGGTCCTTCGCCACGCGCACCGCGTCGTCGAGCAACTGGATGCGCCGCTCGAGGCTGTCGGTGACGTCGATGGCCTGCTCATACACCGCCATCAGGCGCTCCCACGAACCAGTCGCGGTGAGCCCCATGGCGAGCCGATCGAAGACCGCCTCTTCGCTCGGGTCTCGCTCGAACACACGCTGCAGCACGGCCTGCATGAGCGGCGCCTCGTCTGCGAACCACTCCTCACAAAAGCGCAACGCGCGCTCGCCGATGCGCTTGGCGACTGCGAGCGGGAGGTCGCGCGCGAGCACTTCCGCGTAGGCTTCCGCCACGGGCTCGGGGGTCTGCTCGGACGCTGCGGACGCCTCGAGCTCATCCCAGCTGGCGAAATCGTCAGGCCGCTTGCGAACGTCGGCAAGCAGCGCGGAAAGACCAGGTTCCTTGTGGTAATTCGTCATGATGCGTGGACACACTCAGCGCCGCGGCGCAGCCAGGGAATTTTCAACCCAGGAGCATATCAGCACGCGCCCGCCCACTCGCCCGTGGGTGATGTTTCCACGCGAGATCGCTGCGATGGACACCGCGAATACGCGCAACGCGCCTACCCCGTCCCACTGGCTACACGTGTAGCTGGCGCAATCGTTGCGCCACAAAAGCAAGACGCCGCATCCCTGCGGACGCGGCGTCTTGCTTTCGGTCGGCGCGCCTGCGCGTGCGCGCGGAGACCGAACCAACCGAGCTTCAGCTGAGCTTGGCGACCTTCTCGGCGAGCATGCCCTTCGGGCCCTCCCTCAGCTCGAACTCGACCGTCTGTCCCTCTTCGAGCGTCTTGAATCCGTCTCCCACGATCTGCTGATAGTGCACGAAGACAT
>JBIQKA010000322.1:0-1515 GCA_044507075.1 Myxococcales bacterium
GCGCGCGCCGCGTCACGGCGTGCTCCTCCGTGCGCGCGCCTACACGCGGCGCGCGGGCCGTAATCCGGGCAGCAAGAGACGACAACGCGCTCATGCCGCCGCCTCCAAGCAATCGACACGACGCGCCAGGTCAACAAGCCAGACGGCGAGCGCGTAAGGCGTAGCCTCACGCTCGCGCTTCGTCACTTCGGGACGCCAGCCCCGATCGCCCTTGTGCAGCCGCCCGCCGTCGCTACGACGACCGGAAGCGCCAACAACGTGCGTCGCCTCGCCCAGGGCGAGCGGAAGCGCAGGAACGGCAGACCAGCGAACGCCGACGACGTACAGCCAGGTCGGCTTCAGCGCGCGATGGCCGAAACACCGCTGCATGATCGGCAGCGTCCATCCGCCGAAGCAGTCGACCGAACCAGGCAGAGGAAGACCCGCAGCTCCCCAAAGCGTGGAGCCGGCCGGATGCTCGAGAACACCACCCCAACGACGAACGGCGTCGACGGCAAAGATCGCCAGGTCGCGCTCACCAGGCGCAGGATTCGCAAGGCCGCGCAGCCGGCCCCAAGACCGACACGGCGGATGCGCAACGACAGGAAACCCACCGGAGAACGTGCGCGCATCGCGCGCTTCGTCGTAGACATCGCATCCGGGAAGCTCGAAGTAGACCGAGCGCCGCTGCGCAAACAAGACCGCCACAGGCTCCAGAAAACCGGACATCCAGCCCCACCCCGTTATAGACTGTTATGCCGCGTACCTTACGGTTCGCGTAAATCTACGAGGTTCGTAAGCATGAGTCAACAGGAACTGTTGGGCCAGGCGATCCGGAAGGCCGGAAGCGGCCGCGCGCTGGCGCAGCTCCTCGAGCGAGCCGAGCCGAGAATCAGTCTGTGGAAATCGGGCCGGGAACCGATGCCCGATGAAGTGGTGGCGTTCCTGGCCGCCTACGTCGGCAGCGACCCGATCGAGGCTCTTGCGGAAACGAAGGGTGGACTGTGGAGAAAGCTGGCGGCGGCCAGCCTCGCATGCGTCCTCATCGCGCCGCTCCTAGGGCAGAACGAGGCAGCCGCCGCCCCTCGCCTCTCCGGATCAGGTAGCTCCGGAGCCATGTGCATTATGTCAAATCGACTGCGCGAAATCCTGCGCCGGCTCTACGGTACGAGCCTACTGCGTCTGCGCACTATCGAACCGCAGCTCGAGCAGCGCACCCGCTCCGCGAGCTGGCCGACGAGCTGCGCCGCTTCGGCATAGTCGGCCGTCCCCGCCAGGCGCCGGAGCCGCCAGCGGATTTTCAGCGCGAACGATTGTCGCTCCCGCTTAAACCGAGCCGCGCGAAACAACCACACCAACACGCGCAGCTCGGAAAGCGCCTTACCCGAGCCACCACCACAGCCCGACAACTGTCGAGGCGATCCAGAGAACGTCCCACCCCGTAAAGCCGGCACGCTTGACGCCGGCCGGCTGCCCCTGCGGTTCACGATGCCGCTCGCGCCACCAATCGCGGTCATGGACACCCATCATCCCTCC
>JBIQKA010000158.1:0-9142 GCA_044507075.1 Myxococcales bacterium
CCGCGCTCACCGAGGCGATCGGGTTGCCTGCCACGAAGCGCGCGCATCGCTTCTTTCCCCTCGAGCGCGAAGACCTCTTCATGCCCGAGGGACGCAGCGACGACTACACGTTGATCGAGATCACGATGATCACGGGCCGCTCGACCGTGGCCAAGAAGAAGCTCGTGCGCGCCGTCTTCGAGCGCCTGGAGAAGGACGCCGGCATCGCACCGATGGATGTCGAGATCGTCCTGCTCGAGTCGTCCGCTGAGAACTGGGGCTTTCGAGGCCTGCACGGTGACGAGGCCCAGCTCAACTATCAGATCAAGGTCTAGCTTAGCCGTCGCTCTAGCGCGAAGAGGCCATGGCCCATGTCGCGGCTGGGGCGTTTTGTGGACGATATGGGAGCGGGTGCAGGCATACAGGTGAACGAGACATTTATGATGCCATCCCTCACGCGTTCGATTCAGCCCCGGCCCATCTTCGTGTTCTCGTTCCGCAGACTCACCGCGCCATGCGACCAGCGCCGCTTCCTCGAGCAGTACGCCGTTCATTCCGGTGACGCGATCGGGCAAGAGGCGCTCGAGGCACTCGCGCACGGGTATCTCTCCGCGGTCGAAGTGGTGGCCTGCGTCGATGCACAGCAAAGCATCGTGGGCGGGTACGTCGTCGCACCGGCTCACAGCTCGCGCTGGAGACTGAGGCTCCCGCAAGCGGAGCTGCCACGCCTCGCCAGCGTGCTCGAGTTCGGACTCGAGCTGAACCTGGTCTGGTTGAAACCGTCGTTGCGTAAGACGCGGGCCGCGGCCGCGCTGTGGCGACAGATCGCGCGCGACCTGGGGAGAAGGAGAAATCGCGCGATCACTTACGCGGTTCGGACCGACAAGCGGGGCCTTTTACTGTTGTACGAGACGGTCTCGACGGAGGTGCTGTACGAAGGTCCCTTCAAGGACCTGCCCGGGACTTACCGTCTGTATCGCTCCACGCCGCTGCGGTTTCGTCTGATCCCGCTCTCCTACTTCTTCCGCCTGCTGCTCCGGGATCTCGCGCTCGCCAAGGCGAGCTTCTTCCGCGTCCGAGACCGGCGCCACCGGTGATCACGACATGACGCGTGGCCGCGACCTGCCATGTGAGCGAGCGAAGGCGCAGGGAGCGCCGCTCAGCGCGGCTTGGCGCGGGCGAGCGCGCTGCGCAGCAGCCCCGGCGCGTAGCGGTTCAAGTACACGCCGAGGGTCTCGTACTTGGCCACGTAGATCTCGTGCTTGCCCCGGTCCAGCGCGGCCAACGTGCGCTCCGCGCAGACCGCGGGCGTGAGGCCCTTCTGTTGACCCGCGTCCACCGCGCCGTGCGCGCGCCCATCGGCACGCAGCGCGTGCAAGGAGAACTCCGTATTCACGTGGCCGGGGCAGACCATCAGCACCTGCACCCCCTGTTCAGCGAGCTCCGCCCGCAGGCCGTTGAAGTAGCCGTGCAAGGCGTGCTTGGAGGCTGCATAGCCCGCGCGGTGTTTGACGCTGATCAAACCAAGCACGCTGCTCATCACCACGAAGGTGCCGCGCTTGTGCTTCACCATCGAAGGGAGCAGCGCCTTGGTCAGGGCCACCGGTCCGAGATAGTTGGTGTCGAGCATGCGCCGTTCGACCTCGAAGCTGGTCTCGAGCACCGAGCCGCGCTGGCCCACGCCGGCGTTGTGCACCATCACGTCGACGGCGCCATGGTGTGCGAGCACCTGGTTCGCCTTGGCCTCGAGCGAATCGCAATCTGCCATATCGAGGGGCAATACGTGCACCTCCCTGGCGGCGTTGGGGAGCCCCGCGCAATGCCGGGCCACCTCCTCGAGCCGGTCCACACGTCGCGCTGACAGGATCAGCTTGGCGCCACGGAGAGCGAACGCATGGGCGAGGGCCGCGCCGATCCCTGAAGAGGCCCCTGTGATCCAGACTGTCTTGCCGGCGTAGTCGCGCATGGCCGCGGGTGTATCACGCCCCCAGCCTGGGAGTAGCCAGGCCCGCGAAGAACCCGCGCACCTTGGGTTCCAAAGCGCGGGCGTGCGCCGGCCCCGCGCGCGGACCTCAGAAGCTCATCTTGGAGATCCAGCAGACCGCGAACACGGTCAGCGCGAGGCTCAGCGGGGCCAGCAGGAACAGGCCGAGGTCCGGCCCCGGACGGGAGCGCGTGACCTGCGCGTCCCTCCGCTCGGTGTCGGGGCCGTGGGTGACATGCTCAAACGAGACACGATGGGTGGCCATGACAATCCCTCTCTCTTCGTGCGCCGCCTCCCACAGGTGGAGCGCATCCGCTCGAACACGCGCTGTGACAAGACGGGAGTCCCATTTGCGCCCACCTGTGACGTTCTTGCGAGCACAGGCGGCCCTCGATCCTATCCCCTTGGCAACGCTCGTCAGGCGACCGCTTCGAGACGCGCGCGCAGCTTGTCCCGCGCCCCCGCCAAGATCTGTCCAGCGCGCTGGCGCGACACGCCAAGCGCCCGCCCCACGTCCGCCAGGCTCTTGCCATCCTCCCGGAAAAACTGCTCGTGAACGACCGCCCGCTCGCGCTCCGACAGCCCCTTGAGGGCCATCCTGATCGAGCCCTCACAGGCCGCCTGGTGCTCGGCGTCCGCCACCGCTTGCTCGGGCGAGGCGGTGTCGTCTGCGAGATCGAGGGTGCCGCCCCCCACGCCCGAGGGGTCATCGGTCGTCAGCGACACGTCGCGTGAGCTCAGCGACACCTCGACCAGTTCGACGTCATGCTCGGCCACGCCGAGCTCCTCCGCGAGCTCTGCGCGCGTGGGCTTGCGCCCGTGGCGCTGCGACAGCATGCGCTCGGTTTGCCTCAGACGCGCCCTGGCGATGCGGGCGCCGCGCGTGGAGGGCCCCCCGACGATGCGGCGGTTGGCGAGCGCGTAGCGCCGGACGCACGCGCGCACCCACCAGGCCGAGTAGCTCGCGAAGCGCGCGTCGTGGCCCAGGTCGAAGCGGCGCACCGCCTCCATCAACCCGAGCACTCCTTCGCTCACGAGATCGTGCGCGCTCAGTCCTTCTCGTGCGTAGCGAGATGCCACCTGGACGACGAGTCGCATGTGGCTCTCGACCAGGTCGTGAACGGCGCGCTGATCGCCGACCTGTGCGCGTTCGAGCAGCGCCCGTTCGACTTCCGCGCTCAGCAGGGGTTTTTCGCGCGCTTTGTGGCGGTATCGCCCCCAATCAACGTCGGTATCGTGCACGGGGCCTCCTTCCTTGGCAGCGCAGACTTGCACCACGCGTGCCACGACAAAGTTGTGCGTTTAACGAACGTTCACCGCGGACTTCCAGAGCGCACTGGAGGCGGATCAATGCACCGTCAGCACGGGTATTTGACTCGCCCTCAAGACGCTCTGCGAAACGCTCCCAAGCAACATGCGCTCCACCGCGCCCTTGCCCGTGGCCCCGAGGCAGACCAGGTCGACACCGAGTTCCTGCGCCTGGTGAACGATGCGCTTTCCGGGTTCACCGCGCACCACGTGACGATTGATCGTGAGATCCTTGCGATCCCCGAGCGCCCCGCGCACCGCTGCCTCGAGCTCCGTATCGAGAAAACGCATATAACGCTCGACCTGTTCCGGCGCGGGCCACGGTAATCCGAGCGCGGGATCGCTGTGGCCGTCGTAGACGTCCGGGTGAACGTGCAGGACCTCCAGCGAGGCTCCGAGCCGTCCTGCGAGGTCCGCCGCGAAGGTCAGCGCGCGATTGGCGGGATCGGAAAAATCGTGGGCGACGAGAATCTTCTTGGGCAACATAAGGGATCTCCTGAGCGTCAAAATGGAAACATCGCGCAGATCGAGTGCGGCGAAACACGACAAACGCCACAAGAACCGCTGAAAAATGAGCAAACGACAAGCCAGTGACATGTGTCTCTGCCTTGTGCGTCACGCGTGTACGAGCAGACCTTGTTTGGCATGAGGCATGCTCAACTTCCTCCCGTAATTGCGTGCGTGTATCCACCGTTTTCGCCGTGAGCGGCGCGAGATATTCGTGTTGGTGAGGAGGGTACCATGATGACCAGGCAACCACAGGTCTGCGACTACATGACCGCCGCGCCGTACTCCGTGAGCGTCGACCAGAGCCTGGCAACGGCTGTGCGCCGCATGAACGAGCACAAGACACGTCACCTCCCCGTCCTTCAAGGCGGCGTCCTCTGCGGCATCGTCTCCGAGCGAGACGTGGCGCTCGCCGAAACGTTCGGACTGGACCCAAACCAAGTGACCGTGGAAGAAGCGATGAGCGCCGAGCCCTACACCGTCCCGCCCCACGCCCCGCTCAGCCACGTGGCCCGCGCCATGGCCGCGCACAAGTATGGTTGCGCCGTGGTCACGGAGGGCCCGGAGCTGCGCGGCATCTTCACGACCGTCGACGCCATGCGCGCCCTGGCCGAGGTCCTCGACAAGAGCGAAGAAAGTGAGCAGAACTTGCCGCCCAGTCAGGTCTGCGAACTGATGCGCACGGAGCACACGAACATCCGCGCGCTGCTCGATCGTGCGGAGCATCAAGCGCGCGAGGTGCTGAGTTCGGGCAAGACGATCGAGACGGATGACCTCGAGCGGAATGTCCACGCCCTGCGTGACACGGCTCGGCAGCTTTATATGACCCTCTCGGCCCACATCGAGCTCGAAGATCGCATCCTCGCGCCCGTCCTCAGGCAGACCGACGCCTGGGGCCCGCTGCGCGCCGAGCGCCTGCTGAGCCGCCACGCAGCGCAGAAGCAGGCGCTCGAGGGGGCCTTGATGGAGCTCGACGATCTGATGCAGCCTCCAAACGGCCTCGCGGTCCACGTGGGCAAGTTGATCGAGCAGATTCGCGAGGAGCTCGACGACGAGGAGAACACCCTGCTTTGCCCGGAGCTCCTGCGGGACGACCCCATCATCGAGAACGCCGAAACGGACTGATGCGCCGGCGCTTCGTCACCCCGAAAGAGCCCCAAACCGCTGAGATCCGCCGGAAAAACCGAGCGTCCGGAGAGCATGCCCACGAGCCCCCAAAGTCCGCCTCCGAAGGACCACGCGGCCCGCACCTCGCAGGCTGCCCTCCCCAACGCCTCGCCGGGCAACGCACCTACCTGGGCGGACCTGCGCTCCGGCCTGATCGTCTTTTTGGTCGCCCTCCCGCTCTGTCTCGGTGTCGCCACGGCCTCCGGTGCACCCCCGCTCTCGGGACTGATCGCCGGGTTCGTGGGCGGCACCCTGGTCGCGCTGACCAGCGAATCGTCGCTCAGCGTGGCGGGACCCGCCGCCGGTCTGACCGTGATCGTGCTCGACGGGATCACCCGCCTCGGGATGAACGCCTTCCTGACGGCGGTCCTGCTCGCAGGAGGTATTCAGCTGACCCTGGGTCTGTTGAGGCTCGGTCGGTTCGCACAGCTGGTCCCCAACGCCGTGATCCGCGGCATGTTGGCGGCCATCGGTCTCATCCTGGTGTTGAAGCAGCTTCCGCACGCGGTGGGCTACGACGCCGATCCGGAGGGGGACTTCGCGTTCGCGCAGCCCGACGGTCACAACACGTTCTCGGAGCTCTTCTACTCGTTGGTCGGAGGCGAGCTCCCCGGCGCCGTGATCGTCACCTCGCTCGCGGCGCTCTCGATGTGGCTCTGGCGTGACTACCCGAAGGCGCACCTGCGCCGTTATCTTCCGCGGGAGCTGGCGGCGGTGGTCGTCGGCATCGGCTGCACGCTCTTTCTCGAGGGGACGTCCTTCGAGCTGAGCGCGGAGCACCGCGTAAGCGTCCCGCTGCTCGCCGACGTGGGCGGTCTACACGGCCTGTGGACTGCGCCGGACTTCAGCGCCCTGGTCCGCATCGAGGTGTGGCGCATGGCGTTCACGCTGGCCTTGGTGGCGAGCATCGAGACCTTGCTCTGCCTCGAGGCCACCGATCGCATCGATCCTCTGCACCGCATCAGCTCCCCCAACCGCGAGCTCGTGGCGCAGGGTTTGGGGAACGCCGCCTCCGGCCTGCTCGGTGGGTTGCCCGTGACCGCCGTCGTGGTGCGCAGCTTCACGAATGTACACGCGGGGGCGCGCACTCGATGGTCCTCGGTCACGCACGGCGTGCTGCTCGCTGGCGCCACCTTGTTCGCCGCCGAGCTCCTGAACCACATCCCGCTCGCGGCGCTGGCGGTCGTGTTGATCGTCGTCGGCTACAAACTCACCCCGCCCAGGATCTATCGCGAGCTCTGGCGACTCGGCACCGCGCAGTTCTTCCCCTTCATCACCACGGTGGTGGCCATCCTGCTCACCGATCTGCTGACCGGCACGTTGCTCGGCCTGGGCTTCGCCGTGTTCTTCATCCTCTGGAGCCTGTATCGCTCAGCCATCGTGGTCACCGACGACCAGGGCTGTCGCATGATCCGCTTCGTCTCGAGCGTGTCGTTCCTGCACAAGGCGCGGATCCGCGCGGCCTTCGAGTCCGCCCCGCCCGGCACGCACATCATCCTGGACGGCACCCGCGCACGCTCGGTGGACCATGACATCGTGGACACCATCCAGGAGCTCGAGGTCCTCGCCGAGGGACGCGGCCTCACCGTCTCGATCACCAGGACGCAGTGCGCGCTGCACGAGTACTTCCGTGAAAGGCCTCCGCGCGAGAGCGCGCCATAGAAGCCTTCACGGCTGCGTCGGGCGCAAGGCAGCTTCACGCACACAATCTACCGCCCGCATCTGCACTGAACGCTCAGTGACTTTTGTGTGGCGTCCCCCTGCGCTCGCGTTAAGAAAATAGAGAGTCAGCAAAAGCCTTCTCGGCCGTCTGCAAAGTCAGACGACTTGTGCGCTTCTGACTCCACCTCACAATTGGAGCGTCTGCATGATCACCATGATCACGCGCTGGAGGACGCTTTGCGTCCAGTTTTCGCTTTGGATGCTGGCTACGCTCGTCCCTGCGCTCGGCTTCGCCCTCACCAGCAGCGATCGGCTCAACCAGCTCGGCAAGCTCGCCATCGTGCTGGCCCTCACGGTGATCTGGAGCTGTGCGTGGCCCGCCCTGGTCCTCGCGCTGCCCCGCGCGCTCGCGGCCGTCACCCTGATCGCCTCAAACCTCCTGATGGTCACCTTCGTGGTGATCTCGGCCTTCCACTTGATCGCCTGCGACCAGCTACCCGGGCTGTCCACGGTCTACGCCATCGTCGATACGCACGTCGCGGAGGCGGCCGAATTCGTGGCGTTGATCGCGAGCCCCTCGGCCTGGGTGGCCGCCCTCGCCAACGCCGCACTGGTGCTCCTGTTCGGCTACCGTTGCTGGAAGAGTGTGCGCTCGCTGCACGCGCCGAACCCGACGAAGTTCGAGGTGGCCGCCTCGCTCGTGCTCCTCTTGGCGCTCCCGCACGCGCTCTGGGATCGGCCCAAGTGGATCTTCAACAACCCGTTTACCTTCGCGGTTTACAGCGGACACGAGGTGCTCGGCTACCGCGCAGATCTGATGAACGCCGCGCACACGACGCCCCCCCGTCTGGACACGACCGTGCGGGAGCCCGAACGGCGCGCGGTGCACCTGCTCGTGGTGGGCGAATCGTTGACGTCGACTCACATGGCGACCTGCGGCTACGCACGCAACACGACCCCGCACATCGACGGGCCGAGCGAATACCAGCGCTTCTCCCTGTGCGATGCCTGCTCCCCGCGACCCAGCACCGCGCTCGCGTTGCGCGAGATCATGACGCCGGCGGGGAGCTACCGCGCGCACCCCTTCCTGGAGCGCCCGAACCTGATCTCCACGCTGCAGCACAATACCTATCAGGTGTACTGGATCTCGAACCAGGCTCTCCCCTTCGATCCGAGCGAGTCGATGGCCTCGGTCTGGGCCACCTTCGCGACGATGCGTTGGTTCACCAACGTGGAGGGCTACCAGTACGACGGCGTGATGCTGCCACGCGTCGAGCGAGCGCTCGCGGCCAAGGGGGACCGCAAGGTCGTGGTGATCCACATGGCCGGCTCCCACCCGGCGTACGCCATGCGCTACCCGAAGAAGTTCCACCGTTGGGAGTCGGACGCAGAGGTTCCCTCGTCGATCCCGCGTCGCAAGGATCCGGACTTTCTGCGCGCGCCCGTAAACGAGTACGACAACTCGGTGCTGTACACGGACTACTTGATGGGCAAGCTGCTCGAGCTCGCGAAGAAGCACGACGTGGCCACGGTGACCATGTTCTCGGATCACGGACAGAACCTGGGCGAGACCTCACGGCACCTCGGACACAGCGGCGACTGGGGACCTCGCCAGGGATTCATGGTGCCCGTGATCTTGTGGATCGGGAAGTCCGCGTTATTCAGCGAAGCGCAGCAGAGGAGCTTGGAGCGCAACGCGAAGGCCCCCTATCAAACCGATCAGCTGTTCGCCACCTTGCTCGAGCTCTACGGCATCGACACCACGGACAGCGCGCTTCGAAACAGCCTGCTCTCGGACGCCTACCGGCCCGTGCCGCGGGCCTGCGACTCCATGAAGTGAGTCGACGAGGTCCGGCGCGCTTCGTGCGCGCTAGATACGGCGCTCGCGCGTCACCTCGCGCGCAGCGATCCCCCGCGCGGCGAGCTGGGTCACCGCGTTGGTGAGGAACTCTGCGGCCTCGGGTGCTCCCCGCAGGACGGCCTCCAGGTGGGCCGTCGCGAGCCCGTTCACGAACAGGTGTCCGTAAACGCCCGCGACGAGCTCGGACATCGGCGGCGTCCGCTTGGCCACGGCCCCGAAGGGACCGACGGCGGGCATGCTGCGGAAGAACTCGTGGCTGCGCTCGACGCGGTCGCAGAAGTGCATGTGGTCTGCGTTCTCGAGCACGAACATGCGCACAGGGTCGGGCGTGCGCAGGAACATTTGCTCGATGCCGGAGAGCGGCAGGAGGGTGTCCCGCGCCGCGGCGAGGTACAGCGTTTGCGCGCCGGGCGCGAACTCGAAGCTGAGCTCACGCTCCAGCGAGAGCGACCACAGCGGGCCGGCGCCGCCAGCGGGGGCCATCGGCAAGACCGCGCGCACGCGGGGGTCGCGCCCAGCCACCACCAGGCTCGTCCAGCCCCCGAAGCTGTGCCCCGTGACCGCCACGCCCGAAGCCAGATCCGCAGGTCCCAGCGCTTCGAACTCGCCCCGTGAACACGCGTCGAGGCACAGCCCGAGATCACGCGGGCGATCGAACACGTAGCTCCCGAGCA
>JBIQKA010000159.1:0-9125 GCA_044507075.1 Myxococcales bacterium
CCTAACCGTTCGAGATGATCGAGCTTTTCGCGACCACGAATGAGGGACAGCTCCTGGTATCTAGTACGACTCGCAGATGAATGGCCTCTCGAGGTCGCACGATACGTCCCGCCACGTGCCGTCGGCCGCCATCAGCGCGCAATCTTCTCCGACCGCGCAGGAGACGTACGGGATGCATGGGATGCCCATGTCCGTCGCGTTGTCGGGCTCCTGCCCCGCCCAGTTCGAGTAGGCGCTTCCGTGGCATTCGCGCGACTTCTCGGAGACCTCGCAGAGGGGCGCGCCGCGTTCGCTGTCGCCGGGGCCGTTCACCCACTTCCAGGTGCCTTCGTCTCCCGTCTTGTTGCACTGGCCGGGGCAGCTCCCTAGCGGGCTCCCGTTGAAGCCGCGATCGTTCGCGCCCAGCCAACGGTTTGCGCCGCCAGCGGAGCGCAAGAAGGCGTTTTCGGGCGCGCTCTCGATCACCACGAGATCTGCGCCCTGCGCTCGGCAGCGCGCGCGTGCTCCGGCCCAGTCGAGCGGTTCGGAGCAAAACAGGTAGGTGTGACCCTCGAACTGCTTGCAGCTGCAGTTGCCTTTCGGAAGCGCGCAGGCGCCGGGGCAGTCGTCCCCGGTGCAGCTCACTCCGCCGTCGTTTGAGGGCTCGGTGGTACCGCCATCGGGCTCTTCAGGGAACCAGGTACCCGCATCCTCTTCAGGCTTTGCAGGTCCGCCGTCCATCGGCATCGAGAGAACACACGCGAGGGACGTGAGGGACAATTCTACCATCTGACGCGGCAGCTCGAACGATTGGCAGTCGCCCGCGAGCACGGCGCCATTTTCGTCGGTGGCCACCGCTTCGAAGTAGTAGCTGCCCGGCGAGAGCACGTCGCTGGGCGCCTGCTTGTCGCGCAGGAGGTTGGTCTCGTAGACCACTTTTTCGCCCTGACAGAGATCGGCGTACACGCGCAGCTGCATGGCGGTGGTCCGCGCGGCGTCCGACGCGCACGTGAACGTGATCTCCCAGCGCATGTCGGCCGGGCCCTCCTCGCCGCAGCTCGACAGTCCAAGGCAGGTGAACAGGAGAGGCCATGCCTTGTGCGAACGTTTGGCCATGGCCCGACTCAGCGCGCCTCGCAGACGTAGGCGTGCCGCGCCTTGCAGTCGAGATCCTGCCAGGTGCCTCCACTGCCCATGGCGCCGCAATCCTCGCCCTCGTCGCACTCTTGGGAGGGATAATGCCCGATGCCGCAAGCTTCCTTGGGCACGGTGTTGTTGGGCTCGCCCGCCGCCCAGTTCGTGTACTTGCCGGCGCTGCTGGGACACTGGTTGGTCGAGAGCGAGAGCGTGCAGAACATGGGGCCATCCTCCTTGCCCGTCGCCGTGTCCACCCACTTCCAGACGCCTTCGACGCCGCCCGCCGGACGACGACAGGTGGGATCGCAGCCCGTGCCGACCAGGGTACCCACGCCGTCGTCGCCGCGATCGTTCGCGCCGATCCAGGCGGTCTTGCCCGAGGTCTGCGCCGCGATGTGAGCGTTCTCTGCGTGGGAATCGATGACGGCCAAGTCCGTCCCCAGCCCCTTGCAGGCCTTGCGAGCCTCGGACCAGCTCTTTGTCTCGGGGCACATCAGGTAGGTCTTCCCGTCGAACTCGCTGCACATGCACGGGCCCGGATCGATCTTGCAGCCGTCCTGACAGCCGCCGTCTGGGCACACCGCGGCGTCCACGATGGGAGTCTCGTCCGTGTTGTCGTCGCGGTCGTCTTCTTCTTCCGAAGCGGCGTCGGGCACGACCGGCGTCTTGCCCGCGTCCATCTCCATGGTTTGCTGCTCGCAGCGCTCGCTGCTGAGCCAGATCTCGAGCCGCTTGGCGGGCAATGCCTGGTCCTTGCACGTGAAGGCGAGCGGCACGCGGTCCGAGGTCCAGGCCGTGACCTCCAGGGTGTAGTTCCCCGGCTGGAGAACCTCCGCGGGTCCGGCTTCCCCACTCGTGAGCATGGTGTCGTAGGCGGCGTCCTTCCCCCCACATCCGTCGCGCAGTACGCGCACATGCACGTGGTCGGTGAGGGTCGCATCGGCCGTGCACTTAAAGTTGATCTCCCAGCGCAGATCGGCGGGACCGCCTTCTACCGAGCAGGCGGCCGATCCCAACGCGCTGATGAACGACAAAGCAAGTAGCGGTACGAAGCGAGTCAACGAGCCTACTCTACGCCAACCCCCACGCGCGCGTTTCGAATTGTTCGCCTTTGGTACCCCCTCTCGGTGCGGTCCTTGGTACCATTTGTGATCGACTGGAGGTAGCTTGCGGACTGGTTGGGGCGCGGATGTGCGTCGTGTAGGAGGGGACGCTTTCACGCGCGGGGCGCGCTCTGGCGTGATGCTCTTGCTCCTTGCCTTCGTGCTGCACCTCTCGGCCCCGGGCGCCGCCGCCGCCCATCCGGATCTCGATCGCGCCATCCATTTGAGCGGCGAGCTCGAGTTCAACCAGGCCCTGCGCGCCTTCCAGAAAGCGCTCGATTCGGGGAAGCTCACGCGCGCCGAGCTTTCGCGGCTGCTCGCGGAGCGCGCCCTCTTGCTGCACGCCCTGCGTCGCCAGGGCGAAGTGGTCTCGGACTTCCGCTGGCTCGCCGCGGTCGACCCTTCGTTCAAGCTGGACCAGCGAGCGCCGCCCGATCTCACGCAGACTTGGGAGTCGGTGCGCCGTGAGGCGCGCGGGCGATCGACGGTGGAGCTCCGCGACGAGAGCAGCCCCGGCGTGCTGCGGCTACGGCCGATCGTGAAGGGTCCGCTCCTCGACGAGCTGCGCGTCGACGCGTACTTCCGCGTCGACCAGGGCCCCTACGAGCCGCTCGATGAGACCCGAGGGGTCGAGCGCAACTACCCGCGCGGGGCGGACGTGCATGCTTACGCGAGCCTCGAAGGGCTCGGTAGGGTCGAGCTCTCCCGCGTCGGGAGCCCCGAGAACCCGCTCGCGTTCCATGTGCCGCCCGCGCGTGACACCGCGTGGGCCGCCGCGGGCGCGGACCTGAACGACGGCGGGGCCCAGTCCGACGGCAAGGGGCGCATCGACAAGAAATGGCTCTGGATCGGCGGCGCCGCGGCTGCCGTGGCGGCGATCGTCGTCATCGCTGCGGTCACCGCGGGGGGAGACGAGAAGACCGACGACGTGCGGCTGCGTCCGGTGGCGAACTTCTGATGAGCGGCGCCGTGCCGGAAGGGATCCCGAGCGGCAGCTTCGAAGGACACACCTTCGGAAGCTACCGGATCTTGCGCGCGATAGCGGCGGGCGGCATGGCCACGGTGTACCTCGCGCGCAAGGTCGGCCCGCGCGGGTTCGCGCAGAACGCCGCCATCAAGGTGGTGCACCCGCACCTCGCGCTTCAGCCCGAGTTCGTCGAGATGTTCCTCGACGAGGCGCGCATCATCTCGCTGATCAACCACCCGAACGTCTGCCGCGTGTTCGACTTCGGCGCCTGCGACGGCACGTACTACCTCGCGATGGAGTATGTGCGCGGCGAGACGTTGGCGGACGTGCTCGCGGCCCTGCGCGCGCATCCGCGGGGCGAGGAGGCCATCTTCGCCGTCACCGCCTGGGTGCTCTCACAGACCTGCGAAGGTCTGCACGCAGCCCACGAGGCGCACGACGAGGCTGGGCTCCCCTTGCAGATCGTGCATCGCGACGTCTCCCCCCAAAACCTCCTGGTCGGCTACGACGGAAGCCTGCGCATCGTCGATTTCGGCGTGGCCTACGCGGCCGAGCGCTCCCACGCCACGCGCGACGGTGCGGTGAAGGGACGCTACCAGTACATGGCACCCGAGCAGATGCGCGGGCATGCGGTGGACCGCCGCGCCGACATCTGGTCAGTGGGCGTGATCCTGCGCGAGGCTTTGACCGGTGTTCGCCTGTTCGCGCGGGACAACGACGCGGCCACCATCTTCGCAGTGACCGAGCAGCCGCTCCCGCCGTGGCCCGACCATGTGCCCATGGCGCTGCGCCGCGTGGCAGACCGCGCGCTTTCGCGCGAAGTCGAGGGGCGCTTCTCGACCGCGCGCGAGATGGGACGCGAGTTGACCAGGGCGCGCGACTCCGCCACCTCGGCAGGCGTCGATTTGTCCGAATGGATGGGCGAGCTGTTTGCCGAGAACATCGAGCGCAAGAACGCGCTGATCCGCGAGCTCGCGCAGCTGACCGGGACGAGCGCCAGCTCCGGCGAGGATGTTCGGTCGCCTCTCCGGGTCGCTCCGTCGCCCACTTTCGCTGCGGTCACGCCGCCGCGCAACACGCCTGCCGGCGCACGCACCCCGCCGCGCAACTCCTCGCCCATGGTCGCCCCCACCACGAGCGCCGTGCGCGAGCTCGGCAAGGGGCGCGTCGTGGAGCCGGCGCAGGCAGCCCCCCATCCCGCCGTCCCGCTGCCGCGGTCGACCTGGATGTGGCCCGCCTTCGGGGCGGCCGGTGTTGGCGTGATGGTGCTCTTGTACTTGCTGCTCAGCAGCTCGCCGCCCGGCAGGCCGCCCGACGCGGTGACGGTGGTTCAGGGCGCCGCGCCCATCGTGCCCCCCGTCGTGGTCCAGGCGATGGTGCCCTCGGTGCTCGCCGCGAGCGGTCCCGCGGGCGCTACCGTGCAGGAGGTGGCGCCGAGCGCCACGAGTAACCCCGTGGGCGCCACGGTGCAGGAGTTGGCGCCAGCGCCGCTTGTTACGACCTCGCAGCCACCCGAGGAGAGTGCTCCGAAGGCCCAGGTGGCTTCGAGCTCCGAACGCACCAAGAGCCGGCCCAGGCGAGGCGCCGATGCTGCTCCGAGCCGTAAGCAGGCCGAGCACGGCACCGTGGCAATTGGAGCGAGTGGAGGCTGGGCCGACGTCTTCCTCGGGACGCGCAGGCTCGGCACCACGCCGGTGGTGGCCACGCTGCCGACCGGCAGCCACACGCTCACGGTGTATCCGTTCGGCAAGGGCCCCGCCCAGCGTTCACGGGTCGAGGTCAAGGCTGGCGAGCAGACCAAGCACAAGCTCGATCTCGCGCGCTGACTTCGCAGCCAAACACGAGGCTGGCCGCCGGGCGCATTTGATCGTAGGTGCACGGCAGGGCTTTCAAAGGGGAGAATCATCGCCATGATTCGTCGCATCGCGATCAACACGGGAGGCGGAGACGCGCCCGGTCTCAACGCGGTCATCCGTGCCGTCGCCGTGAGCGCGCTGAACCGGGGCTGGGAGGTGCTCGGCATCCGGCGGGGCTACGAGGGCCTGATCGAGGGCGATCCCGCGGGCATCATGAAGCTGGATCGCAAGGCGGTGCGCGGTATCGCGCATCTGGGCGGCACCATCCTCGGCACCACGAACCGGGGGGGGCCCTTCGCCTATCCGGTGCTCGTGCAAGGGCAGAAGGTGCCCACCGATCTCTCCGGGCGCGTGGTGGAGCGTTTCAAGAGCCTTGGCATCGACGCGCTGGTGGCGCTCGGCGGAGATGGATCCATGAGCCTCGCGCGCCGACTGATGGATCGCGGCCTCCCGCGCGTGATCGGCGTGCCCAAGACGATCGACAACGACCTCAAAGGGACCAACGTGACCTTTGGCTTCGCCACCGCGGTAGCCACCGCGATGGAGGCGATCGACAAGCTTCACACCACCGCAGAGGCCCATCGCCGCGTGATCGTGGTGGAGGTGATGGGGCGGCACGCGGGCTGGATCGCGCTCCACGCCGGCATCGCCGGCAGCGCCGACGTGATCTTGATGCCCGAGATCCCTTACTCCTTCGAGCGCGTCTGCGAAAAGCTCAAAGAGCGCTACGAGGAGGGCAACGAGTTCGCGATCGTGGTGGTCTCGGAGGGGGCCAAGCAAGCGGGCGGCGAGGCTACCTACAAGATCGAGAAGGACGCCTTCAAGGAGCACGCGGTGCTGGGGGGCATCGGTGAGCGACTCGCCCGCGAGATCGAGAAGCACACGGGCTACGAGTCACGCGCGGTGGTGCTCGGGCACTTGCAGCGCGGCGGATCTCCGGTGAGCTTCGACCGCCTGCTCGCCCAGCGCATGGGTTGCGCGGCAGTGCGCTATCTCGCGGACACCAGCGAGAGCGGCATGGTGGCGCAGGTCGCAGGCGAGATCCGTCTGGTGCCGTTCGAGCAGGTCGTGGATGGCACGCGCTCGGTCGACCTCGGCAGCGACACCGTGACCACCGCGCGCGATCTGGGGATCTGCTTTGGGGACGAGCCTGCGGGCTGGTTTCTCCGCCGCGGGTACGCGGTCGTCCAGTAGCGTCGCCCCACGCGTGCTACACGGGAGCCATGTCGAAGCGGAAGAAGCAAGTCGTCGTGGTTACGGGCGCAGCGAGCGGCATCGGGCGCGAGACGGCGTGCGCCTTCGCCGAACGTGGCGCGATCCTGGAGCTGACCGATCTGAACGGAGCGGGCCTGCTCGAGACGAAGGCGCGCTGTGAAGCGGCCGGGGCGACCGAGGTGCGCTTTCATCAGGTCGATGTCAGCGATGCCGAGGCCATGATGGCGCTCGCGCGCGAGGTGCATCGCCGGGTGACGGCGGTGGACGTGCTGATCAACAACGCGGGGATCGGTGCCGCGGGGCGCTTCCTCGAGGCCTCGCTCGAGACCTGGAAGAAGACGCTCGACGTCAACTTGATGGGCGTCGTGCACGGCTGTCGCGCGTTCGTGCCGGCGATGGTGGCGCGCGGGCAGGGCGGCAGCGTGGTCAACGTGGCCTCGGTGGCCGGGTTGGTGGCGATGCCGGACATGCCGGTCTACTGCACCAGCAAGCACGCGGTGGTGGGGCTGTCCGAGAGCCTGCGCGGGGATCTCGCCCGCCACAAGATCCACGTGAGCTGCATCTGCCCCGGCGTCGTGGACACCGCCATCGTGCACTCCACTTTGTACGAAGGAAAAGACTTTACGCCCGAGGTCCAGCAGGGCATTCACAAGTTCTACGCCGGCCGCAAGTACACGCCGCGCAAGGTGGCCGATGCGATCGTGTCTGCGGTCGATCGCGGCGCGGGCCTCGTGCCCGTGACCCCCGAGAGCTGGTTCATGTGGCTGACGCAGCGCGCGGCGCCGGGCCTCATCACGCGCCTGGGCAGGGCAGACAGGGTGTTTGCGCTGCTGCAAAAACGGGCGTGAAGAAGCGCGTGCGCGAGCGCGCAAGGTCGCAAGATCAGGGCCGCTGAAGGTGTGTGTCTGTGCGTCCTCGCAAGGTACGTTGTGTTCAGACCTGGTCATCGTGTTAGTGTCGGACCAATGATCCGCTCCGGGTCCGATCTGCTCATGTCGAAGGTCAGACTGGCCTCCTTGTTTTGGATTGGCTTGCAGAGCGGATGTTTTCTCATCGGGTACGACGGGTTGAACGGCGCCCCGAGCGAGGACGCGTCGGCTCCGGATTCCACCGAGCACGATGGCAGCGCGGGCAGCTGGCAACGGGATGGGGCGCTCGGCGAGGGAGAGGGCGGCCCGGACGATCCGTCAGGGGATGCAAGCGCTAGCGGCCCCGAAGCGGACGGCGGCGAGGGCGCGGACGCGGGCGTCGGTGACGGCGGCCCGGGTGGGCCGTGGTGGACGGGCATCCCGCCGGAGGGCAAGTGTGGTGGCCTGCCGGGCATGTGCTCCCAGACTTGCATGACGGGGGCCGGCCCTTGCGTGTTCGCCTGTAGTTCCATCGGCACCTGTACCTCGACCTGTCAGGCCCACACCCAGTGCCGCGCCACGTGCGACGGCCTCGCCGTGTGCAACCACACGTGCGGGATGGGCGCCGACTGCTCCTACGAGAGCAAAGCGGCGCAGACCACGGTCACTTGCGATCCAGGTTCGACGTGCGACGTGACCTGCCCGAGCAATGCCACGTGCACCTTGACGTGCGCGCCGGGCGCGTCGTGCTCGTTTCGTTGTAGCGGCATCACCTGCGGCATGAGCTGCACGGGCGTGAAACTGACCTGTGCGGACGGCTCGCAGGTGTGCGATCGAAAGTGCCCGGAGGACTTGGGGCCGTAGGGGAGCACGGGAACGCTAAGAGGCGCGCTGCCTTCTGTCAGTTCACGTTCAGGCACACAATGCGGGTGATCCGTGGCGCTATGAAGTCTTCGGTCGCAGTGTCGCCGTCGGGGTGGCCGCACTTCGCGTGCCAGCGCCGGCTATCCCAGGGCAGGCTCCGGTTCAAGACCGTATGGGGGAGGTTGTCGTAACACTCTGCTCCCCCGCCGAGCAGGATATCTCCTTCGTCGCACCCGCAGTTCTTCTCCTTGCTACAGGTCTTCGTGTACACGGGGAGTTGCGCCTTCTCGTGGACGACCAGCGATCGCATTCGTGTTTGCCCGTGCACCACGAGGTTTCTATCGCCCCAGCCCTCGTTGCCGACCTCGACGAGCGTCTCGTTTTCCTTCGCCCAGCCATTCACTCGGACCAAGTCGTTGCCATACTCGTTGTGGACCTTGAGGCTGCCGGTGCGGAGCGCATCTGACGCCAAATCTCCGTGAACGACGGCGTTCTTGCCTGCCGATTCGCTGCCGACGCGCAGCGCGGGATCACCACCGGGATCGAGCTGGAGCGCCGGATCGCTCGCGCTCGGTAGGCTCACTTTCTTGGCTTCGAACTGTTCGGATTTCGCCGCATACGCAGCGGATACGGCGAAGGGCACCGCGCCGATGGGCCGCCGCGGAAAGCTGACAGTCTCGTCGCCGCGCGTCACCGTGACCCCGGAGTAGAGCGCGCGCCCCGCCTGCTGTTGGGCAGCCACGATCGGATCGGCGCAGTCCGCCATCGAGATCGAGAACTGTCCGTTGGCCACCTCGACGGTCTCGAAGACCGAGTACACGGAATCTCCGCCCGTGCCGTCGAAATCCTCCCTCACCACGCCGCTGACATGAGCATCTTGCGACACAGCGATGGACGCTTGGTGCACCTTTCGCCGTACTGCATGGCGGGCCGATCTCCGGAGGCGCACGTGAGCCTGCTCTCGGCCGCCGCGTCCTCCGAGCATGCGGCTTTTCACCTGATCGACGGATCCTGGTATCTGCGCGACCTCGGCAGCCGGAACGGGACCTTCCTGAACGGGGTGCGTGTGCACGCCTGCGAGCGCGTCCTCCTTTCGCAAGGGGACATTCTCTGCTTCGGCGATGCGCGTGAAGAGTGGCGTGTGGAGGCGCTCGCG
>JBIQKA010000160.1:0-9118 GCA_044507075.1 Myxococcales bacterium
TAGGCGCCGAACTTGACCTTGTCGCCAGAGAGCTTGCTGGTGTCGATCACCTCGGCGCGCGCGAGCTGATCTTCGATGTCCAGAATGCGGCCCTCGATGTGCGACTGCTTCTCGCGCGCGGCGTGGTACTCCGCATTCTCCTTGAGGTCTCCATGGGCGGCAGCCGTCCCGATCTCTTCCGAAATCCGCGGACGCTCGACGAGCTTCAAGTGCTTGAGCTCGCTCATGAGAGCGGCGTGCCCCTCAGGGGTCATCGGAACGCGTTCCATAGATTCGATTCGTACACTCTTGCGGTTTCCGTCGCAACCCCTGCGGGCCGCATGCGCGAACCGGCGCGCCTTGCGCGAGTCCGTGCTGCAAGGCACTCAGCGGCGGCGCACATCGCGCAAGGAACGATCGGAAAACCTAAGTAATTCGATAGATCCCGGTCCCCGGTTGAACGCGTAATCGTGCTCACCGGGGGTCACTATCAAAGTGTGGGCCACGTGCCGCGAGCGCAGTTCCTCGGACAGCTTGCGCGTGACAGGCAAGAGCGGGTCCTTATCGCTCGAAAGCAAACGAATGGCCTGCGGCTTGATCGCCGCTGCCTTGGCGGCTCGGTCTGCAAACTCGGCCTCGCGCCCGCGGATCGCCGGCTGAATCGTGCCCACCGCGCCAAACACTTCTGGATACCGTAAGCCCACCTCGAGCGCGACCATGCCGCCGAGCGAGACGCCGTCGACACACACCTCGCGCTCGCCCTGACTCGCCACCGGGAAGGTGTCGCGGATCTTCGGCACCAGCCGCTTGGCGACCCAGCTGGCGAAAACCTCGATCTTCTCCGGCTTGCGGCCGACCTCCGCGAGTAGATCCGGCGTGTACACGCCCACCACGAACACGCCGCGGAAGGGACGCGCCTCGAGCTCCGCGTTGAGCATGCGCAGCTCTGCGTCTCGCACCAGGCCTCCAAAGTTCTCCCTCGTGAGGCTGTTGCCGAGGAGCGCCTCGAAGGCAGGTCCGAGCCCGTAACGCTCGAGCCACGCGCGATAACCTTTCTCGGGCCCTTGCCGCGACTCACCCATCCCGTGAAACGCGATCACGATCGGCCAGCGCTCGTCCTGCGGACGCTCACTGGGCCACACGGCGAGCGCGGATTGGCGCTCCCCGCTCGGTCCATGAATAGCGAAGCGCACCGTCTGCAGCTTGCCTGCCGCACGCGTCTCACGCGGCGGCCCCAAGAACACCGCCGCGCCGAGCACGATGACGACGCAGGCGGCGAGGGTAGACGCACGCATGGAGCGCTCTCAAGTCGCGGGGACGACGGATGGCGTCGGGCGCCGCGCCGTGGCGGCGTGATATTCCTGCAGCGAGCGAACCTCGACGGGGCCTGACAGCGTGGCCTCGATGGCCGCCACCGCCGCCGTCGCGCCGGCCACCGTGGTGAAGTACGGCACGCCGCTCACCAGCGCCTGGCGTCGCATCGAGTAGCTGTCGCGGATGGCCTGCGCGCCCTCGGTGGTGTTGATCACCATGCAGATCTTGCCATCGCGCAGGTAATCGACGCTGTTCGGCTGCCCCTCGTAGAACTTGTATACGAGCTGCGCCTGGACGCCGACGCGCGCGAGCGCACGCGCGGTGCCCTCGGTGGCGATGATGCTGAAGCCGAGCTCCACCAGGTTGCGCGCGACCTCACACGCGGACTGCTTGTCGTCGTTGCGCACGCTGATGAACACGAGGCCGGAGGTGGGCAGGCGCGTACTTGCCCCCTCGGCCGCCTTGAGGAAGGCTTCGGCGAAGTTCTTCGCGATGCCCATGACCTCGCCCGTGCTGCGCATCTCCGGCCCGAGCAGCGTGTCGACGCCCGGGAACTTGGCGAAGGGGAACACTGACTCCTTCACGGCCACGTGCGGCGGGATGACTTCCTTGGTGAAGCCGAGCTCCTTGAGCTTCTTGCCGGCCTGCACCTTGGCGGCGAGCTTCGCCAGCGGTACACCGATCGTCTTGGACACGAAGGGCACCGTGCGTGACGCGCGCGGGTTCACCTCGATCACGTAGACCGCGCTGCCGCGCACCGCGAACTGCACGTTCATCAGCCCGACCACGCCGAGTTCGAGCGCGAGCGCGCGCGTGGAGGAGCGGATGGTGCCGAGCACCTCGGGGGGCAGCGCGTGGGCGGGGAGCACGCTCGCGGAGTCGCCCGAGTGGATCCCCGCCTCCTCGATGTGCTGCATGATGCCGCCCATCACCACGGTCTCGCCGTCGGCGATGCAGTCGACGTCGACCTCGATGGCGTCCTTCAGGAACTCGTCGACCAGGATGGCCGTACTCTCGACGTCCTCGAGCGCTTCGAAGGCCTCACGCATGTAACGCGCGAGGTCACTCGAACTGTGCACGATCTCCATGGCGCGCCCGCCGAGCACGTAGCTCGGGCGCACCAACACCGGATAACCGATGCGCTCGGCCACCTCGAACGCCTGCTGCACGCCGTGCGCGATGCCGTTGCGCGGACGCCTCAGGCTCAGCTTGGTCAAGAGCTCGTCGAAACGCTCGCGATCCTCCGCGCGGTCGATGGCCTCGGCCGGCGTGCCCAGGATCTTCACCCCCGCGCGGGCAAGCCCCACCGCCAGCCGCAGCGGCGTCTGCCCGCCGAACTGCACGATCACGCCTTCGGGTTTCTCGACGTCGATGATGGACATCACGTCTTCGAAGGTGAGCGGCTCGAAGTACAACCGATCGGAGGTGTCGTAGTCCGTGGACACGGTCTCGGGGTTGCAGTTGACCATGATCGTCTCGAACCCGAGCTCGCGCAGCGCGAAGGCGGCGTGCACACAACAGTAGTCGAACTCGATGCCCTGGCCGATGCGGTTGGGACCGCCGCCCAGGATCATGATCTTCTTCTTGTCGGTGGGCCGCGCCTCGGACTCGTCGCCCCAGGTCGAGTACATGTACGGGGTGAGCGCCTCGAACTCCGCCGCGCAGCTGTCCACCCGGGCGAAGATGGGCGTGATGCCTGCGGCCAGGCGCTCCTTGCGCACCTGCAGCTGATCACGCCCGGTGAGCTGCCCCAACATGACGTCGGAGAAGCCGAGTTGCTTGGCGCGCCGCAGCTGGTCGACCGGGATGGGTACCCCCGCAAAGGCCTTGAGCTCGCGCTCCTCGTCCACGATCTCGCGCAGCTGCGTGAGAAACCACGGGTCCACCATGGTGGCAGCGTGGATCTCCTCGAGCGTCGCGCCCACGCGCATGGCGTCCACGATGTACCAGAGGCGATCGGAGAGCGGCGTGCGGATCACCTCGAGCAGGACCTCGCGCAGCTCCTCGTCGCTGGGCACGGGCACGCCCTCGCTCAGCTTCGGCACGGCCCCCATCGGGATCCCTGTCTCCCGCTGCTTGCGCAGGGCGTCTCGCAGCGCGCGGTAATCCACGCGATCGGTCAGCGTGACCAGGCCTGCGCGGCCGATCTCGAGCGAGCGCGCCGCTTTCTGGATGGCCTGCTTGAAGGTGCGGCCGATGGACATCACCTCGCCGACCGACTTCATCTGCGTGGTGAGGCGAGAATCGGCCCCCTGAAACTTCTCGAACGCAAAGCGCGGCACCTTGGCCACGACGTAGTCGATGGAGGGCTCGAAGGCGGCGCTGGTGCCGGTGATGCTGTTGCGCAGCTCGTCGAGCGTGTAGCCCACGGCGAGCTTGGCGGCGATCTTCGCGATCGGAAAGCCCGTGGCCTTGGACGCGAGCGCGCTCGAGCGCGACACGCGTGGGTTCATCTCGATCACCACGATCTCGCCGTTCTTGGGGTGCACGCCGAACTGGATGTTGGATCCGCCGGTGTCGACGCCGATCTCGGTGATGATCGCGCGACCTGCGTCGCGCAGGCGCTGGTACTCCTTGTCGGTCAGCGTCATCGCGGGCGCGACGGTGATGGAGTCTCCGGTGTGCACGCCCATCGGATCGAAGTTCTCGATGGTGCAGATCACCGAGAAGTTGTCGACGCGATCGCGGATGACCTCGAGCTCGTACTCCTTCCAGCCGAGCACGCTCTCCTCGACCAGACACTCGTGGGTCGGGCTCTGCTGAAATGCCCAGCGGATCGCCGTATCGAACTCGGTCTTGGAGTAGGCGATCCCACCGCCCGAGCCGCCCATGGTGAAGGAGGGGCGCAGGATCACCGGGTAACCAATCTGTTCGACCGCCGCGTAGGCCTCCTCGAGGGTGCGCGCGATGGTGGCCTTGGGGCAGCGCAGCCCGATCTTCTCCATCGCGTTCTTGAACAGCTCGCGGTCCTCGGCCTTCTTGATGGCCTGCACGCTCGCACCGATCAGCTCGACCCCGTACTTCTCCAGCACCCCGCGTTCGGCCAGCGAGAGGGCCAAGTTGAGCGCCGTCTGGCCCCCCAAGGTGGGGAGCATGGCGTCGGGACGCTCGCGCGCGATGATGGCCTCCACGACCTGGGGCGTCAGCGGCTCCACGTAGGTGCGGTCGGCGAACTCGGGATCGGTCATCACCGTGGCCGGGTTCGAGTTCACGAGCACGACCTGATAGCCCTCTTCTTTCAGGGCCTTGGCGCCTTGGGTGCCAGAGTAGTCGAACTCGCAAGCTTGACCGATGACGATGGGACCGGATCCTACGAGTAGGATCTTCTTCAGGTCGGTGCGGCGGGGCATCGAGCGCGCGGATTATCACCCCCGGGAGCCCCGGGCAACCGCTCCGCTCCTCTAGTAAGGGATCCCGAGGGCGATCTCGGCGAGTATCGATTTCGCGCGTTCCCCCCGCGCAGCCAGGCGCGCCGTGCGGCCCTGGGCGCCGAGGGAAAGCTCGATCCACAGCCCGTTTCCGCCGAGCGCCTCGGCGAATCTATCGCCCCACTCCACGATCACGATGGCGTCACGCCCGATGCGTTCGACCAGCCCCAATTCGACGAGCTCGTCGGCGTCCCCCAGCCGATACAGGTCCGCGTGGACCAGCGGCGGTTGGGTAGCGTGCTCGTTCACCAGCGTGAAGGTCGGGCTGGTCACGGGCAGCGCGGCCGGAACACCGAGCCTGCGCGCGATGGCGCGCACCAGGAAGGTCTTGCCCGCCCCCAGGTCACCCTCGAGCACGACCAGGTCGCCCGCCCGCAACACGGCCCCCAGGCGGGCTCCGAGGCGGCGGGTGGCGCGGCGATTGGGAAGCGGTAGGGTGAGCGTTTCTGACACGGAATGCTCCAGCGAGATGGTGAAGGACCGGCCGGAACTTGGCCAGTCCGTCCTGCCCCCGAGACACCAGCACCTCGGCTCGACGCCGAGAGCTAAGCTTTTCGCGATGCAACGGGCTACCCGCGCTCGACGGGCTCTCGGGAGGAGGATGGGAGAAGCGCTCTTCACGCTGCTCGCATGCGTGCTCTGCGTGCTCCCCCGCGCCCAGGCCCAAAGCGCCCCCCCGGCCTTCCACAGCTACCAAATCGATGCCGCGCTCGAGCCCACCCAGCGCCTGGTACGCGGGACCGTCAAGATCCGCTTCACCAACACCAGCCAGGTCGCGCTTCGGGAGCTCGTCTTTCACCTCTACCTGAACGCCTTCCGCGACCGGCGCAGCGTCTTCATGCGCGAGTCGCGCGGCGTTTCGCGCCGAAGTCAGCTCAAAGGTTCGGGCTCCATCGAGCTCTCCACGCTCACGGTCGATGGCGCCGACCTGTTGCCGCGTGCGCGACGCGAGCTCGTGCCTGGCGACTTCACCCAGCTCGCTATCCCACTCGCGGCGCCGCTTTCCGCGGGCGCGCAAGTCCAGATCGAGAGCGCGTTCGTAGCCAAGCTCCCGCGGGTCTTCGCGCGCAGCGGCTACGCCGAAGACTTCTTCTGCGTGGCGCAGTGGTTCCCGAAGCTCGCCAAGCTCGAACCCGACGGTCGCTTCGCGAGCTCGCCGTACCACGCGCTCGGCGAGTTCTACGCGGACTTCGCAGACTACGAGGTCACCGTGCGCACGCCCGCGGGGTTCGTCGTGGCGGCCAATGGAACGCGGGTCCGCGAGAACAAACAGGCGCACTCGGTCACGCGCACCTTCGCGATCGAGCGCGCCCTGGACGCGGTATGGGTCGCCGGGCGCTCCCTGCAATTGCGCGAGGAGAAGAGCGCTGGCGTCGCTGTCACCTACGCCTACGCGCCCGGCTATGAGCTCGCACTCGAGGAGCACGCCGCGGTCACGCGCGCCGGGCTCACCCACTACGGAAAGCTGTTCGGCCCCTACCCTTACCCGACGCTCACCGTGGTGGTGCCGCCCCGGCGGGCCACGGGCGCGGCCGGCATGGAGTATCCTGGGCTGTTTCTCACCGCGGGCGCTTGGCTGCCCACGCCGCGCTCGCCCGGGCTCTCCGGGGCGTTCATCACCGCGCACGAGCTCGCGCATCAGTGGTTTCCCATGACGGTGGCGAGCGACGAGCTGCGCTACCCCGTGCTCGACGAGGGCCTCGCCCAGTGGGGCGCGCTCGATCTCCTGCGCACCTTGCACGGCGAGACGGGCTCTCTCTCTGCGTGGCTCCCGTTCAGCCGCTTCGAACTCGAACGCGTGCTGGCCTGGTCCACGGCCGCCGCGACCCCCCCCGGCATGTCGGCGAACGAGTACACGGAGCGCGAGTACGGCGCGAGCGTGTACAGCGCGGCCGCGGTGACGCTCGAGACCATTCGGCGCGTGTTCGGGCGAAAGCGCTTCGAGCGCGCGCTCGCGCGCTACGCCCGCGAGAACCGCTTTTCGCACCCCACGCCCGAGGAGCTCTCCGAGGCCTTTGATCACGTCTATGGCCAGGGGTTCTCCGCCAAGGTCCTGCGGCCGCTCCTGCTCTCCGGAGAGCGCGTCGGCGTGCGCATCGTGCGCGCCCACACGGAGCGCTCGGGCGCCGGCTACCGCACCGAGGTTTGGGCCCGGCGCACGGGTGAGGTCCCGCTGCCAACATGGCTCGCCGCCTACGATCAACATGGAAAGATCATCGAGCGCGTCGCCTTCCCCGGCGAGCACGCGAGCCTAAAGGTCTCGTTCGAAAGCGCAGAGCAGGTGGCGCGCGTGGCGCTGGATCCCGACCGGGCGCTCTTGGTGGACGCGTCCGTAAGCGACCAGATCGTGGACTTCGCGCAAGCTCCGCCGTCTTCTTGGACCAGTCGCGCGCTCGCCGCAGCGCAGGCGCTCCTCTCCTGGCTGGGCCCATGAGCCCCTGGATCGCAAGCGTGCGGGCCTTGCCGATGACGTTCGCCCTCTACGTGTTCGAGGCATGCGTCGCCGCCCTCGGGGCCTTTCCCTTGGCGAACGAGCTCACGCGCAGCGCGCCCAGGACCTTGGACCCCATCTCTCTCGCGCACTGGCTCGAGCGCCTCCCCTCCCTGGGCGCCCCCGCGCGCGTGGGCGCCCAGGGCGCGGCGCTCGCGTGCGCGGCCCTGCTCCTCGTATCCCCCTGCCTGCACATGAGCTGGCTCAGCGCCATCGCGCGACGCGAACCCGTCATGGAGTCACTGCACCAGGGCGTGCGCCTGTGGATCCGCGCCTGCCTGGTCTCGCTGTGGATCTTGGCAGCGCTCGCGCTCTGCGCGGTCCCCTTCGCCGCTGCGGGCTGGGGCATCGCGCAGGTGCTCGTCCACCAGCTCAACGACCGCGTTCACGACCTGATCATCGTGAGCGCCCTGCCCTTGCTCGCCGCGTTCGCGTTCTTCGCCCATGTCTGGAACGATCTCGCGCGCGCGCGCGCGCTGCACGAGGGCGCCTTCATGGGCGCACGCCGCAGCCTGCGCTTTGCCGTGCGCCCCTCCGTGCTCCTGCGCGCGCTCCTCTGGAGCGGTCTCGGCGGCTTGCTCGTGGTCGCCTCCCAGCTCCTGCTCGACGACCGCGCCCCTGCCCTGCTCCTGGTCTTCGGGTTGCAACTCGCCGTCCTCTTGCGTCTCTTTCTGCGCAGCCGCTGGCTCGCCGAGGCGCTGGCTTGCGCCGACGAGATACCTGGGTCAGGAGCCCGTGAAGGGTTCACGGGAGACGGCGAATGAGCAGCGGACTCTGGGTCGAACAGGATGACGGAATCGCGGTATGGACCGTCGACCGCCCCGACGCGCGCAACGCCATCGACGAGAGCGTGGCCTCGGGCCTGGCGGAGGCGCTGGCCGCCGCGGAGCGCGATCGATCGCTGCGTGCCGTGGTGCTCACCGGCGCAGGTGACACGGTGTTCGTCTCGGGCGCGGACCTCAAGTTCCTGCGCGACGCGGAGCCCGAGCGGCGCGCCCTCAACGACACGCGCATGCTCGAGCTGATGGATCGCCTCGAGGCCCTGCCCGTGCCGGTGATCGGCGCGCTCAACGGCGCCGTGATCGGGGGCGGCACCGAGATCGCCATGGCCTGCGACCTGCGCATCGCCGAACCCCACACGACCTTCACCATGAAGCACGCCGCCATGGGCGTCTCTCCCGGCTGGGGCGGCCTCGCGCGCATGGCGGGGACCGTGGGCCGCAGCGTCGCGGCCAAACTGCTGTTCACGGCGCTCCCCGTGAGCCCTGAGGAGGCTCTGCGCGTGGGCCTGGTCGATGAGCTGGTGGGCAGAGGGGAGTCGAAGGCGCGGGCGCTTGCGCTGGCGCGCGCGGTGGCGAAGAACTCACCGAGCACCGTGGCCGAAGTGAAGCGGCTCCTGTGGCTCACCTACCGCGAGGGCCCGGACCGAAGCCGCGACCTGGAGCGCAGGGTGTTCCTCGGCCGCCAAAGCAGCGCGGACCACAGGGAGGCGCTCTCCGCCTTCTTCGCCAAGCGCACGCCGGAGTTCAAGCCGCGCGGCGAGGGCTGAAGCGTCCCCGGGCCCCATCTGAACCGCCCTTCGGAGATCGAAGACACAGCTGCACCGCGCCCATCAACTGCACTGCTTGGGCGTGGCCGTGAGCGTGGCCCGAAGACGGCCAGGGCCGCGCTCACAGTCACGGTCGAAGATGGCACGCGCTTGTCCGCGTTGCCGCGCGGTACGCGATCAACACGCAAGCCAAGTGTACGAGCGCCGTGTAGTGCGTTGCTTTCGCCAGCTTTGAGCAACTTATCGACAGGCCTGACCTTCCGTTCTTAGCTCACTGAAGGCGCAGCGCGATCCCGATCGCCTCACGCAGGCGGAAGTACTCCTGCGAGACGCTGAACAGGATGAGCTCCTTGGTCT
>JBIQKA010000161.1:0-8939 GCA_044507075.1 Myxococcales bacterium
GAGATCCTGGTGGAGGAGGCCGAGGACTTGATGTCGGTGATCGACCGCGAGATCCGGCGTCGGCGCTTCGGCGCCTGCGTGCGCCTGGAGGTCCACCACAAGGTCCCCGCGCGCGTGCGCAAGCTCCTGCGCGAGAAGCTCGAGCTCGACGAGGACGACGTATACGAGTCGGTCGGCCTGCTCGAGCTCAGCGCGCTGATGTCGCTCGCCATGGTCGACCGGCCAGACTTGCGCGATCCCCCCTTCGCCCCGCGCGTCCCCCAAGCGTTCGCCGAGGCGCCCTCCACCTTCGACGCCATCCGCGCGGGCGACATCCTGTTGCATCACCCGTACGACTCATTCACGAGCGTGCTCGACTTCCTCGAGCAGGCGGCCGTCGACCCCAACGTGCTCGCCATCAAGATGACGCTCTATCGCGCCGGCTCCAACGCCGAGGCCGTGCGACGGCTGATCCGCGCCGCCGAGGCCGGCAAGCAAGTCGCGGTCTCGATCGAGCTCAAGGCGCGCTTCGACGAGGAGAACAACATGGCGTGGGCACGCGCCATGGAGCGCGCGGGCGTGCACGTCTTTTACGGCGGTGCGGGCATGAAGACCCACGCGAAGATCGCGCTGGTGGTGCGCCGGGAGAAGGACGCGCTTCGGCGCTACGTGCACCTCTCCACCGGCAACTACAACGCCAGCACGGCCCGGCTCTACACGGACATCGCCCTGTTCACGGCCAACAACGACATGGGAGACGACGTCACCGAGCTGTTCAATGCGCTCTCGGGGGTCTCCAAGCAGACCCGCTATCGCAAGCTCGCCGTGGCCCCTTCCGGTCTGAGCGAGGCCGTGCTCGGGTTGATCCAGGAGCAGACCCAGCGGGCCCGGGCAGGCCTCTCCGCGCGCATCTACGCCAAGATGAACGCACTGGTCGAGGTCAACGTGATCCGCGCCCTGTACGAGGCTTCGAGCGCGGGCGTCCCGATCGATCTCGTCGTGCGCGGCATCTGCTGCTTGCGGCCCGGGGTGCCCGGTGTCTCCGAGAACATCCGCGTGCGCTCCATCCTCGGCCGCTTCCTCGAACATGAGCGGGTGTTCGTGTTCGGCGAGGGAAGCGCGGAGAAGGTGTTCGTTTCCTCGGCCGACTGGATGCCGCGTAACTTCTACCGCCGTGTGGAGGTCATGTTCCCCATCGAGAGCGAAGCGCTGCGCCAGCAGATCCGTAAGGAGGTGGTCCTGCCTTCGCTCTCGGACGACGTGCGGCACTACGTTCTCGATCGCAGCGGCGCCTATTCGCGCGTGGCCAGCCGCGCCGACGGGGTCTTGCCCTGCTCGCAAGGCAAGCTCGTCGAGGCGACGATCCTGGATCCGGCGCGCAGGCTCCCGTTCACCCGCCCGTGAGGGAGCGCCCCCTGCGGCGCACGAACGACCGCGCGCTCCTGATTGCGGACATGCGCGCGAGCACAGGATGCCTCCGCGACTTGGGAGTTGCGCCATCGCCGGCAAGAACAAGCGCGTGGCCGGTTGCGCAAATCACCCACGCGGTCGCGCCCAGACCGCTTGAGTCGCGCGCGCCAGCTGTCCTATAAGGCTAGCGTTCGTGTCGTTGTACGCTCAGCACGACCGGAGGAAACCATGGCGATCGAGAGCACCTTAATTGGAAACGGACCACGGAGTGAAGACAGGCGCACGGCCCGTCAGCCCGACACGCGAGATGGTGTCATCGGCAGCTTCTTCACGTTATCGCTCGGCATGATCGAGAGCGGGGTACGGACCACGGCCTCGATCGGGCGCACGATGACCACCGAGAGCCAGAGGGTCGGCGAAGCTGTGATCGTGCTCAACGAGCAGGGAAGCCAGGCCCTCTTGCGCACCGCACGCAAGCTCAACGAGTCGGCCTTCGGGCTGCTCACCGATGTCGTCAATCACCTCGAGAGCGCAGCGCTGGTGGTCATTGCGCAGGGCCAAGCCACCTCCGATCGCGTGGCGGAGTTGGCGGCACAAGCCAGCCAGGTCGCGGTCGGCTCGCGGGGGTTGAACGGCACGGCGCACCCCTAACCTCAGGACCATCGCGCTCAAAGCAGCCGAAGGGCGCCGACCGCGGGAGCACGCCTCAAAGCGTGGACCACTCTACCCACGGGCCCTGCAACCAGTTGGCCTCGTCCTTGAAGGCGCCGATGCCCGAGCCGGTCACCGAAGCCGCGGGGCCCTGGGCGCCCTGACAGTCGGTGACCGAGAACGGGGCGGGTTCGGGCGTGCTGTTACCCGTACCCGCCGAAAACCACGCCGAGGGCTCGAAGCCCATGTTCGAGCTGTGGGGCGCGCCGAGGTTGTTCACCACGTTGCCGAAGACCTTGGCGTTCGCGATCGTGACGTGCGGTTCTGCAGGCGTCCCGAAGTCGTTGCGAATACTGAACCCCGCGTCGAAGCCGGTGATCACGAGCTCGTCGAACGCGCCCTTCACGCCGCGACGGAGCACCCCCCCATAGGACGTTTGGGCGCCGGGCTGGCCGATGCCGCAGAGCGTGACCTTGCTCGCGTGAAAGCGCGTGACCGGCGAGGGATCGCTGGGCGCGCCCGTCCCCGCTGGATTGGTGTCCAGCTCGAAGCCGTTCGGGTCCGAAGAGGAGAGGCCTGCCGCGCGCTGTCGGCCGAGCAGGGTGTGGACCGTGCCCGTGTAGCCCAGATCCATATCGAACATGTCGTCGCCGCAGCCCTCGGCGATCAGGTGGTCGGCGTTGACGGTGCCTCCGAACCACTCGAAGCAATCGTCCTGCGAGTTCACCACCTGGATGTGATGGACGACCGTGCCGCTACCCACGCTTCCGAAGGTGAGGCCGTTGATCTCGACGTCCGTGGTGAGCTCGTAGCCCGGATCTTCGATGCGGACGTAGGTGAGCGTGCCGCTGTTGTCGTCGGCTACCGTGCCGCCGTGCTTGTTCTGAGGGGCGTTCTCGAGCCCCTCGATCAACACCTCGGTGCCGTTGTTGTTCGGCGCCTTGCCGAGCAACACCACACCACCCCAGTTGCCGGGGAGGCGCTCTATCTTGGAGTTCTCGCCGGTGAAGAGGATGGGCCTGTCGGCGGTGCCTGCCGCGTCGATCTTTCCGCCGCGGCTCACCACGAGCACCGAGGGCTGCCCGGCGGTGAGCGCCGCGCCCTCGATGCGCGTGCAGGGCTCGACGGTGAGCGTCTGGCCGTCGGCCACGTAGGTGACGCCCTGGATCTTCCAGACCTTGTCGCTGGTGAGGGTGAGGTTCCCGGTCGGGCTCGGGATGACCTCGACGGTCTTGCCCTCGCCGCTCAAGTCGCAGGTTTCGGGGTTGTCGCCATCGCCGTCGCCGGGATTGTCTCCATCGCCGTCGCCAGGGTTGTCGCCATCGCCGTCACCGGGCTGGTCACCATCGCCGTCGCCCACGTCGCCATCGCCCGACTTTCCGCCGCCGTCGTCGTCGTCTCCGCAGCCCTGAATCATGAGGGGCAGCGCGACCAGGCACGCGCCCAAGATCTTCTCGAACGAACTCATATGACCTCCTGAAATCGAGTGCACCTTGGAGGCTATCCGCGACATCCTGGTGTCATCGACGCAAGGCTCTGATGACACTTGCGCGACTCCGCTCGCACGCGCGAATACGCAAGACGCGGCACGTCAGTACGTGTAGCTCAGCGCGACGGCGCCCGAGACTCCGTCGCGATAGGAGACGACGGCGCGGCTCTCGCGGCGCGCCTTGCCCTGCGTGATCAGGTACTCGGAGTTCAACAGGTTCTGCAGCGTGAGCTTGAACTGCAAGCCGTCCCAGATGCGCTGCGACACCGTGAAGTCCAGGGAATGACGCGGGTGCTGGTAGGCGTCGTCGAGCCCCTGCGTGCCGACCTGGACGAGCTGATGACCGCTGACGTTGTACAGCAGCCTCGCGTTGGTCGCGGTGGGGCCCTCGTAGTCGAGCATGAGGTTCAGCACGTAGGGCGCCTGGTTGACCATCGGGCGGTTCGTGTTGGTCAAAAACCTCACCTGCCCCGACGCATCGGCGCCGGTCTGATGGACCTCGATATTGGATCTCGCGATGGTCACGTTGCCGATCACCGTGAGGTCGCGCAGTGCCCGGTGGATGAATCCGAGCCCCTTTCGCGCCTCGAATTCCACGCCGTAAAGGACCGCGCCGCGGGCGTTCTCGAAGGTGAGCTGCGGCGTCGAGCCCGTGGGCTGCAGGACAGGCTCGATCGGATCTCGAAAGTGCTTCACGAAGGTCGAGACCGCGAGCACCTCGCGCGGCGTGGGGAAGTACTCGAGGCGCAGATCGCCGTTGGTGATGCGGGTGAGCTCGAGCCCTGGGTTCCCCGAGACGAGCGCGCCCCCGAAGTAATCGGCGAACGCGAACTTCGCGATCTCGCGCAGCTGCGGGCGCGCGATCGTCCGCGACCCGGAGGCGCGGAGCTGGAGTTGATCGTGGATGTTGTAGACGATGGTCCCCGAGGGCAGCGCGTCCAGGGACCTCAGCTTCACGTCCTCGTCCTCCCGCTCTTCACCGGTGAACTGGTTGACCAGGGCGATCCGCTGGTAGGTCGACTCGAGCCGAGCGCCGCCGATCACGCGGACCGAGCGGTGCAGCGCGAGGTCGGCCATCAAGTAGCCCGCGTACACGTCGAGGTTCGCCTTGTACGCGTCCGGGGCGAGCGTCAGCTCGCGGATGGAAAGCGGCGTGCCGACCACGTTGGCGTCGTCGAACAGCCGATTCGCGCAGCGCGCCACGTGGAAGCTCTCGCCACAGGTAAGAACCTCCTTGTTCGTGCCGGCCGCGAACTCGTTGAACGCGAAGCGACGCGCCCGGAACGCGCGGTCTTTCATGTTGAGGAAGCCGCCGAACTTGATCTTGTGCTCCAGGCCGAACAGGGAGAAGGGCTGCGTCCAATCGAGGGTACCGGCCTTGGCGAGCTCGCTCTGGTCGGCGAAGAAGTGACGCCCGCTGTCCGAGTTGTTGAAGAACGTCCAGACGTTCGTGCTGTTGCTCAGGTTGTAGACGAGGTCGCGCGTGTCGGGCTGACTGCGGACGGCGCTCGAGAGCGAGAAGGACCAGTCGAGCCTGGCGTCATTCAAGTCCTGAAACGTGTGGTCGCCGCGGAGCTGACCGAAGGTCAGGCCGCGCGACGCGAACTGCTGGCGGGTGTTGTGGAAGTTGAGGTCGGCGTTCTCGAGGAATCCTCGGTAGACCTGGGTCTGGTCGTCCGCGAGCTGGCTGCGGAAGCCCACGAGCCGCACGTGATGGCGCTTGGAGAAGTCGTAGGCGACGCTGCCGATGCCGCCCCAGCGGATGGACTCGCTGTTGTTGTCGAGCTTGCTGTCGATGTATGCGTTGCCAGAGGGCAAGAACACGCGACGGACCTCGTCGGTGTGCTGGAATTTGCGCGAATAGTTGAGCGCGGCGATCACGCCGAGCCGCCGCCCGGCGCGGAACTTCCACCCATTCCCGATGGCGAAGCTGCCCCCCACGTTCGGCATTGCCCGCTTCCGTTGGAGCGCGTAGGACGAGTTCAGCGCCGGCGCGATCTGGTTGAGCTCGGGGCGAGTCAGCGGTGGGTCTGACTTGTCTTGGGGTTGAGCGCCCACCGTGAGCTCGTGATCGCGCGGCACGGCCGTAGGCAGGGCCCGCGTCCCGTCGTCGAAGCCGAGCCAATCCAGCTTGCCGCCCTTGTAGGTGTACTGATCGCGGAACGTGGTCGCCGTGTTGAAGCCGGTGCCGAGCGAGAGCGAAAGAAGAAAGCGATCGGGCACGCCGACGGTTTCGATGCGCACCGAGCCGCCTGCGAAGTCGCCTGGCATGTCTGGCGTGAAAGTCTTCGCCACGTCGATGGCGCTGATCATCTGGGTCGGAAAGATGTCCAGTGGGACCGTGGCACGGTCCGGTTCAGGGCTCGGCAGAGGCGACCCATTCAAGAGCGCGTTCGTGTAGCGCTCTCCGAGTCCTCGTATGTACACGTAGCGCCCGCCCACGACGCTGACGCCCACGATGCGCTGCGCCGCGCTCGCCGCGTCGCCCGCGGGCGTCCGCGCGATGTCCTCTGCGCCGATCGCGTCGCTGGCCGCGCTCGACTCGCGGCGCGCGTCGAGCAACGCCCCCACACTGCCCCCGATCGCGTCGGCGGTGATCAGGAACTCGTCGCTCGGAGAAGGCGGGCCGAGCTCGACCTGAAGCTGGGTTGTCTGCCCCCCCAGAACGGACACCCCGGGATGGGTCGCCGTGCTGTAGGAAGGGTGGATGAAGGCGAGCGTGTGTTTGCCGGAGGGCATCTGCAGGAGGAACGCGCCCAGCGCGTCCGACTGGCCATCGATCAAGTGTCCCCGCACGTAGACGCGCGTCCCAGCCACCGGCGCCTTGGTCTCCTGCGCGGTGACCGTCCCCTTGACCGTACCGACCTTCCCTGGCTGCGTAGCCTGGGTAGGCGCCTCGGAGTTCTCTCCCTCGCTGGCGCGCGCTTGCTCGGCAGATGGCACCTCGTGGGGCACGGTGGCCTCGGCGACCGGAGCGTCGGGCGGCACCGCTTGAGGTCGCGGCGTGGGTGTGCTCGTGCTCGGGGCGCGCAGCGGAGCCTCGATGGTCTTCGATTGAATTTTCCCCTGCGCTGTGAGGGTCACGATCACCTGCGTGATCTCGTCCTTGAAGATCTCGATGTCGTCGAGCTGGGCGGTGAACTCCACGACGGGCGCGAACGATAGGCGATAGCGCCTTCCGATGGGCAAGGTCATCGACGCGAGCCCATCAGGGCCCGTGAGCGACGGAACGAGATCGTCGACCTGGACCTGCGCTCCGTCGAGCGGCGCTTCGCTCTCGGCGCTGAAGACCAGGACCCGCAAGGTCCCTCGATCCACAGGCCGCCGTGGGAGCGAGGGAAAAACCCCAGGAAGTCCGTCCGCACCACCCGCCTGCGCGAGCCCTCGCGCGGTCGGGAACAACAAAAGAAGGAGCAGCCAGGCACACGCTCTGACGCGAGGCACGAAGATCACAGAATCCTCCAGGCCAGCGCCACGGGAGCAGCGCTCGAGAGACGGCGACAGAAGACCAGGCTCCTTCACGCGGCGTCCGCGCAAGCGCCCCGGTTCGGCAAGAAGGGGCCGAGCCGCAAGCTCGTCGGGAAGGCACGAGCGAGCCCCGTTCGTGTCGGGTTCGGATCGAACGATCGTGTTGCCTAGCCGCCCGTCGACAACGAAGCGTTCATCTCATCACGAACGAAGAGATAAGCAGCTCGGGTGACAGCTCGGTGACACCGCGGGAACAACTCTCGCAGCTGCCGACGGCGACGCGACGCCACGATCAAATCAGAACTTGTGCCTCAGCCCTGTGGTGAGCGCATACTCGACGGGCCCCGTGTCCGCGACCGCGGCGAACGTCGTGCCCAGCTCGCTCTGCACCAACAGATCGAAGGTCGGACCGAGCGGCAGCGCAAAGGTCAAAAGTCCCCGCAAGAAAGGCCTCACCTGCGGGTCGCTCCCTTCGAGCGTCGCGACGAACATGCCGAAGCCGATGCCGAGGTCGAGCTCGAACTCCTGCGACACGTAGCGTCGCTGCAGGAGCGCCAACACGGCGCGCCGTGCCTTCTGAAACGGCTCGGGCTGCCCGCGCGCTCCCACGTACGTGAGGCCGAAGTCGAAGCGCGGAAAGCGCCGGAGCAAATTCACTTCGTAGCGCATGAAGGCGCCACCCTTGTGAACGCCGCCTCCCGCAAGCAAGCCCAGCGCGAGCTGGCGCGGGCGCGGCGCGTGGGTCCAGCCAGGGGCCTCGTTCGCTGGCGCGCGCCGATATCCCCGCTCCCCGTGCGGGGTCGGGGGCCAGGGATTGCGCTGGCTCCTGGGCGCGTAACGCGGCTCCCAGGTGTAGAAGCGCGGATAGTGCGGATCCCACGGATCGAGGACCTCGATCTCTGGCCGCACAGGCCAGGCCGCAGCGTGACGCGGATCGACGCAGATCATCCCAGCGGGACAGAACGGATCCTGCAGCTCGGCCAGGTCGAGCCGCGCGAAGGCGTCCGCCCACAGCATCTCGAGCACGGCCTTGACGATTGTCCCCACCGGATCTGCGCCGAGGTCGCTGCGCGAGAGCTGACGCCAGGCCTCGGCCCGCTGGGGCGGCGTCACGCGCATCACCAACGTGTCTTCGTTCAGGCCGAGCCAGATGCTCGCCTGGGCGCGCCGTGCGCGCGGGTCCACGAGCGGCACCATGTCCCGCGAGAGGGCCTCCCCGAGGCGGCGGCGCAGATCGGCGAGCGGGATCGTGTCGTCGATGCCCTCGGTGAGCAGCAATACGGGCGCGAAGGAAGAGCTGGGGAATGGGTCGGGGTGCCTGTCGTCCACGAGCTCCCCGCGGGCGGGTGGCGAAGGTAGCTCCTGCGGCGGTAGCTCCTGCGGCGAGTCGACGACGCTCGTGGGGGCCGCCTCCGGCTCCTCGGACACGCCATCCTGAGCGCCAGCGGACGCCGCAGCCCAGAAGAGAAGGAGCGCTGCGGTGCCGGCCCGGATCGTCCGTGCTGCTATGCCCCCCAACCGCCCCCGCTCCCTCGACGTGCGCACCGATCCACGATGCTATCGCGAAGGGAATGATACCGGATGGGAGACCGACGGAGGCAATCCTGAATCGGAGGCGGCGGGGCTCCCTGGTTCGGGCCTAGGCCGCCTCGTCCAAAAGCCCTGCGCGCTTGAGCAGGGCCTTCGGGCTGGGCTCGCGTCCCATGAAGGCCGTGTAGAGCTCCATCGGATCGGCTTCGTTGCCGCGCGAGAGGATGCGGGCACGGAACTCCTCGCCGACCGCTCGGCTGAGCACGCCAGCGTCCGCGAAGCGCGAGAAGGCGTCCGCCTCCAGGACCTCCGCCCACTTGTAGCTGTAGTAGCCCGCCGCGTAACCCACCGGCGAGGCGAACAGGTGGGTGAAGCCGGCGATCATGGCGTAGTCCTCGGGCAGCACGCTGGG
>JBIQKA010000162.1:0-8862 GCA_044507075.1 Myxococcales bacterium
AGCGCCACCATCTTGCGCAGCTTCATGTGCTCGGCGATGAACACCGTGCCCATGCCGCCCTCGGCCAACAGTTCCTTGATGCGGTAGCGGTCGTCGATGATCCGCCCCAGCCAAGGGGATGACGGCGCTGAGACCTCGGCCTCGGGCGGGATGCTGCGAGCAGACCGTTGCATTGACTACCATCGTGCTGCAAACGGTCGTGTGAGTTGAAACGGTTCCGCCGCGCACAGCCCGCTTTCGTGGGAATTGGTGGTCAGCTGCGCAGAACGTAGGACCGGCGACGCCTCCGCTAGTGCGTGCGCGCGAGATCCACATCCGAAACGGCCCAGTCGTGGATGACGATCTGAAGCTCACCGGTTTGTACGTAATTGCGCAGCAGCTGAACGGGCAGCGGATAGCCGGTCATGAAGTCATCGCCGACCATGTGCAGGCATGGGCACAGCAAGTTCACGAGCAGCGCGGGGACGACGGTCTGCCGAAAGTTCCAGCGTAGGTTCTGGGCGATCAGCACCGCGCCGATATACACAGACGGAATGGCACAGAATGCCGCGACCCGGCTGATGTCTCCGACCAGCGCGGCGGCAGGTAGCGTGGCCAAGATGCAGAGCGCGAACAGCACGGCATCGCGGCGCGATTCTCGCCACAGTACCACGATCGCGACCGCCGGGATCAGCCAAGCTCCGCGCAGCGCCATGAAGTACCCCAAGAACAGCGCGTTGCTGTTGTATCTGAGCATCTCGAAGCGAAGCGTTTGCTGCATGTGCTCCGCGGCCGCCGCGGCGACGCCGGTCTTCATGCGCACCAACTGCATCAGGAGCAAGGAGGCGACGGCCGCGATGGCCATGGCCGCCGCCCGCACCGCCAGGTCGCGGCGCACTTCTTTGAACGGACGCCCCACCAGGTGCCAAAAGAGCAGGAGTGGGGCGGCTGTGACGATTCTCTCGTCGGCGAACATGAACACGCCCAAAGCGCACGCTGCGCCCCACGGTCGACGGGCCGAAAGCGCAAGCAGCAATCCCAGGGCCGCCAGACCATCCTGGAAGCCGAGCACCATGCGGTTGGCCGCGACCACGAGGGTCGTTGCCACCAGCAACACCACCGCGAGCGCATACTCGGGGCGCAGCGCTTGACGGCGCAACCAGACGTAACCTGCCGCGTGAACGAATATGTTCGCCGCGAGCGGGACGAGCGCCGCGGAGGGCCCGCGCAGGTGCAGCACATGGGCGAGCAGCGGCGCCAGAATGCGATGACGGTGCTCCGCCAGGGCCATGGGGATCACCCCCAGCGGCTCCGCCGAGGGCCAAAACAGGCGGGACCAGCTGTGATATTCGAGACTCACCCGTGCGTTCAGCACGAAGCTGAGCAGTTCGACTCCGAGCGCGAGCACGAAGGCCGTCGTGATCAGCCCGCGGCGACGCTCGAATTCGCGCAGCCGAGCGCCAAGCTGGAGGTCCCAGCGCGACCCGTGAATAGCGGCAACGTTTTCCGGAATAGACGAGGTCATGCCTCATGGCCTGACTGATGTTGGCGCTCACATCAACGACCCATCGCTTCCACGTTCCTGGCCCCGTTGTTGCAGCAGAGCACGCGATCAGCGAGGAACCATGCACACCCATCTCAGCCATCGGCGCGCGCGCCCAAGAGCGCACCTCGAACTCACGATTCTCCTGGCGCTCGCGGCGGCCTCGCCGCACGCCGCCTGGGCCGACGCAGAGCCGCTGCGCGCCCCTCCCGAGCCAACGCTCGAACAACACCTGCACGCGCAGGTGCCGGGGGAGCTCACGTTTGAGGATACGAGGGGCGATGAACGAGACTTCTACGAGTTCGCCGACAAGCGCGCGCCCACGCTGCTGGTGCTCGCTAGCGCGCACTGTCAAGCGCCGTGCCGCAATGCCCTACGCCAGGTCATCTCCGCGGTGCCACACCTCGGCCTCGAGCCGGGCAGAGACTTTCGTCTGCTGACCATCAGCACCGACCCGAAGGAGTCGCGCAAAGACAACCTCGCGCTGCAGCAGAACTCGCTCGCCAGCATCGGATATCGAGAGCTCTGGCGCTGGCCCCACTTACGTGGGCGTGTCGAAGAGCTAGCGCGTCTGACCGCGATCTTGGGCGTTGGATATGTCTGGGACGAAGGCAGCGGGCAGTATCTGTCCCCTCCGGTGGTCATCTTGCTGAATCCCCAGGGCCAGATCGCGCGCTATCTGCAGGGCGCTGACCTCGCGCCCCGCGTGATGGCCCAGGCGCTGCGGGCGGCGAGTGTGACCGACGCGCAAGCAGGCGCCCGTGCCACCGCGCAAGCCAGCTCGGGCTCCGAGCTCATGCGCCACATCCTGCTCGTCACGCCCTATTTGCAGAGTTTGGCGGTCGTCGCGGCGCTCGTTCTGGGCCTCACCTGGCTCCTGACGCGCGTGCGACGCCGGCGCACGGAGCTCGAACGACGATCCTCTCCGTAGGCAGCCCGGCAAGCGACGCTCACGCTTTCTTTTGTCGCGTGCTCGCGCGCTGGAAGGTGGAAGACTGAAGGGAGAGTTTTGATTCCAGGAGGTGCTTGCAATGGGTGACAAGTCCCCAAAGGCCAAGAACAAACTCAAGAAGCACACACAGACGCAAAAAGAGAAGCGTCAGCAGGCACATGAGGCAATGATGGCCGCCAAGCAGAAGGCTCCCTCAAAGTAGCTCTTCGTCCGGGTCGTCGGCCCAGGCGCTCACCCAGCTTCCGTCTTGCTCCGCCCGGCGCAAGAATGCGTCGTAGTAGGGGTGTCCGGCCAACGTCGCGCTGTCGCCGACCACCAGCAGAAAGCGTTTGGCGCGTGTGAGCGCCACGTTCATGCGGCGAATGTCCGCCAAAAAGCCGAGCTCGCGGTCCGGGTTACTGCGTACGAGATCCACGAGCACAGCCTCCTTTTCGCGGCCCTGGAAGCCGTCGACGGTCCCGATCTCGAGCCCGCGCTGCCGCTCCTCCGCGAGCAGCGCGCGCAACAGGCGGGCCTGGGCATCGTAGGGGGTGATCACGGCCGCCTGGGCCGGCGCGAGGCCGCGGCGCAAGAGGCGGCGCAGCTCCGCGGCCACACGCTCGGCCTGGCCAGGATTGCGCGTGCTCGGATCGTCGGCTGCGCGCTCTTCTTCCCAGCCGCGGCCTGCGCTGTCGAGGAAGACCAGCGGGCCTGGGCGCAGCGGATCGAGGCGCACGCCGAGATCGGACAGGCGGTGATGAACCACCTCGGGCGCGGCCTCGAGTTTACCCTCGTACATGCTCTCGGAGGGAAAGCGCATGAGCGCCTCGCTCATGCGGTGCTGCACGCGCAGCATCGTCATCAGCTCCGGCTGTCGTGCGGCGAAACGCTCGAACCAGGTGGTCGCGAGGCCCTCGCGCGCCGCTTGCACATCGATCACCGTGGGCGGAAGCTGCCGCGGATCGCCGGCCAGCACGACCTTTGGCGCCTTGAGCAGCGCGATCAACGAAAGCGGATCGGGCGCCTGCGTGGCCTCGTCGATCACCACGCGCTCGAACGCGAAGCGCGACAACAGCCGCGTGTCTGCGCCCGAGCAGGTCGTGCACACGACCTTGATCTGCGTGAGCACCAAATCCTGCGCGGATGCGAGGAGCTTCTTGGCATCGCGCAGCAGGCGATTGGCCTCCTGCAGCATGCCACGACGCTCGCGGTAAGAGAGCGCCCCGCGCGCGTGGCGCTTGTCGGCGGTGCGCCGGATCTGGTCGGCCTCGGCGGTCCAGCTCTTCGCGAGCCTGTGGGCGTCGCTCGCCTCCACCAGGGCGTCCATGCTGCGGCGCTCCACCTCCGGGGCCACACGCGCCGGGTGACCAAGCCGCACCACGGGCACGCCCTCTGCGCCGAGCCGCTCAGCCAGGTTGTCGACCGCGACGTTGCTCGCCGCGCTCACCAGGACCCGCTCGCCGCGCGACACACAATGACGGATCACCTCCACCAGCGTTCGCGTCTTGCCGGTGCCGGGCGGACCGTGGATCAGCGCGAGCTCCTCGGCGGCGAACGCTCGCTGCACGGCGGCGCGCTGGGCTGGGTTGAGCTCTGCATCGAGGAAGGTGAGCTCGGGCAGTGCGCCGATCTTCGCGCCTCCCTCGAACAGCAGCTTGCGGAGCCGTGCCTCTTGACTCCCGTGTCGCGCACTCTGGAGACGCCCGAGCGCGCGATCGCCGCGTTCGAAGGTGTGCTCGGGCGCCTCGCGATCCAGCCGAAAGCCCCCGTCCCAGACCCGCTCCGGGACGTCGCCCTCGAGGACGATGGCGAGCTTGTCGCGGGCGCGACGCGCCACCACGGCGCGCAGCGCGTCCGGCTCGTCGGGCGCTTGCCACCACAGACAGACCGGCTCGCCGTTGCTGATGCGCACATCGTCCCAGTCGACGGCCCTGCGCGAGCCCAGCCACAGCCGCACGCGACCGCCCGCGATCACGTCCGCGTCAGCCACCTCGAGATCCGCGAGCGCCAAGCCGCGCTCCACGCGCTCCGCAAACGCCAGGTTGCGCCGCTCTTCCACGAAGCGCTCGCGCGTGGCCTGTCGCTCGCGCCGCCACAGCGCCCGCAGGCGCTCGAGTTCGTCGGATGTGGCCGCCATGAAGCTTCCATGCTGACATGCGGCCCCGTGGAGGGCTCGCGACCCGGCGTCCCGTCCTCGGTTTACCCGTTCTGCTCCGAAAGGCCTAGAACTGGTCCCTCGCCAGTGCAGGGGGCGCCACGGGAGAAGCTTCGCGTGCGGCGCGCGTGGGCACGTCCTCGTGCGCCCCGTCACTGCGAAAATCCCACGCGGAGAGAGCCGTGGGCGAGGCCGGCGACGAGGCTTCCGCTCTTGCATGCGCTCGTTTGACGGCGGGAAAGCGCGAGCGGGGAACGGAAGGCGGCTTGGTGTCGCCGTGCGAGGACGCGGCCGCTTGGAAGGAGCTCCCGCCGACGGAGTCTGCGGACCGTTCTGGAAGATCAGGTGATAGTGCTCCAGTGGAAGGGCGCAGCGCCCGTCCGGGCGAATCGCTCAGGTGCTCGGGAGCGCTCACTGCAACCGGCGTCGCTCGAGGGCTGGACTCTAGCGCCGCCGTCGGGCTCACTCCGCGCGCTGCAAACAGCCAAGAGCCAACAACCGAGAGCACACAGGCAAGCGCGACCAGGTGAAAGGCGCGGTTCACCACCAAGCTTCGTTCGCTCTCCCGAAGCGCTTGAAGCATCTCGGCCACACTCGCATAGCGGTCCGCCGCGTGTCGTTCGAGCGCTTTCATCACGGCCTTTTCGCGGGCCCCACGGAGATCAGGCCGATACTGCGAGAGCGGCGTCGGGGGCTCACTGGTGATGAGGGCGGCGAAATCGGCCGCGTTGCGCGCGACGTACGGACGCTTGCGCGTCAGCACCTCGAACAACACGACGCCCAGGGAATAGACGTCGACGCGCTCGTCCGCGCCCCGCTCCCCCCGCAGCTGTTCGAGCGGCATATACGCCGGCGTGCCGATGATGGCTCCGGTGCGCGTGAGCGTGGACTGTCCGTCCTCCAGCTCCCCTGCACGTAGACTGGAGATCCCAAAGTCGAGCACCTTGGGACAAGTCTCGCCATTTTCCAGGCGCGACAGGAAGATGTTGTCCGGCTTGAGGTCGCGGTGCACCACCCCCTTCCGGTGCGCCTCCGCGATCGCCTCCATCACGGGGCCGAGCTGCTCCATGGCTTCGCTCCAGGACATGGCTCCGCGCTCGAGACGCTCGCGCAGCGTCTCCCCCTCGAGTAGCTCCATCGCCAAGAACGGAGACTGCGCAGAGCAACCGGCGTCGTGCACCTCCACGACGTTGGGGTGCTGGATACGCCCGACCGCTTGCGCCTCCCGCAAGAAGCGTTGCAGCATGGCCGCGCGCTCGCGTTGACTACGATAGTTCGAGCGCAAGACGAGCCACTTGCAAGCCAGCTTGCGGCCTGTGGCCAGGTGGGTGGCCGAGAATACGACCCCCATGCCACCGGAACCGATCCGACCGTCGATCCGATAGCGACCGTCCACCACGTCGCCGACGCGAGGCACGGGGAGTGGATCATCATGCTCGCTTTCGCTCAGGGCGTCCGCCCCGGACCAGGGCAGCCCCGCCTGAAGGTGGACCGGCAGGGCGGGCCGGGGCGCGGATGCCAGCGCGCGCAACAGTTCGTCCGCCCCCGTCGAGGGGCCGTCCGCTTCGCTCAGCTCCTGTTCGTCGTGCGCCTCGGAGGCCAACATCGCTACACTCGGGACTGAGCTTAGTTGCATATCTTGCCGTGGTGAAGCCTTGAGCCAAGAACACGACCGAGTCGGGCCGATCGAAGGCGCCATCGCCGCGGCCCTCGACGCGGGCGACTTGGAGCGCGCGGCGAGCCTCACCTTGCGCCACTATGGCCCGGAGATTTTGGGCTTTTTGATGGCTCAGCTACGCAGCGACCAGCATGCGGAGGACGTGTTCTCCATGTTCGCCGAGGATCTTTGGCGCGGGCTCGGCAAGCTCACGTTGCGAAGCTCCATGCGTGCGTATGCGTACTGCCTGGCCCGAAACGCCAGCCACCGGTTCCTGGCGCGCGAACTGCGCAAAAAGCGGGCGCAAGTGAACATCGAAGAACACATCTCGAAGCTGGTGGAGCAGGTGCGCACCGAGACCGCGATCTATTTGGCCACCGACAGCAAACACAAGCTCTCCCAGCTGCGCGATCGCCTCAGCGCAGACGAGCAAGCGTTGTTGACACTGCGGATCGATCGTGGCCTCGCGTGGGCAGAGATCGCAGAGATCTTTGGTGAAGGCGATGAGCCTCGCCGGGCCGCGGCACGCTATCGTAAGCGTTTTCAGCAGCTCAAACAGAAGCTCGCAGATTGGATGCGCGAGGCCGGTCTTTTGGAACTCGAGTGAGCGTCGAGGCGATCGCGCTCAAAAGCTTCCCTCAACCGCGACCGTGGTGGCGCTGAATCGTACCTTGGCCCTGGAAGGGCTGGCCTTTGCGCGCTTGGCCTGTCGAACCTCGAAGACTGCGGCGCCAGCCCAGGTGAGCAGGCCCATTCCTGCGGCCACGCCGCCCGCCACGCCGAGCTCAAGCACATTCTCCTGGCGATACAGGGAGTTTGCTCTGCGATTGCTGCAGCCCCCCCCTTGCATGTCTTCACAGCGGGCCGACAGGTCGCGCAGACGCGAGAATGCCGTTCCGTACAATACGGCGCCCGCCCCCACGAGTAGACCGCCGCCGCTCCATAACAAACGACGACGCCTGAGCAATGTCCCCGCTGACCGCTCGGGCTCTGGGACGGCGGGTTGCAGCCAGCGCTCGACCACACGCGGCGCAGCCGGCGCGGCGAGCACGATCTGAAGCATACGATCGTCACCGGGGGCGACTTGTAAGGGCATCGCAAACCGTGCGCGGTCCGCGGCGTCCACCGCCAACAGGTGCTGTCCCGGGGTCAATACGATCACGTCCGGCGCATGAAAGGCGGGCTTTTCCCCGTCGATCAATAGCTCAGCTTGCGCGGGATCGATCTGAATTCTGAAGCGGCCAAGTTGGCCCCAGCAGTGGGAGCGCAGCTCCTCGACACCAGCGCGCAGCTCGGCCGGGAGCGCCTTGACCGGCGACTTTAGGGCTGCATCGAAGTAACCGATCGCCTCCAGGTGTCGTCCCTGGGCGAAGGAGATGATGCCGAGGCCGCGAAGGGTACGCGCGCTCGGATCGAGCGCGTGCGCGCGCTCCATGAACACGCGGGCCGGCCCGTAGTCCCCCCGCGCGTGCGCAGAAAGCGCCTCGGTGAGCGCCACCTCGTACTCCGGCGTGGTGGTCGGCGTGTGCGTGGCCGAGGCACCCGCCTGCACCAGGTCGTCGGAGGGCTGCTGAGCGAGCGCCTGCTGCGTTGAAAGCAACGCCACGAGCAAGATGAGTCCACCGCAGCGTAGACCCCTCATGGCTTGCGCTCCAGCTTCAGCGAATGTCCGTTCTCCAGGGCGAGCGTGAGCTGCGTGCAATCCTCATTGAACGTGGCCACGCCGATCACTGTGGAAGGAACGCCCAGGGAAAGGGCGCTGAAGAAATAGCGCCCCTGCTCCAGCCGCGACCATTCTTCGGGGCCGCCACTAAGCCCGACCTGACAGCGATAGCGTCCGTTGGAGTAGAAGGAGCATGTTCGGTCTGAGACGTGCGCCTGCTCGCCTATCCAATCGCCCAACAGCGGATCGTGCTCCGGATCCTCTGCGCAGCCGATCTGGGCGTCGCTGCCAGCATCGCCTCCGTCGCTGCTAGCATCTCCGTCGCTGCCTGACGGCATCTCGACCTCAGCATCCAATGCGCGTCGCGGGATGGCGTCGACGCTCAGGCAGCCGGCGAGCGAGCCGGCGAGAAGGAAGCAGGTCCATGCGTGATGGTGAGCAAGAGCGAACGGCAAGGAAGCCTCAGAGGAGAATTGCGCCGCCGCGACAGCTGGCGATGGCGTCCATGGGGTCCATGATGAGGATTTGCCCGCAGCTCGCCCGCGGGACCGCGTCCAGGCATTCTTCGTAGCGCGCGGAGACGGATTTGGCCCTGCGCACCGAACAACTTCGAGACTCTGGCTCGTGCACTCGGCTTCAGCTTGTTTTTGTTCGCTAGCTTCCAGTTGACCGCTCTCCACGGCGCACTGGGCGGCTGCCTCGCAGATCGTCTCGATCAGCGCGACGCACTGGTCCACAGCTCCCCCCCTGCTCGTCGTCGTCGGCTCCGCAGGCCACGACCAGGGGTGACGCGAAGAGCAAGGCTAGCGGGCGCCGGAACGGAATGTGTCGAACACGCATCGAAGCTCCTCCAAGAGAGGAGACGGCACCCGAGATTTGTGAGCCACTTTCTCGACCTGTACATCGCCGCGGGCTCGGCCGAGCGGGGGCGCTC
>JBIQKA010000163.1:0-8766 GCA_044507075.1 Myxococcales bacterium
TGCTCGGCTTCGCGAGCGCCGTCCTGTTCTTCACGCTGGCCCTGGCCCAACTCTCCCTGCACGAGCAGGAGCGGGTGGTCTTCGACCTCGGGCTCGCGTCCATCTCGCTGTTCTCCGTGATGGTGGCTGTCTTTCTCGGCTCGTCGCTCTTGTTCAAGGAGATCGAGCGCAAGACCCTGTACGTGATCTTGCCCAAGCCCATCCGGCGCTCCGAGTTCCTGCTCGGGAAGTACGCGGGGATCCTGTTCACCGCGTCGGTGTTCGTGGCGCTGATGGGCGCTCTGCAGCTCTGGATCACGAGCGTGCAGGCCGGCGTGGACGGGCGGCTCGCGCTGGCGGCCTTGTTCGGGCTCCCCCTGCTGCTCGGTGTCTGGGTATGGCGCGCCCGAGATCGTACGGCGGTGCTGCTCCCCTTCTCCCTGATCGCGCTCGCCGTGTGCTCTTTGCTCGTCCTCAAGACGGGGCGGGCGCTCGAGCCCATGTTGGCTCAGCTCCTACTCGCGGTGGTCGAGGTCATCGTGCTGGCCGCCTTCGCCCTCTTGTTCTCTTCGTTCTCCACGCCCTTTTTGACCGGCGTGTTCACGATCGGGATCTGGATTGCGGGGCGCTCCGCGGACGACATGGCGACCATGAAGAGCAAGCAACTGAGCGAGGGCGTGCGCAAGCTGCTCCACGCCGCCGCCGAGGTGTTGCCAAACCTCCAGCTCTACGTGCCCGGGCGCGCGCTGCTCTATGACCAGAGCTCGGCGGCGCTGTGGCAGTACGTGGCCAAGAGCGCGGGCTACGGGGTGCTCTACGCGGCGCTCTTGCTGGCCTTCGCGGCCTTCATCTTCGAGCGCCGCGATTTCCGATGAGGCTGTCACCGATCACGCGCTCCCTGGTCATCGCGCTGCTCAGCGCGTGCGTGTTGTGCGCCGTCATGTGGACCCGCGCTTTGCTCGAGGCCCGAGCCGAGCAGGCCCATGCCCAAGCCGCCTTGGCGCGCCGCGACGACGCTCAGGCGATCGTGTCCTACCGACGTGCGGCGCGCTGGAACGCACCGGGGAACGTCTACGCCAGCGAATCGTTGGCCGCCCTGGCGAAGCTCGCAGCCTCCCTCGAGGCGCGGGGCGAGCTCGACCAGGCCCTCGCGGCCCAGCGCGCCATCCACGCGGCCATCCACGCGAGCAGCGGCTTCGTGATCCTCGAGCGCGACCGCCTGGCCCAGGCCGACCAACGAATCGCGGCGCTGATGGCCCAACAGCCGCCGCCCGAGATCGACGCAGGCCGCTCGGAGCAAGCGCGCCGCGAGCTCTACCTCAGCTTGCTACAAGGCAGGTCCCCCAACTCGTTTTGGGTGGTGTTCGCGCTGCTCGGCTGCGTCACCTGGATCGTGGCGGCCGCAATCTTCCTGCTGCGCGGCGTCGATCGCCGAGGGCGCGTGGTGCGTCGCATCGCCCGGCGCAGCGGGCTCATGCTGTTGATCGGCTGGATCGCCTTCGCCCTGGGGCTGCGTCTGGCCTGAGAGCTTCACTTGCTGTCTCCGGGGGCCTCTGGTAACCCGGGTCGCGATGTCACCCTCTCCACGCGCCGATTCGCCTGCCTCGACCGTCACGATCGCGGTGCCCAAGGGCCGCGTGCTCAAGTCCCTGGCCGCGCGCTTCGCCCGCGCAGGGGTGGATCCCCAGGTGCTCCTCTCGGAGGATCGTAGGCTGGTGCGAACGACGCCCGACGGGTCGGTGCGCTTTCTCCTGCTCAAGCCCGACGACGTCCCCACCTACGTGGAGTACGGCGCGGCCGATCTCGGGGTGGTGGGCCGGGACGTGCTGCTCGAGCGCGAGTACGATTTGTACGTCCCGCTCGACCTCGGCATCGGCCGCTGCAAGATGGCGGTCTGTGGGCTGAGCGGACAGGCACCGCCGCTCGAGGCCCCACGGCCGTTGCGGGTCGGCACCAAGTTCGTGAACATCGCCGCCCGCTACTACCGCGAACAGCGCAGACAGGTGGAGATCATCTACCTGCAGGGCTCGGTGGAGCTCGCCCCGATCACCGGCCTCTCGGACGTGATTGTCGATTTGGTCGAGACGGGCGAGACGCTGCGTCAGAACGGGCTGCGGGTGTTCGAGGAGGTCGTCGACATCTCGTCCGTGGTGATCGCCAACGTGGCTGCGTTCAAGCTGCAGCGAGAGCCCATCCGGCGCCTGATCGAGGCCCTCAGAGACGCTTCCTGAACTTTACTTCGATCTCATGAAAGCCGAGCGCCGCGTGGGCCTTGCGTGCGCCGGTGTTGAAGGCCCAGGTGCCCGACTCGACGACCTGGCAGCCGGCGCTCCGAAAGTGCTCTATCAGCTCTTCGAGCAGGCGCTTGCCCACGCCCTTGCCGCGCTCGCCCGGCAGCACGTACCAGTCCTCGACCACGCCCTTTCGGGGCAGCACGCGCCGAGGGTCGTTCTCGATGTGACCGCTCACGTAGGCCAGCGGCGTGCCGTGGCGTTCCGCCAGGAGCACGGTAGCGTCCTGCGTGCGCAAGAGACCGTCGACGTCGTCGCTCAGCGTGCCCTCGAGATCTTTGTACGCGAACAGAGGCAACACCTCGGGGCGCGTGATTTCGTCACGGTGGCGCACGTAGAGCTCGCGATGGAAGCGCAACACCACGGCGCGGTCGGCCCTCGTGGCCTTTCGGATCACCACTGCATCTTGCACGCACGTAGCGTACATGATGGATCGCGGCGTTGCCCGGGGGGACGCGCGCGCGGTGAGGGTGAGCCAGAGCGCACCGCCGGCTCGGACACCTGGGGGAGCGCAACGGGGGAGCGCGCAGGCATCCTGCAGGCGGTGCGCTCTGGTCACGGGGGAGCGACCACCAACAGGGGGCGCAGCCGCCTGAAAGTCGCGCGTCCGAAGCCCTTGATACGGAGCAGCTGAGAGACGCTCCGAAACCCGCCGTGAGCCTCGCGAAAGGCAAGGATGGCCTTGGCTTTCGACGGTCCCACCCCGGGCAACGCGATGAGCTCGGCTTCGGTCGCGGTGTTGAGGTTCAACGGCGCTGGCTCACTCGCGCCACTCGGCAGCGCGCTCGCGGGGGGTGCCGTCGTGTCTTGCGCCGACGCGCCCGCGGCCGGAAGGACCAGAAAGAGCGCGACCAAGACCTGGGCCAGCGGGGAGCTCATACCAGCTCGAGCTCGCCGTGGGGCTGGGCCGCTGCCTGATTTTCTCCGCGCGCGGCGTGCTGCTCCTTCGGCAGGTAATCGCGCACGTGCAGCTTGCCGCCGATGGGCACGGCGTCGAGCAGCACCGTTGTGCTCCCGTCGCGGTTTGGAAACGCGTTGCCCACGCGCAAGAACAAGTCTCTTCCGTCCGACTTGGACACCACCGCGTACACGGCCTGAATGCGCCTTCCTGTCGATTCCATGATGCGTTCTCCTCCTTGTCCCGGACCAAGCGCCGGTCGTGGAAACAGGGAGCAGGGACGATGCCGCGCGTTCGGCGCGATGCTTCATGGAGCTCGGCAGCGCGGCGCGGCGGAACTGGCGCGCGCACCTGGCGCGGCGTCGCTCATCTTGAGCTCAGCTGAGCGGGCGTGTCACCATGGCGCGCATGAAGCTCGCATTATCCCAGATATCCCTGTCGTCCGTCGAAGCGGACCTATTGGTGGTGTTCGTGTCCGGCCCCGAGTTCGCCAAGCAGCCGAGCTTCCGCGAGCTCGACCGCGCGTTTTCCGGAGAGCTGGTCAAGATCGTCAAGCAGGAGGACTTCACCGGCAAGAAGGGCCAAGCGCTCACGGTGCACACGTTCGGCAAGCTCGCCGCCAAGAAGCTTCGCCTGGTCGCGCTCCCTGGGAAGGGCGATCTAGGCGAGGAGGTCAGGCTCGCCGCGGTGCAGGTGGCGCGGCTCACCAGCGGCCTGAAGAGCATTGCCGTGTTCGCCCCCTCTCCGGATCCGTTGCACCTCAAGTGCCTCGCTGAGGGCCTCTTGCTCGGCGACTACAAGTACGCGGAGTTCCTCTCTGGGAACCGCAAGCCCAAGCCGAGCCCAAAGTGCACCATCGTGCTCGTCCACAAGCCGGGCTCCGCCGACAAGCGCGCGCTCGAGGAGGCGCAGGTCATCGGCGAGTGCGTGAATCTCACGCGTGATCTCGTGAACCGCCCACCCAACGAGATGACGTCCACCGCGCTCGCCAACGAGGCCAAAAAGCTCGCGCGTGAGCACGGCATTCGCTGCACGGTGTGGGGCAAGCAGGAGATCGAAAAGCGGGGAATGAAGCTGCTCATGGCGGTCAACGCGGGCAGCGAAGAGGAGCCCCGCTTCATCCACATGTCCTACGTGCCCAAGGGCAAGTCCAGGGCGCCGCGCATCGTGTTCGTGGGCAAGGGGCTCACGTTCGACGCTGGCGGCCTCAGCGTCAAGCCCGCCAAGTCCATGGAGACCATGAAGTGCGACATGGCGGGCGGGGCAGCCACGCTCGGGATCATCGCCGCCGCGGCGCGTCTCAAGTTGCCCGTCGAAGTTCACGCCGTGGTGCCGTCGACCGACAACATGCTCGGCGGCAAGGCCTTCAAGCCCGGCGACGTCTACCGCTCCCTGGATGGCAAGACCGTCGAGGTGCTGAATACGGACGCCGAGGGGCGGCTGATCCTCGCGGACGCGCTCACCTACGCGCGCAAGCTGGAGCCCACCGTGCTGATCGATCACGCGACTTTGACGGGCGCCTGCATGGTCGCGCTCGGACAGTGGCGTGCGGGCCTGTTCGCCACCGATGATGGGCTGCGCGAGCGCTATCTCGCGGCCGCCAAGCGCTCCGGTGAGGCGTTCTGGCCCCTGCCGCTCGACGAGGAACTCAGAGAGACCATCAAGAGCCCCATCGCGGACATCAAGAACACCGGCGATGGATACGGCGGCTCGATCGCCGCGGCCCTGTTCCTGCGAGAGTTCGTGGGGGACGCGAAGTGGATCCACCTGGACATCGCGGGGCCCGCGTTCCTCTCGTCGCCGCACGACGTCTCTCCCAAGGGCGGGAGCGGCTTCGGTGTGCGCACCGCGCTGGAGTTCATCAAGAGCTACGCCTGAGCGCCATTGGGAGAGCGAGGCGTCGTCGCAGCGCGTGCGTCGGCGTCTGCGGCGAGACGAGAAAGGCCGAGTGCCCCAGGGGCGCTCGGCCTTTCGTGTCTGCGTCAATGGGAGACGGCCCGGCGAGCAACCCCCGCCCGAGCTTGGATCAGAGCTTGAACGGGTAGACGAAGTTGAAGGAGCTGTTGGAGAACTTGGGGAACCTCGCCTTGCTCACTTCCTTGCTCACGCAGGCTTGCGCGGGGCCTTCGACCTTGACGCTGGTCACGCGGCCCGTCGCCCCTGCGACCGTGACGTTGGCCTTGGCCATGCCGCCTGACCCGTCGCCGCAGGCGGCCACCTTCCCGGAAATGGCCTTCATGGCTGACATGACCTGATCGCGGGTAGGGGTGGGCGCCAGGTTCTGACTGGCCGCCGGCGCGGCAGCCGACTTGGCCTTGGGCTTGCCACCCAGCGCACCGCTGAGCAGGTCGTCGATGGACGACTCGCTCGAGCTCTGCTTGGGCGGGCTCGGCGCGGGCGCAGCGGCGGGCTTCTCGGCCTTGGCGGCCGGCGCATCGGCGTTGGAGGAAGAAGAGGAGCTCGAGCTGCGCCTGCTGCTACTCGAGCGCGAGGAGCCACTGTTTTGGGCCCGGTGTTGCTGCTGCTCTTCCTTCTCGCTGTCGTCGCTCGCCTGCGAGGGCGCCTCCGCCGCCGCAGGGGCTGCCGCGGCAGCAGCGGCCGGGGGCGCCACGGCGGCCGCCGCTGCGGCCGTCGGCAGGGGGGCACCGAGGCCGGGCTGACCGGCGATCGGTGCCTGGGCGATGGGCTCCGCAGCAGGCGGGGTACGCAGCGCAAGATAGCCGACTGCGCCGCCGAGTAGCAGGATGGCAGCGGCCATGCCGATCATCATGACCTTGCTGTTATCAGCCTTTTCGACGACAACCGGCGCCGCCAGGGCAGCGGCCGAGAAGCCTGTGCCCGCCGCGCCCACGGACATCAGATCTTCGACCTGGTCGCGCGGAGAACTGCTGGAGGCGCCCGGAGACGACATGGCCTGCGTGGCGCTGGCCAAGGCGCGGATGTCGATCAAGCCGGAGCCCTCCCCCTGGGCCATGCCCGCCTTGCTCACGGGGGCCGCGGCCGCGCCGCTCGAGCCGGTGGCCAGGGCCTGCAAGTTGGAGAGAGAGAACAGCACGGAGTTCTCGTTGCGCTGACCGGTCATCGCCTCGGCTTCGCTGACGCGCGGGCTCTCGCCATGGCCGCTCGAGACGGGCTGCTCATCATCGGAAGAGCCTGCGAACGGGCTGCGCGCCGAGCGAGCGAACAAGTCCGCGCCCGCGCCGCCCGAAGCCTCGGCGCTGGCCGACTGCCCCATGACGCCCGAGAGGCCGCCATCGTCGCTTGCAAAGGGATCCGCTCCCATGTCGCTCGATCCCCCGAACATGTTCCCCGCAGCGGCGGGCGCGGCCGCCTGCGGACCCGGAGCACCCTCTGCGTCCGCCATGATCGCGCTCACCAGCGTCTCCACGTCCTTCGCGGGCTGCCAGCCGTCCATGCCCTCGCGCCAGACGTAGGCTTCCCAGTCGATCTTGCCCTCGGCGAGCATCTCGCCGAGCTGCCGGGGCGCCAGCGGACCTTGCTGATCGCCACCCACGACGACGTGCCAAACCGCTTCGGCACCGTAGTCGTACACGCGGGTGGCCTCGTCGCCGTCGTCTGGGGTATCGCCCTTGACCACGATCACTGCACTGCACTTCTTGCAGCGAATCTTGAACACCTTGCCGGCGACCTTTTCATCGGCAATCGAGTACTTGGCTCCGCAACTATCGCAGACGATTTTCATGGACGATGGTCCTCAGCAGTGGGGTGCCTGACGAAGCCAAGGCACCCGGAAACCCCAACCTACAATGGAGCAGCATGTGCTCAACTAGGCCCGGCGGGCGGACGCTAACAGAACTTGGACACCGCTGCCTAGAGCACCTTAGGAAAAAAAAGCCGAGCTCTAGACCCTTTTTCCGCAGCTGCCACAAAAGACCGCATCGGCGTCCAGGCGCTGTCCGCAGCCACGGCACGCGCGCGCCTCGCTGGCCTTGGATTGCTGCACAAAAGCAGAGTATGCGACGAGCCGCGCGCCATCGCTCTGACAGCGCTCCGAGCCTGGCGGATGGCCACGTCGGCACTGGGGGCAGATCATCTGCTCTCCACCCACAACGGCAGGCGCAGACGGGGCGACCGGGGCGGCAGCTGGAGCCGTTTGTTCAGCGGGCCGTGCGGGCTTCGGGGATGGCGCGGGCGTGGCGCCTGGGACCTGTGCAGGCGTCGGCGATGGTCCGACCGGCGAGGGGCTCGGCGAGCCCTGACGGCGCGACCAGAGCCAGCCGCCCAGGGAAGCGAGCACCAAAACCGCGGCGAGCCCAGCCAGCGCCAGACCGGCCCCGGTCTCCGACTCCACGCCGACCGCCTTCACGCCGGCGCCCGCCAGGCCACCTTCGGCGGACTCCTCGGTGGGCAGCGCGTTGAAGCCGGCCTGATCGCGGCGCGCCGTGATGTCCGAGAGATCTGCGATGGCGACGGTGACGGTCACCTGGTCGCGCTTTCCCTCGCGGGAGGCGTTGACCCGGAACACGCCCTCGGCTTCCGCCGTGCGCTCACTCGCCCGAAAGCAGCCCCCCGAGAGCGTCCCGCGCAGCGCATCCGCTTTCTCGAGCGACCAGTTCACGCCGCTGGCCTCGAGCTCCTGCGCACACCCCTTGGCGTCGAAGCCGCGAACCGCGAAGCACACGCGTTGCCCCGGCTGTATCTGCGCGTCGTGGGGGCGAATCTTGATCCGCGTGAGGGGGCCGGGCACGCACGGTTCCGGCGTGACTTCGGGGGGAGGGGGAGGGGCCGCCTGCCCGTCGGGGATCCGCTCGAGTCGTTGCACCGTGCGGACCTTGGCGGTGCAGCGCGAATTCTTGAGCTGCCACAGATACTCGCTCTCCTCGCGCAGCTCGAGCGTGGTCGGCGCGGTGGCGGTGATCGTGTAACGGCCCAGCTCGCGCTTGGAATCGCCCTGCGAGGTGGCGCACTCGGCCCTCCATGCGTAGCCTGCGTGCGCACTCGCTGTGGGCTTCACCGCCGGGTTCTGGCTCCAGCAGCCGTTGCTGCGCAGGACGCGGTCGGGAAACTTCAGCTCGAGCTGATTGCCCACGTCGCGCACTTCCACGATGGGCTGCTCGGGCAGCGTCTGGCTCGTGGGGCGCACGCCGCAGTCCTCGCCCCAGGCGGACACTTCGGCGATCACGGTGGTCGGTGAGGCCTTGTAAGTGCCGGCATAGGTCGCAGCTTGGGCGCTTGCGCGCGCCGGCCCGAGCAGCCCCAGGAGTGCCCCGCAGGCGGCCGCCGCCAAAACCTTCTTCAACCGAACTGCCGCGACCACGGAGACGCCTCTCGTTACGCCGCCCCCGGGCCCTTGGCCCGCTTCGGCGAGGAGGAGCAGGGTAACAGTGGAGGTCTGGGCTCGCAAAAACGGAAAACGGGGCCGGACGTTCGTCCTGGCCCCGCGTCTCGTGTCAGCCCGCTGCTGAGATCAGCCGCGCGCCTTCTTCACGGCCTCGGTGAGCTCAGGCACGGCCTTGAAGAGGTCGGCCACGAGGAAGTAGTCCGCCACCTGCGCGATGGGGGCTTCCTTGTCCTTGTTGATGGCCACGATGACCTTGGAGCCCTTCATGCCCGCAAGGTGCTGGATGGCGCCGCTGA
>JBIQKA010000164.1:0-8703 GCA_044507075.1 Myxococcales bacterium
GAGATCCACGAGGTCGCTCTCGCGCGCGAGATGCGAGGGGTCGGCGGAGATGCCGGCGGCCTCGAACGCTTGAGCGAGGGCCAGGCCCGCCTCGAGTGGATCACTCGGTGCGTCCATCGCGCCCTCGCAGCTCCGCCCTGAGGCGCTCCAGTGCGCGCTCGCTGCTCTCGGGCAGCGGGTCCACGCGCTCGAGCAGACGCGCAGCGTCAGGACGGGCCCGCAGGAGCTTGGCCCCGGCCCTACAGGCCGCAGCGAGCAGGGTGCCACGCTCGGAGGGGGTGAGGCCCACATAGTCCCGCGCTTCGTCGCGCAGGGACTGAGCATTCTCGGTGACCCACCTCGGCAAGCCCGTCGTTGTATTGTGCCACAAGTTCATGGAGCCGCTGACGACATCCGTTTGGCGCGGTGGCCAAAACGAGAATCACGGGCCTCGAAGGCAGTGATCTCGAGAGCATAGGGGCTGCGCTTACGCCAGCTCGAGCAGTAGCAGATCCGGGTTCTCCAGGTACGCGATCACGTCGTACGCGAACGCCGCGCCCACGTGGCCGTCGATGATGCGATGATCGAACGAGAGCGAGAGCAGCATGACCTTACCGATCGCGATCTGCCCCGCGCGAACCACGGGCCGCTCCTTCACGCGGTGCACGCCCAGGATGCCCACCTCCGGATGGTTGAGCACCGGGGTCGCGAGCAGGCCGCCGAGCTTACCGAGTGAGGTCACCGTGAATGTCGAACCCGAGAGCTCCTGGGCCTGCAACGTGCCCGCGCGGGCGCCGTCGGAGAGTCGCTGGATTTCGCGCGCGAGCTCGAGCGGACTCTTCTTGTCCGCGTCGCGCACCACGGGCACCACCAGGCCCTGGTCGGTCGCGGTGGCGATCCCGATGTGGTAGTAGCGCTTGGTGACGAGCTCGTTCTTGGTCTCGTCGAGCGCACTGTTGAGCACGGGGTGCTTCTTGAGCGCCAGGGTGACGGCCTTGACGATGAAGGGCAGGTAGTTGAGCTTGACCCCGAGCTTCTCCGCGTTCGGACGGATCCGATCGAGCACCTCCACCAGGGCATCGACCTCGACCTCCTCCACGAACGTGAAGTGCGCCGCCTTCTGCTTGGTCATCTGCATGCGCTCGGCGATGCGCCGGCGCAGACCCACGAACGGCTTGCGATCCTCCAGGCCCGGCGCGTCTGCGGCGGACGCGCGCGCGCTCGTCCCTCGGCCCGCGAAAGCGGTGAACCCGCGCACGTCGTCCTTGGTGACCCGCCCGCCTTCGCCCGAGGGCGGCACGCGGCGCAGGTCCACCCCAAGGTCGCGCGCGAGCTTGCGGGTGGCCGGCGTGGCGAGGGGCTTTTCGGCATAAAAACCGCCGCTGCCCGCGTCCGCGTACGCCGCGCGTCCGTGCCCATTCTCGCTGGCGGCGCGCCTGGTGAAAAAGCTCGCCCCCGGCAGGCTCTCGCGGATATCGCCGACCGCGCTCGCGGCCGTCTCGGCGGCGCTCTCCGCCTCCACATCGCCGCGTGCGGCCACGGGGGCCATGGATTTGGCGGCCGTCGGTGGAGGCGGCACGCTCTCGCGCAGCGCGCCGGGATCGCTCGCGCGTGAAGCGAGCGGGCGCAGGCTCGCGTGCTTGGCGGGGGTCTGAAAGCGCGACCTCGCGGTGTCGGTAGTCTGCCCGCGTGCCTCGATCTCGGGCAGCTTGCTCGACCGCTCCTGACGCCCTGCGACCGTGACGTCTCCGTTGTCACCCGTGTCGATCACCACGAGCACGCTGCCGACCATCACCTTCTCGCCTATGCTGGCGTTGAGCTGCGCGATGCGTCCGGTGCGCGGCGCGCCGATGGTGACGGTGGCCTTGTCGGTCATCACCTCGACCATATCCTGGTCTTCCAGCACGTGCTGGCCGGGCTCGACGTGCCAGGCGACCACTTCGCCCTCGGCGACACCCTCGCCGATGTCCGGCAGTCTGAACGCGTACATGGTCATGGTTTGCGAATGCCTCAGTAGTGAGCCGTTTCGAGGAGCGCGGGCAGGATGCGGTGGGCCAGGGGCAGATATTCGTTTTCCAGCGTGTAGGGGAAGGGCGTGTCCCAGCCGGTCACGCGCACGGGCGGGGCCTCCAGGCTCAAGAACGCCTTCTCGCACACGATCGACACGAGCTCGGCGCCGAAGCCGCAGCTCTTGGGCGCCTCATGCACGATCACCACGCGCCCGGTGCGCTTCACGCTGGCGACGATGGTCTCCGTGTCGAGCGGCCAGAGCGTGCGCAGGTCGATCACCTCCGCCTGCACCCCCTTCTGCGCAGCCTCTTCGGCGGCCGCCAGCGCCTCGTAGAGCATCGAGCCCCACGCGAGCAAGGTGACGTGCTCGCCGTCGCGCACCACCTTGGCGGAGGTGAGCGGCACGACGTACTCGTCATTGGGCACGTCCATCTTCGCGGCGCGGTACACACGCTTGGGCTCGAAGAACACCACCGGGTCGGGATCGCGGATGGCGCTCAGGAGCAGTCCCTTGGCGTCGTAGGGGTTGCTCGGGCAGACCACCTTGAGGCCCGGCGTGTGGATGAACAGCGCCTCGGGGGACTGCGAGTGATAGTGGCCGCCGCGGATGCCGCCGCCCGTGGGCGTGCGGATGACCATGGGCACGGTGAACTCGCCGCCGGAGCGATAGCGGTACTTGGCCGCCTCGTTCACGATCTGATCGAACGCGGGGTAGATGAAGTCGGCGAACTGAATTTCGGGCACCGGGAGCAGGCCGTTCATGGCCATGCCCACGGCGCTGCCGATGATGCCGTTCTCGGAGAGCGGCGTGTCGATCACCCGCTCCTCGCCGAACTCGTCCATCAAGCCCTGGGTCACGCGGAACACGCCGCCGACCTTGCCCACGTCCTCGCCGAGGACCACCACGCGCTCGTCCTTGCGCATCTCCCAGCGGAGCGCGTCGTTGAGCGCTTGCACCATGGTCATCTCTGCCATCAGTGCCCCTTTCGCGGGCGCGGTCCCTGCGCGCAGGTTTCGTACTGGTCCGTGAGGTGGCCGGGGCGCTCGGCGTACACGCCGTCGAACATCGTCTCGAGCCCTGGCGAAGGCTTCTTCTCCGCGGCTTCGATGGCCGTCTTGAGCTCACTCTCGATGCGCGCCCGCGCGCGCTGCTCCGCCTTGTCGTCCCAGGAGCCCAGCACCTCGAGGTGCTTTCGCAGGCGCACCAGCGGATCGACCTTGTTCCAGTTCTCGACTTCGTCGTTCTGACGGTAGGCCTTGGGGTCATCCGAGCTGGAGTGTCCACCGAGCCGATAGGTGAGCATCTCGATCAGGGTGGCCCCCTCTCCGCGCGCGGCGCGCATCACGGCCTCACGCACCGTGCGGAACACCGCCAACGCGTCGTTTCCATCGCATTGCACGCCCTTGATGCCGTAGCCGATGGCCTTCACTGCGAAGCTCGAAGAGGCGGTCTGACGCTCGCTCGGCACGCTGATGGCCCAGCGGTTGTTGCGGCACAAGAACACGTTGGGGGTCTTGAACACGCCCGCCATGTTGAGGGCCGCGTGGAAGTCCGAAGAGCTCGTCCCGCCGTCGCCGAAGAAGGCCGCCGCCACGATGTCCTCGCGCTTGATCTTGCCCGCCCAGGCAAAGCCCACTGCCTGCGTGATCTGCGTGCCGATCGGCGAGCTCACCGAGCCGTAGCGGTACTTGCGCGCGGTGACGTGGTCGGGCATCTGCCGGCCCTTCACGACGTCGTCGGCGTTGCCGTACATGTTGTCGAGGTAGGTCTGAAGCGGAAAGCCCCGCCAGAACAGCGCGCCCATCTCGCGATAGCACGGGAAGATCCAGTCCTGGTCGCGCATGGCCGCCGCCGCCGCCACGATGCAGGCCTCTTCCCCGCGGCAGCCCACGTGAAACCCGATGCGCCCCTGGCGCTGCAACGTCAGCATGCGCTCGTCGATCAGGCGGGTGCGCAGCATGACCTCGTAGATGCGCACGACCTGGTCGATGTTGAGGCCCGGATCCTGGGCCGGATCCGCGCGCCCATCGGGGCCGAGCACGCGCTCGACTCCCATCAAGGACATCTCGGACGTTCGATTGGGCGGTACTTCGTATTGCATCAGTTCACCACCGTAAGACGCCTGGGCTGTTTGCCGTAACGATTGAAGCTTGCGGGCTCGCCGGCTTCGCCCGAAGAGGTCGGCGATTTTCCGCGCAGCACGCCCTTGAGGAAGGCCTCGGCGGCGCGATAGCTGGAGCGCACGAGGGGGCCGGACGCCACGTACTTGAAGCCCATCGCGAGTCCGGCTTCGCGGTAACGCTCGAATTCTTCCGGGTCCACGTAGCGCACGAGCGGGGCATGCTTCTCAGTGGGCCGCAAGTACTGGCCGATCGTCAACACATCGACGTCGACCTCCCGGAGGCGCTGCATGGCCTCCATCATCTCCGCCTCGGTTTCCCCACAGCCCACCATCAGCGAGCTCTTGGTGACCTCGGCGCCAAAATCCCGCGCCCAGCGCAGCACCGACACCGAGCGCTCCCAGCTGCAACGACCGTCGCGCATGGTGCGCTGCAATCGGGGGACCACCTCGACGTTGTGCGCGAACACGTCCGGTCGCCCTTCTTGCACTACGGTGCGCACGTCGTCGGCCACGCCAGCGAAGTCGCCCACCAAGGTCTCGACCAGCAGCTCGGGGGAGAGCTCCTTGCTGCGGCGCACCGTGCGCGCCACATGGGACGCGCCGCCGTCGAGCAGGTCGTCGCGATCCACCATCGTGAGCACGACGTAGGATAGCTGCATCTGGGCGAGCGCGCGCGCCGTATTCTCGGGTTCACGCGGGTCGGTCGCGCCGCCGGGATGGCCCGTGCGCACCGCGCAAAAGCGACAACCGCGCGTGCAGGTTTCGCCGAGGATCATGATCGTCGCGGTGCCCTCTCTCCAGCACTCGCCGATGTTCGGACAGCGGGCCTCTTCGCAGACCGTCTTGAGGTCCAGGCTCCGAAAGCGCGCCTTCAGATCCTGGTACTGCTCTCCGCCAGGCATCCGTACTCGCAGCCAATCAGGTTTTCTCTGCCGATCCATCTGCCGCCGTTCCGTCCTGGCTCGCGCGACGTGCGTGCCCGCGGGCCAACATCCACCGCATCAGGCTCCGGGTCGTCCCTCGTCGTTCCTGAGCTCCTTGTGATCTCTCACGTTTTCGGCCTGTGCGCCACGTGACCGAGGGGGATGAGTGTCTCTCGTTCCATGCTATCTCAGTTTGCCGTGAACGAGCTTTTCGAACGTTGGCCGGCACTGGCCTCCCTGCCTCACCAGCCATTGGCCGAGCTGCCCACCCCCGTTGAGGAAATGGGCCCGGTTTCGGCCAAGGTGGACTCCGACGTCTGGATCAAGCGTGATGACCTGAGCGCGCCTCGTTACGGGGGCAACAAAGTTCGCAAGCTCGAGTTTCTGCTCGGGCGCGCACGGCAAAAGGGTGCGGATACCCTTATCACCTGCGGAGGGGTCGGCAGCCATCACGTATTTGCGACGGCCTTTTACGGGCGCGAGCAGGGCTTCGAGGTGCAGGCGGTCCTCACCTCGCAGCCCTACCACCCTCACGTGGAGGATCAGCTGCGCGCTGATCTCGCGGTGGGCGCACAACTCTACGCGGCGCGTCATGTATCGCATTTGGTCCGAAAGGTCCTGCACCTGGCGGCCGTGCAGCGCATCCAGGGCAAGCGCCCCTATGTGATCCCCCTCGGCGGCTCGAACGTCTGGGGCACGCTCGGCCTGGTCAACGCCGGCCTCGAGCTGGCCACGCAGATCGACGCCGGCCTGTGCCCCGACCCTGACGCCGTCTACGTGGCCTGCGGGAGCTGCGCGACCACCGCGGGCATCGCCCTGGGCTTGGCAGCAGGCGGGGTGGACACCAAGGTCGTGGCGGTGAGGGCCACCGATCGCTGGATGGCCAACCCGTTTCACGTGCGGCGCTTGATCTACCGCGCCGAGCACGTGCTGCGCCGGCTCGAGCCCCGCTTTCCGGAGGTCGCGCGTCGTGCGAACGCGAGCGTAGAGTTCGACCACGATGAGTTTGGTCGGGGCTATGGCATCGCGACCCCCGCCAGCGAAGCGGCCGAGCAGCTCGCGGCGACCGCCGACATCACGCTCGATCCCACGTACACCAGCAAGGCTTTGGCGAGCCTGTTGCGGGACGCCGAGACCGACCGTCGGGGGCAGAAGTTGTTGTTCTGGAACACGCTCTCGAGCGCGCCGCTCGCGCCCTTCCTCGAAGACGCGGGCGAGGCGCCCGAGGAGTTCGTGCGGCTTCTTACCCTGCAAGACTGACCGGGCGTTGGGTCGCAGACAGTCCCTCCGCGGATCGGCGCCTGGGCGCGGCGGGCGTCTCGACGGAGCGCCTCTGGGCGTGTAGATGGCTGTTATCCGAAGCCCCCTGTGATCCCCGTGAGCCCCTCCACGCCCATCTCACCCGAGTTGCCCCCGCACCTGCGCTTCGATCGCGCGGCGGTGGCCAGTTATCTCCGCAATTACCCGCTGGCGCGCCTCATCCGCACCAAGCTGCACGAGGTCGACCGCCTGCCCGAGGGGCCCGCGCTCCTGGTCGGCAACCACGGCCCGCTCGCGATCGACACCGGGCTCTTGATCCAGGCCATCTACCGGGAGACTGAGCGCATCGTGCGCTGCCTGGGAGACCGCATCCTGTTCACCAACCCGATCGGTCGGCAGATGGCGCGCAGCGTGGCCGGCGTGGAGGGCAACCCCGAAAATGCCCGCGCGCTGCTCGCGCACGGCGAGCTCGTGCTCGTTTACCCGGGGGGCGCGCGTGAGACCATCCGCAACCCCCACGAGCGCTATCGCCTCGACTGGGAGGGGCGCTACGGGTTCGCACGCACCGCGCTCGATGCGCAGGTGCCCATCGTGCCCGTGGCGTGCATCGGGAGCGATGATTTGTTCACGCAGGTGGTCGACAGCGAGACCATACGAAACTCCTTCGCGGGCAAGCTGGCCCAGCGCTTCCTCAAGCCCGACTACATCCCGCCGCTGTACCTGCCGCGCTGGCGCGCCCATCAGTTTCACTATTTCTTCGGGGAGCCCATCCCGGTGCGGTCTGGCGCGACCGGCCGCGATCAAGAGGCCGTCGTGGCCCTGCGCGATCGCGTCAAGGAAGCGCTGGAAGCGCTGTGCGAGCACGGCCGCGCGGTGCGGCGCGAGCGGCTCTCCGAAAAGCAGCTGCGCGCCGCCGCGGAGTAGGACTAAACGCGCCTCCTTCTCCGACGTTCTCCTTGGTTGGGGCCTCCCCCCGCCTACGCGGCAGACCCCAGTTCGCAGACGAACTGGGGCGTGGGTGCGTTGTCGAGAGTTGAGTCCGTTCGTTTGGGAGAACGCAAAGAGGGCTCGAGCGGGAAGGCGGCGCGCGGAACTGCATCAGCTCTTCTCACCGCCCGTCCGCCCAAACGCCCCTAGTTCAAGGTCACGCTGAGCACCATGCCCACATCGGCCCCGTACACGCGCTGTAGTTCGTTGAAGATGCTCGCGTTGGCCGTGTAGAAGCTGCCGCGCAGCGCGCCTCCGAGCGCCCACTCGCCCGTGCTCCCGATCCACCACTCCTTGCCCACGCTCAGGGTGGAGCCCACGCCCGCGCGGCTCTTGAACACCGTGCGATCGTCGCGGTTTTCCGCGAGCCCCATCACGCCGGCGACCGCCGTCACGTACACGTGGGCGGGCATGAAGTAGTAGGTGACGCCGCCGCCGAGGAGCACGCTGACCGTGTCGACGGCGCGCCACTGCACGTCGTGTTCGCCGTCGACGGAGCGCCAGGCGTCGCGGATGTTTTGATAGGCCACGCTGCCGTGCAGGATGAGGTTTTCCCTGAGTGCGCCGCCCAGGATGAGCTCGAAGCTCGTCGAGAGACCGCGCGTCTTGATGGCCTGTTCGTCGTCGCTGTAGCGCTCGTGGTAGCGCGTGAAACCCGCGCCGAGACCCGCGCTCAGGCGCAGGAAAAAGCCCTCGTGCATATGCGCGCCCGGTCCCGGCAGACTCGGATCGTCCGGATAGGGCACGGCCTCCCCGTAGCCCTCGGGCGCAGGATAGATGCCCAAGCTCCCGTACGGGACCTCGGGCGCCTCGTGCCGGGGCCGGCTCGGAAATTCGCTCCTGGGCGGCGCGTCGCTGGGAGCAGGGGAGGGATAGAGCGCGGGTTCGGACGCGGCAGGCGCCTGACCTGGCGGCGCGCTCTCTGGCAGCTCCGCCGGGGGCCGGGGGCTCGGCGGAGGCGGGGGCGGCAGCGGCGGGGGCACCGGTTCTGGCGGAGGAACAGGTGCCGGCGGCGGGCCCGGGGCGGGCGCCGGCGCGGGCGGCGCGGGAGGACTCGGTCGAGGTGGGACAGGGGGGGGCGGTGGCTTCGGAACGGGTGGCTTCGGCGCAGGGGAGGGCGGCGCTGGCGCGCTGGTCTCGGCCGGGCGCGGCGCGGCCATCGGTGCCTGGGCCCCGCCCGGCGTGCTCCACAGCCAGATCGCGCAAGTCAGCACACCCAAACGGGAACTCGCCCCAAAGCCCACCGCGACACCTCGCTCGATCCTTCACCGGTGCCATGCCCCTCGGCGGCTGGCAACCGCGTCGTCCCGTGGCCTATAGTGCGCCCATCCACCATTCGCTGGGGGTGGCGTTCCACGATCGATGTCGGCGCGCCTGAGAGAGTCCCCTCGAACCTGATCCGGGTCATGCCGGCGGAGGAA
>JBIQKA010000032.1:0-9100 GCA_044507075.1 Myxococcales bacterium
CGGAGATCAACTGGTGGGAGTGGGAGCTGACGGGCAGCCTCTCGCTCGGCGGTATCTTCCAGAACAACGACTTCGACAACAACGGGCGCGACGATCTCGACAGCGCGGACGCGTTCTCGCTCGGGGTCGGCGGCCGCATGCAGTTCGGACACCTCGGCACGGGTCTGTCCGCGGTCGCCCAGACCTTCACGCTCAAGGACGGCGCTGGCAAAGCCTTCGCGGACGTGGTGCTCAGCAACCTGCGCAGCGGCGCGGGTTACGCGCTGTTCGATGGCGGTCTCGTGCTCGGCGCGACCGTGCGTGCGGTCGTGCTGGAGGTGGACCGCTCGGGGAGCACGCAGGCGAACCTGGTGAGCTTTTGGGGGGTGGGCGCCGAGTTCGGCGTCCTCGCCCGTCCCGCCAACAAACGCTATCGCGCGGGGGCGGTGTTGCGCACCCCGATCGACTCCAGGCCGAGCGCGGGCGAGGGCGTGCAAACCTCGGCCGACGGCCTGCGCACGGCGCAGGGGCTCGTGTTGCCATCGCGCGTGCACGTGCCCTGGGAGATCGATATCGGCTTCGCTTACCAGTTCGGCGAACGACGCGCGAACGTGCCTTGGCGCGAGACCACCGGCATCCGCCAGAACCTGGAGCGTCAGGTCCGTTCGGGCACCTACCTGCCGCCCCCCCTCTATGACGGTCCGGCCTATCCACCGCTGCCCGATGATCCCAAGAAGGCGGTCCGGCAGGCGATCCGAAACGACCGCGAAGCAGAGCAACGCTTGATCCGCAATCAACCGAGACGCTACGTGCTCGTGTCTGCCGACCTCATCCTTTCCGGCAAGACGCAGAACGGCCAAGGACTGACCTCGTTCCTTACCCAGACCCCCGAGACGTCGGGCGCGAAGCACTCGGTGGGCGTGCGCTTCGGCGTCGAGAGCGAAGTGCTACAAAACCGCATGAAAGTGCGCGGTGGCACGTACCTCGAGCCGAGCCGCTACCAGCGCAGTTACTACCGTCCCCACGGCACGCTCGGGTTCGATGTCAGACTGTTCGATCTGTGGCGCTGGTCCTTTCGTGGCACGGCCACGGTGGATGTGGCGCCCCGCTTCTTCGACTGGGGTGCCGCGATCGGCATCTGGCGCTGATGTTTCCCGTCCCGCCAAATGGCCCCCCTCCCCTCGTCTAGCGATTGCAACTTTGCCGGCTTGAATCTAGGCTCCAAGTAAGTTGCAGGTATTCGGAAATACCCAAGGGCTGTCACCATCCGAACTTCACGCGCTCGAGCGCCTCTACCGCCGACGCGTCCCTGCAGATCAGCTCGTCACCCAGGAACTTACCCGCGCGCTGAGCGAGGTGTCGCACGCAACGGGGCGTCAGGTGGGCGTGCTCATCAGCCGCACCGGCGCGGTCGAGTTCGTGATTGTGGGCGACGCCACCAAGCTGATGCTGCCAGATCTGGGGCGCTTGCGCGGCACGGCCGGTCGCTTTCGTGGCGTGCGCCTGGTCCACACCCACCTGCGCCGCGAGCTGCTCACACGCGACGATCTGGTCGATCTCACGCGCCTGCGGCTCGATCTCGTGGCCGCCATCCTGCTCGCGCCCGACGGCGCACCGCAGCAAGTCCACTACGCGCACTGCGTGCCGACCAGCCATAGCGAGAGCAACGGGCAGCGCAGCGAAGAGCAACCGTTCCGCCAGATCGGGCCCATTCCGTACTTCAAGCTCGATCTCAACCCCGCCCAGCTGATCACCGCGCTCGAGGAGGAGTTCGCGCGCATCGCCCGCACGCGTCGCGTCACCGCCAAGGACGGCCGCGCCATCCTGGTGCACGTCTGTGACAAGAAGCAGGCCCACAGGGCCCAAGCATCGCTCAACGAGCTCAAGGAGCTCGCGCGCACCGCTGGCGTCGAGGTCGCGGACGTGTTTCTGCAGGTGCGCGACCAGGTCGATCCCAAGTTCGTGCTCGGCCGCGGCAAGCTCGAGGACGTCGTGCTGCGCTCCATGCAGCTGGATGTGGAAGTGCTGATCTTCGATCGCAATCTCTCGCCTGCGCAGGGCACCGCCATCGCCCAGGTGACCGATCTCAAGGTACTCGATCGCACCCAGCTCATCCTCGACATCTTCGCGCAACGCGCCGAGAGCCGCGACGGTAAGCTCCAGGTGGAGCTCGCGCAGATGCGCTATCTGCTGCCGCGCCTCGGGCAGAAGGACGACTCGCTCTCGCGCCTCACGGGCGGCATCGGCGGCCGCGGACCCGGCGAAACCAAGCTCGAGATCGGCCGTCGTCGGGCGCGCGAGCGCATCACCTACCTCGAGCATCAGCTCAAGCAGACCGCGCGCCAGCGCAAGGAGCGCCGCCGCAAGCGTTCCCGCAACGACGTGCCCATCGTGGCCATCGTGGGATATACCAACGCCGGCAAGAGCACCCTGCTCAACACCCTCACCGAGTCCAGCGTGCTCTCCGAGGACAAGCTGTTCGCCACGCTCGACACACGCTCACGGCGGCTCAAGTTCCCGCGTGAGCAAGAGGTGGTCATCACCGACACCGTCGGCTTCATCCGTGATCTGCCCAAGGAGCTGTTCTCCGCCTTCCGCGCCACCTTCGAGGAGGCCCAGGACGCCGACCTGCTCCTGCACGTGATCGACTCGGCCGACCCCAACGTCGCCGAGCACATCGCAACCACCGAGAAGCTGCTCGAACAACTCGAGCTCGAGCAGGTGCCCCGTCTGGTGGTCTACAACAAGGCCGATTGCCTCCCGCCCGATGAAGCGAGCGCGAAGGCACGCGAACACGACGGAGTGGCCGTGAGCGCGCTCGACAAGAACACCCTGCGCCCGCTGCTCGAGCGCATCGAGCACAGGTTGTTCGTGGCGCGCGGCCAGGGCTCGTCACTGCTCGCGACGCGCACGTTCGAGGTCGAGGGAGAGGCAGAACTGCAGGGAGACTACGAGGGCTTCGGCGCCCACGCCGAAGAGTGAGGGCCAAGGGCCGCCTCAGGTCGCGCGCGGCTTGAGCCCCACCCGGCCGTCCTTGAGCACCACCTCGAAGTCGATGCGCTTGCCCGCGTGCTTCTTCTGCAGCTCGGGCAGCATCTTCTGGATGCTGGAGACCATGTTCTCGTAGCGGACCTCGCCCTCGTTGTTGCGCCTCCGAGCCGAGGTGTACTCGGCGTAGATGCGCTTGAGCCGCTCCTCGTTCAGTCCGCCGCCTGCGCGCTGCGAGCTGGCCGTAGAGGCGGCCGCCGAGGGCGCGGGTTGGGGGCGCGCGGCCTCGCCCTTGCCGGGCAGGCGGAAGGTCGCGCTCGGGGTCGGGTTGGCGAACGCCTGGGCGGGCGGCGCGGGAGCGGGCCGGAGCGCGCTCGCGGCGGGCACGGCAGGCGCGGGCCTCGGGGCGCTCGCGGCGGGCACGACGGGGGCGGGCTCCGGGGCCCTCGCGGCGGGCGCGCTCGGGGCTGCTGGGCGCGCCGGAGCGGCGACCGGAGGCGCCGGACGCGGGACCGAGGCGGCAGCCGTCAGCGCCCCCTCAGGGGCCCTCGGAAGCTTGGCCACACGGGCCGGCTCCGCCGTGGAGGGGGCGGGTCTTAGCTTCGGTAGCGGCTTGGGGATCGGCGTGGGCGCGTCGTCCAGGTCCTGCGCCTGTGTGGGTGCGTCCACGGCGCGCGCCACCTCGTCCATGTCGAAGTCGCTCAACAGGTCATCCACGCTGAGGCTCTCTTCGAGGTCGAGCTCGTAGCTTTTCGGGTCCGAACGTTCGGAGCCCGCCGCCGCCTTGCGGTCCGGCCCCCCGCCCGCCCGGCGACGCATGCGCTGCAGCTGCAGGCGGTGCGTTCCCTCCTCGATCTGCTTGGCCATGCGTTGCCAGTAGTTCGCGAGCGTGGTGTAGCGCTGGTAAAGCTGGTGGTAGCGGAAACGCAGGGCAGTGTTGCGTGGCAGCTCCTTGCGCAGCGCATACACGCGGCGCTCCACGTCCTTGCGGGGCACCTGCGGCTCCATCTTCTCGTAGCCGCGAAACCAGTTCTCGTAGAGCGCGCGTAGCCGATCGACGCGCGTCTCGAGATCGTTCAACAGAAGTTCGAACTCTTTGGCTTCCATCGTTTTCGGCGTGTCGAGGTGCGGTTACAGCGCGAGCAAGAGACCGAGGACTGCGAGGTCGCGGGCTACGACTGGACTACAGCGGCGTGATCACCAGGTTGTCGAACCACACCTCGGACTGCCAATTGTTGATGCCGAAGTGGTCGTGCCCGACCCCCCACAGGGGCTCTGGATCTTCCATCTTGACCAGGACCTGTCCGTCTACCCAAGCACTGATGGTATCTCCTCGGCGCTCAATCTTCATGCGATACGTACGGCCCTTCTCCACCTTGCGGCGCGGGCCCTCGACGCGGTCGGAGCCGTGCTCGTTCATCCGGGCCAGGACGTTCTTGGAGTTGTTCCAGCCGCCGAAGATCACCACGTAGCTGGTCGCCGTGTAGCTCGCTTCGGTCGCCTTGGAGACCCCGTCCCCGAAAACCTCGACCTTGATGTCTCCCTCGGGGCTCTCGCTGCGCACGTCGAACTCGATGCGCACGTCGCGGGGCAGCGTGCGCTTGAGCCACAGCGGTTTGTTGTGCGCCCCGCGAACCCGCAGCTGTTGGTCGATGATTTGGTAGGGTCCCCCCGTATTGCGCCAGAGCGGCCCCAGCTCGCTTCGGTTGAAGTCATCCTTGAAAGGACCGCTCAGTGCGGGGTCGCCTCGCGGCACACAAGCAAGGACGATCACACACAGCACGGCCGCGGCCAGACAGCGAAACCAGGTCATAGGCCACGAACTCTAGGAGCTGTCCCGGGTTTCAGCACGTTGCCGTGGTGACCTGGTTGTCGGGGGCCCGCGAGCGCCCCAGCCGGGCGGCCCACGGCGAGGCCTCGGCTCACTTGTCGGTGCAGCCGTCCTCGTCCTCGTCCCGGCCGATCTCGGCGGGCTCCATCGGGCACTTGTCGTCCTCGTCGACGATCAAGTCCCCGTCGTTGTCGTCGTCCGGACAGCCGTCTTCGTCTTGAAATCCATCGCGATCTTCCGGCAGGTGCACGCACTGGTCTTCACTGTCGGGCACTCCGTCGCCGTCCTGGTCGTGTTTGCGCGGAGACCAACCGAAGGCGCCGAGGACGCGAAAGTCCGGCGAGCCGACCGCCGGACGAAAGCCGGCTCCGACCCCGAGGGTCACGAAGAAGTCTCTGATCACCGCGCGGTAGGCGAGCCGACCTTCCACCGGCGTCGTGGGGCTCGCGAAGAAATCCCGGGGATTGGTCTGAACATCGAGCTCCACCATCACGCTCTCCTGCAGCTTGCCCGGCATCGCACGCGCGATCAGCGGCAGAGGGAGGCGCAGTCCGAGCATCAGCGTCAACGCGTCCTGCATGGAGCTGTTCCCGATGCGGTTCTTGTCGAAGCCGTGGCGATAGCCGAGTGCTCCACCCAAACGGATGCCGAACATCTCCAGGTCGGCGATCGCCGAGACGTCGAGGCGCGTGCTGTTGTCGGCGAAGTACGCGTCCCCGGTCCCCACCGGCAAGAACACCACGCCGCGCAGGGCCACCGCCGAGCCGTCGTTGACGCTGCCGTCGGGACGTACGGGGTTACCGAACACACGCACGCGGCCCTCCAGCGCGGGGTTTCCGGCCGCAACGGTGGCCAGGCCCTTTCCGGGCAGATCGTCGCCGCGCTGCACGAACACCATCGGCATGCGCACCGCCAGCGCGCCGCGGCTCATGATGCCGAGCTGGGCGATCGCCGTGCCGTCGAAGCGGTGGTGGATGATCTTGTCGGCGCTGGTGTAGTCGAGACCGTCGCGCGCCGCGGACGGATCCGCGAGTCTCAACGAGGACCGCTCCAGCAGGTTCAGCGTGTAGCCGAGCCACAGTGTCGCGTCCGTGCCCCACGCCCCTGGCGTGCGCGTGCTCGGGAGGGCGAGGAAGCCCGTCTGGTCGGGGGCAGGCAGAAAGCCGGTAACCGGCACGTCACCCGCGGACGCAGAAGACGCTGCGGTCACGATCAAAATGAGCGCGAACAGCGCGGACACTCGGCAGCGTGGCGCGGGCGCCCGCGCGCGGAGAAGACACTGAGGGAGCTTCGTCGGGTTCACGATGGACGACAGGATAGTCCGACTTTTCAGGACCGGCCCCTGCTCTTGCTGCGGTCGCTCAGGTTCGCCCCCGTTCAGGGAATCACGCGCAGATTGCGGCCGGCGCCGGCCTGCCGCGGCGTCTCGCTCACCCCGCTCGCGAAGGGATCGACCCCCGGATCCTCGGCCACGCTGAGCCCCAGCTTCTGCCACAGACCGACGTCCAACAGGTGCGAAGCTCGCACGTTGCCGAGCGCGGCGAGGATACTGTCCTTCACCTGAGGCGCGCTCTGCTCCAAGGTGGCGAGCAAGTTCTTCACCTGCTTGCGCATCAGGTTGTCCTGCGAACCGCAGAGGTTGCAGGGCAGGATGGGAAACTGCAGCGCCTGCGCGAGCGCTGCGATCTTGGGCTCTGACGCATAGAGCAGCGGACGGATCACGATGTTGCGCCCATCATCACTCACGAGCTTGGGGGGCATGGACTTGATCGATCCGGTGAACATGAGGTTCAAGAGCAGCGTTTCGATCGCGTCGTCGCGATGATGTCCGAGCGCGATCTTGTTGCAGCCAAGCTCCTGGGCTGCGTTGTAGAGAACGCCGCGCCGCAGGCGCGAGCAGAGCGAACAATAGGTTTTGCCCTCGGGGACGCGCTCCTTGACGACGCTGTAGGTGTCTTCGCTTAGGATCCGATAGTCGAAGCCACGCTCCTTCAGCCACGCTTTCAGTGGGGAACCGTCGTAGCCGGGCTGCCCCTGATCCAGATGCACAGCCACCAGCGAGAACGCGATGGGCGCCTTTCTCCGCGCTCTCTCGAGCAAATGGAGCAAGGTGTAGCTGTCCTTGCCTCCGCTCATGCACACCATGATGCGATCACCCGCTTCAATGAGCTTGAAGTCGGCGATGCAGCGGCCGAGCTCGCGTGCGAGCTCGTTTTCCAGCTTGTATTCGAGGGTCATGGGGCAGCGCGGTGTAGCGGCCAGGTTACAATGTTTCAACCCGAGCATGTAGAACCGGGGGCGCGTGGGTTCCCCCAAACACGCATGCGTTGTATGGTGTCGCGCGATGCAAGATGGCGGTCCCGCAAAGGATTCCCCGGCAGACCCACAGGGTGCCGCGGAAATGCCCACGATGGCCGCTGCAACGCCCCCGTCGCCGTTGCAGGCCACCGCCGCCTTGGGTCCCGCGGCCGAGGGCGCAGCTCGACCGCGCCCAAAGATGGGGCACGACTGGACGGGCCGGGAGGTCGCCGGGCGCTACACCGTCCTCGAGCGTCTCGGCGAAGGCGGCATGGGCGTGGTCTATGTCGCCGAGCACCTTCATCTCAAGAAGAAGGTGGCCTTCAAGGTCATCCATCCCCAGCTGGCCGCCCACGAGGAGTTGCTCCTGCGCTTCAAGCGTGAGGCCTTGGCCACGGGACAACTCGACCACCCGCACATCGCGGCTGCCATCGACTTCGGCGAGCTCGAAGACGGAAGCTCGTTCATGGTCATGCCCTGGGTGCGCGGGCACAGCCTACAAGCCTTGCTCGAGCAGGAAGCGGGCATCGACTTCAGGCGCGCTGCCAGCCTGTGCGCGCAGATCGCCGACGCGCTCAGCGCCGCGCATGGCATGGGCATCGTGCATCGCGATCTGAAGCCGGACAACGTGCTCGTGGAGACGCGCAGCGACGGCAGCGAGGCCGCCAAGGTGCTCGACTTCGGCGTGGCGAGCCTCGCGGGACAGCCCGAAGGGCTCAGCATGGATTCCCGCCCGCTCACCCAGGCGGGCACCATCCTCGGCACGCCAGGTTATATGTCCCCCGAGCAAGCCAGCGCTGGCGAGGTCGACCATCGCACCGATCTTTACGCGCTCGGCGTGATCCTGTGGGAGCTCTGCAAGGGCGAGCGTCTATTCAGCGGTAGCGATATCACCGCCATCTTCGCCAAGCAGTTCAATAGCGTGCCTGCCCCGCTCGACTTGGGGCGCTCGCAGATGGCGCGCGAGCTGAGCGATTTGGTCACACGGCTGCTCGCCTGGGACAAGAACCAACGTCCCAACACGGCCGCCGAGGTGCGCGATGCGCTGCGCCGGATCGCGGATCTGCCTGACACCCGCGTCTCCCATTTACACCTGAGCCTCGAGCTCGTGCCTGAGTTCTACGAGCGCTACGTGCCTTCGGCCTATCGCCCCTACGTGCCGCATGCCGTCGCCGCGCTGGCGATCCTCGTAGCGGTCCTGATCGTGGCGCTGGATGGAGACGCTTCACAGCCGCCGCTTCAGCCCGAGCCCGTGGCGGCGGCCGAGCCGAAGAAGCCCGCCAAGACGAGCAAGCCCGAGCTCCGACGGGCCGAGAAAAAGCCGGAACCGGTGGCAGAGCCCGAGCCCAAGTCCCCCTACGAGGAGCCCCCGAAGTCCAAGGCCGCGAGCGCGGGCAAGGAGCGCGACGATCAAGAGACCGTCTTGCGCGGCAAGACCCTGCAGGCGCGCCGCGCGGCCGCCAGGCGCCTGCTCAAGGATCCGGCGGGCAAGCCCCAATACGTGAAGCTCGTGGCGCAGCTCGAGGCGTCGGGCAGCTGCTCCAACAAGAAGGCCGTGCTCGAAGACATGCGCACCCTGGACGACCCGCGGGTGCTCCCGACGCTCGAGCGCCTGGCAGGTCAGCCCAAGCGCGGCTGCGGTTTGATCCGGCTCGCGGACTGCCTCGCGTGTCTGCGCAAGGATCTCGATCAGACGATCGACACGCTGCAGCGGCGCTAGAGCGCATTTCACAAATCCCCGCACCGCCTCGCGGGCGGCGCGGCGGCGCCTCCGCCGACCTCGGACACTGCGACAATACCCCGGCATTGCCTCGGTCCGAGGTCGACGGATCCGACGCCGCGGCGCCCCACGATCCGGCGCGGGGATTTGTGAAATGCGCTCTAGCCTCGCGTTTGCTTGGCAGCGAAAATGAAAAAGCGCGCCGGACCTCACGGTCCGCCGCGCCCACAAGATGGCAGCTGGCCGCTCAGACTCAGACTGCAGCGTCTGGGTCGGTCGAGGCG
>JBIQKA010000032.1:9200-51750 GCA_044507075.1 Myxococcales bacterium
TCCGGGTCGCCCGTCGAGGCGTCCGGGTCGCCCGTCGAGGCGTCCGGGTCGCCCGTCGAGGCGTCCGGGTCGCCCGCCAGCTGCGGCTTCTCGGTCACCTCGCCTGTCACCGGATCACATCCGATCGTCTCACCAAAGCCGGCAGCCATGGCAGCCGGTACCATGCCTGCGGCCACGGGATCCACGCAGCCGTAGCCGACGTTCGCCGCGGGAAGCGGGGCCGTTCCGAAGACTACGTTCACCTCCGAGAAGTCGATGCTACAGGCGCCGGCCTTGGTACAGCAGCCGTTGAAATGTGCCAGCACGTTCGGACCCATCGCAGGCGTCGTGAATTTGCCGTCAATCTTATTGTCGGCGAACCCAGCGTCCACACCGGGGTTTTCGAACATAAAGTCGATCTGATCCCAGATCTCCCCGCAGCTCTGGGAGGGGACGCCGGGCGCTTCCGGCGGCACGCACTCAGGCTTGCTCTCGCCCTGAAGGTACATGGTCGAGAGGCCGCAGGAGTTGTCCGCGAGGCAGCAGGCAGCGACGTCCGGGAAAGGATTCATGACATCGACACCGTCACACACGGTGGCGCACATCGCCTGGAGCTCGCCGAGCGCGGGTGCGGCATCCTTCACGGCCGCGTCCTTCTCGCCGTTGTCCTTGTCCTTCTTCTCGTCATCGCCGCAGGCGGCGGCGAACACCGAAGCCAAGGCCAAAGAGCTCACGAATCCGAATCGCTGCATGGTCCTGAAGGACATATCCATCACCTCTCCCTGTGATCGCCCCCGAGGACGACCGAACTCGGCCTCTGACATGGACTCGCTCAGGGACGCACCGCCGCGACCCGTTTATTCCATGCCGTGTGCCTGCACGCGGCCTTGGCCCCGTGCCCCCCGCGTCAGAGCCATCCTTGAAACCTGGCCCCCGCGCGTCCTATCGCCTTCGTAAGCATTAGTCAATCTTGTGACCTCCCAGACCAGACTGCTCGCGGCCGGGGAGCTTACCCCCTCCCCCGAGGCAGACGTCACAGCCTTGACTTGAATGCCTACGTCGAGCGGCTAAACGACGCACAAACCGCATGCCGCAACACAGATACATCAAGTACGTGCCCTCCGAGACCACCATGAAGCGCATCGGCAAGTGGCACGTGCGCCTCTACCGCGCGACGCGCGGCCTGATCGGACGGCGGGTCGATGGATTGGACGTGCTGCTCCTGACAACGACCGGCAAGAAGACCGGCCTTTCACGCACCGTACCTCTGCCCTACTTCCGCGACGGCGAAGATTACGTCTTGATCGCCTCATTCGGCGGCAACGACAAGAACCCCGCCTGGTTTCACAACCTGGCGGCGAACCCTAGGGTCCAGCTCGAGGTGGGAGCGAAGCGTTTGGCGGCCTTCGCATCGGTCGCAAACGAGCCTGAGCGCGAGCGCGTCTGGGGAAACATCACGCGCGAGTTCCCGCGCTACCTGCAGTATCAACGCAAGACCCAGCGTAAGATCCCGGTGGTCGTGCTCAAGCCGGAGTAAGCTCGAAAACAGATTTAGACCTGCTCCGGCTCCTCCACGTTGCGCATGTGGTCTGCCAGGCGATGAAACGATACCAGCAGCTGCTCCCTGAGCACCACGTCTTCGGCGCACTCCTCGAGCGCCAGCTGCATGCAGCGCATCCAGGCATCACGCGCCGCGCGGTCGATTTGGAAAGGCATGTGCCGCGCGCGCAGGCGCGGGTGTCCGCGGCGCTGCACGTAAAGCTGCGGGCCGCCCAGCCAACCGCTGAGGAATTCGAACAACTTCTCCCGTGAGCTCGCGAGGTTTTTCGGATGCATGGCCAGCACCTCGCGGGCCTCGGGGAGCTCGCTCATGAAGTCGTAGAAGCGGGTCACCAGCTTGCGTACCGCGACGGCGCCGCCGAGGCGATCATAGGGAGTCGGAGCTTGAGGCAAATCCATGGCGTCAGCGCAAGTCTACCCGCACGGGCGCGAGCGGGCTGCCCGACCTGATCAGAAGTTCCCACTCCTTGTGCCAGGCGCTGATGTAGGCAGCGTCCTGCAGCAACACGCCGAGCGAGAGCGCGCGGTCCTCCTCTTCGCCGTCGAGCTCGCCGCCCGTGATCAGGGCGCGGACCCGGTCCACGACCACGGCGCGCAGCGCGAGCCGCAACGCAGGGGGGTTGCTCCAGACCTCGATCTTCTCGAGCCGGCGAAAGCTCGCGCACACGAGCGCGCGCACGCGTTCGCGGGCCTGCTCGGAGCCATCGGTGTCGAAGACCAGGCGGCCATGCGTGTCGCGGCCATCGCAAACCGCCGCCACCGTCCGCAAGAGCCCGCGCTCGGAGCGCGAAGTGCAAAGCCCGTAGAGCTCCACGCTCTGGGTCGCCGAGGTGAGAAGCTCGCGGACCAGTTCGCGCAGATCACGCGAGCGCGTCCCGGGGTTGGGCAGCCCGCAGTACGCCAGATCCGCGCGCGCGCCGCCCCCCGCCGCACGCTCGGCGAGCACGGCGGCGATGATCGCCTTGGCGCTCTCCTGGTCGCGGCCCACCACGTGCTCGAGGTGCAGCTCGATGTTGCCGAAGCCCTTTTCGATCAGCGACGAGCGCGTGACGGGTGAAGAGATCGCTCCGCGATAGAGCGCACGCAACAGGCGCTTGAGCTCGTCGCTGGGAAGACGGTGAAGACCTGCACTGCTCATGGTTCGTACTCAGTTGCGGAGCAAGCGCGAAGCATGATCGCTCAAGAGCACCACATTGTCGGGCATCTCCTGCTCCTCGCGCGCGGCGGGCGCAGGCTTTGGATCGAAGCGCTCACGCACGGCCTGCACGAGCTCCGAGGTCGTGAGGACGGCGCTGTCCACCACGGGCGAGAGCGCGGTCGCGAACGCAGAAGTGGAGAGGCCAGTGAACCACGCGACGGGACCGAGCGGCGTGCAACCGAACAGCTGACTCAGCCCGGGCGTCTGGACGATCAGCCCGAGCGCTGCAAACGAACCGAGGCTCGTCCAGAACACGGATCGGCTGTGCCCGCCCTTGAGGATGGTCTGCCCCAGCTGCGTGCCCACGAGCCCCACCAAGCCCACGGTGCGCGCCCGCGCCTGGCCGCCGCTCAAGCGCGCCAACGTCCACGCGCTGCCGGCGCCGAAAGAGGTCGTGATGGCGCGCGCGATGATCTCGCGATCGAGCGGCGCCCCGAGGGATGCGTCGGGCCCGGCGTCGCGCAGCGTGCTCAGGTCCTCTACGGAGGGCGGCCGCAGCGCGATCGCCATCGACGGCGCGATGTCGGTCAAGAAATTCACCAGGAGCAGCTGCCGCGGGTTGAGCGGCGCCCTGCCGAGCAGCGCACCGATGCTGAGCGTGAAGGCGATCTCGCCGAGGTTCCCGCCGACCAAGATGGACACGGCGTCGCGCACCGAGTTCCACATGGCGCGGCCCTCGACCACCGCGTCGACCAGGGCGTCGATGCGGGCCTCCGCCAGCACCACGTCGGCGGCCGCGCGCGCGGCCTCGGTGGAGGTCGCGCCCACAGCGATGCCCGCGTCCGCAACGCGCATGGCGGGCGCGTCGTTCGCGCCATCTCCGACCATGCCAACGACGTGCCCCGAGCGCTGCAGGGCGCGCACCACGCGCACCTTCTGTGCCGGCGTAACGCGGGCGAAGATCGCGGTCTTGCTCGCCGCGCGCTCGAGCTGCGCCTCGGTCATGTGGGCGATCTGCGCGCCATGCAGCATACCGAACTGGTTCGTGAGCCCCACCTCGCGCCCGATGCTGTGGGCCGTGTTGGGATGATCGCCCGTCACCATCACCACGCGCACGCCCGCGCGGGCGAGGCCCTCCACGGCGCCGCGCGCGCTCGGTCGCACCGGATCTCGGAAGGCCAAAAAGCCGCGCACGATCAGGCCGCGCGGATCCTCGATGAGCGAGCGCGCGCTAAATTGCTCGAGCTCCGTGTCCGCCACCGTGCGCTCGGCGACCGCGACCACCCGCAGGCCATCGGCGGTGATGCGCTCGAGCTGCTGTTGAAACGCTGACCTGCCGCGCGAGACCGGCACGAGCTCCCCCCCGAGCGAGAGCACGCTGGCACGTGACAAGAGCTGCTCGGGCGCGCCCTTCACAAAGATGCGCGCTCCCTGCTCGGACCGCACGAGCACGGCCTCGTAGCCTCGCCCCGACTCGAACGCGTGCTCGGCCAGGCGCACGAAACCGTGCGCGGGCTCCCCCACGCCGCGGGCGACCCGTACGATCTCGGTGTCCATCGGATCGCTCGCTTGGCCACGCTGGTCGGCCACGGCCAGCACAGCGATGCGCAGCACTTCCAGGCGCGGGCCGCTCAGCTCGCCGATGCCCTCCATGCGCTCGCCATCGTGCACGCTGGTGAGCTCGATGCGCCCCTCGGTCAAGGTCCCCGTCTTGTCGAGGCAGAGCACGTCGACACGGCCCAAAGCCTCGATCGCGCGCGGGTTCTTCACGAGCGCGCCGCGTCGCGACAAGCGCTCGGCCGCGGCCAGCTGGCTCACCGTGGCGAGCACGGGCAGCCCTTCGGGCACGGCCGCCACGGCGAGCCCCACGCCCGTGCTCACGAGGTCGTCCACGCGCCGTCCGCGCAACAGCCCGGTGCCGACCAGGGCGGCGCCCGCGGTCATCGCCACCGGCCCCGTGAGGCGCATCAAGGCGCGCAGACGCGCCTCGACGCCGCCGCGCGCCTCGTCCGGTGTGACGAGGGTGCCGCGCCGCATGACCGTGTCGTCTCCCGTGGCCACCACCACCGCGGTGGCACGTCCGGCCGCGATCGTGGTGCCCGCCCACAACATCGAGCTCGCGTCCGCCACGCTCTCGGCGAACGAAGGCGCGGCGTTCTTCAGCACGGGCAGCGACTCGCCGGTCAGCGCGGAGGCGTCCACCTCGAGCGAGTGCGCCTCGAGGATGCGGCAGTCCGCGGGCACCATGTCGCCCTGATTGAAGAGCACGAGATCTCCGCGGCGAAGCTCGTCCGCCGGGCACACGCGCACGCGTCCGCCGCGGCGCACGTGCACGCGGGTGTCGGCCTGCTTTACCAGGCTGCTGATGGCGCGCTCGGTCTTGAAGCGTTGGTAGCCGCCGATCAGCGCGTTCAAGCCTCCGACGCCCGCCACGATGCCGGCGTCCGCCTTGGACCCCACGACGGCCGACACGCCGGCGCCCATCGCGAGCAGCGGAGAGAGCGGACTCGCGAGCTCCTTTTGCACCGCGCGGCCGAGCTCGACCCAGGCCGAAAAGTCGCGCACCCGGTCGCGTCCGCGAACCGACTTGGGCTCCGGCAGACCATCGTCGCTGCTGCCGAGGCGCGAGAGCACGCCGCGCGCCTCCAACGCGTGCCAGGGCGTAGGGTCGAGCGGCTTGCGCGTGGAGCCATCCACGTTGGCGGTGCGCCGCACGGCGTTGAGCATCGCGGCGAGGCTCGCCAGGTTCACGACCAGGAGCACGCGCCGCGCAGCGAGGTGCGTGCGCCCGCCCGCCGAGGCGAGCGTGCCCACGGCTGCCGCGCCCATGGCCAGACGCACGCTCTGGCGAGAGACGCCGCGCGCGACGTTACAGGCTTCGATGACGGTGGAGAGCACGCCGGGATCATCCGGGCACAGAACGTGCGCGCCCCAGGGGGTCTGCCGTGTGCGATCGCAGAGCGCAATCCCGAGATCGGCCGAGGCATAGGCCGGAGAGGGGCCGCGCCCCACGAAGGCCACCGTCCGGCCCTCGGATTGCAGGCGGCGAATGCCGTCGACGAGGCCGCGAGAATGACCGACGACGTCGTCCGGATGAAGCCCCTCGGCGACGCTGAGATCGTCGCTGGCGAGCACGATCTGCATGCCGAGCCTGCGCGCCGCCGAGATCGCATCGCCCACGCCGGCCTCCGGAGCGATCTGGATCTCCACCAGGCACACCACCCGATCGTGCTGCGTCAGCGCCAACACCAGCGCGCCGCGGTGCGCGCGCTCGGCCATCTCGACCTCCAGCTCCGCGTCATCGAACTCGGCCAAGAGGCGGGCGGGGCCGAGCGTGTAACTCTCGCCACGTTGCACGCGCAGCGGCCGGTCGGCAGCGAACAACTTGCGCGCTTCCGCGAGCGCCTGGGCGCGTGAGAGCCCGCGCAGCGCGAACACGTCTCCCACGTAGAACTTCTGGCGCATCACCAGCTCCGCGGTGACGACCAGGCAGTCCACGCGGTCCAGTCGGCGCAGCGCGGCAGGGGAGAGCACCAACATGTGGTGACGCGCGAACACGCGGCCGAGCTCGGCCGTGAACAGCGCACGGCCCAGGCGAGCAGGTTGCGGCAAAGCCGCAAAGCCCGCTGCGATCGCGCGCGACGGGCTGCGCGTGGTCAGCGCGCTCAAGCCAAACGTGAAGGTGGCGATCTTCCAGGCGCGATCCGTGTAGCGCTCGAGCTCGCCTTTGGGGACGGGGCAAGGACGTAGCTCGGGCAGGGCAGCCGCGGGCACCGCCACGTCGTGTGCCGTCAACGCCTCCGACCAGCGTCGCCAGAGCGCGTTGCGCTCGCGCAGCTCGCGCAAGCTCACGAGCTTCTCGCTCAAGTCGACCAGCGAGCTCAGGGGACGCTGGGAGAGCCCCTGGGCCCCGGCCATGGCGATCTGCAGGAGGAAATCCGCGCGCTGTCGCCCCAGCCGCTCGTCGAGCGGTCGGCGCAATCGCTCGACCTGCGAAACTGCGAACAAGAGCCCGTAGAGGTTGGTGCCGAGCCGACGCGGCACGAACGGCACCAAACGAAATGAGATGCCCGCCATGAGGGCCAGCGAGTCGACGATCGCGGCCACCGAGAGCTCACGATCGAGCTGGTCGTCGTCGGGGAGCACGCGTTCGAGGAGCGCTCGTTCGGCCGCCCTCCGCTTTCGCACGACGCGCAAGTCCTCATCGCTCGGCTCCTCGACGATCGCCTGGCAGGCGCGCACCGCCTGCTCGTTCTCCTCGACGAACCGAAACAGCCGCTCGCGAGGCCAGACGGGCCCCTCGAAGCGCAAGCCGACGCGGCGCGTGAAGGGATTGATGACAGCGCTTACCGGCCCCGCCTCCCCGCCCGACGCGTCCAGCGCGGCTTTAAGCGCGCGCTCGAACATCGGCTCCGCGGCCGCGTCGATCCGGCGATATTCCACGTGGGCGACCTGGCCGACCACCGTAACGGCGCGTTCTCGCTCGCCCAGGAACAATTGCCGCACTTTGGCCGCGCGTTTGAACAGGCTCATCGCGCTCCCTGGCCCCGGTTATGCCGCATTGTCCCCGCCATCCTTAGAGCTTTGTCACGAACGGATCGTCACGCCAATATGGTTTTGCCTCGCGCTCGCTTGCCCGGGCTGAAGCTGAAAGTACAACACCGGGCCGGCGCCGTGGGGTCGAAGTTCGCCCCCCCTTGCATGACCATGACGATGTTTTCTCGCGGGCAGAACCCGCTTCGATGTTTTGCTCGCGGGCAGAACCGCCCGCTTCGATGTTTTGCTCGCGGGCGGAACCGCCCGCTTCGACCGCGCCCTTTTTTGTGCGCGAGAAAAAGAATGAGGTAGGAGACCATGCGCGTCGACAGCGTGGAGCAGTTCACCAAGCTCGTGTCGGAGTACGAAGCCGTTGAAGGCTATGTGCGTCCCCAGGCCTACGGCGTGGGACTTGCGACCTTCGCGCTCACCGATCCCTCCGCGCCCCAGCGCGTCGGCGAGAACGCGAGCGTGCTCGATACCTGGTTTCCTGCCCCCAACTGCGATGAGAACTTCGGCACCGCGGCGGTGCTTGCCCACCTGGTGGGACATCGCTCGGGCAGCAAGAGCTATCGGCTCACGGGCGAGCAACTGAGCGCCGCGCTCGATCACTTCGCCCCCTTCGCGGACGACGGCAAAGTCCATCCCAACATCGTGGCCCTCGAGCAGCTCCGCGCCAGTTTGCTGCGGCTCGAGCGGGACGCTGCCCGCTACGCACAGGGCGAGGTGGGCTTGCCCCAGGTCCTTCCGCGGGCGGTCGTCGTGACCTTCGTGGGAGACCTCAAGCAAAAGCCCGTCGACGCCCATGATGCCTATCTGCGCCTGCACCTGCTCTCGAGCCGCAAAGTGAAGCCGCACGGCCAGAGCCTGGAGGGCGTGTTCGGCCTGCTCAGCAACGTGGTGTGGACCAACGTGGGTCCGTTCGCTCCCGAGGGCTTCGAGCGCGTACGCGGACTGTTGCGCAGCCAGGGGATCTCGGTGCAGGTGCACTCGATCGACAAGTTCCCGCGCATGGTGGACTACGTGGTCCCGACCGGCGTGCGCATCGCAGACGCCGATCGCGTGCGTCTCGGGGCCTACCTCGGAGAGGGGACCACCGTGATGCACGAGGGCTTCGTCAATTTCAACGCGGGCACGCTCGGGAAATCCATGGTGGAGGGCCGCGTCAGCGCAGGCGTCACGGTCGACGACGGCAGCGACATCGGCGGTGGCGCGTCCATCATGGGCACGCTCTCAGGCGGCGGGAACATGGTGGTCAAAATCGGCAAGGGCTCGCTGCTCGGTGCGAACGCGGGCTGCGGCATCCCGCTCGGTCATGGCTGCACGATCGAGGCCGGCCTCTACATCACCGCCGGCACCAAGGTCCAGCTCGGCGACGGGCGCGTGGTGAAGGCGCGCGAGCTCGCGGGCCACGATGACCTCCTGTTCCGGCGCAATAGCCTCAGCGGCGCCGTCGAGGTGGTCCACAAGAAGAACGAGGTCGTGCTCAACCCGGAGCTACACAAAAACTAGTACGCTTCGGAGATCCGTTCCGGGCTTGCGAAGTTTCGCGCCGAAGGCTGGTAGAGCTCCGCGGAGATGAGCTCTTCCCAGCTCGGCGCTCTCTCCGTCTCGGTGATCGCGTCCACGACCTTCGCGATGACCTCGGGCGCCTTCAAGATGCGACGGTGCCCGAGGCCCTCGATCGTGAACAGCTCCGCGCCAGGCCAGTTTCGAGACAGCTCGAGGCCATGCTCGAACGGCACCTCGCGGTCCGCGCGGTCGTGCACCACCAGCCCCTCGATCGCCAGCTGCGGCGTCACCAGCCGCAGGTCGAGGCTTTCGAAGTGCACGCCGTGGCGCGCCCCCAGGCGCTCCTTCAGGCCCTCGAGGGCGGGCTCGGAGAGCGCGAGCAGACGGCCGAACTCCGCCAGCACCTGACGCGGGTGTAGCGGCGACGCGAGCGTGCCGCGGACCCGCGCGATCTCCTGGGCCGCGCGCGCATCGCTCCCGGCCCGCTGGCTGCTGCCCTTCGTGCCTGCATTATCTCCAGGCGACGAACCGACCGTTCGTACTTTTATTGACGGACAGTTTTGCGTCCATGGCTTCCTCCACCTGGGTTGAGGGTCCGTTCAGCTCCGCGGCGCGCGGGCGTCGTCCAGCAAACGCTCGAAGGCCGCGCGCACGCGACGTTCGACGTTGGGGAGACGCAGCAAACGCTTGTGCATCTGGTAGCTGTCGAAGACGCCGTAGGCCTCGAAGGCAAACTGCTCGGGATCCAGATCGGGCCGGAAATGGCCCTCCTCCTGGGCGATCCGCACGGCCTGGGCCAGCGCTCCGAGCCAGTCTCGCTGCGACGCCACGAGCCGCTCACGGGCGGGACCGGGGCGGTCGTCGAGCTCCACCGCCGTCGCGAAGAAGATGCAGCCGCCGGGCATGAACTCCTGCTCTCCCCACGCGAGCCAGCGTTTCATCAGCGCCCGAACGCGGGGCTCGCCGCGCGGCTCGCGCAACGCCGGCGAAATCACGAGCTCCACAAACCGCCGCACGGCCTCGTCGAGCACGGCCACCTGCAGGTTGTCCTTCGAGCTGAAGTGCGCGAACAGCCCGCTCTTGGACATGCCGACCTTGTCGGCCAACACCCCGATACTGAGCCCGGAAAGCCCCTGCTCGCTCGCGATCCGCAGCGCTTGCTCTATGATGCTCTTCCGGGTGTCTTCGCCCTTGCCCATGGCATCAAAATAGAACGACCGGTCGTTCGAGTCAAGACGCCCCGGGCCCCCCACCCGATCCCGCCGTGGCCGGGTGGGCGTCGCTCCGGGAGCCGAGCAGAACCCCGCGCTGGAGCGCCAGGGTGACCCCGCTGGCGAGCTCCTCGAGCAGGGTTTCATCGAGCGCCCTTCCGAGCGCTGCTGCCGCCCCCCGCACCAGGTCGGCGAACGTGCTTTGGGTCTGCGCGCGCGCGTCCGCGAGCAAGCGCGCCATCAGGGCGTCCGGCACGTACCAGCGGATGTCGTCATGCTGAGGAGGCCGATAGACGAAGAGCGGACCGGGCCCCGCCTTACAGGTCCCTTCCTGAAGGTCGTACACGCGATGCTCCAGGGAGAGCTGCTCCAGCGCAGGGTTGAGCGCGGGGACAGCCGCGAAATCGAACGCGCGCAGGGCGTCTTCGGTGAGGTCGCACGCGCGGTAGGAGACGCGCCACTTGGCCTCCTCGAAGCGGAGCAGATCCGCGGTGAACACCGGGCTCTGGGCGATGAGCTGCGGATTGGCGCGAGCAAAGCTCGCGAAGTCCGCGATCACGTCGCGGATGTAGGGGCTCCTGGGAGGACGCTCTGCGAGATAGCGCGCGAAGGACGCCTCGAAGGCCTGGTCGCCGACCGTTTCGAGCGTATTGGCGAAGGCCTTCTTCGCCATGCCGAGCAGCCGAGACCGGATCATCTGCCGGTACAGGTGGAAGCGCGCCGGATCGCCGAAGCTCACGAACTCCGCCTCATCGGCGCGTTCGGCGAAGCTGAGCTGCATGAACCTTCGCTGGTAGTCTGCGAGCTTCACTGCGCCACCTCGTCGTGCTCGTGGGACGCGTGCGGCGGCGCGAGGGCGCGTTGATAGACCTCGTCCAGGCGCTCCACCTCGGCGGTAAGCTCGCTCAGCGCGGGGTAGTTGCCGTCGCGTTCGAGCAGGACGGGCAACGGACGACGCAGAAGCCCCATCGTGTACTCGAAGAGCTCAAAGACCTCCTCGCACACGGGCTCGGCGTGGGTGTCGATGCGCAGGCCGTCGGCGCGCACGAAGTGACCGGCCACGTGCAGCTGCACCACGCGATCGAGCGGCAACGCAGCGATGAAGGCGCGCGGGTCGAAGCCATGATTCTGGCTGTTCACGAATACGTTGTTGACGTCGAGCAACAGCTTGGCGCCCGTGCGCTCGAGGATCTCGAGCAGGTGTTCGAGCTCGCCCATGGTGCCGCCCGGAGCGCGCGCGTAGTAGCTGATGTGCTCGAGCGCGATCGGGATCCCCAGCGCGTCCTCGGCCTCGCGCACGCGATCGACGACCACCCCCACGGATTCGCGACTCCATGGCAGCGGCAAGAGATCGTGCGCGAACAAGCCGTCGACCCCGGCGAAGCACAAATGGTCCGAATGCCAGGGCACCCGCAGCTCCCAGAGCAACGCGCGCAGCGAGCGCAGGTAGCTCGGGCTGAACGGCGCGATGGAACCGAAAGCCATCGTGAGCCCGTGCGTCAACAGCGGATAGCGGGCGCGCGCCGCGCTCAGCATGGTTTCGTAGCGCCCTCCCCGCTCGAGGTAGTTCTCGGGGTGGATCTCGAGCCAGCGAATGGACGGCGGGTCGCGCTCGAACAGCTCGGGCGCGAGTGCCTGGCGAAGACCGAGACCTATCCCTTCTGCTCTCACGCTGCGTTCCCGCTCCTCCCCAACTGCCCCGTAAACGTCGCTTGTGGCCGTGCCCAATTTCTCCGCCGCCCTCACGGGCACGCATACGACAGGGAAAGCTAGCCCAAAACGCAAAAGCGCCGCGACGATACCGTCACGGCGCCCTTGACCCTACACGCACCCAGATCATGCCAGAGCCCAGGGCTCCCATGGCGGGTCCGTGCGCGCGATCACTTGTCCTCGGAACCGCAGCTACCACCGCCACAGGAGGACTCACCGCCGCCCTCGGCCGGCGCGGCGCCCTCGCCGTCCTCGGCAGGCGCGGCACCGCAGGAGTGCTCCGCGCCGCTGGCGGACTCGGCAGCCCCCTCGGTCGCTGGCTCCGCCGCCTTCTTGGCGCAGCCACCCACCAGGCTCAATCCAAGGGTCGCAGCTGCCATCGTGAGAACCTGTGCACGCAACTTGGAATCCATGATGTTTCCTCTTTTCTCGACCACTCGACTCGTTTCCCGAGTTGGTCCGGTGCCGGTGACAGCCGCCGAGACGGGCGCAAGTGCACGAACTCGCAGGGTCCCCCGGACAGTGCGCGCACGATAGCAAACAGGTTTTTGATTGGAAACAAAGAAAACCCCAGTGCGGCACGGCCAACGCCAGGGTACCTTCGGAGCCTCACATCTTGTCCCCGACGATGAAACGCATTGCCGCCGTCCCGAGCGATAAATCTTCCGTTGAAAAACTGATCGGCCTCGCCATGTGGGCACCAGGTGTCGCCTGGTTGTCGGGCATGATGAGCGCGATGATGGTGGTTCAACGCTTCGTTCCTGCAGATCGCATCGAGTGGCTGACGCGCACCTATACCCGAGGCCAGGTGTTGCTCTCGGGCTCGCGCATTCGCTACCACGTGCACCCTGCGGTCGATCCCAAGCGGGTCTACATGTTCGCCCAGAACCACGTGAACATGCTGGACCACTGCACGTGCTACGCGGGCACGCCGCACTTCAAGCAAGGCATCGAGCTCGCCGCCCACTTTGAAGTCCCCTTCTACGGCTGGTTCATGCGTCAGCGCGGCACCATCCCGGTCTACCGCGACGCCAAGGACGGCGTGCGCAAGCTGGTGGAGGGCGTGCGCGCCGAGGTCGATCGCGGCCACTCCATCCTGGTGTTTCCAGAGGGCACCCGCACGCGCAGCGGACGCGTGGGCAAGTTCCAAAGCGGCGTGTTCCGGGTTGCCCAGCAGGTGGGCCTTCCGATCGTCCCCACGGCAGTCACGGGCATGTTCGAGGTGATGCGCACGGGCGAGCCCTTCATCAACCCCGGTCACGAGGTCAATGTGTACTTCGACGAGCCGATCGAGACGCAGGGCACGCCGGAGTCCGCGTTGCCCGAGATCATCGAGCGCGCCCAGGCCGCGGTGACGCGGCGGGTGGACGCGTACTACGAAAGCCGCGGAGGCTATCCGCCGCTGATGGCCGCCGAGGATCCGCCCAGGCCCGAGACGAAGCCCTCCACCACACGAGCATCATGAACAGCGTCAAAACGCGCAGCGCGGGAGCGCGCGGCAAGGGAAAGCGAGCCCAGTCCAAGCAGAGCACGGAGAAGTCCTCAAAGAAGCGCGGCGCCCAGCCTCGCGCGCGCGAACAGGCGCCGAAGGACATTCGCGAGAGCTCCAAGAAAGCGCCATCCAAGCTCGATTCAGGCCACGCCAAGCGCCTCCTGCGCGCCATGGAACAGGAGCTCGCGCGCCAGATCCGCGGCCTGCGCCAGCCCGGCGAGCCGCCGCCCTTCTTCTTGTCCTATCTCCTGCACGCCAAGGAGGGACTGAGCGTCTGGGGCCGCTACGGCTCCGTGTTCCGCTCGGAGCCCCAGCGTGACACCGATCTCTACGCCGAGGTCCGCGTCGGCTCGCACCGCCTGGACAACACCATCGATGGCGGCATCACCTCCGACCCCTCGCAGCGCCAATCGCTCAACTGGGTCGAAGGCCCTGAGGATCTCGATCCCGACGTGCTGCGCTACGCGCTCTGGAAGCTCACCCAACACAAGTACGACGAGGCGCTCCAGGAGTACTACGAAAAGAAGAAGATCCTGGTCGAGCAGCAGCTCCCCGGCGGCGGCAAGAGCTTCAGCACTGAGCCCGTGCTCGAGCACTTCGACACAGTCAAGCCCGTGGTCTTCCCGAAGGCGCGCTGGGAGCGCTTCGTGCGCGAAGCCGGCGCGCTGTTCCGCGCCCATCGCACCATGCTCGATCCGTACGTGCAGATCCGCGGCCTCAACAAGGTGCGCATCTTCGCCAACTCGGAGGGCACGCGCTTCATCTGTCAGGACACCTATTACGAGATGTCGCTGCAAGCGTGGCTGCTCGGCGACGACGGCGTGCACCTCGAGACGACGCGCACCTTTTACGGCCGCGATCCACACGCCCTGCCCACGCTCAAGCAAGTGGCCAAGGCGATCGACGAGATGGCCCGAGAGCTGAAGGATCTCGAGGGCTCCAAGCCCCTCGACCCCTATGCCGGCCCGGCGTTGCTCTCGGGCTTCGCGAGCGGCCTCATCTTCCACGAGGCCATCGGCCACCGGCTCGAAGGCGAGCGCATGGGCTCACGCAGCGAGGGGCACACCTTCGCCTCCAAGATCGGGCAGCGCATCCTGCCGGTCGAGGTGGACATCGTGGACGATCCCACGCTCACCGAGTACGCCGGCAAGGCGCTGCACGGATCGTACAAGGTCGACGACGAGGGCGTGCGCGCGCAGCCAGTGGTGTTGGTCAAGGACGGCGTGCTCAAGAACTTCTTGATGAGCCGGCAGCTCGTGGAGGGCTTCAAGCAGTCCAACGGTCACGGCAGGCACGAGCGCTTCCAGGATCCCATGGCGCGCATGGCCAACTTGATCGTGAACGCGCGTGAGCCCAAGAGCTGGGACGAGCTCAAGCGCATCCTGTGTGAGGAGACCCTTCGGCGCGGATTGCCCTACGGCATCATCATCCGCGGCGTATCGGCCGGCGAGACCCGCACCGACCAGTACGATTTCCAGGCCTTCAAGGGGATCCCGACCGCCGTCTACACCGTGGATCCCAAGACCGGCAAGGAGACCCGCGTGCGCGACGTGGCCTTCATCGGCACCCCGCTCGCCGTCATCCAGCGCATTTTGGGCTTCGGCGACCAGCCGGACGTGGACAACAGCTACTGCTACGCGGAGAGCGGCGCTGTGCCCGTGGCCACGGTGGCTCCCGCGATGCTGGTGGGCGAGCTCGAGCTGCAGCGCGCGAGCACCCGGCGCTATCGACCCACGCGCCTGCCCATGCCGCCCCTACGGAAGTGAAAGCCGAGGGGGCTGGCCGGGCTCAGGCGCTGGGCACCTCGAAGTAGCGTTGCACCAGATCCTTGATGGTGGCGAGTTCCACGTCGGCGACCTTGCCGTCGGCGCGCGCAAGCGCGATCGCTTCCCGCAAAAACATCTTGATGCACTCCTCCGGCAGGCGCGTGTCGATGGCCGGAGGTCCGGAGCGCATCCATTCCTCCAACTCCGAGAATCCCACGGCGCCATGCGCCGTGCGCGTGAGCAGATCGAGGAGCGATTCGTACTCCGCGGTGCTCACCTCTCCATCCGACCGAGCCACCACGCAGCACATCGCGAGTAGCGCGCGACGCTGGGGTTTGTTGAGCTCCATAGACCTTGATCACACCGTGCCAGGCCGTGGCGGTCAAGGGTCTCCACGCCAAAGCTCGCAGGTTCCTACCTTGGCCCCGCACGCACCACAGGGTCCGCATCGCGATCAAATCCGGGTCAAGCCTGTGTGGTCCCGATGGAGGCCCTGCGCTATGACTCGGCCCGCGCGGACGGTCTCCGGGCGTTTTACGGGATATGTACAGCGACTTCGACACGATGCGCACGATGCTGCGGCTGGCCAACAGCCCGGCCACCTTCGCCTGGCGGCGCGCCCTCTTCGCGGATGGATTGATCTCATTGGCGACGGGCCTCAATGCCCTGAACCGAATGGCAGCGCGCATCGATGAGCGCCTGTACCCGGAGTATCACCAACAGCCTCTGGGCAAGCCCATCTACATCGTGGCCGCCCCACGCTCGGGGACGACCTTCCTGCACCGGTTGATGTCCCGCGACCCCCAGTTCACCACCTTCAAGATGCTGGAGACCTTCTTCCCGACCATTACGGGCCAGAAGGTCATCAACCAGGTCTCGAGCGTAAACGGCCGGATCGGGGGCGCCCTCACCCGCCTGATCGACGCGATCGACAGCTCCTCGTTCGGGGCCTGGGAAGGCATTCACGATACCGGGCTCAATCAGGACGAAGAGGACGAGGCCATCTGGGCTTTGGCCTTCGCCACGCCCGCCATTTGGCTGGTGCTGCCCTTCCCCGAGCGGTTCGATCACCTGCGCTTCATCGACCGCATGCCGGCCGAAAAGAAGCAGAAGCTCATCGCGTACTACCGCGCCGTGGTCCAGCGCCACCTGCATTCGCGCCCGGGAAAGACCCTGCTGGCGAAGAACGTGCTCTTGCCTGGCCGCTTCGAGATCGTCACCGGTGCCCTGCCGGAAGCGCGCTTCGTGCACGTGCTGCGGCACCCCTATGAAGCGCTTCCCTCGATGCTCAGCCTGTTCACCATTCCTTGGCGCTGGCACTCCCCCGAGATCCGTCTGGATGGCCCCGAGGCGCGCGCGCTGACCAAGCTGACCATCGACTACTACCTGTTTCTGCACCGAAAGAGCCAGGAGAGTGAGCGCCAGCACAAGCGCCAGTTCTTCAACGTCACCTACAATGACCTGCTGGCGGACCCGCTGAAGACCGTGGAGCAAGTCTACGACCGCTTCGAGCTCAACCTGAGCGCCGAGCTGAAGCAGGATCTGGCGCGTGAGATCGCTCAACAGCGGCGCTTCCGCAGTGACCACAGGTACAGCTTGCAGCAGTTTGGGCTCAGCAAAGAGTACGTGTACGAGCAGCTCCAGGAGCTATTCGAGCACTACGGCTTCGCGCGCTGAGGTCACTGCAGGCAGGCGAGCAAGAGGGCGACTCCGAGCGCGAGCCAGGGTGCTGCACGCTCCAGGGGAGTGCGCGGCCGAAACCAGTCGTCTTCCCAGCTATCCATCTGCTTCATGATCGGAAACCTCCGCAGTGGGTGGGCCAAGCCACGTTGTTCGTTGGACGTGGCGAGCGTTCACATCGTCACGAACGTTGGTGCGTTTCGCCAAAAATCGGCCATCCCTCGCCCGCGCGCGGTCGCCCGCGTCCGCGGCGGGCCGAGCCGGCTGCCTGATCTACGGTTGGCGCGCGCGCAATTCGCCCTGACCCCTCCGCCCCACGCGGAAGCGGCGAGGTCTCGGAATACACCGGGAAAATCCCGGGCGAACCTGCCATGCGGCCCGCGCTTTACGCGCATTTTCGGCGCGGGCGCGCTTCGCCTGGGTACAGGCGTTTTGCTAGGCTCGCGCGGTGCTCGATTCTCCCGATCTCACCACGCGCTTGCGTAACGTGACAGATTGGTTGGCTTCCGTTTGGGACGGTCGAGGCTTGATCTTGGCCCTCACCGGAGCGGGCATCTCCGCAGAGAGTGGCATCCCGACCTTCCGCGGTGAGGAGGGCTACTGGCAGATCGGCTCGCGCAACTATTACCCCGAGGAGTTGGCCACGCGCGCCGCGTTCTCGCGCATGCCGGACGAGATCTGGGGTTGGTATCTTTATCGGCGCAGCGTTTGCCGCGCCGCCTCGCCCAACGCCGGGCACCTGGCGCTGGCGGAGCTCGAGCGCGGTCTGGTGGAGCGCAACGAGGGCGAGCGCTTTTTGCTGGTCACGCAGAACGTCGACGGTTTGCACCTGCGCGCGGGCAACACCCCGACGCGCACGTTCGAGATCCACGGCAACCTCGACTACATGCGCTCCCTCGATGACAACGACACCCGCTGCTATCCGCTGCCCAAGAGCCTGGGCGAGCGCTGGGAGCGCGGACGCGCCATCGGTTCGGAGCAGCGCGCGCTCTTGGTTTGTCCGCACGACAGTAGCCCTGCCCGCCCGCACGTGCTGTGGTTCGACGAGAGCTACGACGAAGAGCGCTTTCGCTTCAAGAGCACCCTGGCCGCCGTAGAGCGCGCGGGTCTGGTGCTCGTGATCGGCACCTCGGGCGCCACCAATCTCCCCTCGATGATCGTGCATCGCACGGCGGAGCGTCAGGCGCCGCTCATCGTGATCAACCGCGATCCGAGCCCCTTTTCGAGCATGGCCGAGCGCTCTCGCTCGGGGCACTTCGTGCAGGGGCCGGCGGGCGAAGTTCTGCCGCCGCTAGTGAACTTCTTGTTGGATGGCGAGCTACCGTAGACGCGCCCCTCAGTTGGGCAGGCTCGACTTCTTGGAGCTGGGCTTCTTCCAGATGGCGTCCCAGTTCGCGCGGTAGCTGCGCGTGGCCACCTGCGCCGGGCCATGATGGGAGTCGCTGCCACCGCGGGCGTTGAGCGCGCCCTCGGGCAGCTGCACCTCCACGTCGCATACGAGCGGGCTCTCCGGGCGCGGCTTGAGCTTGATGAGCTCTCCTTGTCCAAGCTCGCCTTCCCTGACCGCGCGGACGACGCCCGCTTCCAGGCGATCTTCGCGGGCACGTAAGACGGCTAACGCTTCTCCGTCCTCGCTGATGCCCTGGATGAGGACCACGTCGCGACGCTTCCTGTCGCCCTTGGGCTTGGATTCCGCCGCCTTCGCCTTGCTGCGGGGTTTGGTGCTCACCGGCGGCAGGATAGCAAGAGCGCGCGCTCAGGGCTCGCGGCTGGCGGAACGGGGTTGCTCCGCACGGGTCGAAGCGCGCGGGTCCGGGTGCGGCCCGCTGAGCGCCGCCACGCGCTCGCAAGCAACGGTCACGCCGGCCCCGCAGGCCTTCCCGAACAGCTCCGCGGCGCGCACCGGGTCGCGCTTGAGGGCGTCCCCGAGCTGCATGCAGGCCTCGCCGTCCGAGGCCTTGCAAGCGAGCTCCAGCAGGGCGCGCTCGCGCTCGGGGGCAACGGGCCCCCGGCGACCACGCTCGAGCTCCACCAGGCTGCGACAGGAGCCGCCTCGCCCCCCCTCGCAGGCGCGCTGGAGGTAATGGGCGCTCTGCGCGAACTGGGTCGGGTCGCCGGCGATGCGGCGACCGTAGAGGTCACACGCTTCCAGGTCACCGCGGTGGCAGGCCTGGGTCAAGAGCTCGAACGCCCGGCGGTCTTGGCCCTCCTCGAGCAGGAGCTTGGCCAACGTGGTGCAGCCGACGGCGTCGCCTCCGGCGCACGACTCCTCGTACAGCACGCGCCCGCGCGCTTCGTCGCGTGGCAGGCCCAGGCCGCGATAGTACAGCGAGCCGAGGCCGCGACAGCCGGGCGCGTAGCCTTCCTCGCAGGCGTAGCGGTAGAGCTCCGCGGAATAGCTCGCTTCCGCCTCGCCGCGTGTCTCCAGATCGCGCCCTGCGGCCACGCACTCGTCCAGATGTCCCGCGACGCAGCGGCGCTCGGCGCGCACCGGCATGCACTGGTTCTTGCTCGCCACGTACTCGCTGCCGACCTCGCAGCAGCTGCCGTTGGCGAGCCACATCCCCGTGGGGCAATGGGGCACGGCGGCAGCCTGTGGGGCGACGCCCAGGCCGAGACCGAGCACCATGGCCCCAGAGATCAGCTTCGAAGAAATGCTCATTCGGTGTTCGACTCTTCCTGGTTCGCAAAACAACCGCGGCACGCGTAACCGGTCGGACGGGCGAGCTGCCCGCGAGCCGAACAAACTCCCCACTCACGCGTGCCACCAGGACGAGGCGGGGGAGTGCCTCCCAGAGTGCCCGGGGGAGCCGGGGTTCCGCAAGGGTGGCGGGCGATTTTGGTAGGAGCCCGTGGGGCCAGCGGCCGTGTGCTGATCACGATGTGCGCGCTTCCCCACTTGCGTACGCAGCGCGGCGCGCGCACCCTCCAGCCCCATGAACTTCCCGCAACTCGCGTACGGCACGCCTCGCAAGCTGCCGAAGCCACAAACCCTGCGCGGGCGCGTGGTCGTGCTGGACATCGCGTTTGCGGCCCAGGGTGCGGGCGGCGCGAGCTTCGAACGCACCACCAAACCCTTCATCGACGGGCTCGGGGACAGACTTGCGATGTGGGTCGACCACCACGATCACGCGAAACACGCGCTGTTCGCGGGCGATCCGCGGTTCATTTTGCGGACCAAGGCGCAGCACGGCGCGTGCCCCGAGATGGTCACGCCGAGCGTGGTGCAGCGCGCGGGCGTCATCGACACCATCTGCTGTCATACCGACTTCGACGGACTGTGCGCGGCGGCCAAATGGATCCGTCTCGGGGAAGAGCCCTACCCGGGCGCAGACGCCGATGCGCGTGCCATCGACACCCGCCTCGGGACACCGTCCGAGCTCGCGGAGACCATCGACCGCGCGCTGCGCGGCAAGCCCACCGACGAAGGACTGCGGGGGCTCATCGTGCGCTTCCTCGCCGAGGGCGCAAAGGACAAGGGCTTGTTCGCGCCGATCGAGGAAGCCGCGTCCATCTTCCGAAGTCACGAGGAAGAGGCGCGGCGGCTCGCCACCCAGTACGAGGTGTACGGCGACGTGGCCCTCGTGGACGCGAGCCAACCACGTGTTCACTATGACAAGACGCTCCTTCTGCTGTTGGGACAGGAGCGGGCCACGATCTCCATCGTGTACGACCGCACCACCGTCACGGCCGCGGCGCGCTTCGATAGCGGCGTGGATTTGTTGGCGAAGTTGGGGCTCGAGGGAGGCATGCCGACGCGCGTGAGCGTGCCTGTGGGCAAGCTCCCATTCGTGCTGGAACGCCTGGGTGTGAAGCGCTGAACGCTCGCTCTCGTTTCCGCGGAATGTCGCGCTCGCTATACTGAGTCATGGCGCTTCCCCTTTCGTTCTTCGAACGTCTCCCCAAGACCGATCTGCACGTCCATCTGGACGGCTCCTTGCGCGTGGGCACGATCCTCGAGCTCGCCGACGAACAGGGCGTGGACCTCCCGGCCGACTCCCCCGAGGAGCTGCTCAAGGCCATGAACTGCGGCATCCGCACGGGCTCGCTGGTGGAGTATCTCAAGGCCTTCGACGTCACCTTGCGCGTGCTGCAGACCGAGCAGGCGCTCTCGCGCGTGGCCTACGAGCTCTGTGAAGACGCCGCGAACGAGAACGTTCGCTACATGGAGATCCGCTACGCGCCCATGCTGCACACGAAGCTCGGGCTGAGGCTCACGACCGTGGTGGAGGCGGTGTTGTCGGGCATCGCGCGCGCACGCGAGGAGCTCAACATCCACGCCAAGGTGATCATCTGCGGCATCCGCAATATCTCCCCCGAGTCATCGCTCGAGATGGCGCGGCTCGCGGTGGCCTACAAGAACCGCGGCGTCGTGGGCTTCGATCTCGCGGGGGCCGAGTACGATCACCCGCCCAAGCACCATCGCGACGCTTTCGAGCTGATCCGCAAGAACAACATCAACTGCACCATCCACGCGGGCGAGGCTTTCGGGCCGGAGTCCATCGCGCAGGCGATCCACGTGTGCGGCGCGCACCGCATCGGGCACGGCTGCAGGCTCTGGGAGAACGGCGACCTGTTGGCCTACGTCAACGACCATCGCATGCCGCTCGAGTGCTGTCCGTCGTCCAACGTGCAGACCGGCGCCGTGCCCGAGTTGAGCCGCCACCCGATCAAGCTCTATCACGACCTCGGACTGCGCGTGACCGTCAACACGGACAACCGCCTGATCACCGACACCTCGGTCTCGCGCGAGCTCTGGCTGTGCCACACGCAGCTCGGGCTCTCGCTCAGCGACATCAAGCACATCCTGCTCAACGGCTTCAAGGCCGCGTTCCTCCCCTTCCATCAGCGCCAGGACTACGTGCGCCGGATCGCGGAGGAGCTCGACCGCTTCCGCGACGACGGCAGCATCGCTCCCCACCCCGAGGTGGAGAGCGTCGCCGCCACACCCTCCCTCCACCCGGTCACGGTGTAGCGTTCGAGTCCGCCCGAGCGCCTCGTCGCGCCCGCGCCCCCCGCCTGGGCCGCCATGTTCGACAGTCACTGTCACCTCGATGACGACGCCTACGACTTCGATCGCGCCGAGGTGCTGCGCCGCGCGCGCGCGCTCGGCGTTCAGGGCATCCTGGTGCCGGGCTACGAACCGCGCGAGTGGCCGCAGCTGCGCGCGTTCTGTGCGCAAGACCCGCTGCTTTGTTGCGGCGTGGGCCTGCACCCCTGGTACGTGCACACACTGGATGCCGAGGCCTTGGACCGCGCGCTCGAGGAGCTGCCGGCGCAGCTCTCCCTGGCCTCGGCGGTGGCGGTGGGAGAGTGCGGCCTCGACGGCGTCAAGGCGCGGCGCGGTGGCGCGCCCATGGACGTGCAGCTCCGCGTGCTCGAGCGACACCTCGAAGTGGCGCGCGAGCTGAGGCTGCCGCTCGTACTCCATTGTGTAAACGCGCACGGCGCGCTGCTCGCGCTGCTCGAGCGCCACGGCCCCTTGCCCGCGCGCGGCGTGCTGCACAGCTACAGCGGGCCCGCCGAGCTCATCCCGCGTTATGCCCGGCTCGGGCTCAGCTTCAGCTTCGCCGGCATCATCAGCCACGAGAACGCCAGGCGCCCGCGCAAGGCCCTGGCCGCGGTGCCCTTGTCTCATCTGTTGGTCGAGAGCGATGGACCGGACCAGGCGGCGGCCTTCGTCGCGGAGCGCCGCGCGGAGCCCGCGCACATCGTACAATTGCTCGAGATCTTTGCGAGTTTGCGCACGGAATCGCCCGTGGAGCTGGGCCGCGCCTGCGGCGACAACGCGCGCAGCCTGTTCGGCCGCTGAGCTGCTACCTTCGGGGCCACCATGTCGTCCGTTCCCTCGCAGGCTGCATCGCCCGCTTCGACCGACCTCTCCCAGCGGGGCCCCGCCCAGGGCGCGCTCGGCCACGCGCCCCACGACGCCGCGCTCGACCGCGAGACCGTCTACCGTACCCACCGGCGCTTCGATCGCGCGGCGCGCCTGTTCACGGAGCCGGGCCTTGCGCGGCTGATGGAGGCGCGCGTGGTGGTGTTCGGCATGGGCGGGGTCGGCTCGTTCGCCGCCGAGGCCCTCTCACGCAGCGCCATCGGGCACCTGAAGCTCGTGGACTTCGACGAGATCTGCGTGACCAACGTGAACCGCCAGCTGCACGCCCTGAAGGGCAACATCGGCAAGCCCAAGGTCGAGGTCATGGCCGAGCGGCTGCGGCTCATCCATCCCACCGGGCACGTGGAGCCCGTGCCCACCTTCTACAACGCCGAGAGCAGCGACAGCTTGCTCGAGGGGCCCATCGACTACGTCGTCGACGCCATCGACAACATCACCGCCAAGGTCCACTTGCTCGCCACCTGCGTCTCGCGAGGCATCCCGGTGGTGTCCTCGATGGGCGCCGCAGCGCGCCTCGATCCCACGCGCGTGCGCACGTCGCCGCTGGGAGAGACCCAGAAGGATCCCTTCGCGCGCAACGTGCGCAAGCTCCTGCGTCAGAACCACGAGGCCGTGGCCGCGCGGAGCCTGAACCACGTCACGGCGGTGTTCAGCGACGAGGAGCCGATCGTGCCCGGCGAGGTGCACTACGACCACGGCCAGGGCTTTCGTTGCGTGTGCCCCAACGGCGACAACGGCCTGCACAGCTGCGACAAGCGCAGCCGCATCGAGGGCAGCGCGTCCTTCGTGGTGGGCACCTTCGGGCTGACCTGCGCGAGCGTGGTGGTGCGCCAGCTGATCCGTCAGCCGTAGCTGCGCGCCAGCTCAGCGACGCATCGAGGCGCGATCCGCGGTGGTCACGAAGGTGCCGCGCGGCCAGTGACGATAATAGGTCACGTTCAAGATAGGGCCGCCGTCCTCGGCGTACTCACCCGAAGGGTGTCCGTAGATCTTGAGCAGCGAGCCTACCCAGACGCGATCACGCCCCTGCTTCTCCTCTGGTTGAAGCGCGAGCTCGACCGTGAACGAGCCGAGGGGGCGTTCGGCGATCGTCAGGCGGCAGGAAGAGGCCGCTGGCTCGCGGCACAGGTGACGCGCCTGATGCGCATGAAGCGCAAGGGACAGCCGAGTCCGCCCGTCGCCCAGCTCGCCGATCTCCCGAACCACGCCAAACCAGCCTAGCTCCGTGTCCTTGAAGCCGTTCGGATCGCGCTTGACGTCCTCGTAGGGCACCGCTTGCGCGGCGCGATGGTGGCCCTTCTCGGCGCGCAGCGGCTCGTAGCTGCGGGCAAAGTTGTAGTTGTTGCTGGATCCGCCGCAGGCGGCCCAGCACAGGACGCACAGAGCGAGCCATGGGAAACGGTGTTGGAGCGTCGACACGCCCGTCCTTGTACCATAGAGTTCGCCGCGCAAATACTGTGGGAGATTGTGATGCCTTCGTCTGCTCGGCCGGGTTTGGCCTTCGATGAGCCGCTTATTTTCGAGCGCAGCAGCCCGGGGAGAACTGGGGCCAGCCTGCCCGAGGCCGACGTCCCCGAGATCGACCTCGAGGCCCTGCTCGGAGAGCAGTACCGCCGCGAGCCGACCCCGCTGCCCGAGGTGAGCGAGCCCGAGGTCTTCCGTCACTTCGTGCGCTTGAGTCAGCAGAACTTCGCCATCGATCTCGGGATGTACCCACTGGGCTCCTGCACCATGAAGTACAACCCCAAGGTCAACGAGTGGGCGGCGCGCTTGAGCGGCTTCGCCCGGCTCCACCCCTATGCGCCCGAGGAGATGCTGCAGGGCGCCCTGGAGCTCATGTACCGGCTCGAGCGCGGGTTGGCCGAGGTGTGCGGCATGGACCGCGTCTCGCTGCAGCCCGCCGCTGGCGCGCAGGGCGAGCTGGCCGGGCTGATGATGATCCGCGCCTACCACGCCTCCCAGGGGCGCAGCCCGCGCAAGGTGCTCATCCCCGACACGGCGCACGGCACCAACCCCGCCTCGTGCGCGCTCAACGGCTTCGAGGCCGTGTCGTTCCCGGGCAGCGAGAGCGGCACCGTGGTGGCGGAGACGCTCGCCAGTTACATCGACGACGACGTGGCCGCGGTCATGATCACGAACCCCAACACGGTGGGGTTGTTCGAGAGCGATCTGCCCAAGATCGCCCGCATGATCCACGACAAGGGCGGCCTCGTGTACGGCGACGGCGCCAACCTCAACGCCCTGATGGGACGCGCCCGCCCCGGCGATCTCGGCATCGACGTCATGCAGTTCAACCTGCACAAGACCTTCACCACCCCGCACGGCGGCGGCGGCCCGGGCTCAGGCCCCGTGGCGTTCAAGTCCTTGCTCAGTCCCTTCGCGCCGACGCCCACGGTGGAGCGCCGCGAAGACAACACCTACTACCTCGATTATGCGCGCCCCAAGAGCGTGGGTCGCTTGCGGACCTTCTACGGCAACTTCGGGATGATGGTGCGTGCCTACACGTACCTGCGCGAGATGGGCGCCGAGGGGCTCAAGCAAGCCACGGATCTCGCGGTGCTCAATGCGAACTACCTGCGCGTTTGCCTCGCGGAGCAATGGCACGTGGCCTACGACCGCTCGTGCATGCACGAGGTGGTGATCTCCGACAAACAGCTCAAGGCCACCGGCGTAACGACCCTGGACGTGGCCAAGCGCCTGCTCGACTACGGCTTTCACCCGCCGACGGTGTACTTCCCGCTGGTGGTCAAGGGCGCCATGCTGATCGAGCCCACCGAGACCGAGACCCAGCAGACGCTCGACGAGTTCGTGCAGGCCCTAGCCAGCATCAAGCGCGAGGCCCAGGAAGATCCCGAGATGGTCAAGGGCGCGCCGCACCTCACGCGCCTGCGTCGACTCGACGAGACGCGCGCAGCGCGCAAGCCCGTGCTGCGCTGGACGGCCCCCTGAGCACGGCCCACGCGAAGCACGCCAATCAGAAGCAATCCGCGAGCTGGCCCAGCTCCTTGCGCGAAAGCTCCGGCGTGATCAAGAGCGGCAGCTCGACGCGCGGCAGCGGAAGCTCTGCGTCGATCCTGGCGATGGCCTCGCGCTGCACGCGCTCGCGCAGCGTGCGGCGGCGACCTGCGACCAGCAGCGAGTAGATCGGGCTCTCGGCTGGGGTATTGCGCGCGGCCGCCGTCAAGAGCTCGCCCTCCTCGTCGTCGAACAGGCGTGGCAACAGCCCATTGACGACCAGCCCCGCCACCGGCAGGCCGAGCTCGTCGCGGAGCGCCGCGTGGAGCTCGACGCTCTCGCTCACCGGCATGTCCTCGGGCAAGGTGACGATCAGCGCGCCCGCGCGCTCCGGATCGCCGAACAGCTCCCAGGCCTTCTCCGCCTCACGACGCAAGAGGCCGGGCGGCGCCACATCGAGCAGCACCCGAGGGACCCGCAACATCTCGAGGCCGTGGCCCGTGGCCGGCGAGTCCAGGATCACCATGTCGTAGCGGTGGCGCCCCTCGGGCGTGAGCTCGCGGGCATGAAACTGCGCCTTGCCGAGCATGGACCAGGCCTCGATGCCGGGGGTGCCGCGCAAGAAGGCGGCCACCAGGCGGTTCTCGAAGATCGCTTTGTACAGGGCGCGCACCTTGAGGACCATCATCCCGTACTCTTCGAGCGCCACCTTGGGGTTCATGTTCACGGCGTCGATCCCGGGCAGCACGGGCTGATTCACGGCGCCGATCGGCGCCACCTCCAAGAGCTGGCTCACGCGCTCCTTCGCGTTGCAGAGGGCGATCAGGACCCGCTTTCCCCGGCGCGCCGCGGCCAACGCCAACGCGGTGCTCACGGTGGTCTTGCCCACGCCGCCTTTGCCCACGACTGTCACGAACTGCAGATTGAACAGATCAGGCATCCAGGCGCTTACTCTTCTCGAAAGGGGGGCCCTCGCGGTGGGGCCGACTACTTCAAAGGCGGGCCGGCAGAGCGACCCGCCCTGGACAGCTCTAGAGCTGAGCTTCGATCGGGTCAACCGGGTTCGGCCCCGAGCGCGTCCAGATCGGCCGGCCGCAGCAGCCCGCTGAGCTCATCTGGGGACGCGTCGAGGGCCAGCCATCGCTCCACGGCCTCGGGCGAGGCGAGGAGCGCTGGCATGCGATCGTGGATCGGCGCGACCAGCTGGTTCGGCGCGACCGTGATCACCGTGTAGGAGCCCACCCGCTCGCCCGATGGGCCCCGCCACAGGGCCCACAGCCCCGCCAGGGCTGCAAAGCGCGTCCTTTGCGGGCGAAGGACGAAGCGCTCGCTGCGCTGGCCCGCCCGGCGCCACTCGTAGAAGGCGGTGACCGGGACCACGCAGCGGCGCGCCAAAAAAGCGTCGCGAAAGGCAGGCCTCTCTAGCAATGTCTCGGCGCGCGCGTTGTACATCTTGTCTCCCTCGGCCACGGAGCGAGCCCACGGCGGCACGAGGCCCCAGCGTGAGAGGCCGAGCCACCGCGTGGCGTGGGGCTGCTCGGAGGAGGGCCTTTGGGTGAGCACGATGGGGCCGCGCATGCGCGGGAAGTGCTCCGGAGCCAAAGTACGCAGCTCCTCCCCCAGGCCGGGGCGCCACGCTTGCACGGAGAAGGCGGAGATCAGCGCCTCCGGGTCCGCATCGAGCTCGTAGCCGCCGCACATCTCCCAAGCGTGGGGCAGCCTCCCGCTGCTCGCTAGATTCTAGGCAGTTCGCAGCACGAGCCGGAACACGTTGCGACCGGCCCGCTCTTGGGCCGTGAGCTCCGCGCCGAGGGTGTGCGCCAAGATGCCCGCGGCGAAGAGCCCCAGCACGCGACCGTAGCGACCGTCGGCGCGTCCCTTGACCTCGAGCTGCCCTTCCAGCGTGAACGCCCGGGCTCCGAAATCCGGTGACAGCGGCCTTCCCTCGTCGCTCACCTCGACGACCACCTGCTCGGTGTCGGCAGCGAGGCCGACCTGGACCGTCTTGCCCGGGGCGTGCTGATGACCATTGCCGATCAAGAGCTCCAGCAAGCGCTCGAGCGCCTCGCCCCCCACGACCATGACCTCTCGCTCGGGGAAACGGAACGCGACCGCCCCGTACTTGATGCGCGCGCGGATGCGCTCGAAGACCTGTCCGAGATCTTCCGTGCGGGTGGCGTGGGTCTCGCGCGCATTGAACCAACGGCCCATCCACGCGAGCTGATCGAGGCCGCGCATGAGATCGCCCAACGCCTGCTCGCTGTCTGCGAGGGCCTCCGCGAGCTCCGAACGAGGCAGCGTAGGATCGCCGATGCCATCTCGCACGAAGCCCAGATTGGCTGCCAGCGTGGCCGCGGGGTTGCGCAGATCGTGGACGATCAGACCGAACAACCACTCCAGCTGAGCCGGTTTGACCTCTGGCACCTGAGCCTCCTTGCGACATCGTGCGCGCAACCCGAGAACGAACGACTTTTCGCCCTCACCTTTTCACCGGCTCAGGGAAATGGCAACACCTCGTCTTCCCCGTAAAAGTCGATCAGCGCCGCGACATAGGAGAGCAACGTGAGTCGTCGCTCGGCGAGCGCTGCCCACTGCGCAGGCCGCAGCAGCCCCTTGAGGCCGCGCGCGTTCAACGTCCGCTCGAGGCTGGCTGCATCTTGTGCCTTGAGCTGCCGCACGAAGCCGCGGGAGAAGCGCTGGACGCGCTTGAGCCGCGCGAGCAACTTGGCCTCGTGCGCGCTCGAGAGCGGCTCGGTGAACGCGACGTTGTGGTCACGGAAGTACACGAAGGATTCGCTGCGATCGCCCTGGGCGTTGGCCCCGCTGAAGCGATCCCAATTGGCGATCAAGAAGTCGAAGCAGACCATGGTGCTGATCTGCGCGGCGAGCCCCTTGGACTTGTCGCGCTCGGACAACGGCTGGTCCTGAGACAGCCAACGCGACCAGCGCTCCACGCCCTCCTCGGTGTCGAGCCCCAGCTCGCGCAAGTCCGAGAGCCAATAGATGGCCGCGCCCTCCACCCTGCCATCACGCACCAGCATGGCGTTCTCGAGCTCGGGCCAGCGCCGCTGATAGCGGCCACGCAGCGCGCCCTGGAGCTCGGAGAGCTTGAAGCTGCGCGGCACCGCCGGGACGACGTTGGGGATGCCGAGCGCGCGCCCGATGGCGAAGGCGGCGATCTCGGCGCGGTATCCGTCTGGGTGCGTCTTGGAGGCAGGCTTGAACGCCGCGTCGACAGGCCCCACCAGGTCCACCCTGAAGGTGAGCGAGCTCGTCCCGACCGGCTTGAGCGACACCGGCGCGGCCTCGCTGAGGGCCCGCTCCAGCTCCGAAAACGACAGCCCGCTCGCGGCGAACGTCTGCGGGTCTTTGGCCTGGCCCTGGGCACGCGCGGCGCCGTTTTCCCAGGCCCCCACGGTCAGGCCCGCGAGCAGGATGGAGCCCACCAAACTCGAGGCCAGGAAGGTTCGCGGAGCGGAGGACATGACGTTTCCGAGGTAAGCGCCCGACGCCTCAGCGCTTGCGTTCACGCTGCTTGCGCGCGAACTCGGCGCGGGCCGCCTTCGCACCGTACACGAAGCCGAGGGCAAATCCGATCAAGAGGATGCCGGGGATGTAGAGGATATGGGCCGCCGAGGGCATCGCTCAGCTCTTGCGCTTCTGCTCGAGCAACGCGACCAGCCGATCGACCTCGGCCGAGGTCTTTCGCTGCATGAACGAGAGGCGAACCACGTAGGCCACGAGCGTGGCGAGCACGAAGCCATAGGCCGCGACGACTAGGGGGCCGCCGGGCACGTTCTCCTTCTGGGGCCCTTCGACGGCCTGGAACGTGGTGGCGCGGCTCTCGTCCGCGCCCTCTTGCCCATGCGCGAGGGCGGGGAGCGCGAGCACCCAAGCGAGCGCCATCGTTCGCAAGCTGGGCGCGAGAAACGCGGACCATCCGACGCGGCGGACAGCGCCGCGCCTGATTGAAACAAAGAGCGAAATCATGCGTGTTCCTCCAGGAGCCCGAGCTCTGCGGCGTCGAGTTCGAGCAGCTGGACCCGCTGCCGCTCGCGCTCTGCCCGCATGCGCGCCCAGATCAGGAGCGAAGCCAGGGCGATGAAAGCGAGGCCGCTGAACCGCAGCGCGCTCGCCATGTCCGGGTGCAATCCGCCGCCCTTGGCCGTGATCACGGTGGGGTGCTGACCGCGCCAAAGCTGCACGCTGTAGTGGATGATCGGCATCAGCGCGCCGCCGAGCAGGGCAAGGCCCGCGGCGAAGCGGCGCTCCACCTCCCCGGTGGCGCCGAGGTTGCGCAGCAGCAGGTAGGCTACGTAGATCATCCCGGTCAGCAGCGTGGTGGTCAATCGAGGATCCCAGGTCCAGCTGGTACCCCAGGACTTGTAGGCCCAGAGCGGCCCGGTCACCAACACGATCAAGCAAAACAGGGTGCCCACCTCGGCGCCGCCGACCGCGATCGCCTCCCAGCGCTCGCTGCGCTTGGCCAGGTATACCGCGCTCCCGATCACGCTGAGCGTGTAGCCCACGTACATGGCCCAGGCGCTCGGCACGTGGAAGTAGAAGATCTTCTGGACGATCCCCATCTGCAGCTCCACCGGCGCGGCGAAGATGGCCTGGAGCGCCTTCGCGAGCAGCAGTACGGCGGTGACCGCGAGAAGGACGAAGCCCCAGGGGGGTTTGGGCGCGGTGGATTCGGGCATGGCGGACAGCGTAGCGCGAAGCTATCTCCCCTGGAACACCGTGGCAAAGCCCCGACGCCAAAGCTTTCTGCCCCTGCCCTTGAGCGAGGCTTTTTTCGCCTGCCTGGCGCGCACGGCCGGTACGCTCGCGCTCGGCCCCTCGGCCGGCGGCGCGCTCTCCGACGCTGTCTCGGAGTTGAGCCGCGCCTATACCCGCGAACGCGCGGAGCTGGCCGAGCGCAGCCGGGGGCAGAGCGTGTTGGGGGCCCGCCTGTCCTTTTTCCTGCCGCGCGATCTGGTGAAGGTGTTCGGCCCCCTCGACGAACTCCGCCCGGAGCTGCTCGCGCCGCAGAGAAAGACGCTGCGCGTGTTGGACGTGGGCGCAGGCCTGGGCGCCACCAGCCTCGGTCTGGCGCGGTACCTGCGCCTGCATGGGTCCTCGCTCGAGCGCCTCGAGGTGACTGCCCTGGAGCACGACCGCCGTGCGCTCTCGGTGTTCGAGCATTTGTGCCGGGAGCTCCCGCCGCTCGCCGACGAATTCGTGCCCATCTCGCTGACCCCGCGCGCCGAGGATGTGAACGACGCCTCACTCGGCCGGGACTTCGATCTGGTGCTGTTCGGGTTCGTGCTCAACGAGCTCTTCTGGGAGCGACCGCGGGAGGAGCGGCTCGAACGCCGCGCGCGCCTCTTGCAGGACGCGGCCGAGAAGCTGCGCCCCGAGGGCGCGGTGATCGTGCTCGAACCGGCGCTCAAGGACAGCACCCGGGAGCTGATGCGCGTGCGCGATCTGCTGACGGCGCGCGGCGCTGCGCCCTTCGTGTGGGCCCCCTGCACGCGCACTGGGCCCTGCCCGATGCTCGCCGCAGAGCGCGATTGGTGCCATCAGGAATTGCCCTATGCGCTCCTGCCGCGGCTCGCGCAGGTCGCGCGCGCGGCGGGCTTGCGCTTCGAGGGCCTGAGCTACGCAAGCCTCGTCTTGCGGAATACTCCGCGCATGTTCGCCGCGCGTCCCGAGCTCGGCGAACACGCCCTCTACCGGATCGTGAGCGAACGCCTCGAGAGCAAAGGCAAGCTCGAGGCCTACGGCTGCGGCGAGGGCGGCCATGTGCGGCTCAGCCTGCTCGAGCGCGATCACAGCGCAGACAATCGGGCCTTCAGCGCGCTTGCGCGTGGGCACTTGCTGCGCATCGCCGAGCCCCCTGCGCGCGACCCAAGCCCCGACGGCTCATCCGCGGGCCGGGCGGTGAGGCTCGGCAAGACGACCAGGGTCACCCGCGAGGAGTGAATTCACGAGGCCTGGGCCACGGGGCGGTGCGCGAGTCGATACTGGAGCGGCGTGAGGCCCGTCCAACGCTTGAACGCGCGATGATAGGCGCTCACCTCGGAGAAGCCGAGCGCGGTCGACACCGCCTCGGCGGAGCGCTTGGGATCCTTGGCGAGGATCAGCGCGCGATCGCGCTGCATGTCGTCGATCAGGTCGCGAAAGCACACCCCTTCTGCGGCGAGCCGCCGCCGCAAGGCGCGCTCGGACAGCCCGAGCGCGCTGGCTGCGCGGGCCATCTCCGGGCGCTCCCCGAGGCGCAGGGCCGACAACACCGAGCGCACCCGCTGGCTGACCTTGGGCGTGGAGAGCCGGCCGAGCGCGCGGTCCGCCTCCACCTTGAGCAGCTCGTGCAAGGTCGGATCCCAGTCGGCCCGGGCGAGATCGAGCAGGGACTCGGGGATAACGAAGGCGTTGTGCGGCATGTCGAAGCGCACCTGGGCTCCGAACACGCGGAAATAATCGTCGCCATAGCTGGGCCGCGCGTAGCTGAACCAGTACTGGACGTCGTCACGCCGTGGCACGAACGTCTTTCCGAATTGAACGGAGCGTGCCATGCAGAACTCGGCCGCGAGGCGCTGCATGCGGGGGCTGCCGGCGATGGCCGGATAGATCAGGAGCGCGCGCCCATCCGCGATCCGGAGCTCAGGCCGCTGGCCGTCCAGGATCAGCGGGTAGTAGGTGAGCGCGACCTGAATGCATTCGCGCAGCGTGCGCGAGCTCGCCGCGAGCTCACCGACGATGCCGAAGCCGCGTCCACCGCCGAGCTCTCCCAGGTGCAGCCCCAGCGCCTCGTCCCCGGTGAGCTCGTAGGCCCGCTCCTCGAGCCATGCGTTGGGGGCGCGCCCCGCGGAGAGCAGGCCGCGCAGCTCGGGCCGCTCCGAGCCCAGCCGCATGACCCGCGCGCCCGAAATCGCGGCCCCCGCCTCGGAGACCGTCTGCAACAGCGAACCAGTGAGTGAAACCGATCCCGACATGTCCGAGCTTCTCGCATCGGTGGCTCGGGCTAGGCTTGAACGAATCGGCTCTCTCGGTCACTTCAGCCTGTTTTGCGGTTACTCCCGCCGCAGCTTTTCCAGGATCGCTCGCAATTTTTGCTCGAAGCCGACTTCCTTGGGCTCGAAGTAGCGCTGGCCCACCAGCTGCTCGGGCAGGTAGGTCTCTCCGGGGATCACGCCCCCGTGATCGTGGGGGTACTGGTAGCCGGCCCCGTAGCCCCACGCCTTCATCGCCTTGGTCGGCGCGTTGCGGAGCTTGAGCGGGACGGGGAGCGCCCCGTGCTTGCGCACGTCCTCCCGCGCCTTCATCCAGGATTTGTAGCTGGCATTACTCTTTGGGGCGCAGGCCAGGTAATGACAGCATTGGGCCATCGCGAACATCCCCTCTGGCATCCCCAGCCGCGCGAAGGCCTGATCGGCGGCCACCGCGACGCCGAGCGCCGCTGGATCGGCGGTGCCGATGTCCTCGCTGGCGAAGATGATCATCCGGCGCAGCACGAACTGCGGCTCGTCGCCGGCCTCGAGCATGCGCATCATCCAGTAGATGGCGGCGTCGGGATCGGAGCCGCGCATGGACTTGATGAAGGCGCTCACCACGTTGTAGTGCTCTTCGCCGCTCTTGTCGTAGAGCAGCGTGCGGCCCGAGAGGGCCTCGGCCACGCTCTCCTCGCTGAGCTCTTGCTCGCCCTTGCCCAAGGTGTGCTTGGCGGCGAGTTCCAGCACGTCGAGCGCGCGCCGCGCGTCCCCGCGCACGCCCCGCGCGATCGAGAGCAGCGCCTCTTCGCTCGCCGACAGCTGCATCAATCCCAGGCCACGTTCGCTGTCGTGCAGGGCACGCCCCAGCAGGAACGCCAGATCCTCCTCGCTGTGGGGCTCGAGGCGAAACACGCGCGCGCGCGAGAGCAGCGCGGCGTTCACGGCGAACGAAGGGTTCTCCGTGGTCGCGCCGATCAAGGTCACCGTGCCCTTCTCCACATGGGGCAAGAGCGCGTCTTGCTGGGCCTTGTTGAAGCGGTGGATCTCGTCGACGAACAGGGTGGTGCGCTTGCCATAGAGCCGTCGCTGCTCGGCCGCCTGCTGGATGGCCGCACGCAGCTCCGGCACACCGCCCAAGACCGCGCTGAACGGAACGAAGGTGGCTTGTGTCTCGTGGGCGATCACCTGCGCGAGCGTGGTCTTCCCGGTGCCAGGTGGTCCCCACAGGATGATGGAAGGGACCCGGTCCTGCGCGATGGCCTCGTAGAGCAGCTTGCCGGGAGCGATCACGTGCTTTTGCCCGACCAGCTCGTCCAGGGTGCGGGGACGCATGCGAGACGAAAGGGGAGCTCCCTCGCTGCTGCGCTCCGCGGCGTGCTCGAATAGATCCACCGCCGCGGTGTAGCGCACCCAACGTGCTTGCCCAGCCCTCGGAGCAGGGACGCGATTGCCCTCGACAAGCGACGGAAAGCTGGGTTTCATCCGAGCATCGATGGAAGCACCTCAGCCAGGCCCACGCGGGCGCCTCTTCGTCAGCCCCGCTGGCGTGGCCTTCCTGGGTCGAGGGCTGAGCAACGAGCCGCACCGGCATTTCACGGCCTCCATCACCCTCGCCCTCGAGGGCTCCGTGCGCGTGCGCGAGGACGAGGGCGACGAATGGCAAGACGTCTACGGGATCGCAGCGCTGCCGAACGCCTCGCAACAACTCGATGACAACGGCGCGCTGCTCGTGAACCTGCAGGTGGATCCGGAGACGGAAGCCTACGCGCGCCTCTCTGCGCAGCTCTGGTGCGAGCAGGAGACGGTGTACTTCCGCGATCGAGCGCTCGGGGGATTGCGGGACGCGCTCCTCTCGGCGTCGACCTCCTCGTCACCGGGCATCAACCTGTGGAACGCGACGCTCGCGGCGCTGGGTGGGCCGGCCACGGGCCCGCGCACGTTCGATCCGCGCATCGCCAAGGTCCTGAGCATCCTCAAGTCCTCGATGCCCGACGCCCCCAGCGCCCAGGAGTTGGGGGAGCAGGTGGAGCTCTCGGAGGGGCGCTTGATCCACCTGTTCAGCGAACAGGTGGGTGTCCCGCTGCGCCGCTACGTACTCTGGCTCCGGATTCGGCACATCGTGTTCTGCCTGGCGATCGGCAAGAACCTCACGGACGCGGCGCACGAGGCGGGCTTCGCGGATTCGGCGCATCTGACGCGGGTTTTTCGCAGCATGTTCGGGCTCGCGCCATCCCAGATCTTGCGCTCGGAGGGGGTCACGATCTCCCTGGAGATCCCGGCTCTGCCGCTCACGGGGCCGCACGCGACAGAGGACATGGAGCGCTTGCGCCAAGTCATGGAGCGTCTTTCCTCGGCCGCCAAGGGGCCGCAGGGATGATCGCGCGGCCGCCGTCGTACACCTGAAGAATGCCACCCCTTCGCCTTGGCGGGGGTGTAAGAAGCAAAAAACATCGCCACACGGAAGCGGGGTCTCATGCGGATTGGCTGGCTACACGGTTGGGTGCTCGGCGTCTCGCTGTCGTTCGCGGCGTGCGGCGACGAATCCCCCGAGGACAAGGGCACTTCACACCTGGACGCCGCCGTGGTCGCGATGAGCAAAGCCAGGGTCGGGCCCAAAGGCGGCGTGATCGAACTCTCCGACAAGAGCGCCAAGGTCGAGATCCCCGAGGGCGCGCTCACCAAGGAGATCGAGGTGGTGGTGGCCGAGATGTTGAGTCCGCCTCCTTTCACGACGACGCGTGAGAAGGCAGGGCGCGCGTTCGCGTTCACGCCCCACGGCACCGTCTTCGAGAAGGACGTGACCATCACGGTGGACTTCGAGGGAAGCGCAGCCGGGGTGCATCTCACCAAGCTCGACGATGACAAGGACACGACCTGGACCCAGGTAGACAGCACGCCCTCCAACAAGCAGCTGATCAGCAAGTCCAAGACATTCAGCATTTACTGCGCGGCGCGCTTCCTCGATGCGAATGTGGATGGCGACGCAAGCACAGAGGAGGGCGACGACGCGAGCCAGGACGCTGGCACGAAAGACGCGGCCACCTCCCGCGGTGCCCCTGACGATGGCCTGCGGGACGCTGCGATCACCGTGGCCCCGTGAGGCTTCCCTTGCTCGTGCGGCGCACGCCGAGCTCGCGCTCCGCCCGCAGCGCGCCATCCCACAGACCGCGAAAGAAGTGGCGCGCGTTGACGCCGAGGGTGCGCGTCTTGTAGCCGCCTTCCTGCACGACGAGCGTCGGCAAGCCGAGCGCGCCGAGCGCGCGGCCATTGCGCTCGAAGTCAAGAGCCCCGAGGGCCCAGCTCCCCGTAGGGTCGGCCCTGGCGGTGTCGAAGCCCAGGCACACGACCAAAAACGACGGCGAGAACTTGCCGATCGCGGCCAGGCCCTGGTTGAGCGCGCGCAGGTAGTGTGCGCCGTCGAGCTGCTCCTCGAGCGGCAGGTTGAGGTTGAACCCGCGCCCATCGCCCTCCCCCACTTCGTCGGCGAAGCCCGTGAAGTATGGGTACGAAAAGCGGGGATCTGCGTGGATCGAGACCGTGAGCACGTCGGCACGTCGATAGAAGATGTCCTGCTGACCGTTCCCATGGTGGTAGTCGACGTCCAGGATCGCCACCCGCCCGTAGGTCGAGAGATACTGCGCGGCCACGGCGGCGCTGTTGAGGTAACAAAAGCCTCCGAACACGCGGCGCTCGGCGTGATGCCCGGGCGGGCGCACCAGCGCGTACGCGAGCCTTCGACCGCGGAGGATGGCGCGGGCGCCCGTGAGCGCGCAGTCCACCGCGCGGCGAGCCGCGGGCCAGGCGTTCTGGTGGAGCGGCGTGAAGGTATCGATGCAGAAGTAGCCCGCCCGGACCGGCATCTCGCGCGGCGGGCGCGCGGGATTGCGGATCGGGAACACGTAGGGATAGACCGACTCCTTGCCGTGCAGGGTCTTGCACATGCGCTCCAGGTACCGCACGAAGTCCGCGTCGTGGACTTTGAGGATGTGGTCCTCGGCGAAACGTTGTGGCTGCACGGTCTCGAACAGGTCGAGCTTGTCGAGCTCACGCAGGATCGCCCCGACTCGGATGGGCGACTCCACGTAGCCGCGCTCGCGCACATGGTGGATGTCGTGCTTGTCGTTGACGATCAAGAGCACGCGTCGATCGGCGGGCGTCCTGGCCACCGGCGCTGCAGGGGCGGTGCGCGTGTAGCGGGGCGCGCGCACCTTGACCGGATCGTCCTTGAAGGAGCGCACGACCTTGGCCACGTATTCGGGTGGGCACAGCCAGGCGTACTTGCGCTCCAGGATCGCGCGGACGATCGCGCGCGCCTCGCTGCGCCGCAGGGGCCTTCCGGTGCCCAGATCGTCGAACACCAAGTGAGGCAGGTCGCTGTCGCCCTCCTTGACCGGGGTCTCGTAGGCGGTGTTCACGATGGGACGCGCGCCGTGTCGCTCGTAGAAGCGCAAGCGCGCGCGGTTGTCCTCCAGGTATTCCGGGCGTGAGACGCGCTCGGGATCGTCGGGCAAGCACTCGAAGAACAGCCCCCGCACCTCGAGGATCTGACACTCTTCGCGCAAGCGTTCGTAGAGCGCGCCCCCTACCCCTCCGCCCAGCTGACCGGGCGTGGTCGCGATGTAGTCGAGGAAGCAGAACGAGAGATCCGGCGCGTGCATGAGCACGGCCCCACCCAGCACGCCACTGCGATTTTCGGCCACGAACACCACGCGCCGAAACCGGCTCTTGAGCGGGTCGCGGAGCTGGGCGGGCAGCTGCGCGATGTCCTCCCGCGGCACGGCCGGAAACTGGGCGCAGAGCAGCTCCTGCACCTTGAGCAGGGCCGCTCGATTGACCGGCAGCACGTCGTCATGGATCCGGCGAATGCGAAACAAGAGCCATCCCTGAAAGGCGGCGCGACGCGGCCCTCGTCGGGAGTCTACTCTTTCCCTTCGACGTACACGCGCGGAACCCGCGTGTTGATGCTCGTCAAGATCTCGTGGGGGATGGTGCCCGCCCACGACGCGAGCTCCTCGATCCGAATGGCCGGCGCGCAGTCCGCCTGGCCCCGCTCGGACGACGTTCCCAGGAGCACCACCTCGTCTCCGTTGTAGGCACTGGTCCAGCCGATGTCGATCATCACCTGGTCCATGCAGATGCGGCCCACGACCTTGGCGCGCCGCCCATGCAGCAAGACCTCGGCCCGCCCGCTCATGCTGCGGGCGTAGCCGTCACCGTAGCCGACCGGCAACGTGACCACGCGGGTCTCTTCGCTCGGCGCCCAGCGCGACCCATAGCTCACCGGGTAACCGGGCTGCACGACCTTGAAGAACACGACCCTGGTGAGCCAACGCAGCGCCTGCTTCACGGGCAAGGTGAGGGGCAGCGAGGTGCTCGGGCTCGCGCCGTAGAGCAAGATGCCGGGCCGCACCATGTCCAGGTAGCTGGCCGGATACTGCAGGATGGCGCCCGAGTTTGCGGCGTGGCGGATGGGCGGAGGCAAGCTGCGGCGCTCGTAGAACGCGAGCACCTCCTGGAAGCGCTCGAGCTGGAGATGCGCGTGGGAAAGATCGTGTTCGTCCGCGTTGGCGAAGTGCGTGAAGATGCCTTCGACCTCCAGGTGCGCCTTGGTGAGCGAAGCTTCGAGCAGCTTCTCGGCGCTGTACCAGTGCACGCCGATACGCTCCATGCCGGTGTCGATCTTGAGGTGCACCCGCGCGCGCTTGTCGAGCTGCGCTGCGCACTCGTCGATGGCGGTGAGCTTGTCGACCGAGGAGGCGGTCAGCGTGAGATCGTGCTCCAAAAAGCGCGGGATCTGCGAGCCCACGATGCCGCCCATCACCAGCACCGGCATGCGCACGCCGGCCTGGCGCAGGCGCAGCCCCTCCTCGAGGTACGCGACGCCGACGTAGGGCGCGCCGATCGCCTCGAGCTTCTTGGCCACGGCCACCAAGCCGTGTCCGTAGGCGTTGGCCTTCAAGATGGGCATCACCCGCGCCGGCGCGACATGCCTGGCGATGACCGCGTAGTTCGCCGCCAAGCGCGAGAGATCGACCTCGAGATAGGTCGGCCTCAGCTCGTCTTCCGAAACCGTGGGCTCGTGCAGCGTGCTCACTGCCGTCCTTATAGCTTGAAGCCCGAGCTATCGGCAGTTCACATGCCAGTAGAGCACCGTGGCGATGGTCTTGGCGTCCTCGATCTCACGCTCACGGATCATGCGCAGCACTTCATCCACGCTCTTCTCGTGCACCTCGATCTGCTCGGTGGGGTCGAGGCGCTGCTCGGTGCGCACGAGATCGCGCGCCACGAACGCGAACATCCGCTCGTCCGAGGTCCCGGGGGCCGGAAAAAAGTCGAACAGGTGCTGCAGGATCCCTGCCCGGTGGCCCGTCTCCTCCTCCAACTCCCGCGGCGCGCACACCTCCGGCCGCTCGCCCGGTTCCAGCGTGCCCGCGGGCAACTCCCACAACGCGCGCCCGAGGGAGAACCGATGATTGCGGATCAACAAGAGGCGCGTATCGCTCACCAGGGGCAACAAGATCACCGAGCCCGGATGCACGATGACCTCGCGCAGCTCGCTGCCGCCGTCTCGGGTGGGCACCGCCCTGCGCTCGACCCGGAAACGCTTGCCTTGCAGCACGATCTCGGGCGACTTGGGCGACACGGCCGCGCGCTCGAGTCACTTGCTGGGCGCGGCGGCGGCCGCTGCGGCGCGTTCGGCGATCCGCTGGCGCACCTGCACGTAGTCGGCGTCCATCGCGATCAGGCCGTCGAGCACTGCCAAACGACCTGCGGCCATGGTCTTGGCGGCCGCGTCCGAGGTGGCAGCTTCGAGGCGAACATAGGCGTCGCGCCGTTCGGCCAGGCTCTGCCGGCTCAGTTCGGCCACGCGGGCCAAACCCACCGCAGCCAACGTCGCGTGGCGGCCGTCCTTGGCCAGCGCCGCAAAGCGCGCGCAGGTCTCGTACGCGGCCCGCGCCTCGTTCCAATCGGTGCGACCGAGCTGGGCGTCCCCCAGGTGGCAGAACGCCCGCGGGGTGGCGGGTTCGAGCTGGGCGGCGCCGCGCAGGGTCGCGATCGCGCCGTCGAAGTCGCGCAGGACAATCTGCCGCAACCCCGCGAGGATACGCTCGCTGTAGCTGGCGTTCGGGTTGAGCTCGCCCGCCGGCACGGCCGCGTGCGGCTCGGGGGTCGCGGGCGCCGGCACCTCCGCCTCGCCGGTCGATGGCGCGCTGGTTTCGCTCGCGGCAGGCGGCGCCGACGTGGGTGTTCCCCAGATATCCTGCGCCCCGGCGAAGGACGTCCCCAGCACCCACACGGCCCCGACTGTGATCGCCACACGTGAAGTCATGGCCCCGACTCTACCCATGGGAGGCAAGGTGGTGCAATCGCCTTGACCCCGGCCGCAGACGGGGGCAGGAGCAAGCATTCCCATGCAAAGGCTGAAACTTACGCCGCCGCCAGGAGTTCCCAGGAGCACCTATCATCACAGGGTCGCCTTCTACGAAACCGACGCCATGGGCATCGTGCACCATTCGAACCACGTGCGCTTCCTGGAGCTCGCTCGGGTTTCGTTCCTGGCTGAACACGATCAGCCCTACGAGGCGTACGTGGCCGAGGGATTCCACGTGCCGGTGGTGCGCGTGGAGGTGGCGTACTACCGCCCCTGTCGCTTCGCCGAGCTCGTGCAGATCGTCTGTTGGCTGCACGCGGCGCGCAGCGCATCGTTGAGCTTCGGCTACCGGCTGGAGGTCGAGGGTCAGCTCGCGGCCTGCGGTATCAGCGAACACGCCATCGTTGATCGCGAGGGGCGTCCCGTGCGTATCCCGTCCTCCATGGCTACCAGGATCGATACGTGGCTCGGGCGAGCTGCCACCGGGGGCGTGCCATGAACGATATCCGCGCCGAAATGTGCAGCGTTGTCGACGAGCTGTACCGGCATTCGCTGATCACGGCCACCGGCGGGAACGTCAGCGCGCGTACGGCGGACAACCCCGAGCACGCCTGGATCACGCCCAAGGGCTTGTTCAAGGGCGATCTGGCTCCCGCCGTGATGGTGCGTATCGATCGCGAAGGCAGCGCTGTGTACGGTGGTGGGCGCGCGCCCTCCAGCGAGTCGCTGATCCACGCGGCGCTGCTGCGGGCGAGGCCGGACATCCAGGCAGTCGTCCATTGCCACGCCCCCAAGGCCACCACGCTGGTCAACGCGGGTCTGCCCTTTCTGCCGATCTCCACCGAGGCCGCCTTCCTTTCGAACATCGGTCGCATCCCCTTCATCGCGCCAGGCACGCCCGAGCTCGCAGACGCGCTGGTGCAAGCCTTGGGGCAGGGCTGGGCGGTGCTGATGCAGAACCATGGTCTCATCGTGGCTGCACGTTCCCTGCGCCGGGCAGCGGACATCACCCAGATCGTCGAACGCACCGCCGAGGTGATCTTGGGCTGCTATGCCGTGGGGCGTGAGCCTCCGGTCTTGCCCGCCGATCTGGTCGCCGAGCTGTCACAAAAGGCCGACCTGATCGCGTAGCAGCGAATAATTGTGCGGAACGTTCCCGTTCGCGAAAACTTGCCCAAGCCCCTGGCTCCATCTCGCATTTCGGGCTCCACATACGGGGGCATTCGTGCAACATCAGGGGTCCCCTCAGAGGCTTCTGGGGTACGCGCGGCTTTGAGGAACGTATGAAGGGCGAGATCGAGCGGGCGAGCGCCGGCCACGAAGCGGACGCAACGACCCGCGAGCACCGCATGGATGAGGAAGGCAGCGAGCCCTCCTACTCGCAGGTCGTGGCGAGCGGCTCGCGCACCAGTCTGCGCCCGAGCGTGCGCCCTTCCGTCCGTCCGTCGGCGTTCGGCCCTCCACGCGTCAGCCTGCTACCGAAAGCGAAAGCGACCGCGGAGGACGGCGCGGACGAGGAGAACGAACCCGCTCCCTTCCCTACGGCCCCTCCTCGTGCACGGGCACAGGAGGCCGAGAGCCCGCGCGACGAGGCGACTCCCTCGGGTACGCGCAAACGCGCGCACACCACGAAAACGAGCGACGCGCCCGCCGAAACCGCCCCGAAGTCGCAGGCAGCGTTTTCCACACCCGCAGATTTGCCGGCGCGCGCCACCTTTCGTGCCGATCTCGAAGATCTACTCCCCTTCGTGAGCCCCAAGTCCAGCGTGCCGCCCACGCTGCCTGCGCTCCCGGAGCGGCCCGCGCGGGTCCCAGATTCGAAGCGCAACCGGCTGAGCCTCCTGTTCTTTGGCGCGATGCTGCTCGCAAGCGCCGTCCCGCTCGCGCGCTACGCCACCAGCAAGACGAGCGCACCCGAGCGCGCACCGGCGGACGCGCCCGAGGCCAAGGAGCTGCCGGAGGAGCACGAGACCGCAGCCGCGCAGCCGAGCGTGAGTCAGCCCTTGCCGGAAAAGCTGCCCGCGGACCCCATGCTCGAGGCGCTCGCGCAGGCTGAGAGCGACCTCCCGGAGGACCCCGCGGCGGCCGCCGATCACCTGTTGAGGCTGGGCCTCAAGGCCTTGGCGGCAGGCGACGAGCGCTACGCGGAGGCCTTGCTCGGTCGCGCGCTCAAGCGCGACGATGACAACCCGAGAGCCTATTTCGCGTTGGCGCGCATCCGCTTGTCGCAGGGCAATCTGCAGGGCGCCGAGGGCTGGATCGTCTCCGCTTTGCACAAGCGCCCGCGACGAGCCGAATATCACGCCCTCTACGCCACCGTGCTCGAGCGCCTCGGACGCCGCGACGAAGCGGCGCAGGCCCGCGCCCGCGCCCGCGCGCTGCGCGGCGAACGTTCAGAATAAGCGAGGCAGCCGCCCCTCGTCCGCGCACGGCGCCATCCAGCGGAAGGCGTCCGCAATCCGCCGGAAACAGAGTTCGCGCAGACGGAAGCTGCCTGGTCAGAGTTATTACTCCGACGAAACTTTCGAGAAATACATCCCGATTAGTTTTCCTCCCACGTGGAGGTAACGGACATGAGTGCAGGCCAAGCAAAGGCGACGGGATGGCTAGGGCGCGGCTTTCTCGCCGCAGGAACGGTTCTCACGGGCGGGCTCACGAGCCTGTCGAATGCTCTGGCAGACGACGCTCCGGCGGACCTGGCCGCACGTGTCGCCGACCTCGAAGCGTACATGACCAACAGCGCACCGACGTCGCTCACGGTGCCCG
>JBIQKA010000165.1:0-8662 GCA_044507075.1 Myxococcales bacterium
CCGCTAGCCGCCAAACTTTCCGGACGATTCCCGCCAAACTTTCCGGACTCCACAGGGGATTCTTCGCGTTTGCGGTGGCCAGCGACCACAAGTCGACTACGAATCCAGCGAGTGCCTCAAGATCGCGACCTTGTTTGTTCACGAGAATCTCCCCATTCCCTCGGAATACCTATCCCGACCGGCCCATTACTAGCATGCCGCAAACTCGACGGACGCAAGCGAGCGAGCGATCTCACCTCAGAAGCAGGCCCCCCCCCGTGGTACCCCGCGCCCGAGGCCTTTGGCTCGCCCGAATCGGACTGGCTCCGGGCATCTGGATCACCGCGTCCGCAACGAGCCTGCGACATCCCTAAACTTGCGTGTCGACTCAAACGAAGGTAGGCGAGCGGAATTGTCGAGGCAAGCAGTCTTGCTCTCTCGCCCCCTGCGAACCCCGGACTGGCGTTCTCCGCAATCCCTGAGGCCCCCGTCCCCACCCGCCCGTCTGGTGCAGAATCGACAAGGAGCCCCGCATGTTGGCAGGTACGTTCCGAAGCAGACTTGCTCTTCCGTCCTTCACCTACGCCAAGCTGCCAAGAGCAGGCCTTGGCAATCGGCTCCTGGTGTGGGCACGAGCGCGTGTCTTCGCTTCACTGAACAACACTCCCCTGCTCGTGTCACCGTGGGCCCAGCTTCATCTCGGTCCCCTGCTACGCGGCGAGCAGAAGCTCCGATGGTACGCGGGGTACTTCAACGGCTCCTCCGCTGCGCGGACTGCGGCGGAAGCTCTGCTACGGCCCCTCTACACTACCTGCGCGGAGCCCGATCTCGTCGCGGGAGACGCGGCTCCAGGGGTGCGCTACGAGTTCTCACGAATTCCTGACTGGGCGAACTACTTCGGGTCTTTGCACGAACATCGCGCGCTCGTTCGTCGCGAGCTTTTCGCCATGCTGTCCGCCCGCACCCGCGCTCGACTGGAAGCAGAAGCCGCTCCCTGCCTCGCAGTTCACGTGCGAATGGGCGACTTCAGGGAGCTCACGCCAGGAGAAGACTTTGCGCAAGTAGGTCAGGTTCGAACACCGCTAACGTATTTCTCGGAACTGATCGATGGGGTTCGCGAACTGGCCAACGCTGCGCTGCCCGTCACCGTCTTCTCCGATGGGCCCGACGACGACCTGCGAGAACTGCTGGCAAAACCAAACGTGAATCGAGCCCGTTTGGACAACCCCGACATCGTGGATATCCTGCTCATGGCACGCGCCAAGTTACTGATGTGCTCGGCGGGAAGCACCTTCAGCTATTGGTCTGGCTTCTTGGCCGACGCCCCACTGCTGCGTCATCCAGATCACCTACACGCCTCTGTGCGCCCCGCGAGCGCGAACCGACTCTACTTCGAGGGAGGTGTCCGAGACAGCCCCCGCAACTGGCCCGACTTACTAAAGCAAAACATCGAAAACATCCTCCGCGAAGCTCCGGGCGTCGCAACGATCGGATAGCGCGCACTTCTTGCGTTCCGAGAGTAGCTCCAGACGTAACTCCACGCGCGCTACCCGCCAACCCCGGAGCGTGTCAACAGAAGTGAGCCACGGGTGAGTCAGAATCTATGAGCAGACGGCGTGCATGGCGGCTCCGGTTTGAGGGAGGCCCGGGAGAATGGGCATGGGTGGTGGCGGCACTGTGATGCTGGGTGGGGTGGTGGTGGAGGCGCTCAGGAACTCGTCAGCGGTCTGCTGTGGCGCTCCGGGGTCGATGGGGTTGATCGTGACCTTGGCGGGCGGCAGGGGGACGCTGGGTCGCCCCCGTACGAAGCGCTCTGGGTGGGCCTCGTAGGCGGCGTTGAGGGCCGCCTGCCTGGTCGCGGCGAGCTCCGGGACGCGGCCGAAGAACACGTCGGCGGGCGTGAAGAGCGCGAGCCCAGAGTGCCGGTGCTGGTGGGCGTACCACTGGAAGAACTCGACGAACCAGGCGCGCGCATGGCCGGCGCCAGCGAAGCGCCCGGGATAGTCAGGCTGGTACTTGATGGTCTTGAAGCACGCCTCGGAAATGGGGTTGTCGTTCGACACGCGCGGCCTGCTCAGGCTGCGCTGCACGCCGAGACTCGCGAGCAGGTCGATGAAGCCGACGGCTGTCATGGGGGCGCCGCGGTCGTTGTGCACGGTGATGCTTCCGGGCTCGAGCTTGTAGCGGGTGATGGCCTCCGCGAAGAGCTGCTTAGCGAGGGCGCTGTTCTCGTGCTCGGCAATCATCCAGGCGACCGGAAAGCGGCTGAACATGTCGAGCACGAGGTAGAGATTGAGGAAGACGCCCTGCACGTACGTGGCGAGCTTGCTGATGTCCCAGGTCCAGACCTGGTTTGGCGCCGTGGCCACGAGGTGCGGGACGGCGTGCGAGCGCGCCTCGCGCTGGTTGCGCCGCTCCTTGCTTTCGCCATTCGCCGTCAGGATGCGGTACATCGTGCTGGGCGAGGCCAGGTACGTGCCCTCGTCGAGGAGTTCCGCGTAGACCTGACGTGGGGCCTGGTCCTGGAAGCGCTCGGAGTGGAGCACGTCCAGCACGGCCTGTTCCTCGGCCTGCGCGAGCTTGCGCTGGTTCGATGGCCGAGGCCGGCGCGGCCCGTACATGGGCGGCGCGAGGTGTCGTTGAGCGGTCGCGCGCGGGATGCCGAGCACCTCGCAAGCGGCCTTGAACGGCACGATGGGGTCGCGCGAGCAAAGCAGCTCCATCAGAGCTCCTCGCCGTTCTCGATGCTCGGCAGCGCGACACCGAGAATCTCGTGCGCTTTTCCCGCCAGCTCGATGAGCTTGCGGGCAACCAACAGCTCCTTCTCCAGCTTGGCCTTCTCGCGTTCCAGCCTCTCGAGCTGGCGGTCCCTCGCGTTGCGCGTGGGCTTGCGACCGGGTGTCTTCGCGGCGAGCCCGGCTTCGCCGTGGGTGCGGAGTTGCCTGCGCCAGTCCGACAGCAAGGAGCTGTAGATGCCCTCTCTGCGCATCAGCGCGGCGACCTCGCCTCGGCCCGTGCAGCGGTCGGCCTCTGCGAGGATGCGGAGTTTCTCCTCGGTTGAGAAGCTACGGCGTCGCCGGCGATCGTTCTCGGGGCGGGCGACAACTTCCGTGGTATTCGTAGATGGCTTGGGCATGAATCGGGCTCCAGTCTTCGCCCTCGCTACAGAGATTGCCAGGGGCCCCGTGACTCACCCTTCATTGACACAGAGGGCCACTACCTCGACGAAATCCGCGCGCAGACGGGGCCCGCTGCACGCGCCCTCGTGCACGCATCGATGGTCAGCTCGATGCTCGCTTGCCTCATCGCGCACCAGTTCCGCATCAAGGAGGCTCGGCCCGGTCGTGCTGGTCGCGAACGAACTACAGCTCCGATCCACCCACAATTGCTCGCGCGCGCCATGGGCAGCGCAGCCCTCAAGATCGCGATCGCCTTCGACCTGACCGGAAAGGCCGCAGACAAGGAATGGACTGAGATCGCAAAGCATCTTGAGCACCTCGGGCGGGATCCAAACTGGCGCAGACGACCGTCCATCCTCGATCAGCTCAGGGGATGGAAGATCTCTCCCGGGCGTGCGAAGACTGCTCGACCCGCTTCACCTGCAAGCGCTCGCACAAACTGATCACACATGCATGGCTGGCATGCTCCTTTTCTGCATACACACGAGGCCGCGAAAGGTGGCGCATGTAATCGCGACGCAACGACATGCGTGCCCTCCGGGCATGTGGTTCTCAACGCGAAGCAGCAACCAGGTCTGGCGCCTCTCGTTTTCGCGCTACGACCCAGGTGATCATGGGCCAGGAAGCCCAGTTATAGGTCGCAAGCCAGTGGAGCGGATGGCGAGGGCTCGTTGGGATCGGGAGAAATGCCGTGCCAGAGCTCGCGTAGATTCGAGCGAAGGGACTGCCCCAGCCGTCCGCTTCCAAGACATCTGCGCGGTCGGCAGCGAGCCAACGCATGCCGCTTGGGGTCACTCGCCAGTAGTCACCGGGGGTGCCGTGGATCGGCACCATCATACACGTCGTGTGAATAGCTAATCCGCCAGGGCGGAGAACGCGAAACGTTTCGTTCACGGCTTGCTTGAGGTCGCCCTCCACGTGCTCAAGGACCTGATCACTGATGACGACGTCGAAGGAGTTGTCCGCGTAGGGCAAATCCAGGAGGTTGACGTCGGGATAAGTCGTGTTCGTGACCTGTTCACGAACGAAGCCCAGGTGAAAGCAGAGCTCCCAGGAGCCGCTAATGGACAGCACGCGCAGCTGCGAAGGCTTCGCGGGCCTGTAACGGCTGAGGCGACGATACATCTGGAAATTCGTAATCCGATGCTCTGTCTCCTGCCCCAGGGTTGCCAACCGGTGCAGGCCCCGCATGACCGCTCCCACCTGCGCCTTCAGCCCCATGCTCGCCTCCCGTCCCGACTCGGATCCGTCATGAGGCAGGACAATACATCTGTCGGGCAGGAGCCGCCACACACAGCGAAGTAGCCTCGAAACAAGTAGAGAGCTTGTACTTGGTCAATCTCGCGAGAGCAACTCAGGTGGTCGTTCCATCGCGCATCGCCGTTGCCTCACCTTGGCCCCGCGTACACCGCAAAACGCTGTGAACGCCGCATTGGCCTCACTGCATTTCCACTCCGAACTGTGCGCACTCATCCGCCCCCAACATCTCTCGCAGGCGCCCTGCGTAGGTGTATTCCGGCTGTTGGACCATTGCGTACGCTGCTTCCCTGAGCCGCGCCCGGCGCGCCTCGTCGGCAAGCAGGTCCTTGGCCTTCGCCACCATCTCGGCGGGCGTGCGAAAATACACCACGACTTCGTCATCGGGCCCAAACAGCGCGCGGTGCTCCTCCGTGTCCTCGGCGAGCATGCACGCGCCGGTGGCCGGGATCTCGAGTGACCGCATCACGTGTCCGTCGCGATTGGCGCGCCGCACCAGGCACACGGCGAGCTTGGTCGACGCGGTGGCTCTGCGGATCACGTCAGGCGTGGCGTGGCCCCGGCTGCGACCACGGGTGGCGGGAAATCGATCCCAGTAGTCGCCGTAGAGCGCCACGTCGAAACCCGCCTCGAAGAGCGCCGCCATCCATGGCGCCCGGTCGGCGTCGGCCCCCCCGACGAACAACACGTCCGACGCGAGAGTTGGGTCGGAGGCTTCGCGGAAAGCGTGGCGCGGGTCGTAGCCAAACGGTACGTAGCGGACCTGACGGCAGCCGAGACGCTCGAGATCTCGCATGTTGGCCCGGCGCGGCGAGATCACGCAGTCGAACTCACGCAGCGCCCTCATGGCCCAAAGCGCGCGATGCACCGGATTCCACGGATCGTCCGTGAGGAAATTGAGCACGCAGATCCCCTGGGCGCGGAGCGCACGCACCGTGCGCACGTCCAGCGGCGCGATGCCTACGGTGAGGACCCAGCGCGGCCGAAGCTCCTTGGCCCGCGCCACGAGGTGCTTGCCGAAGCGCCCGAGGCGCGGCGGCCTGTGATCCAGAAGATGCCAGCAGAGGCGCCGGATTAGCGAGTTTCCAGCCCAGGCCGCCTTCACATCGACTAGCGTCGCAGCGACGCCGATTTCGGGAGCCGCGACGTAAAGGGACTCACCCACGTTGGTGCCACCGCTCGCGCCGACCACGAGGAGTTCGACGCTCACGACACCCGCCTACCCAAGAGCCTCTCGGCAGCCCGCGATTTCGCGAACCGGTGCAACGTCGGCCGTGCTCGTTCGAAGGCCCTGATGGGCGCAAGTAAGCCCGCCGCCGTGACCGCCGCGTAGAGCGCGTGGACACGCGCGCTACGCAGGGACGTGAGCTCCCCGCGCTTGGCGAGGTTGCGCGGGCGCATGCCGAGGCAGATCCCGGCCGCGTACTTCCACGATTGCACTCTACGATACTCCACGATCCAGAACGGATAGGTGAAGGTCAGCACCTGGGCGATCACGTACTCTCGGAGGGTCTCGAGGTCCGCAGGGGAGGCGCTCGGGGCGAGCGCGTCGATCACGAGCGGCGCGAGCAGGTGGAAGGTGTGCTTGCGCTCGATGATCGGGCAGGGATCGAGGCGGGGTTTCCGCGCGTAGGAATCGGGGATCTCGCCGGGGATCTGGAGATCCTTGAGCACACTCACGCGCTCCAGCGAGAGCAGCGGCCTGCCTTCGGCCACGATGCGGGTCGCGAGATACATCTGGTACATCTCGCTTCCGTCCCAGCGATCGGTGGCCAGCTCCCGTGCCCGCGGACCGTGCAGCACGACCCCTGACACGAAGCTGTAGTTGCGGAAATTGCTCGCCGCCACCCTCGGCCCCGCTCCGAGCGAGCCCGTCTGACGCATGCGCCGCATCACGGTGTTTGTCGAAAGCTCGCGGTAGTTGGAGATGACCGCGCCCACCTCCCCCACCGCCTCGATGTCGGCGCGCAGCCGCTCGAGTTCGTCGTCCGTGGCGGGGCAGTCGTCGTTGCCCATCAGGTAGCAGTATCTCCCCCGCGAGAGCCCGATGGCGGCGCGCAGATTTTTGTCGTAGCGCAGGTTCTTCTGCTGCTTCTTGTAGCGGAAGGCGAGCCCGCTCGCGCGCAGAGCCGCGAGGAGCTCCGCTTCACGCCCGTCCGTGGAGCAATCATCGGAGATGCAGATCTCCACGTCGCGCAGCGTCTGCCGCCCCAGCGCACGGACCGCCTCGATCAGAAAGGCAGTGCGGTTGTACTGGGGGATGCAGATGGAGAAGTAGGGCTCGCTCGAAACGGCCCCCCCTGTGATCTCTCGTAACGGCTCCACTCCAGTCCCTCCGCCTCCAACAAGTGGCCGCGTTATGCCACGCACTAGAGTCACGCGCCCGCGTGGTTTCCGCCCGATTTACCGCGTTTGCCCGCCGCGGGAAAGCCCCTACACTGGCCTCGCTCGAGCCGAGGCCCAGATGCGTATCGTGATCACGGTCCCAGGACGTTTGCATGCCTTCGCGACAGCGCGCGAGCTCGAACGGCGTGGTCACCTGGGCAAGGTCATCACCCCTCTTCCCCCGTTTCGCATCCAGCGACACTCCACCTTGTCGCCCTCCTACTTCTCGACCCAGTGGGTGCACGCCGCCTATCGCGTGCTCGCGCCGCGGGTCGCGGGACAGGCTCCTCGGCGTCAGGCACTCAAAGACGCACTGGACGCCGAGCTCTTCGACTGGTCGGCGAGCCGCGCCCTCCCTCGCGGGTTGGACGTGTGCATCGGCTACGCGGGCTCGTTCCTGCGCACCCAGCGTCGAGCACACGCGCTCGGAGCACGCACGGTAGTGGAGCGCCACAGCGCGCATCGACGAGTGCAAATGCAGCTCTTGGCCGAGGAGCACGCGAGGCTCGGGTTACCCTTTCACTCAACCCATCGGCTCATGGAGCGGGAGCTCGCCGAGTACGTGGAGGCCGACGCCATCTCCGTCCCAAGCGCGTTCGTCGAGCGAACCTTCCGCGAGCAGGGTTTTGCCGCAGACAAGTTGATCCGCGTCCCCTTGGGCGCTGATCTCGGCCGCTTTCACCCGCATCCCCGGGAAAACACACGCTTTCGCGTGGTCTTCGCTGGCTCCTTCTCCGTGCGGAAAGGTGTCAAGTACCTGCTCGAAGCCTGGCAGCGGCTCGCGCTCCCCGATGCTGAGCTCTGGTTCGTCGGAAGCGTGGACTCAACCCTGCGCGAACTCCTCCGTCCCGAGGATGTCCCGGGAGTCAAGCTCCTCGGCCACGTGCCGGAAGATCAGCTCGCGCAACGCCTGAGCCAGTGCGACGTCCTGTGTTTGCCCTCCATAGAAGACGGCTTCGGGATGGTCATGGCCCAGGCGATGGCCTGCGGACTTGCGGTGCTCCACTCCTCCAACACCGGAGGCGCCGACCTGGTCCGCCCTGGCATAGATGGGTTCGAGGTCGCGATCCGAGACAGCGAGGGCCTCGCCACCCGCATCGAGGAACTCTATCGCGATCGCGACCGATCTCGACCCGCTTCATAGCGCGCCCAGCGGGGACCTTCGTTCGCGCTGGGCGATGGCCATCAGCAACGCGGCGGCGGAATCTCCATCACGCTGCGCGGACGAGATCGACCCAAGGCACATCGACTGACGCGGGCGCTAGCAGTTGGTGTCGAGATGTCGCCGGTGCGCGCGTTCACGGCCCCCTGTGTCAGGAAGAGTTGTCGCCGAGATCGGGTGCAAACGCCGCTCGATCTCCGATAGAACCAAGGGAGCGTGAATCGAATGTGATCCGTGCCGAAGGCCTATTCTCCTGAGTTTCGACAACAGATGATCCTCAAGCTGACCTCACCGCGTGGGCCGAGCGTACACGAACTCGCCGCCAAGGTCGGCATTCACCAGACGACCCTCTCGCGTTGGTTGCGTGAGGCGACTACTGTGCGGCGCACCATGACCGATGAGCAACAGAATGGCGGTCGCCCTGCACGTGCGTGCCGCCCGGAGGACCTCACCCCAGAGGATAAGCTCCGCATCCTGAGGGAGGCGGCGCGACTCGAGGGCTCTGAGCTCGGCGCGTTCTTGCGCCGCGAAGGGGTTCACGAAGCCGACCTCACACGCTGGCGTGAGGCCGCCGACGGAGGAGCTCTCGCAGCCCTCGGCGGCCGCAGACAGCGCAGCGTCGAGCAGAAGCGCGTGCGCAAGCTCGAGAGCGAGCTCAAGCGCAAGGACAAGGCTCTCGCCGAGGCCGCAGCCCTGTTGG
>JBIQKA010000166.1:0-8464 GCA_044507075.1 Myxococcales bacterium
GCTCACGCCTGTGCCGGAGGGGAGGGCTTGAAGGGTAGGCTCTCAACCTTGCCCGGCGAGACGACGAGCGCCGTCGATGCGGGCACCTCCTTCCACGCACCAGGAAGCTCCACGAGGGGTTCAGAGACCACCGCGCAGGCGCCGGGCGAAAGGTGATGGAGGCGCTCGTGTTTGGGGTACAAGAGCCGCAACGCCTCGATGCTCTCGCTGACGAACAAGGAGTTCACCACGGGCCCGCTCGCATAGCGCACCGCGTAGAGCTTCTCCCCATCGCTCAAGCCCAGGGTCATTTGCAGGGGCTCCGCGATGTCGTGCCCGGCGCCGACCTGTTCAACGTAACCCGCCATGCGCTCGAGCGCCGCGACCGGGTCCTTTTCCAGACCGTAGGTGAGCGCCAGATAGAACAGGAGCTCTGAATCCGTGGTGCCCTCGATGTGGGTGAAGAGCGCGGGCGCCACCGCCAACGCGAGTTCACGCCGCACACGCTCGTAATTCGCCAAGAAGCCGTTGTGCACGAAGATCCAGCGACCGTGCCGGAAGGGGTGGCAGTTGGTCTCCTGCACCGCCGTTCCCGTGCCCGCCCGGATGTGAGCGAGGAACAGGTGCGACCGAACCTGGGCGCTGATCTCGCGCAGATTCCTGTCGCCCCAAGCCGGCGCCGCGTTCCGATAAACCCCGGGCGTTTGGCGTTCACCGTACCAGCCGATTCCCAGGCCATCACCGTTGATGCCGTTCTCATAGAACTTCGAGGCTTGGCTCTGCGTGATGAGCGAGTGCTCCGGTTCGTAGAGCAACTCTTCCGGCCTGATCGGCCCGCCAACGTAACCTACCCATCTGCACATGCACCGCCTCCTTTCAGGTTGGTCACCGCGGGAGCACGAGAAGCCGGTCCCGTGAGCTGCACCCTGGGCGTTCGCGCGGAGAGGAGTCCTTGGCCGGGGTCCACCATCGGCCAGAAAGCCACCGGCAAGCCACTCGCGACGTTGCTCATGTAGTGTTCAAGCATTTCTGGTAGCGCCTCCTCCCTCGTGGGTCCGCGCCCCATCAGCGTATCGAAGGCCTGGCGCTGCCAGACCGCTCCGGTGATTCCAGAGTGTAGGCGCTGGCTGAACGTGCCCAACAGCGATGTCACTTCGCTCTCGACGATCCCGAGGCTGCGCAACCCCTCGGCCGCGAGCGGAAGCACCGTATCCTCGAGGAGATTCCGCGCCAACACGGGCTGCGGCGCCCCATGTTTGCGGCTTGGCCACGCCAACTCGGCGCCGAGTCCAAACTGCGCGGCCCGGTAGAAGTTGCGCTCGGCAAGCGCGAACGGGAAGCTCGGCAAGAGGCCGCGAACCCGCGGAGCAAGCGCCAGTATGCCGCCGATCAACACCGCAGCGTTCGCCAGCATGTCGTCGATCGTGGGCCCCGAGGGCAACGCGCGCAGCTCGATGCGCAGATGGCCTCCGCCAGCCGGATCGTACACGGGGCGGTTCCACTTCCACACCGTGCCGTGATGAAGCCGCAACTCCCAAAGACTCGGCGTACTCCCCTCCGCCATGGCGGCCACCGGGTCCTCCTCGCCGCACTGAAGGAGCAGCGGTTCATGCAGCGCCACGCTCTCAGCGAACAGCTCGATCGCTCCTTCACGCACCCATCCCGTGCCGAAGCCGATCCGCGCTGGCAGCCTGAATTTCGCTTGCGCGTCGAGCGGTCGGTCGTCTCCCGCCTGCTTGAAGAGCGCGATCCTGGTCTCTTCCCACAGGCGATGACCGAGGAAGAAAGGAGAGTTTCCGGACGCAGCCATCACGGGTCCCGTCAACATCTGGGCCGCGTTGAAGAAGCTCGCGAAGTCGTCCGGATGCACGCTCAGGTGGACCTGAAACCCAGCATTCGCCCCCTCCATGGCCGCGTCGTCCGTGCTCATGCGCAAGGGGTCGTCCCCCGCGATATCGATCTGGAAAGGGGCTCGACGGGCGCGCCTCATGCCGCGCGCGATCGCTCGGTAGCGAGGCAGATCGGTGATGACCTGGGGGCCGAAGTCCTCGCGGCGCAGCGTGGGCAACACGCTGACTGGCACAGCGCGCGCTCCGACTTTGGCCGCGCACTCTTGCACCTTGGCCTCCACGTTACGCAAGTTCGCCCGCAGCAGCGAGAAGGGGGTTCCCGCCAGAGTCACGGGCTCGGTGCTCAGCTCGATGTCGAAGCGACCTATCTCGGGCGTGATGCTCGGGCAGTTCGCAAGCTTCGCGATGTCCCGGCCCACGCTCTTGGCTCGCTTCTGTTCGTCGACGAGGAAGAGCTCGAGCTCTAGCCCGACGGTGCGTTTGCCCAGGCCAAACCCTGGCCGCTTCAGCAAGGACTCCAGCGCGACGATGCCCGAACGCAGCCTCGTGGCAAACAAGGCACGCTCCGCTTTACTAAAATGCTCTTTGTTGATCTCTACGCCCACGTCCGACTCGTTGGCTGAGGGGGGTGACTCACTGCCGCTTGCCTCACGTGTCAGCGCCTACCGTGAGTGCCCTGCTCGGTGGGCCCGGCGGTCTGCGGGAACAAGTACTCCACGAAACGCTGCGCGGTCGGCTGCGGTTCATGGTTCGCAAGTCCAGGTCGCTCGTTTGCCTCGATGATCCAGTACTGGTCCCCGTGGAGGGAAGGTACAATCATATCGATTCCGACCACCGGAATGTCGAGCGCGCGCGCCGCTCGCTCCGCCACCGCACACAGCGCCGGCGCGATCTCGTCGGTGACGTCATGGATCCCGCCGCCGGTGTGAACGTTGGCGCCTTTGCGCACGGCGAACGCGCAGCCGGGCGGAGGTATGGCCTCGATCTCGTAGCCCGCTTCGCGCACGCAGCGCCGGGTCTCAGCGTCCAGCGGAATCCGGCTCGCTCCGGATGTGGCCGATGAGCGACGCTTGCTCTCCTCCAGAATGAGCTCCTTCATGCTGTGCACGCCGTCGCCTACCACGCGGGGCGGCCGGCGGACGGCCGCCGCGACGACGCGATAATCGATCACCACCATGCGCACGTCTTCACCGCGCACCGCCTGCTCCAGCACGACAGGCCCCGCGCCTACCATGCGGGCGTGTTCCACGGCGAAACCGAGCGCGTCAACGGTTTCGATGCCGACGCTCACGCCATTTCCCTGCTCGCCGCATGCGGGCTTCACCACCAAGGGGCCGTGTTCCCGAAGAAAAGACAGATTATGCGGCTTCCCTTCGGCTTCCGTCTGCTCGGGCACTCGGAGCCCCGCCTCGCTGAGGCAGCGCGACGTCAGGCGCTTATCGTGACAGCGGGTCAGCGCGATGGCCGAGGTGAGTTCACTGAGTGACTCGCGACACACGACGCTGCGTCCGCCCGAGCGCAGCCGGAAGAACTCCGCGCGCTTGTCCAGGATCTCGACCTCGATGCCACGCCGGATCGCTTCGCGCAGGATCAATCGAGAGGAGGGATCCAGGCTGGCATCCGCCAAATGCGATGACGCGAGACGTCGCGCGCCCTGCGACCGAGGTCGCGTGTACTCGCGTTCTAATGGGGAAGTCATGAGCAACGAGCTCCGTCGACATGGGTCTGGAGCCAGAGCTCGAGCACGGCGATCTGCCACAGCTCCGATCCCTTGAGTGGCGTGATGTACTTCTCTGGGGCGGCCAACAGCCGTTCGACGTATGCCGGCTGGAACAATCCCCGCTCGCGCGCGGCGCGGCAGGTCACGGCCTCCCGCGCCAACTCGAGCTGCGCACCCCGCAAATACACCAGCGTAGGCACAGGGAATGAACCCTTGCGACGATCCACGATCTCCCCGGGCAAGAGGTGCCGGGCCGCCTCTTTGAGCACATACTTGCCCCCCCGCGGGGTCTTGTACTCGGCCGGAATGGCGGCTGCGCACTCAACCACCTCGTGATCGAGGAATGGTACCCGCCCTTCGAGACCAAAGGCCATGGTCATGTTGTCGACACGTTTCACAGGGTCCTCCACCAACATGACCGTCGAGTCGATGCGCAAGGCGCGATCGATCGTGCGCGCCGCGCCCGGCTTGGAGAAATGCTCGCTTACGAACATGCGCGTGTAGTCTTCCTGGGCGAAGCGCGGGTGCACGGACTCACAATACGCCCGGTGTTCACGGTCGAAGAAGCATCGGCGGTAAGCTTCCACGCTGTCACGTCCGTCGTCGGCCAGCAACGACGGGTACCAACGGTAGCCCGCGAAGATCTCGTCGGCGCCCTGTCCGCTTTGCACGACCTTCAAGTGCCTCGCCACCTCTTGGCTCAGCAGATAGAAGCCGATTACATCGTGACTCACCATGGGCTCGCTCATCGCCTCGATGCAGCCAGGGATGCTCTCAACGACAGTCTTGCCTTCGACGAAGATGCGGTGGTGCTTGGTGCCGAAGTGCCGCGCGACGAGATCTGAGTAGTGAAACTCTTCGCCCACCTCATCGCCGACGGACTCGAAGCCAATCGAGAACGTCTCCAGTTGGCCGCCGTCGATCTCCTTGAGCAACGCGACGATCAGACTCGAGTCGAACCCGCCCGACAAGAGCACGCCCACCGGCACGTCAGCCACGGTCCGTCGCTTGACGCTGCGCCGCATCGTCGCCAGCACCCTCTCCTGGTAGCCGGCGAGCGACATGTCGCGTTCGCTCTCGGGGGTCTCGAAGCGCACGCTCCAATACTGGCGACTGCGCTGCGTCCCATCAGGCTCGACGATCACGGTCGTGGCAGGCGGCACCTTCTGCACACCGCGCAAGAGCGTGCGCGGCGCCGGCACGATCGCGTGCAGCGTCATATAGTGGTGTAAGCTAACCGGATCGATGTCCGTGTCGATGCCGCCTCCTGCGAGCAGGGCTGGGAGGCTCGACGCGAAGCGCAAGCCATCGGGGAGCGCGGCGACGTAGAGCGGCTTGATGCCCAGGCGGTCACGGGCGAGAAACAGGCGCCCGTGGTCCCGTTCCCAGATCGCGAACGCGAACATTCCGCTAAGACGCTCGACGCAGCGCTCCCCCCACTCTGCGTATGCCTTGAGGATGACCTCCGTGTCTCCGTGGGAGAAAAATTGGTATCCCCTACCAGCGAGCTCCGCGCGCAGCTCTCGATAGTTGTAGATGGCGCCGTTGAACACGATGGAGAGGCCGAGTTCTGCGTCCACCATGGGCTGCGCTGCGTGCGTCGAGAGATCGATGATTCGCAAGCGCCGGTGACCGAGACCGATGCGGCCGTGTGCGATGACCCCGCTGTCGTCTGGCCCACGAGCGCTCATCTTCGCCGTCATCCGAGCGACAGCCGCGACATCGGCCAAAGGAGCATGTCCATCCGCACGCTCGAAGCGAAGCTCGCCACAAATTCCGCACATAGAAACCTCATAGACGGTCTGCAGGCTGCAATCACTCTACCCCCGATGCTGTCGATCGGAAGCCATCTCGCGCAGACACCGACACAAACTCAACTCGCGCGGGTAGCGCTGCGCCGCTTCGGCGAGCACTTGCACACGTAGGCCACGACGCAACAGCGCCGCGCGCGGGCGAACGGACGCGAGGAGAATCGCTCGCAGGCCAACGACGAGTAAGGAGCGGAAGCCATGTGCAGACTGTTTGGTCTCAGTGCGTCGCCCGAGCGCGTGAGCGCCGAGTTTTGGCTGATCGAGGCGCCGGACAGCCTGCTCGAACAGAGCCGCGAAAACCCAGACGGCACGGGGCTTGGCTACTTCGGCCCGGACGGCTCGCCAATCCTCGATAAAGAGCCGCTCCCGGCATATCAGGACCCCGCGTTCGCGCGTGAGGCCAAGCGCCTCAGCTTCGTGACCTTCATCTCGCACATTCGCTTCGCGACCACCGGCGCAAAGACGCGGGAGAACTGCCACCCATTCGCGATGGACGGCAGGATCTTCGCGCACAACGGCGCGCTCGGCGACCTCGACCGCCTGGACGCCCAGCTCGGCGACGAGCGCGCGCTGGTACGCGGACAGACCGACTCGGAGCGCTACTTCGCGCTGATCACCAAGGAGATCCGCGCCCACGACGGTGACATCAAGGCTGGGCTCGCCGCCGCCGTTCGCTGGGTGATCGACAATCTCCCCATTGTCTCCATCAATTTCCTGATCGCGACGCCCGACAACGAGCTATTCGCCTTCCGTTACCCGGAGACCGACCGCCTGTACGTGCTCGAGCGCGAGCGCGGTGGTCGCCACGGCGGCCGTCCGCTGCACTATGCGAGCGACTTGCTCGGCGTGCACTCGCATCACATGGTCGATCGTCCGTGCGTCGTGATCGCAAGCGAACCGCTCGACGACAGCCCCGACTGGCGGCTCCTGCGGTCGGGTGAGCTGGTGCACGTGAGCCCCAAGCTCGAGGTGGCCTCGACCATCATCGCGGACGGACCGCCCAAACACAGGATGGCTCCAACGTATGCCACGACGGGGGCAGCCGTCGCCGCAAAGCGCAGCCAGGAGGGCGCGGCGCGTGCTGGCCATTGATCCCGCTTCCCCCCAAAAAACTTTCTAAGAAATCCCCGGCTGCCACGTTTAACGTAGGGTGGGCCCTTCCGCTCACCGCGAGGTGAAGACCCTTGCTCGGTCACAGCCAATGGGTGCAGTCCGTGATCACCGCCTACCAGGCGAAGTTGCTGCGCTATGCGGGTGATATCGTGGGTCGCTCCTTGGCGCGAGACGTAGTGCAGGACACGTTTCTCAAGCTCTGCCGTGAACCACGCGAACGGGTCGAAGCGCACCTGTCCGCCTGGTTGTTCACGGTCTGCCGAAACAGCGCCCTCGAGGTCAAACGCAAGGTGCGCCGCCTCTCGAGCCTGGAGGACCAGCCGGAGCCGGCCATGGAGGGAGGTCCCGGCGCGGTGTTGGAGCAGGGTGAGCTGCTCGCTCGGATGCAAGTCTGTCTGGCGGCTTTGCCGGAGCCCAAGAGAGAGCTGATCCGGCTCAAGTACGACGGCGAGCTCAGCTACAAAGAGATCGCGGAGATCACCGGCCTCAGCGTGTCCAACGTGGGCTTTTTGCTGAGCACGGCCATCGCCCAGCTGCGCGACGCCATGGCGCGGGACGAGGCCACGATCGCCGAACGCACGGCGCGAGGCAAGCGATGAGGCACGAAGAGGACATGCAGGAAGACGTGGAGCCGGAGCTCGCAGCGTTGCTGCGCGACGCACTGCGCGCGGAGACGCCCGCCGGATTGAGCGACGAGCAACATGTGCGGCTACAAGAGGCATGCGCGGAGTTCGAGGGAGAAGGGGGAGCGACGCGGTCCACTGGGCCTGAGTCGAAGCGGGCGGCTCGGCTCGTGAGCAAAAAGAGGGGTGCGACTTGGCGAGCTCGTCTCGGTTGGCTGGCGCTGGCGGGCATACTGCCTGTGGCAGCGTACTTCGGGGTCGATGCACACGTGCGGCAGGAGCAGGAGGCCGCGGCGCGCGAGCTCGCCGAAGCGCGCGAGCGCGCTGCGCATATCGCCGCAGAGGCAATGGCCACGGAGCGTCAGCAAGCGCTCGAGCGGGCGAGAGAAGAAGCGCGGACTCTTGCGGAAGCGAAACGCAGAGCGGAGGGCGCGGCAGCTTCTGCAGCGCACGCGGCATTGAGCTCCGACCCCGAGCGAGAGGAAGCCGAGACGGGGCGCGTGGCGCCCGAGCCCAAGACAGGCTCCGGAAAGGCGAGCTCGCGTGGTGGCTCGCGTGCGGGTTCCCGTGCCAAGAGCGGCGGAGGCAGCAGCGGCGGTGGTGGCTGCGATCCGAACGACCCGCTGTGCGGCCTGTGAGACTCCGGCCAACCCAGGTGGCTCCAGTGCACTTTCGGCCTAAGGAACAGCCGGCCCGCGCATTGATCGAGCATGCGCAATCTGACCCATCCGGAAACTGCCGTCGCGCTCCTCTTGATCGCTTTGGCGTCGCTCGGCGCCTACGAGCAGTGGTTCGCCCCGGCCCTGGACCAGATCGCTCTTGATCGCAGGGAGACGCAGCGCATCTTGTCCGCGCTCGTCGAGGCGCGCCGCAGCGTCGAGCCTGGCCACGTGGCCGCCACGGCCCCCGCGAGCACGCACTCGACCGACGTCCCCCTGAGCGTTCCCTTACAACAGGCATCCGAGCCCGCGCATGCGCCGGGCGCGAAGCGTCGTCATCCACGCGCTCGCACCCACGCGCACGAGCGAACGCGCTCTCGCACTGCCGACCTCGACGAGGCCTGCCGTGACTCCGACGACCCGCTATGTGGCGCGCTCGATCGCTAGGGCTTTCACCCCGGCGTGGGCCTGAACCAACATGAACGCCCGCCAAGAAGCCGGTATGCTCGCGACATGGGCTCCCCCTCCCGAGCGCTGAACGCGAGAGCGGTCGATCACAGCACGGTGTTTGCGTGGGGTGAGGGAGACGCCGTGTCGCACCTGAGGGCGAGCTGCCAAATCCAGGTGGACGGCGCGTACTCCAGCATGGAGTTCCACGTCATCACCAAGGGGAACAGTACGACCCTGCCCAAAGGAGAGGGGATAGAGT
>JBIQKA010000167.1:0-8432 GCA_044507075.1 Myxococcales bacterium
CGAGGATCAGGGCTGCGCGCATGGCCGCGAGTGTAGTCCGGGACCCGAAGCGCGCCGCCCCTCGTCCCCAGCCCACCCGGAGCACCCCCTGGGGCGAATCCGAGCCATCCAGCCGATGGTACACCCGGTCAGGCGTGCTACGGCCTACCTCGTGGTAGGGATTTCCGGCCCAGGCTCACAAAAAATCTCGTGGGTCCTGGCTTTTTCTCCTGGCATCCCTCCGACCATGAGGTAGTCGTCTGTCGACCGTTTGGTAGGCAGCCCCCCTTCCCTCTGGGCGGCCGCCGCCCCATCCGAACGGACACAAGCTCAGCACTCAAAACAGCGCGTTACAGGAGTTCGGTTCCATGCCCCAGTACAAGGCCCCCCTTAGAGACATGAAGTTCCTGATGAACGAGGTCTTTGACTACCCGGCGCACTACAAGAAGCTGCCCAACGGGGCCGAGGCCACGCCGGACATGGTGGAGGCGATCATCAGTGAGTGCGCGGCGTTTTGTGAGGAGGTCCTGGCCCCCCTCAACCAGAAGGGCGACGCCGACGGCTGCACGCTGAACCCGGACGGCTCGGTGACCACGCCCAAGGGCTTCAAGGAAGCCTACAACCAGTACTACCAGGGCGGCTGGCAGGGGCTTTCGCACCCGGAAGAGTACGGCGGCCAGGGCCTGCCCCTCACGATGGGCATGTTCAAGCAGGAGATGATGGGGACCGCCAACTGGTCCTTCTCCATGTATCCCGGCCTCAGCCTGGGCGCGATGAACACCATCATGATGCACGGCACCGACCAGCAGAAGAACGAGTGGCTCACGCCCCTCACCGAGGGTCGCTGGGGCGGCACCATGTGCCTCACGGAGCCGCAGTGCGGCACCGACCTCGGCCAGGTGAGCTCCAAGGCCGAGCCCCTGCCCGACGGCAGCTACAAGATCACGGGCACCAAGATCTTCATCTCCTCCGGTGACCACGACCTCACCGAAAACATCGTGCACATCACGCTCGCGCGCCTGCCCGACGCCCCCAAGGGCACCAAGGGCATCTCGCTCTTCATCGTGCCGAAGTTCCTCAACGACAACGGCAAGGTCGGCGCGTTCAACAACGTGGTGTGCGGCTCGCTCGAGCACAAGATGGGCATCAAGGGCTCGGCCACCTGCGTGATCAACTTCGAAGAGTCCGTGGGCTACCTGATCGGGCCGCCCAACAAGGGCCTCGAGTGCATGTTCACGTTCATGAACTCCGCGCGCATCGGCACGGCCATTCAGGGCGTGGGCGCGGCCGAGCTGTCCTACCAGGGCGCGCTCGCGTACGCCAAGGAGCGCCGCTCCATGCGCGCGCTGTCGGGCAAGAAGGAGCCCGACAAGGTCGCCGACGCGCTCATCTACCACGCCGACGTGCGCCGCATGCTGCTCACGCAGAAGGCGATCGCCGAGGGCGGCCGCGCGATGCTCTATCACGCGGGCCAGTTCGCCGACCACATGGTGGCGGGCCTGCTCGAGAAGAACGACAAGAAGCGCGAGCTGTGGGACGACAAGCTCGGCTTCTTCACGCCCATCCTCAAGGGCTTCCTCACGGAGATGGGCACCGAGTGCGCGAACCTCGGCATGCAGGTGTTCGGTGGCCACGGCTACATCAAGGAACACGGCATGGAGCAGATCGCGCGCGACACGCGCATCTCCACGCTCTACGAGGGCACCACGGGCATTCAGGCGCTCGATCTGCTCGGCCGCAAGGTGCTCCTGCAGACCAAGGGCAAGTGCATCCAGGAGTTCACGGGCACCATCCTGAAGTTCTGCGCGCAGCAGAGCAAAAACCCCAAGATGCTGCCCTTCATCGTGGAGCTCACCAAGCTCTGCGCGCAGTGGAACTACCTCACGGTGCGCATCATGCTCACGGCCGCCAAGGACCGCGACATCGTCAGCGCCGCCTCCGTGGACTTCCTGATGTACTCCGGGTACGTCACCATGGCCTACTTCTGGGCGATGATGGCCGCCAAGAGCTTCGAGAAGCTCGCCAAGGGCGGCTCGGAGACCCCGGAGTTCTACAAGGCCAAGATCCAGACGGCCGAGTTCTACTTCGACAAGCTCCTGCCGCGCACGAAGGGCCACGCCGACGCCATGCTCAAGCCCACCAAGAGCGTGATGCAGATGGACGTCGAGCACTTCGCCTTCGTTTGATCCATGCCCGAGGCCCCCGCCTGTTTCGGTGGGCGGGGGCAAGCGAGCGTCGCACGCGCGAGCGCGCGCCGAGGGCACAGCGCAGCCCAGGTAACGTCCACAGACGCCAAGTGCTGGCGGGCGGCCCCTATCGGCCCGCGCGGGCCGTCAGTCGAGCCCCTTGATACGCAACACCTTGTCGCCGCCGTTCGCGCAATGTCCGTTGCTGGTGCCGCGCGTTTCGCAGTTGCTGGTGGTGACATAGAGGTGGCCGTCCGGCCCCATGGCCACGGTGCGCAGCCGGCCGTACTCCCCCCGTAGATAGGCCTCGTGCTTCGTCACGCGGTACGGGTTGTCGGGGTCGAGCGCGATCCGGTGCAGGTGCTGCCCTTCCCCGGAGCCCGCGAGCCCGAGGGTGCCCACGAAGAAGGTCCCGCGCCACTCGGGGATCGCGGTCCCGGTGTAGAGCGCGGCGCCCCCCGGCGGCATGGAGCGCTCCGCTCCGGGTTGTCGTCGGGCACGGAGCCGTCGAGGTTCATGCGCAGGGTATGCCCCGATCCCGCTGGAAGCGGCCCTCGCACGTGCTAGTCGCCTCCCTGGAGTGCAGCCATGAGCGATTACAGCGAAATCGAGCTCTTCCGCGAGAACACCAAGAAGTTTCTGGAGCAGGAGATCCTGCCCTTCTACGACCGCTGGGAGAAGGACGAGATCTTGCCGCGCTCCGTCTGGCGCGCGCTGGGCGCCAACGGCTTTTTGTGCGTCGACATGCCCGAATCGTACGGCGGCGCGGGCGCTACCTTCCGTATGTCGGCCGTGATCGTGGAGGAGATGAGCCGCCTGGGCTTCGGCGCGCTGGCCTCCAACGTCTCTGTGCACAGCGACATCGTCGCGCCCTACATCCTGCACCTGGGCAACGAGGAGCAGAAGCAACACTGGCTGCCCAAGATGATCGCAGGCGAGGCCGTGGGGGCGATCGCGATGACCGAACCCGCCGCGGGCTCCGACTTGCAGGGCATGAAGATGCGGGCCGAAAAGGTCGAGGGCGGTTACGTGCTCGACGGCGCCAAGACCTTCATCACCAACGGCCAGCACTGTGACGTGATCGTGATGGCCGCCAAGACCGACGCCAGCAAGGGCGGCAAGGGCATGACCCTGTTCACGGTCGACACTTCCCTTCCTGGCTTCACGCGCGGACGCAACCTCGAGAAGATCGGCCAGCACGCCGCGGACACCTCCGAGCTCTTCCTGGAGAACGTCAAAGTGCGTGACAACGACGTGCTCGGCGGGATCGGCAAGGGGTTTGCCAACCTGATGAACGAGCTCCCGCGCGAGCGGCTGATCCTCGCGGTCGGGGCCATTGCCGGCTGCGAGGGCACCATCGAGCGCACCATCCGCTACGTGAAGGAGCGCCACGCCTTTGGCCAGCCGATCGCGGCGTTTCAGAACACACGCTTCAAGCTGGCCGAGCTCGAGGCGCAGGTCCGGGTCAACCGGGCCTATGTCGAGGCGTGCAAGGACAAGTACGACGCCGGCACGCTCACGGCCGTGGATGCCTCCATCGCCAAGCTCACGACCACCGAGCTCCAGGGCAAGGTCACCGACGAGTGTCTGCAGCTGTTCGGCGGCTACGGCTACATGAAGGAGTACCCCATCTCGCGCGACTTCGTGGACGCGCGCATCCAGCGCATCTACGGCGGCACGAGCGAGGTCATGAAAGAGATCATCGCCCGCTCCATCCTCGGGCGCTAAAACCGGTCCCAATTTTCTACGTCGTACGCGTGGCCGTGGTCGTGGTCGACACCCTGACCGTGGCCGCGCTCATGAACGGGATCGATACCCTGGCCGTGAAACCACTCCCGTGAGCGAGTTAGCCGGTTCAAACCAGGGACATGGGTAACAAGGTAAAACCGGGGACATGGGGAGAGGTCGGGCGGTGTCGATCAGCTCCACGATGTCGTTCCCGAGTCAGGAGCGCGGCCACGGCCAGGGGTGCCATCACGACCACGATCACGACCACGGTCACGATCAGAATCCGCTCGAAGCAACTCGAGCGTGAGCACCCGAGCTCCCCAGAGTTCCACTCGGCACGCTCGAGAACCAAAGCTCACCCGAGCCCTGCGCTCCTGGGTGGGCTCGGGCCTCGCTCCGCGGCGACCTCTATCGCGCCCTCCGGCTGCAAGCGACAGCCCTGGCGCTGAACCCTGTCAGCGAGCAAACCCGTGAAGACTGAGCCGCGCGCGCTCCTGCGCGCGCCTTGCGCACCACGACTATCAGCCACCCCATGAGCGCTCACCGGGCCCAAGCGCGCCCGATGGGCGCGATGGTCGCCGCGGGGCGCGGCCCGAGCCCACCCAGGAGCGCAGTGAGGAGCGTTAGCGTCACTTCGTGGGCGGCACGGGCGGCGGCTGGGTGACCTCGAACAGCCAGGCCTCGCTCGACACGAACTCGATGCCGTCCGCGCTCTCCTTGGCGAGCAGATCCGGATGGTCGGTGACCACGCGCGTGGCCTTGCTCGCCTTGGCCGCGCCCACGAGCGCCTTCTCCCAGGCGTCGGCGGGATAATCGGAGGCGCCCGGGACCACGTTGACGAGCGAGCGGATCAGCTGGACTTGTTGCGTGATGGCCTCGCGCTTGAACTCCGGGAGCGTGCCCAGCATGCTCTCGACGCGCGCCAGCACCCACTCGGTGGCGCAACTCTCGCCCTTGTGCTTGCCGAGCACGCGCTGCACCACGCGATCCGGGAAGGTGCCAGGTGCCACCGAGGCATTCACGTACACGTCCGGCGCCAAGATCAGGTCCACTCTCACTCTCCTCGGTCGAAGCGGGCGGTTGCGCCCGCGAGCAAAACTTGACCGCCCTCTCCTCCACGATGAATGCAGGTTTGGCGCGGGAACGCAATTGCAGCCCCCGCGGGCGCTCGCGTCAAGCGACTCGAGCGGTCACCTGCCGCTCGAGCACGGCGGAGCGGGAAGAAATTCGCGCGCGGCGTGGGGGGCATCGACGCCACTTGCGACGTACACACACCTGCCGTCTTGCGATCACCACACGTGGGCGATCTCACCTCGGCGCATGCACCGGCGCGCGCAGTTTCTCGCTGGCACCGCGTTTGGGTGACGAAAGCTGTCGCGTTTCCCGCGAGCGGCTGACTTGCCGAGCCGTTTTTGGTCCCTGCCGGAGCCCCGCCCGACTGTCATCGTCCGCGGCGAAGGCTCTCCCGATGAGAAAGAACGAGCCCATGTCAGCCTCACGGTTTGCCCTGCTCCTGGGCGCGCTGATCGCAGCGCTTTCTTTGGCTTCATGTTCAGGTGCGGAGTCCGACGAATCCTTCGAAGAAGTCCTGGAGGGCGCGAACACCGACGGCGGATCCGCAGACGCAGAACCCGAGTCTCACGGTACCCCGCAGCTCACGATCGCGCTCGAAGGCGATGGCATGGGGCGTGTCACCTCGAGCCCCGAAGGCATCGACTGCGGCGCCACCTGCAGCGCAACGTTCGAGCTGGACACGACCATCACGCTGGTGACCACGCCCCAGGATGACTCGGTGTTCGCGGGCTGGGGCGGCGCGTGCGCGGGTGACGGCGGCTCGTGCGACGTCGACTTCGACGGTCACACCGCGGTCAGCGCGCGCTTTCTCCTCAAGCGTCACCCGGTGAGCCTCCATTACGGAGGCGACGGGACGGGCGAGGTGTTGCTCGAGGTCCTCGAGGGTCCGGCGTGCGCCGGCGAGCCCTGCGCCTATGCGGTGGGTAGCCGCTTGAGGCTCTCTGCCCTTCCGTCCGACGACTCGCAGTTCTCCGGCTGGAATGGCGTGCCCTGCGGCGTCGAACCCGTCTGTGAGCTCGAAATCACAGGCGAGTTCAGCGTCGAGGCGCTCTTCGCGAAGCAGGAGCGTGGTTTGGCCGTGGTCCTCGCGGGCGAGGGGAAGGGGCGCGTTCATTCGGAGCCGCTCGGTCTCGACTGCCCGGACACCTGCGCCGCGAACTGGAAGCTCGGGAGCGCGCTCACGCTCAGCGCCGAGGCAGACGAGGCGAGCTCTCGCTTCGTGGGATGGTCAGGCGGACTCTGCAGCGGAGAGAGCTCCACTTGCCAATTCACGTTGAGCGAGACCAGCGAGGTGCAGGCAGAGTTCGCGCTCTTGAGACGAACGCTCGAGGTCGAGATCGACGGCAACGGTCAGGGCCAGGTCAGCGCCAGGATCGTGAGCGATGCTGAGGAAGAGCCTGGCGAGGAGCCGGCGGAGATCATCCGCTGTGGCCTCGACGAGACCGACTGTGAAGCGTCGCTCGATCACGGCACCAAAGTGGAGCTCACGCTGACCGAAAAGGCTGGCAATGGCACGGGCACGGTCGCAGGAGGCCCCATCAATTGCGGGAACCTGTGCGCGGCCCAGCTCAACTACGGCACCACGGTGACCCTCACGGCCGTCGCCGACGCGAGCTCCACCTTCAGCGGCTGGAGCGGCGCATGCACGGGCGTCGGGACCTGCACCGTGAGCATGACGCAGGCGCGCAACGTGACCGCCACCTTCACACGTCGAACCCCGAGCCTCACGGTCAGCAGAGTCGGCACGGGTGGTGGCACCGTCTCGAGCCGTCCGGCGGGCATCAACTGCGGGAGCACCTGCAGCTCCAACTTCGATTACGGCACCAGGGTCACGCTGATCGCGTCGCCGGACGCGACCTCCACCTTCAGCGGCTGGTCGGGCCCATGCTCGGGCAGCGGTGTCTGCGAGGTGGATGTCACCGAGGCCGTGAACGTGAGCGCCACCTTCACGCGCATCCGGTACACGCTGAGCGTGAGTCGCACGGGCAACGGCAGCGGCACCGTCACCGGGACGGGCATCAGCTGCGGCTCCGATTGCAGCGAATCCTTGATCACCGGCACCACCGTTACGCTCACGGCGACCGCGAGCGCCAGCTCCACCTTCACGGGCTGGTCGGGGCCTGTACGGGGCCGGGCACCACTTGCACCGTCTCGATGACCCAGGCGCGCAGTGTCAGCGCGAACTTCGTGCTCAGGACCTATCGGGTCACCGTGCGGGTGAACGGCAGCGGCTACGGAACGCAGGACGTGCGCATCCAGGGAACCAACCTGAATGGCACGGCCCTGGATACGACCTGCTACGTCACCTACCCCGACGCCATACGCAACTGCACGTTCACGTTCAACCACGGGACCCGCGTCACGCTGACCGCGCGGCCCTACGGCAGCACCAACTGGGACCGCTGGGCCACCGGCGGCACGTACTGCGCGGGCACCAACGCCACCTGCACGTTTACCGTCACCGGAGGAGGGACTGAAACGGCGGTTTTCTGGGACCTGATCTGAGGCGGCGACCCGTGCGCGCCGGGATGTGAGCACAGCGGGCCCGGTTGCTTACATGGCAACACGAAGTTGCAAACATTGCACTTCCTGAAACACCGCCAAGCGGTAGGCTCGGTTCATGCCCATCTATCGCTCCAAGACCTCCACCGCCGGCCGCAACATGGCGGGCGCGCGCGCCCTGTGGCGGGCCACCGGCATGCAGGACGCCGACTTCGAGAAGCCCATCATCGCCGTGGTCAACTCCTTCACCCAGTTCGTCCCCGGACATGTCCATCTCAAGGATATGGGCCAACTGGTGGCGCGGCAGATCGAGGCCGCGGGCGGTGTGGCCAAGGAGTTCAACACGATCGCGGTCGACGACGGCATCGCCATGGGGCACGACGGCATGCTCTACAGCCTGCCCTCGCGCGACCTGATCGCGGACTCCGTCGAGTACATGGTCAACGCGCACACCGCCGACGCCATGGTCTGCATCTCCAACTGCGACAAGATCACGCCCGGCATGTTGATGGCGGCGCTGCGCCTGAACATCCCGGTGGTGTTCGTGTCCGGCGGCCCAATGGAGGCGGGCAAGACCAAGCTGGCCAAGCACAAGCTCGATCTCGTCGACGCCATGGTGATGGCCGCGGACGAGAAGGTCGACGACAGCACGCTGGCGGAGGTGGAGCGCTCTGCCTGTCCCACCTGCGGCTCCTGCTCGGGCATGTTCACGGCGAACTCCATGAACTGCCTGACCGAGGCGCTCGGCCTCTCGCTCCCCGGCAACGGCACGCAGCTCGCGACGCACTCCGATCGCCGCGCGCTGTTCGAGGAAGCGGGGCGCCGCGTGGTGGAGCTCGCGCGCCGGTACTACGAGCAAGACGATGAGAGCGTGCTGCCGCGCTCCATCGCGACCCTCGAGGCGTTCGAGAACGCGATGAGCCTGGACATCGCCATGGGCGGCTCCACCAACACCATCCTGCA
>JBIQKA010000168.1:0-8398 GCA_044507075.1 Myxococcales bacterium
CGGCAACGGAACCTAAATCCGCCGCGTCTGCCATTCCGCCATCCTCGCGCGGGCCGAGGGCCCGAGGGCGGGGTGTGTCGCGCCGGGCCGCTCTAGTCAAGAATTCCCCCTGAGCGCACCCTGTGTGTCCGGGAGGGGGTGGCCCAGGGGCGCGGAACTTGCCCGGTTTGGCCGCACGGATCACGGTGGGGGCCGATGCCCCCTTCCACGCGGCGCCGCACCGTGATGCGGGTCTGGTTCTTTCTCGCGTTCGTGTTGTTCGCCGCGCGCTGCGCCGATCAGGTCGGGCCCTATGTGAAGAGCTTCGTGGGCGCGCAGGCGAGCGTCCCGGACGCAGCGCAGACGGCGCCTTCGACCTCGCTCACGCGGGGGATCCGGCTCGCGAGCTGGAACATGGAGTGGCTGGACGTGCCGGGGCGTGGGCCCAAGCCGCGGACCAAGCGGGACTACGCGCGGCTCGCGCAGTACGCGGCGCGGCTCGAGGCCGACGTGATCGCGGTACAGGAGGTGGCGAGCGAGATCGCGCTGGCGCTGGTGTTTCCGCCGGAGAAGTACGGCTATCACCTGGCGGCCCGCGGCGGCTCGCAGCGCAGCGGCTTCGTGTTCAAGCGGAAGCTGACCACCGTGAAGCACCCGGATCTTGCGGAGCTCGCGGGTCAGCACCTGCGCGCGGGGGCCGATCTGGGCGTGCGGCTCGGCGACCAGGAGCTGCGGCTGCTCTCGCTGCACCTGAAGGCGTTCTGCGTGAAAGGTTCGCTCGACGCCAAGGATCGCGACTGCGCGCAGCTCAAGGCCCAGATCCCGGCGCTCGAGTCCTGGGTGGACGCGCGCGCCCGCGAGGGGGCTCCGTTCGCGGTGGTGGGCGACTTCAACCGTCTGGTCGCCGATCCCAAGGACGAGCTCTGGCGCGCGCTGGACGACGGCGATCCCCCTGGGCTCACGCTGGTTCAGGCCACGCCAGCGCGTCGTGCGCTGTGCACCAAGGAGTCGCACCAGGCCGTCGATCACGTGCTTTTGGGAGGCGCGGCGACTACCTGGTTGACGTCGGGCAGCTTCCGCGAGCTCACGTACCTGCCGAACGACGTCTCCGAGCGGGTGAAGCTGAGCGATCACTGTCCGCTCTTGATCGAGCTCAAGCTGCCGAACGGCTAGTTCATTCGCGCACCTGGCTCGCGGGACGCGCATCGGGCAATCTCTGCGGGCGGAGGGTGTCCACGAAATGCAGCGACTTTCGGGCCTGGATGCGTCGTTTCTGTACGTGGAGACGCCCACCATGCACATGCACGTGGCGTTGATCGCGGTGCTCGATCCGCGCGACGCCGAGGGCGGCTACGCGTTCTCCGAGGTGCACGCGCGGATCGAGCACGAGGCGCACCGTCGTCCGGAGCTCAGGCGGCGTCTGGTCGAGGTGCCGTTCGGCATCGACCACCCGCTGTGGGTCGACGATCCGCACTTCGATGCGATCCATCATATTCGTCGCGTGGGCTGCCCTGCGCCCCACGGCATGGCGCAGCTGGCCGATCTGGCCGCGCGCATCTTGAGTACGCCGCTCGACCGTTCGCGCCCGCTGTGGGAGGTTTGGCTGGTCGAAGGCCTCGCGGAGGGGCGCTTCGCCCTGGTCGCCAAGGTGCACCACGCGATCGCAGACGGCATGACGGGCGCGTCCCTGCTCGCCAGCATGTTCAGCGTGTCCGCGGAGGCGCCCGCGCTCGCTCGCCACCAACCTCGAGGATCCCGTCGCGCGTCTGTCGGTGATCCGCGCGGTGACGCGGGCCGCCAAAGAGGAGCACAGGCTGTTAGGCGGCGACATGGTCAGCAGCTGGGCCGAGCTCATGTCACCGAACCTGTTCAGCACGGCGGCGCGGCTCTACACCAAGTATCGGCTCTCGGAGCGCCATCGCCCGCTCTATAACGTGGCCATCTCCAACGTTCCGGGACCACGCGTCCCGCTCTACTTCGTGGGTTCACGTTTGGTAGCGGCCTATCCCCTGGGACCTGTCGTGGAGGGCGTGGGCCTCAATATCACGGTGATGAGCTACGCAGACCAAGTCGACTTTGGCTTTCTCTCCGCGGCCAACCTGCTGCCGCATCTGGACCAGCTCGCCGCGTACTTACCTGCCGCCGTACGCGAGTTGCGCGAGACACGCGGGTCGACCTGACGCTCCCGCCAAAGCGAGCTACACCCTGGCCCGCGATGCGACGTTCCCTCGGCATTGATCTCGGCACGACCAACAGCGTCGCCGCGCGCAGCGCTCAAGTGCTGCCGTTGGTCGACGGTGAGGCCCGTTCCACGCTGATGCCGTCGATGGTGGGCCTGTTGCCAGGGGGCGGCGCGCTGGTCGGAGTGGAAGCGCGCGCGCGGCGCGCCATCGATCCGCGCAACACCATCTATGCTTCCAAGCGCCTGATGGGCGAAGGCTGGCGGTCGTACGTCACGCGCCAGTTTCGCGAGCAGTATCCGCACGAGCTGGGTCCGGGCAGCCATGGGGACGTCGAGTTTGTCACCCGTGCGGGTCGCGTGCGCCCGGTGGAGGTGGCTTCGCTCATCGTGTCCCACCTGTGCATGCGCAGCGAGGTGACGGTGCCCAGCGATCTCTCCACGGTCGTCGCCGTGCCCACGCTGTTCCGGGAGCCCGCGCGGCGCGCCACGCTGGACGCCATGACCCGGGCCGGCTTCGAGGACGTGCGCGTGATCGAAGAGCCCGTCGCGACGGCCATCGCCTATCTGCAGCGTGCCAGCCTGCGCTACGCCGCCGTCTACGACTTCGGGGGCGGCACGTTCGATCTCGCGATCATCGATTGCACGCACTTCCCATTCCGTGTGATCGGCAGCGAAGGCGACCCCTACCTCGGCGGGGACGACATCGATCGCGCCCTGGCGGAGATGGTCTGTGAGCGCGTGCTGCGCAGCGCGGGCTGGGACTTGCGCTCCGAGCCGGTGACCTTCGCGCGGCTCACGCTGGCCTGTGAGCAAGCCAAGTGCGCGCTCGCCGAGCGCGAGGTCGTGGGGCTCGACATCGCCACCATCGATCCGGCGGCGCCGCCCTCCTTGACGGAGGTGTGGGTGGACCGAGCCATGCTCGATGCCGCGGCGGCGCCACTGATCCGCCGCACGTTCGGCCACTGCGACGCCGTGCTCGCGAAGGCGGGCCTGCGCGCGCGCGAGGTGCAGGCCGTGTTCTTGGCGGGCGGAAGCTCACGCCTCGGCCTCCTGCAGTCGATGGTCAGCGAGTACTTCAACCGCAAGCTGCGCAGTGACTTGAACCCCGAGCACGTGGTCGCGCTCGGCGCCAGCATCGCGGCCGCGCGTCCAGAGCTTTGGCCGCTCCTGGAAAACCCGAACTAGCGCGCATTTCATAGATCCCCGCGCCGGATCGTGGAGCGCCGCGGCTAGCCTCGTTCAATGGGGGCCGAGCGCTCGCTCAGGCAACGCGTTGCGGCCTGCTTTGCGTGGCGCGTGGACATGTTCGCGCTGAGCGGCGCGCGCTCGCCGCTCCGAGAGCGCGATCGGCGCTGCCGCGGTCCCGAGCGTTCGCGCGGGGGAGCTACGCTGTTGCAGCGCGAGCGCACGCTGGGGCAGCGCCGGCCAGATCGCATGCTTGCTCGCCACCCGACGGGCCGCGCGCGGCGCGTAGGGGTTGGGGCGCTCACGATAGAGGCCATCCAGCGTCCCCTGCATCACGCCGACGATGTCGTCGTAGAGGGCGTCGATCAGCGCCGGGTTGCGCGCGTCTTCTGGGCCGAAGTGCCGCCAGGCCATCGGGTGGCCGACCTCGATCGTGATCTTCGAGGGCAACGGCCAGTGCGGGACGAACGCGGGCACCACGCCGAAGGGAAAGCTCAGGCGCAGCGGCAACACCTTGGTGCGTGTGACGTGGGTGAGGCCGGTGATCTTCGCGAGCCACTCGCCGCGCGTGAGCGTCACCACGGTCTCGTTCGCGCCATGGCAGACCACCGGGATGACGGGCACGCCCTGCTCCAGCGCGAGGCGGATGAAGCCCTTGCGTCCGCCGAAGTCGATGCGCCGGCTCTCGTGGAAGGGACGCTGGGACTCGTAGTCGCCCCCCGGATAGACCAGGACCACCTCGCCGCGCGCGAGGGCCTGCGCCGCGTTCGCGGGGCTGGCCGGGAGCGCGCCGAGCCGCTGCATGAAGGTGCGCAGGCGCGGGACGCTGAACAGCAGGTTGTGCGCCAAGGGACGCAGGGGCGCGCCCATGCCCCAGTGCCGCAGGTAGGCCGCGGCGAAGATGGGCGCGTCCGGCGCGTACGCGCCGCCGGAGTGGTTGCCCACGAGCAGATAGGGGCCCCGGGCGGGCAGGTTCGAGAGCCCGCGCACCTCGGGGTCGAAGTAGCTGCCGAGGCGCTCGATGATCTCCGCGCAGCGCTCCCGATAAGCCGGATCGAGGGTGGGCGTGACACTCGCGACGCCCGCGTTGAGCTGCTCGCGCCAGCGCTCACGTTTCGAAAGCCAACTGCGCCAGGGTTTCATCCTGCCCTCTCCCTTCGCCCAGAGCCCGTGAACCGATCTAAGGATAGTGATTCACGCGTCACTAAGCATGCCTTAACGGGAGCTGTCAAGGAGGGGGGAGCGCGCTGCACGCGGGGGTCAGGCGCATGGCCATCCAGCGCACAGAACCGCGCGGCCATCCCACGCACGCCGCTCAAGAGATCTGCCGAGAACGCAAAAAGCGCGTCTCACTGTCGATTCTGCACGCGCAATCAATTCGGGGTGAGCCGCGGGTATGGAGTTTTCGGGGCGCCACGTGTAGGTTCCGGACCTCGTTCGACCCTTCGGACACTCTTTTGGAGGACTTGGCCATGGCCAGCAGCACTGGATGGAAGCTACTCGTCGCAATCGGCGCTCTCATGCTCGCGACCAACGCGTGCGGTGACGACGGCGACAAAGGAAACGCCGGCGACGGGGACAGCGGCGATGGGGACAAGGGCGATGGGGACGGCGATTCTCCAAAGCCGCCGGCTCCTCTCCTGCCCGCCAACACCGCGGGCAACGCCTGCACCAACGACAACGAATGCGGCCCGACCGGCAAGTGCGCCAAGGAGCTCACGGGGGGCATGCTGATCTCTCTCGCAGGGCCCATCCTCGGCGGCCTCGACCTCTCGATGGCCACGCCCGGCAATTACTGCTCCGCCACCTGTAAGTCGGACGCAGACTGCAACGCAGGCGGCGTGTGCTTCGGCATCCTGCCTTCAGGGCTGACGGCCCTCATCGGTGGTGGGGGCGGCGGCGGCGCCATCTCCGGCGAATGCCGCAAGGCCTGTAACGCCAACGAAGATTGCCGCGAAGGCTACGAGTGCGCGGAGTTCAACTCCGCGGCGCTCCAGGGCATCGAGGGCCTCGGCGCCCTCTCGGGCCTCCTGACCATCCCCAAGTCCTGCCAGCCGGCGCCCACCGTCCAGCAGATCGACGACAGCATCGTCGGCAAGCCCTGCAGCGAGAACGCCGACTGCGGCGCCGGCACCTGCCTCGGCTACGCGGCGGCGACCGACGGCGGCGCGCCGACCCTGGGTAGCTGCACCGCCACCTGCACGGCCGACGAACACTGCGGCGCCACCGAGGGCCTGTGCACCGGCGTCATCTACGGCAGCGCCGGCACCTGCATCGAGACCTGCAGCAAGGACGCGGACTGCAAGCGCGCGGGCGAAGGCTTCACCTGCGAGACCACCCTCGGCGTGAAGGCCTGCACGCCTGGCGACGCCCCGGAGGAGGATGAGGGCGACGCTGGCAGCAAGACCGACCCCGACGCGAGCACCGACGCTGACCCTGACGCTGGCACCGACGCCGGCTGATCGATGACGCGAGGGTCGTTTGACCCGACAGCTCCCAACGGCCTCGCTTCGGCGGGGCCGTTGGCGTTTAAGGGACGTCGCAAGCCTCGCGCTGGGATCGGCCGACAAGACCGCCACGCGCACCCAAGCCCGCGCGCTCTCGTGAAACGCCCGCTTTCGGGCCAAAGTCGGGGACTTTCGCGACCTGGAGAGTGTCTTTCACAGGTATACGGCTTGCATCTTGGAAGGTTCGGGGGAGCCCATGGACCGACCCTTGCGAAACCTCGTGGAGCTCGTGTCGCGAAGCTGCGAGCAGTTCGCCGAACGCCCGGCGTTCGGCACGAAGCACGCTGGGCAGTGGCGATGGACCAGCTATCGCGAGTTCGGCGAGTACGTCGACCGCTGTCGCGCCGCGCTCCACGGGCTCGGCGTGCGACCGGGGGATGTCGTCGCGGTCGTCGCCGACAACTGTCTCGAGTGGGCAGCGGCGTACTATGCGAGCGCCGGTCTCGAGGCCGTCTTCGTCCCGATGTACGAGGCGCAGCCTCCATCGGAGTGGAAGTTCATCTTGCAGGACTCTGGCGCGCGGGTGCTCCTTGCGCGCGCCACCTCCCCCTACGATCGTTTGATCGCGTTGCGAGCCGAGCTCCCGGACGTCGCGCATGTGGTCGGCATCGGGCTACCTCCGGATCGCCCCGGCTCGTTCTCAGCGCTGCTCGAGGCGGCCGCACACACGCCGATCGCAGCGCGTGATCCCGCGCCGAGCGCGACGGCGGGGCTCATCTACACCTCGGGAACGACTGGGAAGCCCAAGGGCGTCAAGCTGAGTCACGCGAACCTCGCTTCGAACGCCAGCACGGGCGCGATGATCTTCCCCGCCGCGCCCGACGACCGGACGCTTTCGTTCCTGCCGTGGGCGCATTCCTTCGGTCAGCTCGAGCTCAATTGGATGGTCGCGCAGGGCGGATCGCTCGCGCTGAACGACGACATCAAGCACCTGCTCCCGAACCTCGCCGAGGTGAAGCCAACCTTGTTGGTGACCGTCCCGCGCGTCTTCAACCGGGTGTACGAGGCCGTGCGGAAGGACATCGAGGCGCGGCCGGCGTTCGTGCAGAAGCTGTTCGAGGACGGCGCCCGCGCCGCGATCCGCAGAAACCGGGGCGAGCCCGTGAGCATCCTCGAGCGGCTCGAGCTCGCCGTGGACGACAAGTTGCTGTTTGCAAAGATTCGCCAGCGCTTCGGTGGCCGCTTGAGATACGTGCTCTGCGCGAGCGCCGCGCTCGGCAAGGAGGTCGCCGAGTTCATCGACGCGCTCGGCCTCGAGGTCTACGAGGGCTACGGCCTCACGGAGACGAGCCCCATGGTGACGGCGAACACCCCTTCCGCGCGCCGGCTGGGGAGCGTCGGCAAGGTCATCCCCGACGTCCGCGTCACCATCGACACCTCGCTCTCGGACGTGCCCGGCCAGGGAGAGATCGTGGTGTACGGCCCGAACGTCATGCAGGGCTATCACAACCGCCCCGAGGAGAACGAGCAGGTCTTCACGCGCGACGGCGGCCTGCGGACGGGGGACCTCGGATACCTCGACGAAGACGGTTTCCTCTACATCACCGGGCGCATCAAGGAGCAGTACAAGCTCTCGAACGGCAAGTACGTGATGCCCGGGCCGCTCGAAGAGCAGCTGAAGCTCTCGCCCTTCATCGCCAACGTGATGCTGCACGGCGCGAATCGGCCCCACAACGTAGCGCTCGTGGTCCTCGATCGACATGCGGTGGGCGAATGGGCGGCCAAGCAAGGCTTCAAAGTCGAAGACCCGGCGCGCGACCGACGGGTGGAGAAGTTGATTCTCGACGAGGTGAGGCGACGCGCGAGCTCGTTTCGCGCCTTTGAAGTGCCGCGCCGCTTACTCCTCATCGACGAGGACTTCACGATCGAGAACGACCTCTTGACGCCGACCCTCAAGCTCAAGCGTCGCCACGTGCACAAGCGCTACGGCGCGGCGCTCGAAGCGCTCTACGACGCGCCGGCCGAGGCCGGCCTCTCCCGCGCGAACTGAGGCCACAACCAGGAGCGGCCCTCATCGGCAGTACTCGCGCCCTGGATGGGGCTGCCTCTCCCAGGCCTTGCGGCGCGCGAGGAACGCCAGCACCGAAGGATGGGGCTTTTGACGTTTGACGGCGCGCTCGGCCTGCGCGTTGGTCACGATGGGCGCGGGATCCACGGACTTCGCGCGGGTGGCCATCACCGGCTTGAGGCCAAGGGCTCTGAGTTGCTCCCTCCGCCAGGGATAGAGCGGCGGCAGATCCTCACAACCGAGCCCGAGATCTTCGACGCTGCAATACCAGCGCACGTGCAGGTGATCGTCGTGCGGGTAGCTCGGTTGGCAGGTCACGTCCGCAAAGCGCGCCACCACCTCGGCCGGCGCCTTGACGCGCTTGGCCTCCGCGAGCAGCGCGCTGCGCAGGTGCTCCACCACGAAGATGCGCTGCAGCAGCGCCTCGCGATCCTCGAGCAAGGCCTGCACGAAGCGCCAGGTGCGCGGCGCGTCGAAGTGGACGCGCACGTCGTCGTCGGGAACGCTGAGATCCTTGTAGTCGAAGCCGATCCCGTC
>JBIQKA010000169.1:0-8332 GCA_044507075.1 Myxococcales bacterium
TCCCAGCCGATGCGCCACATCCCGCGCTCCTTGCGGGTGCTCGCGCCGAACACGAGCGGCAGCGTGTGCTCGAGCCACAGATAGCCATCCCAGTCGCCCGTGACGGCACGCGCCAGCGAGTGCGCCATCAGCTCCCGCGGGCTTCGTGCCCGCTTGAGATCCGGCGCGATGCCGAAGCTCAAGCGCGAGAGACCGCACGAGGTATCCGGCAAGAACGAGATGGCGAACCAGGGGTTGCCGAGCGCGAACTGATCGTGATCGGCCCCGGGCTCATTGTTCTCGTGGAAGTAGGCGAAGGGCAGCGCAGCCTCGAAGACCGCCTCGTAAAACCTGAAGGAGGCCGCCAACGTGGGTTGGAAGAACGCGTAGCCCGAGCCGTTCGTTTGCCCGAAGAACGTGTTGAGATCGCCGCTGACCCCGAACTTCTTGGAGTCCATCTGGCGCGCGTGTTCGCGCAAGCTCGTGAGCTGAGCTCGCGCGGTCGACGCTTCAGCCCAAGAAAAGAGGAGGAAAGCTAATCCAAGCCACCGCACGCTCTTCCCCCTCTACCCGCTCTGGCCATGGGAAGAAAGTTTCCGGCGGGGCAAAGGACGCGCCCCCTCACCAGGGCAGCCAAAGTTGCTCGGGCGCGCCCGGGCCCTGGAGTGAGCTCACAGAGACCCCGATCAAGCGTACGGCGACCCTGCCAGCTTCGGTGGCGGTGACCAGGAGATCCCTGGCCACCTCGTACAGCGTGCTCGCATCGTCGAGCGGGCGGGCCAGCGATCGGCTGCGGGTGATGGTCGTGAAATCGGCGTATCTGAGCTTGAGGGTCACGGTGCGGGCGCGCGCGCCCATCGACTCGAGTTCGGCCGCCACCTGTTCACACAGGCCGTGTAGCGTGTGGGACAGCGCCGCGACGCTCCACTCGTCCTCGAGGAAGGTCGTCTCGCTGCCCCGGCTCTTGGCTTCGCGCGCGCTCTGCACCGCCCGCTCGTCGTGGCCCCAGGCGAGCGCCGAAAGATAGACGCCGTACTTGCCGAATCGTTGCGTCAGCGTGGCGACGTCGGCCCGCCTCACGTCTTCGACCGACTTGATGTTGAGCTCGCCGAGTCGCGCGGCCGTCTTGGGCCCCACGCCCCACAGCCGGGTGACGGGCAGCGGCGCGAGAAATGCGGCCACGTCTTCGGGCGGGACCACGAGCAAGCCATCCGGCTTGTTCACGTCGCTCGCGATCTTGGCCACCAGCTTGTTCGGGCCCACCCCCGCCGAGGCCGTGAGCCCGGTGCGCCGCTTGATCTCGTCTTTGAGGTGGCGCGCGAGCTTGCCCGCGCTCGGCTCGCCCAGTTTGTTCTGCGTGACATCGAGGTACGCCTCGTCGAGAGACAGCGGCTCCACGAGATCGGTGACCTCGCGAAAGATCTGCTTCACTTCCCGGCTCACGCTTACATAGCGCTCCATGCGCGGCGGCACGAACACGGCGTGCGGGCAGAGTCGCTCCGCGCGCGTGGTGGGCATGGCCGAGCGCACCCCGAACGCGCGGGCCTCGTACGAGCACGCGGCGACCACGCCCCGCATCCCGGGTTTTCCCCCGACGATCACGGGGCGACCGCGCAGCTCGGGATGATCCCGCTGCTCCACGGACGCGTAGAAGGCATCCATGTCCACGTGGATGATCTTGCGGATCGGCGCCTTCATAGCCTGAACATAATATCAGCCGCGCGCACTTGGCAACGCACACGGCGACGACTAGGAGTCAAAGGTCATGCGCCCCTTCTTGCTGGCCTCGCTGCTCGCCTACGCCGCCGTCCTCGGGGCGGCCCTGGCCTATCGAAACCGCTTCTACGCGGCGTTCGTGGGGGTGGTCCTCGGCCTCCACACCCTGAACTCGACCCTGCTCGAGCCCGTGTGGAGCGGCTACGGCCGCGGCGTCGAGGCGCTGCTCTGGTACTGCCAGCTCGTCACCTATCTCTACTTCTCGCGCCTGTCGCGCCGCTACGCCCCGGGCCCTGGGTACCGCGCCCTCGTCAGCTGGCCAGCTTCGTGGTTCTCGGCGGCCGTCTTTTTGTCGTTGCCCTGGTCGCTGACGCGCGCGCTCGGCTTCTCTCCGTGGCTCGCCTGGATCCCGTTCGCCATGGCCACTTTCGGCTTCTCGCAATCCGTCTTTACGCGCCACGAGCGCCGGCGCATCGTGCTCGACGGAGTGGATGCGGGACCGCTCGGCCGTTATCGGCAGCGGCTGCGGGATCTGCTGGGGCGCCTGCAGGGTGGACCACCTCCGCTGCGCATTGTGCAGATCACCGATCCGCACCTGGGTCCTTTCATGAGCGAGGAGCGGCTGCGCGGCATCTGCGAGCGGGCCGTGCGCGAGGCCCCGGACTTGATCCTGCTGACGGGAGATTTTCTCACCATCGAGAGCCAGCAGAGCCCCGATCCGCTCGCGCGCTCGCTCGCGCCGCTGCACGCCATGAAGGGCCGCGTCTTCGCGTGCTTCGGGAACCACGACCACGAATGTCCTGAGCTCGTGAAAGAGGCCCTGGAGCGCGCGGGCGTCGAGCTACTCTTGGACCGCGCCGTGAACGTGGACGTGCCCTGGGGACCGGTCCAAATCGTGGGCGCCGATCACCGCTGGCATGGGCGGGAGCAGGCGCTCGGGGCCCTCTCGGAGCGTTACCCGCGCGAGCCAGGATTGTTGCGCATCTGGCTGCTGCATGATCCAGGCGCGTTTCGCGCGATCCCGGAGGGAGAGGCCGATCTGGTTCTCAGTGGGCACACGCACGGTGGACACCTCGGGCTGCTCAGCCTAGGTCTCTCCCATACCATCGTGAGCGCAGCGACGAGCATGCCGGATCACGGGCTCTGGGCGCGTGGAACCGATCGCCTCTATGTTCACCGCGGAACTGGGCACTACGGCTTTCCCCTTCGTGTGGGGGTGCCAGCAGAAGAGAGTCTGCTCGAGGTGTTCGTCGAATTCGAGGCGATTTCCAGGGCGTCGGCCGCGGAGTGATCCCCGTCAACAGCGCTGTCCCCGCAAAATGTCACAAGAAAGACACAGAGCTCTTCCTTGCGTGACCGATTCGCTCCGTAATTGATGATCATCGCGGGCGCTGCCGCCAGCTTGGAGCCAGGCGGCGCGGCGCGAGTTGTGACGGCGTCGTCATCGATTTGTCACAGACGGATCCCAGCTTCTGGGACGAATGGAACGCGCATCGACGTGCCAACCCGCCGCGTGCGCTCGATCGCTTGCGCGACCTCAGCGAGAGGAGATTTCCATGGACCGAAAGTGGGCCGCGTCGCTGCTTTTCGCCGCTCTGAGCCTGGTTGCGCTGGGCTGCTCCAAACACGCAGCCCAGCTCGACCCCGGAGGGGAGCCCAAGCACGCGAAGGGGGCCATGCCGCCCCACACGATCGCGATCGACGGCTCGAGCACCGTGTTCCCGATCAACGAAGCCATGGCCGAAGAGTTTCAGAAAGAGCACGGCGCTCGGGTCACGGTCGCGGCGTCCGGAACCGGTGGCGGCTTCAAGAAGCTGTGCGCGAACGAGATCGCCATTGCGGGCGCCTCACGCCCCATCAAGCCGAGCGAGGTGGAGGCCTGCAAGGCAAACGGCGTGGACTACATCGAGCTCCCGGTCGCCTACGACGGCATCGCGATCGTGGTCCATCCGCAAAACACCTGGGCCTCTCACATGACGGTGGAGGAGCTGAAGAAGCTGTGGGCGCCCGAGGCCCAGGGCCGCGTGAAGACCTGGGCCGACGTGCGCGCCGGATGGCCACGACAAGAGATACATCTGTTTGGTGCGGGAATCGACTCGGGGACGTACGACTACTTTACGAAGGCCATTGTGGGTGAAGAGCACCAGAGCCGCGGCGACTACACCTCGAGCGAGGACGACAACGTCCTCGTCAAGGGCATCTCGACCGACAAGCTCGCGCTCGGCTTCTTCGGCTTCGCCTACTACGAAGAGAACAAGCGCTCGCTCAAGTTGGTCCCGATCGACGACGGGAACACGGAAAACGGCAACGGGCCGATCGCGCCTTCGGTGAAGGCGATCGAAGATGGCACCTACCAGCCGCTCTCGCGTCCGATCTTCATCTACGTCAGCGCAGCGGCCGCCAACCGCCGCGAGGTGCAGGCGTTCGTGCGCTTCTATCTCGGTGCCGGATCCACGCTCGTGAACGAGGTCGGATACATCGCGCTGCCAGCGGACGTGTACCGCCTGGCGATCGAGCGCTTCGAAGCGCGCACCACCGGCTCCCTCTTCGCGGGCGCGGGCTCGCAGGTCGGGGTCACGATCGCAGACCTCCTCGCCGGAAAGTGAGCGCTATGCAGGTCGCCGCCACCGTGGAATCCGACGCACGCCCGCGGCTCTCCCGCGTCAAAGGTCGCAGCAAGCGGCCCGTGGAGCGCGGGATCGAAGTGTTGCTCGTGGCGAGCGGAATGGTATCCGTCTTCACGACGGCGGGCATCCTGTTCGTGCTCGGCTCGGAGGCCGTGAAGTTTTTCGCCGAGGTCTCGCTCTGGGACTTCGTGACGGGGACGGAGTGGACTCCTCTGTTCGCCAATGCCCGCTTTGGTATCCTCCCGCTGCTCACGGGGACATTGCTGACGAGCGCCATCGCCATCTCCGTGGCGGTCCCCTTTGGGCTGCTCGCCGCCATCTACCTGAGCGAGTTCTCCCCGAGCTGGGCGCGCCGGCTGCTGAAGCCCACCCTCGAGCTCTTGGCCGGCGTACCGACCCTCGTCTACGGCTACTTCGCCCTGGTCTTTTTGACCCCCCTCCTACAGCGCGTGATCCCAGGCCTCTCCGGATTCAACGCGCTCAGCGCCGGCCTCGTGATGGGCATCATGATCATCCCGATGATCTCCTCCCTCAGCGAAGACGCGCTGAGCGCCGTCCCCAACGCCCTGCGCGAAGCGGCGCTGGGGCTCGGCAGCACCAAGCTAAGCGCGATCTTGCGTGTGGTAGTGCCAGCCGCCACGAGCGGCGTGGCCGCCTCGGTGATCCTCGCGCTCTCCCGCGCCATCGGCGAGACCATGATCGTCGCCATCGCCGCAGGCCAGCAGCCTCGCTTGACGCTCGATCCACGCGTGCCGATCGAAACCATGACCACGTACATCGTGCAGATCAGCATGGGCGACGTGCCCACCGGAACGCTCGAGTACCGCACCATCTTCGCGGTCGGCAGCGCCCTGTTCGTCATGACCTTCGCCATGAACGTCATCAGCCAGCGGCTTTCGCGCCGCTTCCAGGAGCGTTGACCGTGTCGCGCGCGCCATCCAGCTCGTCGCCAGCCAAGGTGAGCCTCAAGCGCACTGGACGGGCGGGATACAAGCTCCGTGAACGTCTGTTCGTGGGCGTCTGCTTGACCGCCGTGCTGCTGCCGGTGCTGATGCTCGCGAGCCTCTTGCTGCGCCTGCTCATCGACGGCCTGCCGCGGCTCGGCTGGGACTTTCTCACGAGCTTCCCGTCCCGCAAGGCCGCGCTGGCCGGCATCCTCCCTGCCGCGGTGGGGACCCTCTACCTGATCATCCTCACCGCCCTGATCGCGCTCCCTCTCGGCGTGGGCGCCGCCGTGTACCTCGAGGAGTACGGCAAGAAGAGCCGGCTCGCCCAGCTGGTTGAGATCAACATCGCGAACCTGGCGGGCGTCCCCTCGGTCATCTACGGCCTGCTCGGCCTCGGCCTGTTCGTTCGCACCCTGGGGCTTGGCCGCAGTCTGATCGCGGGCGCGGCGACCCTCGCGCTGCTGGTTCTGCCGATCGTGGTCGTCGCCTCGCGAGAGGCCCTGCGCACCGTGCCGATGGCCATGCGTGAGGCGTCGCTCGCGCTCGGGGCGACGCGCTGGCAAACCATCCGCCAAGTCGTGCTCCCCACCGCCGTGCCCGGCATCCTCACGGGATCCATCTTGGCGCTCTCGCGGGCGATGGGGGAGACCGCACCCTTGGTGGTCGTGGGCGCGCTGAGTTACGTGACCTTCCTACCGGACGGCATCGACTCGCCCTTCGCCGCCCTACCCATCCAGATCTTCAACTGGGTTTCCCGGCCCCAGCAGGAATTTTTGGTGAACGCGGCGGCCGGGATCGTCGTGCTCCTCGGGATGATGCTCATCCTCAACGGCGCGGCCATCGTGGTGCGCGATCGCCTGCAGGCCAAGCGGGGCCACCGCGCCTAAACAAGCATTCGCCCGGGTCACTCCGGCGTCGAGAAATTTCATGAGCAACGCTCCAAAGTACGTCGTTCGTGCCCTGCGGGCCTGGTTCGGAAAGCACGAAGTGCTGCACGGCATCGACATCGACATCCACGCCAAGGGCGTGACCGCGATCATTGGCCCATCCGGTTGCGGGAAGTCCACGTTCGTGCGCTGCCTCAACCGCATGCACGAACTCGTCACCGGGGCGGTGGCGGAGGGACGCGTGGAGCTCGACGGTGAGAACGTCTACGAGCCCGACGTCGATCCGGTCCTGCTCCGACGCCGGGTCGGGATGGTGTTTCAGAAGCCGAACCCCTTCCCCACGATGTCGATCCGGGACAACGTCCTGGCCGGGAAGTTCTTGACCCACACCTACCATCGCGAGGAGGCCGAGCGGATCGTGGAGTCGGCGCTCCGTCAGGCCGCGCTTTGGGAGGACGTGAAGGACCGCCTCTCGGCGGCGGGCACGAGCCTCTCGGGCGGGCAGCAGCAGCGGCTGTGCATCGCGCGCGCGCTGGCGGTGGAGCCCGAGGTCCTGCTCATGGACGAGCCTTGTTCGGCCCTCGATCCTATCGCTACCGCACGCATCGAGGATCTCATCCACGAACTCAAGGGGCGCTACACCATCGTGGTCGTCACCCACAACATGCAGCAGGCCGCGCGCATCTCCGATCAGACCGCCTTTTTCTTGCAGGGCGATCTGATTGAGGCAGGCCCCACCAACGGCATCTTCACCAAACCGAAGGACTCTCGAACCGAAGACTACATCACCGGGAAGTTCGGCTAAGCTCCCACGGAAGGGATGCCCCGAGCGGGTTCGTGAGCTCATTGAGGATTGTGTCATGACGCGAGCCCATATCGACCGGGAGTACGACAACCAGCTCAGGCAAGTGCGCGACAAGCTCTTGCTGATGGCTGGGCACGTGGAGGCCATGATCGCCAACGCCGTCAAGGCGATGGTGGAGCGCGACGTCCAGCTGGCCCAGAGAACCATCGACAATGACCACAAGGTGAACCAGGGCGAGGTCGAGATTGACGCGCTCTGCCTCGTGATCCTGGCGAAGCGACAGCCGATGGGGAGCGACCTGCGTTTCATCACGCTCGCGCTCAAGATGGTCACGGACCTCGAGCGGATCGGCGACCTCGCGGTCAACATCTGTGAGCGCGCCATCGAGCTCGCGGCCGAGCCTCCGCTCGGAAACGACGACGACATCGTGCGTACCGCCGAGCTCGTGCAGAGCATGGTGCGCGACGCGATCGACGCCTTCGTCCACGCGGACGATCGCAAGGCAGAAGAGGTCATCGCGCGCGATGACGAGGTGGACGAGCTCTATCACCGGATTTTCCGCGATCTCTTGCGGCAGATGATGAAGGACTCCACCGCCATCCAGCGAGGCATCCACACCCAAGCGGTCGCCAAGTGGCTCGAGCGCATCGCGGATCACAGCACCAACCTGGCTGAGCAGGTGGTCTTCATGGTGAAGGGCAACGACATCCGGCACGTGGGCCACCTCTCGAACCCGCCGCGAAAGCCCTGAAAAAGCGCGGGGGCCGCCGCCCGATCACCGCATACTTTCGCCTCCGGTGCTGCCGTGGGCCACGCTAGCGTTTACACTCCGGCCCATGCTGCAATCGTTTCGGTCCCTGGCAGAGAACTATTCCGTGATCTTCTTCGACGCCTACGGCGTGTTGAAGAATTTCGAAGGAATCATCGACGGGGTGGTCGATGTGCTGGCGGACTTGAAGCGCAGCGGCAAGGAGCTGTTCATCGTCACCAACGACTCCTCGCGCTCTCCGCGCAAGATGGGTCAGGCCTATGTGCACCCGGAGATCGGGGAGTTGTTCCCCGAAGACCGCGTCGTGAGTTCGGGCCTGTTGGCGCGCGACTTTTTGCGCTGCAAGGTGAAATCCGGCAAGGTCGCCTACCTCGGCAAGCCCGACTCGGCCTACTACATCGAGTCCGCCGGGCTCACGCCCATCCCACTCAGCCGCTGCGACGCGAGTACGGAGATCGGCGCCGTGGCGCTCTTGGACGACGAAGGATTCGACTGGCAGTCGGACATCAACCAGGCGATCAACCTGCTGCGCCGCCGCACGCTGCCGGTGGTCGTGGCCAACGCCGACAAGGTCTATCCCACCCATGCCAACGAGGTGGCGG
>JBIQKA010000170.1:0-8321 GCA_044507075.1 Myxococcales bacterium
CCCTCCTTCTTCACCCAGGCGGCCCAGTTCTCCACGTCCTCGGGCACGCGCGTGCCACCCACCACCGCGTGCGGGGCGGTCAGCGCCAGGAGATCCGGAGGCAAGATCGAGAGCCTCAACCGCCTGCCGTACGCATCCTGCACGCGCTCCTTGCGCGCCTCACACGCCGCGAGCGCCTTGTCCCAGAGCTCCGCCATCGTGGCCGGCTTCATCTTCTCGGTCGGCTTGGCTCGCTCTTCCCAGGCGCGCGCCTGGGCGTAGAGCTCGGGCAGAATCGCGTAGAAGCGATCCGTCAGCTCGGCTACCGCATCGAACGGGGTCTCCGCGTGCGCCGTCAGCGCGCTCTCCGGCTCGGGCTCGACCGGCTTTTCGCGCACGCGCAGGATGGTGGCCGCCGCCGCGTTAGCGCCCCGGATGCGGCCCTGGACCAGCGCTTGCCCATCAAGCGAGCGAAACGCGAGGTCGAGTGTCTCCACGCGTGGTTGCACGCTCTGCATGTCACCCGGCCCAGGCAACGTCGCGAGCTGCGCGAGGCTCTCGTCGACACCGAACAGGCCCACCGCCGCGGGCGCACCCTGGCCCCCGATCAGGGTCTGCACGCTGATCTTGGCTTCTTGACCCGGGGCATAGCGGGGCTGATCGCTGGCCAGGTTCACGCGCAGCTCGGACGCCGGCTTCACATAGACGAGCCCCCGGACTCCCCCGCCGTTGATCTGACAAAAGCCCTCCACGGAGCCGGGCAGCTTCAGCTTGGCCTTGCGCTCGTCGTCGAGCTTTGCGGTCGCGCTGTGGTGCGCGCAATCCATGGAGAGCTCCTTGGGGAGCTCGCCCGCAAAGCCAGGGCCGCGAATCAGCTCGGCGGTCACCGACTCGCCCGGCGCCGCGAGCACGGGCGTGACGCGCATGCGCAGATCGGGGATGGTGCCCGGCGACACGATGACCTTCGTGGAGGGAAGGCCCTCGCTCTCCGCGGTGATCGTGAACTCGTACCCCATGCGCGTGGTGGGCTGGGGCTGATGCCGCAGGGACGCAGGTGAGCGGTGCACGGTAAAGCGCACCACGCCCATGGCGTCGTCGACGGCCGATGCATCGAGCAGTGTGCGGCCCCCGAAGCGCGATTTCACGCAGCGCACGGCGCTCGCCATCGCCTCCCCATTCGGATCGGGATGCCAGCTGAACGCCACCTCCCGCCGTTCGCGCGTCACGCGCCAACTCAAGAGCTCGGGCAGCTTGCCCTCGACATCGCGAGGCAAGCAGTCGCGCGCGCCCGCGGCGAGCACGCGGATCTGATCTTGGAGCTCTTGAGGAACGCCGAACACGCCCTCGTGCTGCGCGCTCAAGCTTGGTAGCTCGGGCGGCGCGAAATTGAACGTGAGAGAGTACATGCGTTCCCGCCCGCTCGGCAGCTTTCTCCCGCGCAGGCCCCCTAGCACGCAGTGCCGGAGCGGGTCGTCGACGTCGCCGAGCGCGCCGCTGATCGCGCCGCTCTCCGAAACGCGCAGACCGACCACCACGCTCACAGGGGCGTGCGCGTGCCCCCACTTGCCGCATGACGCGAGCGGAGCCAGCCAGCTGTCCATGGCCAGTTGGTCTGCGACCGAGACCTGCCCGGACAGCAGCTCGCGCGTGGCGTCGCGCGTGACGGGCGGGGGCGCTGGCGGGGGTCGGAAGGGCATCGGCGGGATCACGATGTTGAGCGGAGGCCCGGGATCGACCTGTAAGCTCGCAACTCCGTCCTCGTCGGTCACGGCCTCGATCCCGCGATCGTTGTGCGGGCTGCGCTGGACCTTGATCTTCGTGCCGGGCAGCGCGCGCCCGTCGGCCGTCGTCACGCGCACGTACATCCGGTTGTTGAAGCCCTGCGCCAGCCGATCACCGAGCTCGGTCACGACCTCGGCCTGGATGGCATCCTCGCTGAGCAAGACAGTCGTGAGGCCCTGCACCCGCTCCTTGGCCGCGTCGATGGCCGTGATGTGCGCGTTCATGCGGACCTGCTTCTTGAGGTCCCTGGGCACGCGGGGCAGCTTGAGCTCGAAGCGGCCGTCCTGATTCGTCACGCCGCGCGTGGGCAAAAGCCCGTCGTCCTGCGCTTCACCCGCGGCACCGTCCCCGTGCGTCCACTCGGTGGGCGGCTCCCACTCCCCTTCGAAGTGCCAGTTCACGGAGAGCTCTGCGCGGGCCACCGGCGCACCCGAGCTGTAGCTCACCGCGCCTGTGATCACTGGCTCGTCTCCCACGCGGTAGTAGGGCCGCGGCGTCTCGGCGCTCACATGAAAGCGCGGCAACGTGAAGGGCTCGACGCGCACGGCGAGCTCGCTGCTCGCGTCCGCCGACGCCCACTTCACCTTCCACGTTCCAGGCGTCGCGTTCTTGTCGATGGGGAACGATCCGGACACCACACCGAAGTTCCCGGCGGGCGCCTCTTCCTCCAACATCACCTCGCCGCTCGGGTCAGTCACGATCCAGCGGCCGGGTCGTCCGTCGAGCGGTGCGAGGTCCCGCGCGCGCAGCACCACCGCGCGAAACTTCATCAGGTTGCCCGGTTCGTAGAGCGGACGGTCGGTGATGACGTGGACCCGCGCGGGCGAGTACAGCGCCAGCGGCACCTCGAGTTCGCCCTTTCCCAGCACGGTCTCGTACAGGATGCGCAGCCTGTAGTCGCCATCGGGAACGTCGGGCAGCACGATCACGCCGGCGCGCTCGGCGCCCGCGTCATGCCATTTTCCCTTCTCGCCCGCACCCACACGTGCCTCCGGCGCAAGGCCCACCGGGAAGCTCTCTTGCCCCGCTCCGACCAAGCTGAGTTGGGTCGACTTCCAGCCAAGGAACGCGTGCGGAATGGCTTCGTCCGCCCCCTTGGGCGTGTACATCGCCACCGACGCCAGCCTCAGCGTGCCTTGCCCACCGCGCCGCACATTCTCGACCGAGGCCCGCACCACTTGGCGCAGCTCTCCCTCGTGCTCCGGCCAATCCGGCCCGCCGCAGGCGCGCGCCATGACCAGACCGACGACCACGAGGCCAACCACCGCAAACCAAACGCGACTTTTCATCAACAGGGACTCCACGGCATCGGCCCACCCCGCGACACGCGCGCCCCCGCGAGCGCGAACGCGTGTAGGAACAGACGACCGAGATCCGCCAAAGTTCCACGCGCGCCCGGGATTGTGGCGGAGTTCATGACGGGCCGACGTTCGAAGCTGGCCCGGGATTTCGGGTTCACCCCGACAGCTCTCGCAGTGGCCAGTGCCGCGGAGAAGGCATAGAGTTAGCGGGATGCAGTTGCCCGCAGAGCCCAAGCCCAGTCTGTGGACCCTTTTGAAAGAGGACTTCGAGGCGCACGACAAAGACTGGACTCGCCCCGGATTTCAAGCGCTTGCGGTGTATCGTCTGGGCGTTTGGCGGATGAAGATAGGTGCCCGACCGCTGCGCCTGCCGTTCAGCTTCGCCTATCAAGCGCTGTTCGTTGCCGTGCGCAATTTCTACGGGATCGAACTGCCATACACCGCACAAATCGGTCGCCGCGTGGTGTTCGAGCACCAACACGGCATCGTGGTGCACGGCAAGACCGTCATCGGTGACGAGTGCATCGTGCGCCACGGGGTCACCTTCGGCATCCGGCGCCTTTCCAGCCTGCACGAGGCGCCCGTGTTGGGCCGCGGCGTGAACGTGGGCGCGGGCGCGAAGATCATCGGGGCCATCTCGGTCGGCGACGGCGCAGCCATCGGGGCCAACGCGGTCGTGTTACACGATGTGCCTGCTGGTGCCCTGGTGATCGGCGTTCCCGCCAAGGTCGTCGAGCGCCGCGGCGCGAATGGGGCCACCCACGCCTCCGGCAAACGCAACGGCAACGGCAACGGCCGCAAGCTGCCCTGATCGCGCGCCATGTTTTGCTCGCGGGCGGAACCGCCCGCGTCGACGGCCCAGAATGGGCCGACACAGGGGCGACCCCTATACTCGCGCGATGGCAAGCTCCGACGCGCCGCGCGTCTACAAGTACTACGACCTGATCATGGCGGCCTTCGTGTGCGTCCTGTTGTGCGCCAACTTGATCGGCGTCAGCAAGATCACCCAGATCGCGGTGTTCGGGGCCACGCTCACGTTCGGGGCAGGCAACCTGTTCTTCCCCTTCAGCTACCTGTTCGGCGACGTGCTCACCGAGGTCTACGGCTACGCGCGCTCGCGCAAGGTGGTGTGGGCGGGTTTCGCGTCGCTGGCCTTCGCATCGCTGATGAGCTTCGTCGTGGTCAACATGCCGCCCGCCGATGGATGGCACGGGCAGGCCACCATCGAGGCCGCCTTCGGCTCCACCTGGCGCATCGCCCTGGCCTCGCTGATCGGCTACTTCTGCGGTGAGTTCGCCAACTCGTTCACGCTCGCGCGCATGAAGGTCCTCACCCGCGGGCGCTTTCTGTGGCTGCGCACCATCGGCTCCACCATCGTGGGCGAGGCCTGCGACACCATCGTGTTCTACCCGCTCGCCTTCTACGGCCTGTGGAGCAACGACCTCCTGCTCAAGGTGATGGGCGCCAACTACATCATCAAGGTCGGCTGGGAGGTGGTGCTCACACCCCTCACCTACCGCATCGTGGCCTTCCTCAAGCGCGCCGAGGGCGAGGACTACTACGACACCGACACCAACTTCACGCCGTTCTCCCTGAAGACCTAGTTTTGCTCGCGGGCGGAGCCGCCCGCTTCGACGTCAATCGATGGAGAACGCGCAGTCGACCGTGACGGCTGCGCTGTTGTTCCCGTCGTCGCACTCGGCGATCAGGCGCTCCGGGTCGACCACGGCGTGCACATTGACGAGCAGGTTCCCGACATTGGCGTCGACGTTCATCGACTGACTCGCGTGACCCGAAAGGTTGGTGAAGGTGAGCGCCTCGAGCAGCGCACCGCCGGTCTCGGGGTTGCCTGCGTAGAGCGCGACGACCGCGGAGGGTACGTTGAGATCGCTGTCGTTGAACACCTCCACCTTCAACGTGGGCCTGGGGCAGGCGTCATTGACGGCGCTCACGGCCACGCGGAGCTCGGGCATCGCGCTCGAGGCGACCACCGCGATTTCCCGCTCGTTGTTGTCCTCCTTGCACTCGCGCACCGCGCCCTGGAGATCGGGCACGCTGGGGTCGGGCTCCTTGTAATCGACCACGGCGCGCACCTTGCTCGGCAGCTGCTCTGCGCTCGGCGCTTGATAGGCGAGTGAAACGAAGGTCTTGGCTCCGGGCTCGAGCGTGATGCCGATGGGTGCCGTGCCGAGCTCCAGACCATCTTGGTCGACGAAGCGCACGATCACCTCGGGCCCCGTTCGCAGATCGCCGATGTTGGCCACCAGCGCCACGATCTTCAGATCCTTGCTGAGCGCACCGCCGCAGGTCACGCCGGGCGAGCTCACCTGCAGCCCCTCGACGCTCAGATCGGGCGCCACGTTGCCGATCGGCGGCACGTTCGAGCGGTAGATGTTGTAGCTGCGCCCGCCGTAGTTGCCCCAGCTCCGCACCTCGCGCGTCGGAATGAGCCCATCCTCGTGCACGTTGGTGACGTGGTAGGCGTGCTGATTCCAGATCCGGCGCGCCGAGATCCAGCGGTCCGTGGGGTCGCCGATGACGTTGATGCCGTTGAGCATGGTGCCGAGCGGCCGCCCGCACTTCTCGCTGCGCGCGTTGGAGCCGGAGAACACGATCTCCGCGTTGCCGTCGCTGTCCACGTCGGCGACCACCGGGTACTCGATGCGCGTGGGGCTCTGGGAGTCGAGTCGCTGATAGACCTTGCCCGTGCGCCCGTCGTAGATGCGGAAGAAGCACTCGTCGTTGTAGACGACCTCCGCCGCACCGTCGCCGTTGAAGTCGAACACACTCGAGCCCGTGACGCGGCTCGATGCGTCCTGGGTCTTGCTGGTCCAGCCGTTGTGCAAGCACACGCACTGCCCCTCCTTGCTGCAGCCAAACTGCGGGTCGCCGCAGTCCTCGTGCCGCTCGCAGCTGAGCGCCACCGGCTCGCGCAGCGGGTTCCCAGCTTGTCCCTCGACCGCCGAGGCCGGATCACCGTCGAGCTTGTTGGGCCAGGCCGGACAGGCGTCGCTCGGAGGCTGGAAGTCGTACATCACGTAGAAGGTCGCGAACGCGGTGCCGACCTCGGGGAAACCGTCTCCGTCGAAGTCGTCGATGTTCGGCGGCCCACCGTCCTTGTCGGTCAGCGCGCGGCTGTAGCGAACTTCGCCCGAGGCGCCGTCCAGCACGAGCAGCTTGCCCGCGCTGATCAACACCACCTCGGGCGCACCGTCGAGCGGGTGATCGAGGTCCGCCTTGCCTTCGCTCTCGCCGGGCTCCTTCGCGCCGAGCACGTCGGCCACCGCGCAGAAGCCGTCCACGCCAGCGTCCCAGATGGGGCGCAACAGGTTGTCACAGAAGGCGATACCATCTTCGTCAGTGGGGTTGGTGGCGCAGTCCACCGGGCTCGGCACGCGATAGGCCGTACCGCCCGCGACCACCTCCATGTTGCCGCCGTCCTTGAGCTCGGCCACGCAGCTCACCGCGCCCTGCCCGTTGTTCACGCCGTGCTTCCCGCCCGCAGGCGCGCGCAGGAAGCGCTCGACCACCAGCTTGCCGTCGCCGTCCTTCTGCAAGTAGGCGACGGTGGCGCCGATCACGAGCTCCGCGAAGCCCTGATGATCGATGTTCGCGATGGTGACCGCGGGGTTGCCACCCGCAAACGTCCCGCTCTCCAAGGTGGCCTCGGAGATGAGGTCGCCGGTGTTGCGGAGGATCACCAGTCGGTTGTTGCTGTCGCTGGCCGCATGCCCCACCGTGATGATCTCCGGCACACCATCGCCGTCGAGATCGCCCACCGCCACGCCGCCGTTCGGCTCGAGGTTTCCCTGATCGCAGGCGCACTCCGCCTCTCCGAGGACCGGCGTCTGGCCCTCCTTCCAGAGCTGGTTGTTGCACAGCGCGAAGTAATCCTGGCCGGCCTTCGGACCGCCGCCGTGCACCGCGCGCAACATGCCGTAGCGCTGATAGTTCGTGTCGCAGAAGGCGGGGAACACGATCTCGGGCGTGTCGAGCTCGTTGATGCGGCCATCGCCGTTGTCGTCGTCGAGGTTCGCCACCACGGGCACCGCGCTCACCTGGGAGTAGCGCGCGAACGGACGCGGCACGTCGGGCGTGAGCACGTGGGGCTTGGCATCACGCGAGCGCGGCGAGCCGTGCGCGAGGAGATTCTCGCCCGCTGTGTGGGTCGTCGGGTGCACGTAACCGTCCGTGTCATCGCCGCCCCAAGGAAAGCCAGGCTTCGGCCTGGGCAACAGGTCCGCGAACTCCGCAGGCGGCAAGAAGCAGGTCGGCTTGCGACCCGTGCCCTGACAGCTCCCCTGCACGCACTCGGTGAACGCCGGGCAGTCCCAGTCGTCGCGGCAGCTGCAGGTGACGCCTTGCGGTCCCTCCACGCAGCTGCTCACCAGGCCTTCCTGGGTGGGGCACGCAAAGCGGGTGATCTCGCCCGATCCATTGGGCATACACTCGCGCACGCCCTGCGATCCGTCGCACTGACGCGTACCCGGCTCACACACGTCGCCCACGCAGATCGTGCCGTTGCAGTTCTGCTCGGGCGCGCAGTCGAGCTCGCCGTCGCAGCGATTGTCCACGCACACGAAGCCGGTCCCGTCCGGGGCGGGTGCGCACGCCTCGAGCTCACCGCAGTCCAGGTCACTGCACGTGTTGTCTACGCAAGCGGTGCTGTTGTCGCTCGCCCGTTCGCAGCGCTGGCCGGAGCTGCATGCGGGCTCACAGGCCGGCACGCAGCGACCGAGGTTGTCCCCGACCTCGCAGCGCAAGCCCTCGGCGCACTGGATCCCGTCGCAGCTGCCCGTGCACACCGGCTTTCCGCCCTGGCTCTCGCAGCGTTGGCCCGCCACGCACCCGAAGTCCTCGCATTCCGGGGGCACCTCTTCGGGCTCGTCGATCACGCCAGCGTCCTCGTCGACAGGCTCCATCCCGCCGTCTTCGCCGGGCGTATTCCCTTTTCCGCCGCCCCCCGAGCAGCCACTTACGCCGAGCGAGAGGACGCAGAATGCCCACCAGACGCGGCGGTTCACGCGCACGACGGCGGGCTTCGAGCCCAATATTGAGAACGCCATGCTTCAAAGTGTCCCCAGTTCGGAGACCAAGAAGCAACGGTTTCTCACGCGCGGTTCGAGCCACCACGCGTCGCCCAAAGACGCCAACGTAGGGCGCTCAGTCTTCCCGTAGGATGATGTGGAATCCGAAGGGCGTCTCCACCACGCTGCTGATCTGCCCCGGTGCCATCGCGAACAACACGTTCTCGAACTC
>JBIQKA010000171.1:0-8308 GCA_044507075.1 Myxococcales bacterium
AGATCGCGACCGCGCACGGTGGCACCATCGAGGTGGACTCGACCGACGAGCGCACCGTGTTCACGATCCGTTGGCCCCGGGCCACGAGTCGGATCGGGAGCGGTCAGCAACCCAACTGAGCGGCTCGTCTACGCCTGCACGGAAGCTGCATGTCGAGCCAGACGCGCCTCCGGGCTTCTCGTGGGCCTTCCCGGGGCCGCCTCCTATGGGTCTGGACTCAAAGTCTTTCGCAGGCGTAGGGCTTCTGCTCGGCACAATCTCGGGTTTGCCACTCACCGTTCGCGAGCACGGCCACGCAGTCCTGATTTGCGGTACCGGCTGGCGCGCCGCTCGCGAAGTTGGTGTGACCGAAGCTCGTGCCGCCCGCGGTGCCCTGCCAGGCGCGCGAGAGGTCGCTGCGCACCCAGCGATTCGGCTCGTCGATGTCGAAGACGCCGATCCAAAGCTCGTCCGCCGAGGCGTCACCGGCCGCCCTGCGCAGCGCATTGTTGATGGCGGGGCTGGTCACGGGAGCGAGTTTCATGCCGGCCAAGCCGCACGCCACACCCGCGTCACGGAAGCTGAGCGCGGCGCTGCAGAACGCGATCTGGCGACCGGCGATCGATTGGCATGTGCAACCTGCCGGGCAGACGGTCGCGCTGCAGTCGGGGGCGCAAGACGTCCCGTTGCCCCCGTGGTCGCACTTCTCCCCCGCGGCCGTGTTGACGACGCCGTCACCACAGACCGCAAGAGAACAGTCGGCGTCGCAGGTCGCGCTCTGGCCGCCGTCGTCGCAGGCCTCACCGGGGTCGACCACGCCGTTGCCGCACGAGGGTCGAGGGGCGCGCGCATCCTTGCACACGAAGGGCTTGGCCAGATCGCACACGCAGTCATTCCAGCCCTGGAGGCTCTGCACCTCGCTACAGTTCTCGTCCTCGGTGAAGGCGTTGGGCTCGCCGACGGCCCAGGCGGAGAACGCGCCGTTCACGGGCGCGCCCGCAGCCCCTCCCTGCCAGAACACGGTGCCGTCGTCCCAAACCCACGTGCCCTCGGGGTTTCCGTCGGTGGCCCCGAGGTGGAACTTGGGGAAGCCGAGCTGCTGAGAGCGCCAGCGCAGGTAAGTGTGCTCGCTGCCCGACGCGATGCGCACGAGCCCCATGCCGAACATCTCGCACGCCGCGCGCGCGGGCTCGCGGGCCAGCTGCTCGGCGCAGAACATGTAGCGGACGCCGTTGTAGAACTCGCAGGCACAGCCGTTGCGGCAAATCGGGATCTGGCAGTCGACGGTGCACGCGGTGAGCACGCCGCCGTCGTCGCAAGCCTCGCCCGCCAGCACATTGAGGGTGCCATCGCCGCACGAGGCAAAGGTGCAGTCCGCGTCGCAGGTCGCCGACGCGCTGCCATCGTCACATTGCTCCCCCGCTTCGACCACGCCGTTTCCGCAGGTGGCGCTGGGACCGCCCTCGGGCGCAGCGTCTTGTCCGGACGTGCTGCCATCGACCATGTCGCCGTCGCCCGTGTCGCCATCGCCCACGCTGCCATCGCTCACGCTGCCATCGCCCGTGTCGCCATCGCCCGTGTCGCCGTCGCCGCTCGGCGAAGCGCTCGGCGCTCCCTCCCCGCTGGCATCGCCCGGCACGCTGCCGTCGTCGCTGCCGGGCGCGCCCAGCCCGTCGAAGCCGATGTAGCCACAACCCACGCAGATAGCTGCCGCCAGCAGGAGCGCGGCGGGCAAGAGCTTGGTAAGCGAGACGGTTCGCACTGCACACCATGGTATCCAAGCGCCCCCGGGCTTTGCCAAGCAGTCACAGGGTGGTCTGGCGCTTCGTGCTCGCTTTCATGCGGCGCACAGGGTTGGAAAAGGGCGGAGCCGCTGTACGTGTCGGTGCGCGGCAAGGGGCCCCTTTCACTGCCGGAGGCGCGCCGACCGAGCACCAAGACCGGAAGCCGCGCAGGTGAGCGCGCTGGTGTTTCAGGGAGCCTCGCGGCGGTTTGCGCGCAAAAGCGGCCTTCGCCAAGCTCCCCGACGTGCCCGTGAACGCCGCCCCTGTCGCCCCTGCCATCGAGCCCCTCGAGATCGCCGCGCGCGGCCTGCGCTTTCCCGCGCTGAGCTGCGGCACGGGGCCGCTCGTCCTGTGCCTGCACGGCTTCCCCGACACACGAAACAGCTTCCGCCACTTGCTGCCTGCGCTCGCGCGTGCAGGCTACCGCGCCGTAGCTCCCGCCTTGCGCGGCTACGATCCCGCGTGCATGCCCGCCAATTTGCGTGACGCGCACGCCCTCGAGGTCGCGCGCGACGCGCTGGCCCTCATCGAGGCCCTCCGCGCGCCACGGGCCCACCTCGTGGGTCACGACTGGGGCGCGGTTTCGTCCTACCTGGCCGCTGCGCTCGCGCCCGAGCGCTGGTGCTCGGTGACGACGCTCGCGATCCCGCATCCGCTCGGCATCGTAGAGAACTTACTTCGCCTGCCCCGCCAGCTGCGGCACAGCTGGTACATGCTGTTCTTCCAGCTGCCCCGGGTCTCCGAGCGCGCGGCGGCCGCCTTCGACTTCGCGCTGATCGAGCAGCTCTGGCGCACGTGGTCGCCGAGCTATCGCGCGACCGAAGACGATCTCGCGCCGCTCAAGCGCGCCTTTCGGCAGCCTGACGTGCTCCCGGCGGCCCTCGCGTACTATCGCAACATGTTCGCGCTCGCCGAGCCGCCGGCGCGCGAGTCCCTCGCGCTCTTGAGGACGCCCATCACACCGCCCGTGCTCGCGCTGTCGGGCATGGAGGACGGCTGCATCGACACGCGTATGTACGCCCTCGCGATGGACGCGGGGCGCTTCTCAAGCGTGATCGTGGAGCAGCTGTCGGGGCTCGGCCATTTCATGCACCTGGAAGATCCCGCTCGACTCGGCGCACGGATCGTGGCCTGGCTTGCCGCCAACGCGTGAGCGCCGTGCAGCCTGCAGCCTGATGTACTCGCTGGGCGTCTGGCCGGTCCAGCGCTTGAACGCGCGATGGAAAGCGCTGGGCTCCGAGAAACCCAGGCGCTCCGAGAGCTCCTTGATGGCCACGTTCGGTGCCTGCATCTCGCGGATGGCCACCGCGCGCCGGACCTCGCCGATCAGCTCGGCGAGCGGCGCCCCCTCCTCCGCGAGCTTGCGCCGCAGCGTGCGCTCGGAGAGGCCGAGCGCGCTGGCCGTGCGGACCACGTCGAACTGGCTCAGGTCCGACTCGTGACTGAGCAAGGTGCGGACCCGCTGGGAGAGCGAGCGCTGGGCGTGGGCGGCCAAGAGCTGCTCGGCGTAGTCCTTCGCCGACTCCACCAGCAGGCTGTCGTGGAAGGCGTGCCGCTGCTCGTCGAGCAGGGCCCGGGGAAACACGATCGCGTTCTCCCGCCCGCCGAAGTCCACCGGACAACCGTAGTGCGCGGCGTAGTCGCCCGCTTGCCGGGGGGCCTCCACGGAAAGCCGCAGGTGCACGCGCCCGCCGGCCGAGCGCGGAGCGAGCCGCTCCCCCACCCGGAGCGCGATGCCCAGCGCGAACTCCACTGCGAACTGGGAGCTCTCCCCCTGCAGCAGCGAGGAGCAGACATAGCGCGCCTCCTCGCCGTGCTCATGGAGGGTCCATGTGAGCGGCTCCGCGACCAGGCATTGATAGCGGCTGAACACCTCGATGGCCTCGCGCAGGGTGGCGGAGGAGTGCAGGAGATGGTTCAGCCAGTGCAGCGCGCACAGGGGAAGGTGCTGCCCCGCCGATGCCGCGAGCGCCCCCGCTCCGGTGAGCGACCGCGCGCGGGCCACGATCTGCGCCCATTCGGTCACCGTGACCACGGCGCTGAGGTCCGCGAGGCGAGCCTCTTCGACCCCAGTGCCAATCAACGCCTGGCGCTCGTCCAGGCCGCGACCGCGCAGCTCTGAAAGCAAGCCTCGTACGAGCAGGATGGACACGTTCACGGCGAACTCCGTGTCCGTGAGTCGCGGCCGGAGAGAGCCTTTTGAAGGAAAATGAAGGTTGAAGTGAGCTCGACCACAAAGACCGCCGAATTGACCCGGCTGACCACTGCCCCCGAGCCTCAATCCAAGAAGGTCCGGTCGCGCTCCCGCGGCAAGGTCTCGACGAGTTCGGTAAGCAGCGCCTCGTACTGCGTGCTGGCCACCACGGGCCGCTCCAGGACGACCAGCGCCCGCGGACCGTCGGCGTCCGCGTTGAACAGGCGAAGAACCATCCCGTGCTCGGCGACCATCTCCTCCAGCGCGGAAAGCCGCGCCGCCTCCTCTTGGCGCTGCCCGTTGGCCGCCTGGCCTGTCGTCGCCAAGAACTGCCGGGCCGCGGCGAGCACGTCGTCTGGCAGCATCCCGGCGCCCGAGACCGCCTCCGGCCCTCCCAGCCCCTCCACGAGCATGAAGGCCGAGGTGGCGCCCGCGATCACGCGCAGCTCGGAGAGCATGGCGCGCAGGCGCAGGCGCGCGTTGCCCGGGCCCTCGATGGCCGTGGACATGTCGTTGCCCTCGAGCTCCCCAATGGAGTCGATGCTGGGCGCGGGATAGGAGGTGCGGGTCTTGCGGATGTGGGCCTGGGCCACGCGAGCCGCAAAGGCGATCAGCGACGCGCAGCGCGTGTTCTCGGCCGCCTCACGCAGCGCGATCAACGCCTCGCGCAGCCAGCGCTTGTCGCCCGCCATCGACGCGATCTGCACCTGAGCCACCTCGAGCAAGACCAACGGCGAGAGCTCGCGCGCCTCCCCGAGCCGCGCGCGCCGGTAGTTCAGCGCATCCTTGGCTTCGCGCTCGCGGCCGAGCCCCGAGAGCGCGATCGCCAGCTCGTACTCGAGCGGCTCGTACATGATGATGTACTCGCGATCGGCGTCCGTGATGGAAGCGAGCGCGCGCTCGCAGATCTCCCTCGCCCGCTCGAACTTGCCCGTGCGGCTGTAGGCCCCGGCGATGTCTGCGTAGGCGTTGCCCCAGCCGATCACGCTGCGCGGAGGATAGGCCTCCATGAAGCGCTCTCCGAGCCCGATCGCGACCTCGTAGTCCCCGCGACTGGCGTGATAGCCGATCCGCACCATGTCGCGCAGCGGAGAGAGCGAGGGCAACTCGGAGGCGAGCGCCTCGAGCCGCGAGAGCGCCCGCCGGGCGGCCACCAGGTCCCCATACCGCGTGCTCGCCATGCCCTCGATGGGCACCGCGAACCACTCTACCTGCCAGGTCGTCCCGCCCTGGATCCCGTGCAGGTCGATCAAGCGCCGGTGGTGCTCGGTGCGCTCGCGATCGCCGCGCACGAGGTAGTAGGTCATCCGTACGCGTTGGGCCGAAGCGTGCGCGAGGCGGGTGCCGACGGCTTCGATCTCGTCGGCGCGCTCGAGCGCCTTCGAGCCGATTCGGAAGCACTCGTTGATGCCCCGCGAGAGCATCAAACCGACCCGCAAGTCCTGTCGATCCGACTCCTGCATGCCCGCGAGCGGGTTGCGCAGCGCATCCAGCGCCGCTTCGAGGGCCGCCGCGAGCTCAGCCTCGCGCCCATAGGCCTGCATGGCGAACGCCGAACAGGCGAGGTGGACGGGCGGCAGGGCCGTCCCTTGAAGTCCCTCCACGGGCGAGAGCAGATCGAGCAACCAACGCGTCCCGGCGCGATCGAGCGCCGTGGCGCGCACACCCATCAGGCCCATCACCGCGCGCCCGAACAGCACGAGCGCCTGGTAAGGGCTCGGCCCCTGCCGCGTCTCCTTCGAGAACGGTCGGCGCAGGACCGCCAGCACGAAGCCGACGATGATCGCGAGCCGCGCCCCCAGCAGGCGACGCAGCTTGCGGGCCCAGTAGAGCCCCGAGAGCGCGGCCAGGCGCGTGACCGTCTCCTCGCCGTACTTGAAGGCCAGGCGGTAGTCGAACAGGTAGCCCGACAGGACCAGCACTTGCCGCAACGGCAGGCTCTTGCTCAGGGGCGCGTCGCGTCGCTCATAGACCTCGAGCGCGCGCTCCATCGCGGGGATGGCGGTGCCGAGCGTCTTGCCCTGGCGCGCCAGCTCCGGGCCGACCTCGGCGATCAAGTCCGCGCCCGCGAGCTCGTCCTCCGTGCGCACCAGGTGCGCGCCCGCCTCGAGTTTGCGCTCGAGCGTCGGCGGCAACTCGAGCAGCGCCTTCGAGAGCTGACGGTGAATTTCCCGCTGACGGTCCTCGCTCATCGTCTGCTGCACGGCGTCGCGCAGGGCGCCTTGTGCGAACGCGAAGCCGTGGCTCGAGCCCACCAGTACGCCCTTGGCGACCAGCTCATCCAGCGCGAGCAGCGTGTCTTCGCTCGAGCGGTCGCTGATCTGCAGGCAGAGGTCGAGCGGCACGTCGCGGCCCATCAAGGAGATGGTCTCCGCGAGCGAGCGCGCGAGCGGGCTCAGCTGCGCCAAACGAAGCGCGAGCGTCTCCGCCAGGCCTTGCGGGACGCGCTCGGTGATCTCGCCCTCGGGCAGCACCCAGGTGCCCTCCACGTAGCGCACGAGCCCGCGGTCCACGAGCAGCTGGGTGAGCTCCATGGTGAGCCCCGGGTTCCCGCGCGCGGCGCGATCGAGCCAGTCCACCATGCGCTCCACGTTGGGCACATCCCCGAGCAAGCCCAAGACCATCGCGCGCACCGCGGCGGTGTCGAGGGCGCCGAGCCGCAACGTCTCCGCGTGCTCCCGGAAGGACGTCACGGCGCGCTCCGCGGCGGGCTTGCGGTCGCTGTTCACGGACGCGACCACCAGCATGGTCAGCTGCTCAGCCTCGTGCGCCAGGCTCGCCACCAAGGAGGCAGAGAACTCGTCCGCCAAGTCCAGATCATCGATCACCAACAAGAGCGGCCGCTCGCGCGCGACCCGCAAGAAGCTCTCGGAGAGCCGCACCTGCTCGCGCGCGCGCTCCTCGAAGCCACTCAAGTTGTCGCGCGCGGGCGTGCCCCCGTCCGAGCTCAAGGAGACCTCGAGCTCGGAGGAAGGGGGCTGCACGCGTCCATCGTGGACCGGCACCGCGCGCTCGAGCGCGCGCTGCAGCTCGCGAGCCAAGAACTGCCCTCCCTGCTCGCTGCCGCCGAAGCCGCGCAAGGTCAGCATGCCGCGCGTCTGCGCCAGCACCGAGACCTCGTTGAGCAAGCGGCTACGCCCCACGCCGCTGGCTCCTTCCACCAAGAGCGCGCCGCCCTCCCCGTGTACGCAGCGCTCGAGCCGCGTGCGTAGCGTGGCGAGTTCGTCGTCGCGTCCGTGCAGCTCCGCGCTCGACAGATATCCTTGCGCCACCTCGAGCGAACTCTCCGGCTCGAGCTCGGCGATCGCGTTGAGCTCTTCGATCACGTAGGCCGCGCTCATCGGGCGCTTGAGCGCGTCCAACTCGAGCAGCGACATCACGAGCGCGTCGAGTTGCTCGGGCACGTCGGGCACCCGGCTGCGCACGCGCTCGATCGGGATCGGCCAAAGCCGCGGCAGGTCGTCGAGCTTGCTCGCGGGATAGGCATGCTCGCCGCTGAGCAGCCAGTAAGCGAGCGCGCCGAGCGAGTAGAGATCGGCGCGCTGATCCAGGAACGCGCACTCGGCCGCCTCGGGTGGCACGAAGGGCGCGGTCCCTGCCACGTTGGGCGGAACGCCGAACGGCGCCATCGCGCCGAAGTCGAGCAGCTTACAGCGGCCGTCCTCGGTGCGTCGTACGTTCCGCGGGCTGAGGTCCCGGTGGAGCAACCGCTGCGCGTGCAGCAAGGCCAACGACGAGGCGATGTCGCGCAGGTAGCTGCAGGCCTCGCGGTAGGGCACGGGTCCCAGATCGCGCAGATCCTTCCCGTCGAGCAGCTCCATCGTGTAGTAGGGGACGCCGTCGAACACCCCGAACTCGTAAACCTTGATGATGCGCGGATGCTTCAGCCGTGAGAGCGCGTGGTATTCGGCGCGAAAGTGCGCGAGCACCTTGGGGCGCTTGAGCTGCCCATCGCGCACGCGCTTCAATGCGACATTGTCACCGGTCGCGAGATCGCGCGCGAGGAACACCTCCCCCATGCCACCTTTGGCCAGCGGACGGAGCAACTCGTAACGCCCAGCGATCAGCGCCTCCGAAGAGGCCTGTGCCGAGTCAGGCTGGAAACCTGCGCGCATGTTTCCGCCCAGTATTTCATGGATTCACGCCCTCAACGACCCCACATGTGGGGCGGAAAACCACGCTTGCCGGACGCCTTTCGCGGCCCCCAAGAAAGGGGGAAATCCCCCTCCGACTCGTAGGTCCTCTGTACGCTCTTTGGACCCGTGTCCCGTGAGCTCACGGCCCTGCTCACGCCCTGCCCGCCATGGTACGAAGGCCCCATGCCGATCCGGACCGCCGACGAGTACATCGA
>JBIQKA010000172.1:0-8240 GCA_044507075.1 Myxococcales bacterium
TCTTCGAGCGTCTTGAATCCGTCTCCCACGATCTGCTGATAGTGCACGAAGACATCGGGACCTCCGCTCTCCGGACGGATAAAGCCGTAGCCCTTCGCATCGTTGAACCACTTGACCGTTCCAACTGCCATACCGTCGTCTCTCCGCTTGCGGCGTCGTGCGCCGGCTGCCTGACCCCCCCGGCAAGCTCGCGCAGCCTCAGACACTCAGCCTGGTCCAACGCCTTCCGAAAACATCGGCCGGTAGACCAATCGAGCCTCTCAAGCAGTGCTCGCCCACGGGCTCCTTACCTTCTCAATCCTGGCGGACATGTCAAGACGTTTCCCACATCAAACCGAACAAAATGGGCTACATTGTCACGCTGAGCGTGTATCCACGCCCGCATCCTCACGGCGAGCACCACCCCAAGTGAGGCATTTCGTCGGATTCACCTGCGCCCCGACCGAGTTGCCTTCGACCCTCCGGGCGCGCCTCGCTAGCCTCCACCCACCATGTCGAATCCGTCGCTGTACACCAGCCTGGTCCGCCCGAAAGACACCGAACCGAGTCATATCCTGCTGATGCTGCACGGGATCCTGGGAAGCGGCAGCAACCTGCGCAGCCTGGCGCAGCGCCTGGTGCAGTCGAACCCCAGCCTCCTGGCGGTGCTCGTGGACCTGCGCCTACACGGACGATCCCAGGGCTTCGCCGGCCCGCATACGCTCGAGCGCTGCGCCCACGACTTGAACGAGCTCGCGGACAGCCTGCCCCTTCCGGTCACGCAGGTGCTCGGCCACAGCTTCGGCGGCAAGGTGGCATTGGTCTTCCATGCCGAGCACCCCGCCCTCGAACGGGTGATGTTGCTCGACAGCGCCCCAGGCGCCCGCCAGAACGCCTACGGCTCCGAGCAGACGAACACCATCCTCGACATGCTGGAGCGCATGCCGGAGTTCTTCCCCCGGCGCGAAGACTTCCTCGAGCGCGTCGTCGCGGAGGGCCAACCGCGCATGATCGCCGAGTGGCTGGCCATGAACCTGCAGCGCGGCGCCGAGGGCTTTCACCTGCGCACAGACACGCGCGGCATCCGCGAGCTGCTTTCGGACTACTTTTCGCGCGACGCATGGCCAGTGATCAGCGGCTCCCGTGCGCGCATCGACGCGGTGATCGGCGGGCGCTCAGCGGTCTTTCAGCCCGAAGACCGCGCCCGCTTCGAGGCGCTCGCGCGCGCCCATCCCGAGCGATTTCATCTGCACGTGCTCCCCAAGGCGGGACATTGGGTTCACGTCGACGACTTCGAGGGCTTGGTCACGGCGCTCACGCGCTGACCCGGTGGCAGCACGCCGCCCCCTGCGCCTTCAATCCAAGCTCACCCCGTAGTCGTGCAGCACCACCGAGTCTTCCCAGGTGCCGAGGTGACAGAGGTTGCCGGCGCGCGGGAGCGCCAGCTGCGCGGCCGCCTGCTTGGTCGCCCAGAGCGCGCTCGCGGCCCACGCGCGGATGGTCGCAGCCGGCGCAGCCACCGACACCCGCTGCTCGGGATGGCGCCCCAACAGCGCCTCCATGACCTGACGCAAGCGCCCCCCCGGCGCCTCCCCGGCGAGCTCGGGTGCCAGCTCGAACAGGCTGTGTTGGACGTCGTAGTGCGCGCCGAAGGCCCCGTACGCGCTGGGCGGCCCCCCCGACGCGCTCGCCTCCTGATCTGTGCTGGTCGTCGCGGCGCAGAACAGAGCGACGCACCCCGCCTTGACCTCGAAGGCGGGCCACGGCGCGACCCCCGACACGTGACGCCCATCGTTGAACACGCGGAGCACGACGTCATCTTCACGCTCCCCCCCGAGCGAGACCTCGCTGATCGACGTGTTGCTCACGCGCGCGAGCGGGAAGCGGCGGCCTCCGCGCAGCCCCAAGAGCCCCGAGAGCGCCGCGCCGATCACACCACCATGGCACACGATGAGCACGTGCTCCCCGGGCGCAGCCGAAGCGCGCACCCTGCGCAAGGCCTCGTCCACGCGCGCCGCGAACGCCGCGAAGGATTCCCCTCCACCGAGCGGAAGATCCTCACCCGCCTTCAAACGCGCGATCTCCTCCGGGTAACGCGCCTCCACCTCTTCCTTGGTGAGCCCTTCCCAGCACCCCACATCGAACTCGCGAAAGGCGCGATCCTGCTCGAAGGTGAACCCGGTCGCGCGCGCGGTGTCCGAGGCACGCGACAGATCGGAGGCGATCACGCGATCGAAGTGGCGCCCCGCGAGCCGCTGCCCGAGCGCCTCGGCTTGACGCCGCCCGAGCGTGGAGAGCGGCGAGTCGCCCTGCCCTTGCCAACGCTGCGCCTGATTGGACACCGATTCACCATGTCTTACGAACGTGATCCGTACGGGTTTACGCATGCGCTCATCAGTCTAGCAAGCTCCGGCGAGAGGCCCGGTGTGCTAAGGATGGACCCATGTGGAGTGAGGCAAAGTGCGCAGGGATCGCGCTCGCGGCCGTGCTGTGGGACGATCGTTCCCTCTCGGCGGTGAAGCATTCGCTCTGCGAGCCGGCGCGCAAGGGCGCTCGGGCGCACCTTTCGGCCCTGGAAGCGGCCCACGATCCCGATGGCAAGCGCAGGCGCATGCGCAGCTTGGTCGCAGGGGTGCGCGGTGAGCTCACGGCCATCGAGCGTCTCCCCCCGCGTGCGCGAGCGCTGCTCGCGCGCCACGTTCCGCGCGAGCAGGGGCGTCGCTTGATCAGCGAAGTCGGCGAGGCGCGGGCGGACTTTGCGGCCTCGCGCGCCCTGGTGGAGACGCTGCTCCACCAGGCAAGGATCCTTCCTCCGGCAGGGCGAGCCCAGGATGCTGCGTCGAATCCCGAGCGCTGAGCTGCCGGAGTTCGCGGCGCCGAGCGTGCGCAGCCTACGGGCCCCGGAGGCGCGCGACCTCGAGCGCGACCTCTCGCGGGCCCGCGCCGCGGCGGACGCGTTGCGCATGTTGCGGCGCGAGTTCCGCGCTCACCTGCAGCACGCTTCGCCGGCGCTCGCGGACCGACTGGGCCTATCTGTCGATGCGCTCGCGGAGTGGCTCGAGGGCGAGCTCGCGCGCTTTGCGTCCGACCGGGGGCTGCAGCTTCATCTGCATCCGTCCGACGCGGACCTGCTCGAAAACCATGGGACGTTCAAGGTGCTGCGCGATTCCTCGGAGGCGCTAGAGCTCGTGCGCGACCCCGGCGTCACGCCGGGCGGTTGCATTCTCGTGTCCGATCGGGGCACGCTCGACGCGCGGGTCGAGACCAAGCTCGGTTTGCTGCTGTCCGTGCTCGCCCAATCCGAAGCGCCATGACCCCGTCGGCACGCAGCACGCGCGACTTCAAGGTCGCGCTCGTCCTCTTTCTGCTCACGTTGGGCTCGACCTTGTACGCCGGCGCGCTGCAGCTCGGGTTCTCCCATCCGAGCGACCTGTGGCGTGGCTACGCGTTCGCACTACCGCTGATGGCGATCCTGCTTTGCCACGAGATGGGGCACTACGTCGCGGCGCGCATCCACGGCGTGGACGTCTCGCCCCCCTTCTTCATCCCGTTTCCTTTGCCCTTCACGCTGATCGGCACGCTGGGCGCCATGATCAAGATGCGGGCGCCGATCCGCGAACGTAACGCGCTGCTCGACATCGGGGCTGCGGGCCCCCTGTGCGGCCTCTTGGTGGCCATCCCGGTCTTGATCTACGGGATCGCGAATTCGGAGGTCGCGCCGCGGGTGGCGGGCGTGACGAGCGAGGGTCACTCCCTGTTCTACAAGGGTTTGCTGTGGCTCATGAAGGGCCCCATCCCAGAGGGGCATGACATCTTCCTCTCGCCGACCGCGTTCGCGGGCTGGGTGGGCTTGCTCGTGACGATGATGAACCTGGTGCCAGTCGGGCAGCTCGATGGCGGTCACGTGGCCTATGCGCTGCTAGGCCCAAAGCAGGATCGAATCTCGCACCAAGTGCGGCGGGGCCTGTTCGCGGTCGGGCTCGCCATCAGCGGCGGGACCTGGCTCCGCAAGTGGCTCATCGGGGCGAGCTCGGAGGAGCTGCAGATCGCGATGTTTGCGGGCGCCAATTGGATGCTCTGGTGCGTCGTCCTCACGTTCTTGATGCGCGCCAACGGAGGCAAGCATCCGCCCACCGAACCGAGCGAGCTCACGCCGCTCCGACGCTGGATCGGCTATGTCACGTTGGCCTGGTTCGTGTTGTTGTTCATGCCGACCTGGTTGAGCGTCAGCTGAACGAGCCGACGCGCCCCCTCAAGCCGCATCACGCGCGGCCTCGCCCACCAGGCCCGCGAGCGTGCGCTGTTCGTGGCTCGCGAGCGCAGCGAGCAGCCGCTCGAGATCCCGCGCCAGATCCTGCGTGGACTTCACGAACGCGAGCCTCTTTTCCGAGCCACTCTTGAGCGAGACGGCCTCCGGCCAGTTCTCCTGCAGCGCGCGCGCGGCGCTCGACTCGGCGAGCACGACGGCACACAGCGTGAGCCCAGCGCACTCGGGCCGGGAGTCCGGCAGCACGTCGATCCGCAAGAGCCCGCGGTGGGGCCGGGCGCTGAAGACCCGCAGCCTCACCTCGTGCGGGCTGCCATCGCCGCCACGCCGCCAGACCAGCGCGAAGCTCACCCCATTGAGCTCGAGCCCGCGAACCGCGCGCAGAAGCCGCTCCACGCGCACCGCAAAGGAGTGAGGAAAGCGAAAGCGCGCGCTCGCCAGCGCGGGCACCACGCCGCAGGCTGCCGCAAGCTGCCAAGGCTCCCCCTCGGCGTGAAGCCCGCCCGCGCCGAGATACAGCGCCGCGAGACAGACCGCGATCAGGCACGCGCCGAGCATGCTGTCCGCGTCCACCAAGTTCCACAGCCCGAGGCGCTCATTACGCAGCGCGCGACGCTGCCGGGCGCGCCCCGACGAGCCCAGCGCCTCGAACGGACGCGCGCCCGGGCGTGCGCCCGACGCCTGGACGCGGTCCACGAAGAGCAGCGTCGCCACGAGCAGCGCCGAGAGGGCCGCCGCCAAGGAACGCGACGAGACCGCCACCGCGAGCAGCACCAGCGCGCCCGCCAGGGTGATCGGCCCGGCCGCCCCATCGCGCAGCCTCAACATGGAGAGCCAGGCGTTGCGCACCGCGAACCCCTCGCGCGCGGCTCGGATGCGCACCTGCCTGCGCGCCCAGCACGCGAGCAGAAACACCAAGACACTCGCGAGCGCGAACGGCGTTCGTCCCGACCAACCCGAGCTCGCTTGGAGCGAAGCTGTGCCCTTCTCCACCGGATGGAGCGCGCCCCGTGGGAGCTCGACCGCGACCGACCAGGGCGACTCGCGCGGCACGTGCACCCGGAGGAAGGAGATCTTGCTTCGCCGCTCGGGCAGCTCAGCGCGCGTGATCTGCTCCGCGAGCTCCGAATCGGGCAGCGCACGGGCCGCCGAGGGGACGATCCAGTGGATAGACGCCCGGGTGAGCCCCGCCTCCCAACCGGGCAAGGTCCACTCGAGGCGCGCCGCTGCGCTCTCTGCCGCCGACGCCAACGCGGTCGCGGGCAGGCTGTAGCGGACCAGCAGGCGATGGCGCCCACGTCGGGCCGCGTCCGTACGCGAAAACCGCAGCCCGAGGACCTCGTGTTTGAGCCGGATCTCGGGCCTGTGCTCGGATCCGTCCTCGGCGAACAAGGTCGCCTCGAGCGACTCGGCCTCCTCTGGGAGCGCCGTGAGCCCGGGGATCTCGAGACGTTCGAGCCAACCTCCGCTCACCTCGACCCCGAGTTCGAGGGCCACTTGCACCTCGGATGTTCCGTCCAGGGTGAGCTGTGCGTCGACCTCGCGCACGTGGGCGCGGGTCCAGGCCTGGGCTTTCGCCGCGAACGACAACAGGAGCAGCGCGAGCAGGGCCGAGCGAAGCATGGGCCCCTGAGGGTAACAATGGGCGGGATAAGCACGAAGAAACCCGCATCCCAGGTTGCCTGAAATGCGGGCCTCCGCTGAACGCCCGAGCGGGGATTTCCCCCTCTCCTTCGCTACCTGCCCTTGGGTATCAGGTTACGACCGGCCGGGCACACTATCTCGACGCCCGTGGGTCCTTCCTCGGTCTCGAGGATCTTGAACTCCACGCGACGGTTCTTCTCCCAAGCAGCTTCGTTGTGCCCGGGGTCGATGGGGCAGCGCTCGCCGTAGCCTGCGCTGCGCATCCTGCGACGGTCCACGCCGCGCTGCACGATGGCCTCGAGCACCGCAGCCGCACGGTCGCGGGTCAGGCGCACGTTGTACTCGTCGCTCGAGCGCTCGTCGGCGTGGCCCTGGATCTCGATCAAGGAGATCTGGGGGTTGCCGATCAGGGTGGCCGCCACCGCATCGATGATGGGATAGCTGCGCCTCTGGATCTCGGCGCTGTCGGTCTCGAAGTAGATCTTTTCGAGGATGACGATCTGGTTTTCCTCGATGACCACCGAGCCGCGATCCGGGCAGCCGTCCTCGTCCTCGAAGCCGTTGTAGGTCTCGGGGTCGTTCGGGCAGGCGTCGTTCACGTCGAGGATGCGGTCCTGATCGTTGTCCGGATCCGGGCAACCATCCTTGTCCTTGAAGCCGTCCTTGTCCTCGGGATCGTTCGGGCACAGGTCATCCACGTCGAGGATGCCGTCCTTGTCGTTGTCGGGCTCGGGGCAGCCGTCTTCGTCCTGGTAGCCGTCGAGATCTTCTGGATCGTCGGGGCACTGGTCGACGCTGTCGAGGATGCCGTCGCCGTCGCGATCGGCGTCATCGCCCTCGGGGCATCCGTCGTAGTCGGCGTCGCCGTCATGATCCTCGGGGATCAGCGGGCACTCGTCGTCGATGTCGAGGATGCCGTCCTGATCGTTGTCCGGATCGGGGCAGCCGTCGGCGTCTTCGAAGCCGTCGAAATCCTCCGGGTCATCCGGGCAGTGGTCGACGTCGTCCTTGTAGCCGTCGCCATCCCGGTCGCCGATCGAAGGCTCGAAGATGAAGCCGAGCACGAAGCGGTAATCGGGCTGGTTGAAGCCGTCGAGCGGCATGCACGCATTGCCGCAGGAGCCCGCGAGGAGCAGATAGCTGTTCTCCTGCACGAACACCTTGAGGCCGGCCAAGACCTCCGTGCCCGTCGACTTGGGGGCCGACAGGATGGAGTTGCCGTAGGCCTCCGCGATCACGTCGACGGCGGGGGACACGCGCAAGGCGAGGCCGCCGCCATAGGTGAGGTGACTGTTATAGGTGACCGGCGTGCCGTTCTTGCCGGCCACGACGCCAGCGTTGGTCGCGTTGGGCTCGCCCATCGCCGTCGACTGCCCCATGGGGAAGGTGCGACGGTTGAAGTTGATCGTGGCGCCGTTGCCGGTGACGGCGCGGTAGCCGCCCTCGAGGTTGAAGCGGAGGATGCGGTGGGGCCGGTAGCCGAGCACGAGCGAGGGCCAGAACATGGCCCCAGGTTCCCCCGCGAACGACTCCGGACTTCCCGTCGGCAGGCCCACCTGCATGATCGCCGCCAGGCCGATCGGCGCGGTCTCCATGCGGGTGATGCGCCACTTGGCGTGCAACACCATGTTGCCGATGCCCTGGTAGCCGAGGCCGCCCGAGGCATTCACGTTGTACTGACCAGGGTCCTGGACGTTCGCACCCGACGCGATGATCACCGGCAGCTGGGCGCCGACGACCACGCGGTTGAACAAGCCGAAGTTGAAGTGCAGCGTGCCGGTGAAATACTGGTCGACCAAGAACTGGGTGCGGTCGGCCTTGCTGGCGAGCGTGTTGGAGCTGTTCTCGTAGCCCTGGAAGGGCACCAGATTGAACGCGCCATCGACGATCAAGCCGAAGCTGTAGCTCTTGTGGCCGAGGATGTCGGTGCCGTTGACCGATGCGAGGCCTTTGGAGTCCACCGCATGGCGGAAGAGCCGCAAATCGAAGCCCCCCCTCTCCAGCTGCTGCGCGCGCGCCGTGAACGGTGCGACAGCGAGCAGCAATGGCAGCAGGAGAAACCAGTAGACGTGTCGGCTAGAACGACAGAGGGCGCTGGCCATCCGTTTCCTTCCCGGCGAAATTAGAGCCTCGGAGTGTGAGTCTGAGTAACAACGCGGGTTTTTAATGTCAACGAATACACCGCTGCGAAGCGCGCGAATTCATTCGGTGGTGGGGTCCCCGAAGGAAGAGCTGCTCGCTAGTCTTCGTGCTTGTCCATGAACTGCCGATACTGCGGCGTTTGACGGGCTGTCGGATAGCGCGCCACAAAGTTTTCCATGTGGCGTACTGCCTTCTTCGTCTCACCGAG
>JBIQKA010000033.1:0-49805 GCA_044507075.1 Myxococcales bacterium
CGCTCGAGGAACGCGACGCACTCACGGTTGTCGATGCAGTTGCGGTCGACGCAGCGACCCCCCTGGCAGGACGAGAGGGCGCCGCAAGCCTCGTCACGCAAGCAACCCGAGCGGCAGGTGCCCTGGTCGCAGATGTTGCCCGCGCCGCACTCGGCGTCCTCGGCACAAGCGACGCACTCACCGTTCACGCACTTGTTGTTAATGCCGAAACACTCGTCGTTGGTGGTGCACTCGGGCTCGACCGGCGCGGAGCTCACGCAGCTGTGGTCGACGCAGGTGCGCATGCAGGGGGCGTTACACTGCGTCTCCCACTGGTCGCAGCTGAAGGTCGAACCGGAATCGCAGCTCTGCCTCAGGTTGTTGCAGGAGGCGACCTCGGCGGGCGATTTGACGCAGCAATCGGTGGCATCGACGCACTGCGCGGCCACGCAGACGTTGGCGGTGGCTTCGAGCGCGAAGTCGTCCGAGATGCAGGTGTTGGCGATGCACAACAGGCCCGACTTGCAGTCGTTGGTGATCAGACAGCTCTCGCCGCGCGATCCTTGACGCTCGGGGACGAACTTGGTGGGGTCCCCCTTGCACCCGGAAAGCGAGGCGAGCGCAAAGAGAGCGACGATCGATGCGAGAACATATCTACCCAGAACCATGAGACCTCCGTGGTGTTGCCAGGCCCCCTCCTAACCCAAGTTTGGGTGAAAGGCGCGTTTTGGATGGGGTGAACGCTCAAAAATTGTCATGCAAAGCCGCAAGTTAGAGCAGCTCAACCCACGCCCGCACACCTCGTTCTGGGTAGGAAGCGGTGGCTTGAAGTCCCCCTCGACTGATGCCACGCCCGAGGCATTCATGGCTCTCAAAGAGGATCCGCAACAGCTCGATCGGGCGGCCCAACGCCGCACGCAAATTTTGGATGCGGCCTACGCCGTGTTCGCCAGCAAGGGCTACGCAGCCGCCACGATCGCCGATGTGGCCAAGTCCCTGCGCCTCGGGCACGGCACCATCTACCGCTACTTCGACAACAAGCTCGACCTGTTCATGGCGGTCGTGGGCGGCATCCTGGGCCGGCTCTCCGCGGCGATCGCGAGCGAGGATCCCCATCGCGCGACCACGCTCGAGGAGTACCGGGCGCAGGTGGAGCGCATCGGGCGCACCATGCTCGACCTGCTCGACAGCGATCCGGCCGTGACCAAGATCCTCTTTTACGAGGCGATGGGCATCTCGACGGAGCTCGATGAGCGCATCCAGCAGGCCTGGGAGATGGCCGGTCGCCTCACCGAGCTCTACCTGCAGAACGGAAAGCAGCGCGGCTTTCTCCGCGCCGACCTCGACCTCGAGCTCACCGCGCTGGCGATCAACGCGCTCACCTTCGAGGCGGGCCGCCGCATCGTGCGCTCGGCAGACCCGGCCGCCGCGCGCGAGCGTTGGCTCAGAGCCGTGACGGGGTTGATCTTCGACGGCATTCGTCCCTCACCTGCCTACACTGTCCACGAATCGGAATGACATGTCATTCCGTTTTCCGGGGAGAGCCTTCAGAATGCCCACAAAGAAAGGTTCAACCCCATGGAAGCACAAGCTTTTGCGGTTTCGGCGGGGGGCTCGACCACGCCCCTCGCATCGTCCGTCGATGAGCTCGCCAGGCTGAGCAGTCGGGAGTGCGACCAGCTCTACGCGCGGGCCGGGGTCACCCCGCTCTCAGCGCTCACGGGCCATCCGCGCGGACGCATGCTGGCTGTGCCCGGCTTTGAGTCGCCCTTGCTCGCGGGCCTTCTCCGCTGGTACGCCGCGAGCGGGCTTCAGGTTTGGGAAGGCAAGAGCTTTGTGGCCGGGCAGGAGGCGAGCGAAGGGCGTGGCTTCAACCGCGTCCGGGTCCCCTTCCGACGCCGGGCTTTCAGCTACCGCACCTTCACCGCGGACTCGCTGATCGACGGAAGGCCCTGCCTCGTCATCTCCTACGACGTCCCGGAAAATCCGGCCTTCGCGCGCGCCACCTACGATGAGCTGCGCAGCGTCGGCAACGGCATCTATCTCGGTCGGGGCATGAAGCGGCGCGCAGGTCGCGACCCCAAGCTGCTTGTTTGGTTCGTCCTCGACACCAACCACCAGGATCGCGATCCCGGTTAGCTCGTTCGTTTCTTTCTTCTGCCACGGAGCCCATCCATATGATCCCTGCGGATAAGCTTGTTTTGCGCGCGTTGTTGCCCCTCGCATTGTTGGCCGCTTGCGGTGACGACCCAAAGACGCCGGGCGAAACCAAAGACCCGCTGCCGACCCCCCTCGTGATCACGGCGGATTGGGCCGCGGGCACGCTGTCGTTCGCCAGCCTTTCGGCGCTGATCGGCATGGAAGCGCGCAGTGAGGCGGTGGTCTCCACGCTCGATCTCTCCGAGTACGTGCCTGGGCCGCTCGCGCTCGAGCTCACGCACGACAAGAAGAAGGTCCTGGTGGCCGCCTCGCCCGGGTTTTTCTCCGTTCCGGGGGCAGGCGAGCTCCTGCTCGGCAGGCCCGTCCCCGCGGGGGCTGGCAAGTTGGTGGTGGTCGACATCGACCGGCAGGAGATCGAAGCAGCGATCGATACCGGGGTAACTCCGATGGGCATCGCGATCACGCCAGACAACCAGCGCGCCTTCGTGGCGCACTTCGACAGCGGCAACATGGCGGTCGTCGATCTGACCACCTACCAGATCGTCGCCAACGTCGAGATCGGGCCCTACGCCGAGGAGATCGCCTTCGACGACACGGGCACGGTGGGCATCGTGGGCTACTCCGACGACGGCTCGCTGCGCACGTTCGGCGTGGCCGATCCCGAGAACACGCTCTCGCCGCAAGTGAAGCTCGACGGCGACTCGGCGGGCGTCGCGTTCTTCCCGGACACCAAGCTCGCGTTCATCGTGGAGGCACCCAACCCCTACGCCGTCGCGCTGGGACAAGCGGTTTCCGGGTACAACCTGTTAGACGTGAGCAATCCCTCGGATCCCAAGGTCCTCGTGCACGAGCGCGAACCAGTCATCGCTGGGGCCTACCCGGTCGCCATCGCGCGTAACCGCGGCACGCTGCTGGTCCCCACCGCGCAAGACAACGTCTTCGGCGTCCGTGAGTACGCGCTCGAGGGGACCGAAGTGAAGCTCGTGCAGGACGTGCGGGTGGGCGAGGCAGAATTCTTGGGCGCGCTGGGCTTTGCCTACGACGGCGTGAACACCGTCGTGATGGCCATGCCCGGACAGGGCTCGCTGATCCTCACCAACCTGGACACCCAGGCGAGCCACACGATCGACTGGGAGCAGGACGAGGCCGGTCCGGCCGACGTCGTAATCCGCTAACGCCGCGACCTCGGGCAGGGCCCGGCGCTCGGCTCACGTGCAAACGCGCGCCCCCTCGGAGGAGGAGGCGCGCTCCCCCAATCAGGCTGGCTTGCCGCCGCTACCCATCTGCATGCGCTCGCCGATGAACGCGCCGAACAGCGAGATCATGATCCCGAGCATGCACGAGACGATGTACGCGAGCATGGAGGGCTCGAAGCCCTCGGGCGTGATCGCACGCAGATAAGCGATGGTCGGAATGGCTGCCAGGGCGGCGCCGACGGCGGGCTCGAGGAAGGTCTTCCCGGGCGAGATGTACCCCATCACGATGCCGCCCGCGAACCAGATCAGGACGCTGATGCCCAAGCCTCCGAGGCCCTGGGGATCGAACGCGCTGATGACGAAGGGGAGCAGCACGAGCACCACCAGCTGCAAGGCCAGGTAGATGCCACAGGCGATGCCCGCCCATTTCCACTCGAAGTTTTCCTGTTCGAACCGTCGCGCCAGCGCTTCTTCTTCTGTGTATTCCCCTGCTCCGAAGGCTTCCATTTTTGCGCCACAAGACACACACCGGACAATTCCGGCCTGGTTCTCGAAGCCGCACATCGGGCAGGTGAGCGTATCCGCCATCGAGCTTTCCTCTCCCCCTGGTCCGCGATCCAGCGCGGACAGCCATTTTGTCTCCGTCCAGACAAAGGCGCCTCGATTCTCGCAAGACTGCACGCAAAAAGGCAACTCTGCGCCGTACGACTGGTGAGCCAAAGTTCAGTTGGGACCTCCCAGGGGGGCCTCGCCCCCGGCCAAGCGTCCGTGGACCGTTTGGTTCAGCGCATTCGAGGCTAGCCCGCCAAAGTCGCCGTCGCCGTGGGCCGACCTGTTCAGTGCCGCCAAGGCGCCCGAAGGCCCCGTCTCCTTTGATGTTTCTCCCACGCCTAATTGCGTTAGGATCGTGGACAGGCCGTGAGAAGGAATGCAGTACCACCAGAGGGGCCCGTCCCTGGACCACGTCCGGCCGTCGCCCCTTCGAGGCCTCTTTGCGCTGCCCAGTGGATCTCGCTCGGGCTAGCTCTTTTGGGAGCGCTGCTTCTCGGATACGGAGGGCTCATGACGGGCGAGTTGCTCGTCACAGGTCTGGGATTGGCCAGCCTTGTGTCGGTCGTCGGCTCGGCGCTCTTGCTCTCGCGCGCGGCCAGCCCGGCGCTGCCGGATGGGCGCTCCCAAGGAACGAATCCGTCTACGAATGCGTCGCTCGGGCCGGCGCTCGCCAGCGGTGAACAGGGATCGCAGCTCACCCAGGGAGCGGCGCTGCGCACGCCTCGTGCGCGCGAGCCGTCCGCGTCGACTTCGGGTGTCGTCCCGGCGCCCCGCGCCGCCGACGAGTTCGAGGAGGCCGTCCAACACACCCAGCGCCTCGAGATGGTCGGCCGGCTTGCGGGCGGCATCGCGCACGACTTCAACAACACGCTGACCGTGATCCTCAGCTACGGCGAGCTCATGAAGGCGCGCTTCGGTCCTGGCCACCCGGTCAGCGAACTCGCGAACCACGTGGTGGAGGCGGCCGAGCATGGGGCCGCCCTCACCAAGCAGCTCCTCACCTTCAGCCGGCGCCAGGTCATCAAGCCCCGCCCCGTCGAGATGCGCCAGCTCCTCGGCGCCACCGAACGGACCCTCGCGCGCGTCATCCCCCGGACGATCCAGGTGCACCCCAGTCAGGGAGAGGACGAGCTCTTCGTCACGCTCGATGGCTTGCAGCTTCAGCAGGCGGTGCTGAACCTGGCCTTGAACGCCCGCGACGCGATGCCCCTCGGCGGTGATCTCTACCTGCGCGTCGAGGCCGTGGACGTCGGCCCCGGTGATCTCCCGGGGCTCTTGCCTGGCCCTTACGTCGTGGTGCGCGTGCGCGACACGGGCCTCGGCATCTCGCCCGACGTGTTGCCCCACATCTTCGAGCCCTTTTTCTCGACCAAGGAGCCCGGCCGGGGGACGGGCCTCGGGCTCTCGAACGTCCGCGAGATCGCGGAGGCGTCCGGCGGACACGTCACGGTCGAGAGCGAACTCGGTCGCGGCTCCGAGTTCTCCCTCTACTTCCCGCGCGTGGAGGCGCGGCCCAGCGGCGTGCAACCGAAAGTTCCGAGCGAGAGCGCTCCGCGCGCGAGGTTGTTGTTGGTGGAGGACGATCGCCAGGTCCGCGAGATCATCCGGACCATGCTCGTCGAGGGCGACTATCTGGTGCGGATGGCCGAAACAGGCAGTGAGGCGCTCGAGATCCTGGCCCATGAGCCGATGGACCTCGTGTGCACCGATTTCGGCGTGCCCGACATGCCGGGCATCACGCTGGTCGATCGGCTGCGCAAGGCCTACCCCGAACTTCCGGTCGTGGTGTGCTCCGCATGCGGCAGCGACCCGGAGGTCAGCCGACGCGTGATGGCGGGAGAAGTCTGGTTTTTGGCCAAGCCCTTCGTGCGCTCCGACTTGCTCGAGGTGGTCCAGCGGGCGCTCGCTCCCCGCACGCGGATCAAGCAGAGTCCGGCCTCTCGGGGCTGAGCGCCGCGCGCCTGGTGGCGCGTTTGCGGGGAGACCTTCGATCCAGAGCTCGTAGGGCGTGTTTCAGAGGGCCGGTGTGGGGGCGCCTCCGAGAACGCTCGGAGACTGTGTGCCACTGGGCGAGACCCGCACGTCGTGCGCGCCGCCACGAACTCGCGCGTGGAGCCAAACGGCTCCGCCCGGTGTCGCGCGGCGGGCAGAGGCTGCCTCGAGGCGCGCACTTCACCAGAAAACGTCGCATTTTCAGGGGCGTGCGCGGCCGCTGTCGGGTTGCCCCGGGGGGGGACGGGCGGTACACACGAGCCCCCTGAAGAGAGGTGCGGCCCGTGGCGCGATTCATAGACGAACTGAAACGAACCCACTCCTGCGGAGGCTTGCGAGCCAGCGACGAAGGTCGCGAGGTCGTGCTCTTCGGTTGGGTCCAGAATCGTCGCGATCACGGGGGCTGCATCTTCATCGATCTGCGCGACCGCGAGGGCATCACGCAGGTCGTGTTCGATCCCGCCGTGGGCGACGCGAGCGCCTTCGCCGTGGCCGATCAAGCGCGCTCGGAGTGGGTGCTGGGCGTGCGCGGCACGGTGCGCTCGCGCGGGGGCAACGTGAACCCGAACCTGCCCACGGGCGCCATCGAGGTGGTGGGCATCGAGGCCACGGTGTTCAACAGGGCGCTCACGCCGCCCTTCGAGATCGCCGACAACATCACCACCAACGAGGAGAAGCGGCTCGAGTACCGCTACCTCGATCTGCGCCGCCCCAAGCTCCAGAAGAACATCCTCACGCGCTCGAAGCTCAACCAGACCACGCGCGGATACTTCGCGGACAACGCGTTCGTGGAGGTCGAGACGCCCTTCATGGTGAAGTACACGCCCGGTGGCGCGCGCAACTTCCTCGTGCCCTCGCGCGTCCACCACGGCAGCTTCTACGCCCTGGCCGAGAGCCCGCAGCTGTTCAAGCAGCTCCTGATGGTGGCCGGCTACGACCGCTACTTCCAGATCGTGCGCTGCTTCCGCGACGAGGACCTGCGCCTCGACCGTCAGCCCGAGTTCACGCAGCTCGACGTGGAGATGAGCTTCATCAACCAGGACGACCTGTTCACGATCATGGAGGGCTACATCTTCCGTGTCTGGAAGGACATCCTGGGCATCGATCTCAAGGAGCGCTACACGAGCGGCACCTTCCCGCGCATGACCTTCGCGGAGAGCATGCGCAAGTACGGCAACGACAAGCCGGACTTGCGCTTCGGCCTCGAGCACATCGAGCTCACTGAGCTCACGGTGCAGCACGACGGGGGCGGCATCGGCATGCTCGAGCCGCTGGCCAAGAAGTTCAAGAGCGGCGAGTACCGCAAGGATTTGCCGGAGGAGATCGTCAAGGCGCTGGTGGTGCCCGCCGAGGCGAACTTCTCCCGCAAGGATCTCGATGAGCTCGAGAAGTACGTCAAGTCCATGGGTGCGGGGGGGCTCGCGCGCGCCAAGATCGGCGAGGGGGGCAGCTGGGTGCAGAGCCCGCTATCGAAGACGGTCACGGACGCGTTCCGCAGCGCCGTCAATGAGGCCACCGGAGCGCAGGAGGGCGCGCTCATCCTGTTCCAGTTCGGCAAGGCCGAGCTCGTGCACACGGTGATGGCGAACCTGCGCGTGCACCTCGCCAAGAAGCTCGGCTACATCCCCGAGAGCGGCACCAAGGACAACGACTTCAACTTCCTGTGGATCATCGATCCCCCGCTGTTCGAGTACGACGACCAGACCAAGCGTTGGGCCGCGGCGCATCACCCGTTCACCCGGCCGCTCGACTCCTGCGTGGACCTGATCGAGAAGGATCCGGGCAAGGTGCTCTGCTACCGCTACGACCTGGTGCTGAACGGCTTCGAGATCGGCGGTGGTTCCATCCGTCTGCACGATCCGGACGTGCAGGCCCGCGTGTTCAAGGCGCTCGGGATCGAAGACGACGTGGCGCGTGAGAAGTTCGGCTTCCTGCTCGACGCGTTGAAGCTCGGCGCCCCGCCCCACGGTGGGATCGCGCTCGGGATGGATCGCCTCAGCATGCTGCTCACCAACACGGAGAGCTTGCGCGACGTGGTGGCGTTCCCCAAGACGCAACGCGCGAGCGACTTGATGACCGGAGCGCCCACGCCCGTGAACGTGGACCAGCTGCTCGAGCTCAAGCTGCGCGTGCTCGCCGAAGAGAAGAAAGACTGATCTTCGGCCGCTTCCACCCGGTTCGGCGGCAAGGCCATCCCTCCCCGCGCGCATGGCGGAGAACACGCTCTAGGTCCGAGGGCGTCCTGCTCGGTGCCACATGCCGAGGCCACGCAGGAACTGGCGCAGGAACTGATCACCGCACGGCTGATAGTTGCGATGGTCCTCACGCCGGAAGAGCGCGCTGAGCTCGGCCTTGGAGAGGGCCACGCCCGCCATCTCCATGATCGCGATGATGTCCACGTCCCGTAGCTCGAACGCGATCTTGAGCGAGCGCAGGACGTGGTTGTTGTGAATGCGCGCGGGCCTGCTTCGTTCGCCTGTCGAGGGCGACTCGCGCCGCCCCCGCTGGGCCACGATCAGGCCATCGAGGAAGCGCGCGAACAGCTTGTCTGGCAGGGCGGCGAAGCCTGGCTCGTCCTCACTCTTGAGGAGCGACGCCAGGGTCGGCAGCGTCATCTGGACGTCCGCCTCGGCGAAGAAGCGCAGCAGGGTGGAGGGGTCGAGCTCGAGCGCGTAACGGAGGCTGCGCAGGACGTCGTTGTTGGTCATCGCTCACAACTTGGGGATGCGCAGCGTGCTGATCATCAGGCTGCCGCTCACGAGATAGCCGAGCACCAACGGGTGCATGCTCAAGGATCCAATCTGCCAGGTGCCGAACGCGAGTTGCTCGCCGATCTGGCCGCGCCAGACCAACCAACCGATGGCGCCGACCAAGAGTACGCTGGTGGGGATGGGGGTGCCCTCGAAGTACTTCACCTTGCCGTTGTCGTCCGCGAGGTCGGCGGCCGTGACGTTGAAGCGCGCCAGGCGGCTGATGCCGCAGCCGACGAAGTAGAGCAACACGACCACGTCGAGGGCGTGCCGCATGCCGACCGCGAAGGCGATGGCCGCGGGGGTCATGCCAAAGGAGATCACGTCGGCGAGGGAATCGAGGTCCGCGCCCAGCGGGGAGCTGCGGTGTCGCCAGCGGGCCACGCGCCCATCGGCGAAGTCGAGGAACAGGGCCAGCGGGGAGAGCACGATCGCGAGCCACAACCAGCGCTGATTGCCCTCCGCGATGTATTGCATCAGCGCCAGGATGGCCCCTGCACCACAGAAGCCGTTGCCCAGGGTCAATACGTCGGCCAAGGCAAACGAGCGGATCATCGAAAACGGACGACGGACCTGGGGCGCTTCGCTCATGAGTCTTCCTGAACTCCGTGGCGGAGCTTGATGGCACGGCCCCCGCCGGACCACATCATAGCGATTTTTCACGCAGGCCACGGGAGCGGGCGTGGCGCTTGGGGACGGAGTATTCAAACTTAGTTAATGCTCGGGTGGGCTTGTGCGTTAACTAAGTTTGAATACTCCGTCCCCAAGCGCCACCCACATTGGCCGCCGATGTGGGGGCATTATGCGTTCTCGGAGCTCGGTTGCGGGGCGGGGAGCACGCCGTTTTCGCGCGCATACACCGCTGTGAGCTCGGCGCCGTAGAGAAAGATGATGGCCCCGTAGTAGGCGCTCAACATGAACACCACGAGCGAACCTGCTGCACCGAACGCCGAGCTCACGACCCCCGAGTCGAGGTACACGCCCACCAGCATCGTGCCGAGCACCAGGAAGATCGCCGTGACGAAGCCGCCCCGCAGGGCGTAACGGAAGCCGATGCTCGAGTCTGGTAACACACGGTAGACGGCGGCGATGGTGGCGACGAGGGCGCAGAACGAGAGGCTGAGATCCGCTGCGCGCCACAGCGCAGGGACGCGCGGTAGGCCGAGGTGGTCGGCGAGCCACGAGAGCGCGGTCTTCGCGAGCGTGGTGATGGCGAGCACGAGACCCAGGCCGAGCACCAAGGCGAAGGACAGCACGCGCTTTTCCAAGAGCCGCAGGGCGCGTTGGCGCAAGGTGGCGCCGGTGTCGCGTTCGCTCGGGTGCCAGATGCGATTGAGCGCGATCCGCACCTGCATGAACAGCCTGCCGCTCGCGTAAATGGTGATCAGCGTGCCGACGACCGCGGCGTGATTCGAAAAGCCCGAGGCCTCGCTGCGTGCGATGACGTTGCTGACGAAGGCCGCCGAGGTCTGCCCGATCAGCGGCTGGAGCTCCGCCACGAGCACACCGTCGAGGGCACGCCCTCCAAGTACGCGGCTCGCCAGCGCGAGCGCGATCACCAGCGTCGGCGCCAGCGAGAGCACGGTGTAGAACGCGATGCCCCCTGCGAGCAGCTCGCCGTCGTGCGTGTCGAAGGAGACGTAGGCCTGGCGCAGCTGGCCCGCGAAGCGCCGCCCCTTCGCGAGGAGCGCGCGCCCAAAGCGCCCAAGATCGATAGCTCCGAGCCTGCTCGTCATCATAGTTCGGGTGTACGCTGCTGCCGCGTGGGCCGCGGGGCGGGAGGGCCGGTCAACACTTCCTTGAGGCCGGACACGCGTTGCTCGAGCTCGTCGATGCGTTGCTTGGTGCGCTCTTGTTCGGCGGTCGCGTTGCGCAGCTGTTCGCGCAGTTGATTTACGGTGTTCTCGGCCTCGACCCGCCGCGAGCGTTCGCTGTCGAGGCTGTGCGTGCTGCGCTCGAGGTCTTCCTGGAGTTCGGAAACGCGCGCCTCGTTGGCTTCGAGATCCGCCTTGAGCTGCTTTTGCTCGCGCTTGAATTCGCGCTCCTCCAGCTCGTTCGAGCGCAGGCGCTGGGCCTGCGCGGCCTTCTGCTCGACCAACATCGCGAGCTCGCCTTCGGTCTGCGCCAGGCGGCTCGCCAGCTGCTCGCGGGTCAGGCGGCTACTCTGGTACTCCTGCTCGAGCCGGGTGACGTCGGCCTCGAGCTCCTTGCGGCGGGCCTCCTGCTCGCTGAGGCTGGCTGAGATGCTGGCCGCGCGCTCTCGTGCGCGATCTGCGCGTTCGCGGGCCTGCGCGGCATCGAGGCGCTGCAGGGCGGCCTCCCGGGAGAGCACGTAGACCACGGCGCTGAACAGCGCGAGCACGGCGACCGCGGTGGGAATCGCCCAGCGCATCACCGCCCAGCGGCGCGCTGCGAGCTCTTCGGGGCGGGTCAGCGCCGCGAGCTCGCGATAGAACTGCTCGGCGCTTGGGCGCTGATCCGGGGAGAGGTTGAGCCAGCGCTCGAAGTAAGGGCGCAGGTCGCGCAGGTCTCGCTGGGTCGGAGCGCTCGGCGTGCGCGTGGCCCGGAACGCTACGAAGGCGTCCACGGCGCCGCCCGCGACCTCTTCGGTGGTATTGGGATCCAGGGCACGCCGGAGGGTGAGCGCCAGTGAGAACACGTCCGCCTTGGGGCCCACGGGAGCGGGGTCGGGCGCGCCGGCGAAGCGCGCGGCCACTTCGGGCGCGAAGTAGGCGGGCGTGCCCGCCAGGACCAGCTCGGCGTCCTTGGCGGCGACACCCAGGTCGAGCAGCACGGGCAAGATGCGGCGTGGCGAATCCTGCGCGCCCGTGTCGGGGTTGATCTGCGCGAGGAAGACGTTCTCCGGTTTGACGTCCTGGTGCCGGACGCCCGCCCGGTGCATCGAGGCCAGCGCCTCGGCGAGGGGCTCGAAAATCTCGCGCGCCTCGCGGCGGGTGAGGGCGCCGCGCGCGAGCCGCGTGGCCAACGTTTCGCCGCGATAGAGCGGCATCACGAACCACAGGCGCCCCTCGTGCCAGCCGTGATCCTTGAGTTGCACCACCGACGGGTGAAACACCGAGGCGATCAGCTGCAACTCCCGGAGCGCCGCGCGCACCGAGCGCGTGTCGGCCGATGCGGTGCGCAAGATTTTGAGCGCGACCACGTGGTCCGTCACGTCCCGGTCGCGCGCACGGTACACGTCGGCGAACGCTCCTGCGCCGAGCAGCGCCTCGATCTCGTAGCGATTGGCGATGACATCGCCCTTCTCGAGCACCGGCTTGCGGCGGCTGCGCCGCGGCGCGCGCATGCGCCGTGGGTCGAGCGCGTACGCCTCGAGCAAGGCCCCCTCGAGCGTCCGATCGCGGCTCTGCGGCCTGCGCCCGAGCAAGCGCTCCGCGCTCGTGAGTCCCTGGTGGATGCGCCGCTCGACCTCCTCGAACTCCAGCGAGAGCACGTGCGCCAGGTCGGTCAGCGTGAGGCTGCGCGCAAACCTCAGCTCGAGCACCTCGGCGAGCTCGGCAGGGAGCGCGGCGCGCAGCTCGATCAGCTGCAGGCGCAGGACATCGTGGGCCGGCGTCCACCAGGCGCTGGCCCCTGGCTCCAGCTTCTGCTTCGGGGTCGCCGCGATCAGGTCACGCATGATGCGGTAGAGGTGAGCCCGTGGGCTCTGCGCGACCTCGGTGTCGCCCGGGCGCGCGGGCACCTCGACCTGCTTTTCGAGGGTCTCGAGCAAACGCGCTGCGGCCTCGGCGCCGACGCGCACGGCGGCGTACTGAAACAAGCTCTCCCAGTGATGATCGAGCGCGCGGCCCGCGACCATGCTGGCCACGGTGCCGGCGATCGCTTGGCTCTCGAGGATGGAGCGGGCGGCGATGTCGAGCGTAGGGACGACGCGTAGCCCGGGGCGCTCACCGCGGACAGAAGAAGATTGCGATCGGTCGATCCAACTCGTCACGCTCGTACTCGCACAGGTTCAACGTGCACACGCGAGCCCTTGTTGCCGGAGAATGCAGGCCTCGACAATTGCTGACAAATGCAGGGGCCGTCGTCGTTGCGAAGCTACCACTCCAGGCGCACGCTGACCACGTGCTGAACTCGTTTGAACCTCGCCCCGTTGGGCGATCCGCGCGGGCGCCACACCAGCGGCTTCCCGCAGGCTGGCCCTCGCCCGCGTGCCACGGGAGAAGGTGGGCGCCGCGTGTTGGTGCGCCCGTGCGGGATGCGTCGTTTTCGAGCAAGCGCCACGGTTCGGCGGGAGGGCCGCAATTTCGACCCACTGTGGCGCGTATTCGCGTCGCGGTGGGCCCTCTCACAGAACGGTGCGAGCGGAGGAGATCTCCGGGCTGTTCCGGAGTGATAATGGGGCGAAGACGGCCTCGCTGGGGGTTGCCGCGCGCCGTGGCCTCGTGCAGCCACGGCACAGTTTTTCGCGTGTGCCGCAACCTCTTGCGGTGGTAAGGGCTTCTGACACAGTGGCACCCGAGGACTACGTTGTGCGGCCCCTCCGCGATTTCGCCCGGTTCCGGTTCGTACAACCCGTGCGAGGCCGGGTTGCGAGGCGCACGAACGCGCCACGCGATCCCACGGGTTCGTCACGCATACGATCGCAAAAGCGCATGGGAGCGTGCATGTTGGCGGCGTCTTCGACGTCATGCCCCCGATCTTGCATGAGCGGAGGGATGCTCATGTGCGAGCGCGTGAACCTCACGCCGCCCCGGCGCGATGTCGCCCTTTCGAACTGGAGTTGATGGCCGTGGCTGCACAACCTGCACAACCCGCACGACGTGAACAAGAATCGGTTGTCGCCCCGAACGTGGTGCGGGTAGCGAGCGCGGCAAGTGGCGAATCCGTGGAAGCGTCTTGCGAGCTGAACCCGAGCGCCGCCTCGGGCGTTGAGCAGGCGTCCTCCCACGTCCGTGCGCGCGGACCCAACGAGCCCTTCGAGCGTGCGATCGAGCGCGTGAGCGAGTACCTGCGGGTCCTCGGCCTGGCCGACCCCACGCGCATTCAGAGCCTCGCCCACGAGATCTGCCAGGGCGAGCTCGATAACGGGCAAGACGCGAGCCGCCTGCCCGAGCGCGCCGTTGCGGTCGTGCAGGCGCGCGCGGAGGCCTTTTGGTTGGCTGTGTTCGGAGAGGACGCAGGCCAGGTGGACCCGCTCTGGCTGCGGACCTTCGCGGGCGCGTTGCCCGAGCTGTTCTTGGGCGACGTCCAGGAGGCTCAACGGGCCGCGCACCTGTTTGGAGATCCGCGCCTGGGCCGCGCGCCCACCAAGGTCCAGTTCCGGGATCAATCCCTGGAGCCGGTCATGGTTCCGCGCTGGCTCTTGGGGCTCTTGCCCAGCCTGCTCGTGACCGCCTGCGCCACGCTGGCGTTGTTGTGGGACCTGGCCAGCGCTGGCCTCTCGGTCTTCGAGGTCGCGTGGGCGGCGTTGTTCTCGTTCTTGTTCGGCTTTGCGGTGCTCGGCTTCAGCGCCGCCAGCTACGGGTTCTGGGCGGGACGGCGCAGCCGCAAGCCGCGCATCCGAGAGGCCGAGGCCGACCCAGCGATGGCCGATGCTGTGCTCCAAGCAAGCGGCGCGGGGGAGGCGCTGCCGCGCAGCGTGCTGTTGATGCCCGTTTATCACGAGAGCGCCGAGGAGGTGTTTGCGGCCCTCGCGGCCATGCGCGAGTCGCTCGACCGCACGCCCGGTGGTGATTGCTTCGAGATCTTCGTGCTCAGCGACTCACGCGACGCCGAGAAAGCCGCCGAAGAGGAGCGGGCCTTCCGCCGGGTCGCGGCCGACGGCGCATCCCGGGTGCCGATCTTCTATCGCCGCCGCGCGCGCAACGACCGACAGAAGGCCGGAAACCTGGCCGAGTTCTTCGAGCGCTGGGGCCATCGCTACAGCTATGCGGTCGTGCTGGATGCCGACAGCCTGATGCGCGGCGACACGCTGGTCGAGCTGGTGCGCCGCATCCACGCCGAGCCGAACGTGGCCTTGCTTCAGGCGCCGCTCGCGCTTCACCGGGGGACCACGTTGTTCGCGCGCGCCCAGCAGCACGCCGCCAGCGTGAGCGGGCCCGTGTTCACACGCGGGCTCGCGGTATGGGCCGGCGGCCAGGGCAACTACTACGGCCATAACGCCGTGCTCAGGGTTCAAGCCTTCCTCGATTGCTGTGCCTTGCCCGAGCTGCGCGGTGAGCCGCCCCTCGGTGGGCACATCCTCAGCCACGACTTCGTGGAGGCCGCGCTCCTGTGCCGCGCTGGCTGGGAGGTGCGCATCGCGCACGACCTCACCGGCAGCTGGGAAGAGCTGCCGCCCACCTTGTCCGCCTACGTCGCGCGCGATCGGCGCTGGTGCCAGGGCAACCTTCAACACGTGCGCGTCGCGCTCTCGCAGGGCCTCTCGCCGATGAGCCGATTCCACATGGCCTGTGGGGTGGCTTCGTATCTGGCGTCTCCGCTCTGGCTCGCTTTCATCGCGCTCGGCCTGACCATGGCTTTCCTCGGCCAAGGCCCGTTCGTCTCCCAGTCCTTGGCGCTGCTGCTCGTGACGCTCACCGCGGTCGTCCTGCTCGGGCCGCGCGTGCTCGGCACCCTGGCCACGCTGCGCGACGGAGCGCAGCGTCGCGCCCACGGCGGCGCGCTGCGCCTGCTCGCCAGCGTGTTCACCGAGGCGGTCTTCTCGGCGCTCACGGCCCCGCTCATGATGCTGCATCACACGCGCATCGTGCTCTCCATCCTCCTGGGCCGGGCCGTTCGCTGGGGCGCCCAGGATCGGCGCGCGAGCGGTCAACTCGGGACCGCGGTGCGCAGCGAATGGTCCACGATGGTGCTCGGCGTCGGCCTGTTCGCCTGGCTCTTCTTCTCCGCGCCGCAGCTGGTTTGGCCGCTCTCGCCGCTCTGGGTGCCGTGGTCGCTTGCCATCCCGCTCGCGTGGCTTGCTTCCAGCGCCCGCGTCGGCGGGTGGCTGCGCGCGCTGGGGCTGTTGTGGACGCCGAGCGAGACGGAGCCTGCCGAGATCGCCCAACGCGTCGACGATCTGCGCGCGCTGACTGCGCCTGACGAGGCTGCTCGCTTCCGCGATCTGGTGCTCGATCCGGTCCTCGTCGCGACCCACGTGAAGCGCCTCAAGGCGCAGGAGCCTCGCGTGAAGCACGTGAGTTCGCTCGACCTGGTTCGCCTGCGCCAGCGCGCGCTGCGCGCAGGCCCCGCAGGCATCACCGACGAGGAGCGGCGCGCGCTGGTGGCCGATCCCGAGAGCATGCTGTTTCTGCACCGCGAAGCCTGGCAACACTGGCCGGTCGAGACCTGGCGTCTGTCGCGCGAGCAGCCGCAGCTTCCGTCTGAGGCGGCTGAACCCGCGGCGCTGGCTTCCTCAGAGCGCGCCGAGCCCGAGCTGTCCGCTGGGTGACGCCGCGGTCTTCTTGGGATCTTCCAGCACCGCGAGCTCCACGAAGGCCTTGTCCTTCATGATCGTGAAGGGCTTCTCCACGAAGCGCAGGTTGCCCTGGCCATCGTGGTCGATGATCTGGAGCTTGCCCATGCCATACCCCATCGGACCGCGCGCGAAGTAGTGGGCCTGGAGCGTATAGGGGTAGTTCCGCGTACGCCCATGGATGGCGAAGCACTCGGGGCCGTACCCGGTGGTGATGTCCGCGTAGAGCGAGCCGTTCGAGCCGAGCTTGGGCTTCATGTAGTAGGCGTGCCCGCCGCGGCCGTCGTAGATGTGGAAATCGACGTCGTTGGCGTCGGTCTCCCAGTTCAGCACGAAGCGCAGTGAAGGCGCGCGGTCGAGCGACACACCGAAGCGCGAGAGCTGCCCCATGATCTCCGCTTGCTGATCCGGTTGCACCCGCAGCCAGGCGGCGGCGACCAGGCCGAGATCCTCGCGCAGGATGCGGTCGACGCCCTCGAAGCGCGCCCAGGCGAAGCTGCGGCTCAAGGCGCCGAGCAGCGTGTCGAAGGCCTTCGCGTGCAGCCCCTGCTTGAGTTGGGCGAACGCGAGCAGGCGGTGGCTGGAGGGGTGATCGGCCCGCTGCGACAGGGCTTTTTCGTAGCTGTCGGTGGCCAGGCCAAGCCCATGTTCGCGCGGCAAGCGTTCGAGCCGCGCGCCCGCCATGCGACGCAAGTCGGTCCGCGACGGGAAGAGGTCGATCAACGAGCCATAGGCGCGGGCGGCGCGCGCGAACTCGCCCTGGGCCTCGAGCGCCTCGCCCAGCGCGATCAACGCGATCACATCACCCGGTTGTTCGCGGTGGGCAGTCTCCGCGAGCAGGCGCGCGCCCTGCAAATCACGGCGCGCAAGGGCCTCCAACGTCGCCGCGAGCGTGCCGTCGTAGGCGTCGGCGAGCTCTGGGTGCTTGATTTTGGGCGCAGCGCGCACCGTCGGGGCCGACGCGGGCGCGGGCGCCGTGCGCGCGACCCCGGGCACCATCGAGAGCTCGACGCCCGCCTCCACGCTGGCGTTTTCGCGCTCGGGTTTGGGGAAACGCAGCCCCTGGGCGGCCGCGAGGATGCAGTTCTGAGCCTTTCGATCGCGCAGCGATCCGCGGGCCACGAACACGCTGCGCACCGTGCCCTTGTCGGAGAGCGAGAACTCGAGGTTCACCTGCTCGGGGCCGTCTGCGCGCACACTCGCCCGCGCGTAACAGGCCTTGGCGGAGGAGGCCAAGGTTCCGCGCACCACCTGCGCGCTCTGGCTGCTGTCCACGCCGGAGGCCGTGTGCAGTCGCGCCACCGCGCGGGGCACGAGCGGCGCGGCCACCTCGAGCCCGGGTGCGTCGGCGGTCGCGGTCGGCGCCGCGCTCGGCGCCAGTGCGCCCAGATCGCCCAGGCCGCCACCCGTGCTGCTCGTCGCCACCTTGCCGCCTCCTCCCGCACCCGAGCCAGCCATGCCGACCGAGCCCATGCCGCCCGTGCGGAGAGAGGGGGGGAAGGGCCCCGGGCTCTCCGGGCGCGCTCGCGCGGGGGACTTGCTGGAGGATTGGCCCAGGATCTCGGCGGCGCTGCCGCTCACGTCGGCCGAGCCGAGTACATCGGCCAAGCCGCCCTTGCCCTCGCGCGCACCGAGCAGCAGCGCCTCCGAGCTCTGGGCGGCTTCGGCAACCATGCGCGCCGATTCGGACGACTCGCGGCGCTTGGCAGGGCTCGGCGCAGCTCCGGCGGGCTGATCTTGCTTTACCTTGGCGCGCGCCGTTTCGCCCTTGGCGATCATCTCTGGCAGCGCTGCCGAGGGGGCCGGTGCTGGCGGCGGTGCGCCGGCGCCCGTCCGCGACGGCACTGCGCGCTCGCGGGGCGCCTCCTCTTCGGGCTCCGGCTCGAACCGGTGACGGCTGCCCCGCGCCGCTGCGAGCTGCCCTGTGCGCTCCGATGCGCGGTCGAAGAGCTCGAGCCCTTCGGCGTTGACGCGCAAGATGTTGGCGAGCGCCTTGGGGTTCAGGCCGAAGCGCGCGTACTCCTGCGCGTTCTCCAGCACCAAGAGCGCGGTGAACTCCGAGAGCACGCGGTGTCGGGTGGACAGGCTCACGATCTCGCGCGTGAGCCGTGCCCGCGCAGCCTCGTCGTCCGCCCGGAGCGCGCGCAGCTCCTCCTCCTGCGCGCTGATCCGCGCCCGCGCCCAGGCGCGCTCGAGCAGCGGCCGCGGCGCCTCCATGACGCTCGGCGTCTGCGCCTTGAGCTCGGAGAGCTCGATGCGCAGCTTGGCCTTGGGATCGAGCTCGGCGAACACCAGGTACTCGTCGCCCGCCTGGACTCCCTCGAGCACCCTCGGGTGCACCCAGCTGGCCCCCGGCACGTTCACCTCCACGCGCTCGCGCGTGCCCTGGAGCAGCTTGTCCACCAGCGTCCCCATGGCGAGCCGTGCGTCCAGCACGACGCCCGTGCTCTTGAGCCCGGCCCGCGTCAGCGCGGTGAGCACGCCCTCGTCGCGGATGCCGCCCTCGGCCAGTGCGTCCACCCGACGCACGCCGTGCGCGGCGAGCTGCGCCACCGCCTCGCGCAGCGTGGTCGTGTCGAGCGCACCCGCCGTGACCACCCCGTCGCTGACCACCAGGAGCCGGCTCGGCATCCGGCTCCCGCTGCTCAGCGCAGACAGCGCGGCCGCCAGGTCCGACGCGCCCAGCGCATCGCGCGCGAGCAAGCGGGCCTTGTCTCGCACCGAGAAGCCGCTCACCGGCCCCGCGTAGATCTCCTCCAGCGTCTGATCGAACGCGAGCACCTTGAGCGGGAAATCCAGGCCCGACTTTTCCCTGAGTGCCCCGAGCAGCCCGCCCAGGCGTTCGATCTGCGCCTCGAACCCGAGCGCGCGCGACGCGCTGGTGTCGAACAACACCGTGAGGCCGTCCATGGCGTCGGCTTCGAGCTTGGGCGCCGGCGTCACGCGGGCCACCACGAGCTCGCCGCTGCGCAACGCGACCTGGGGCCGTCCGCCCGGGAGCTCCACGGCCAGATCCGCGCTCGGCACGTGATCACGCTCGTGCAGGATGAGCCGCTGCGAAGGTTCGCGCTGTCGCAGCGAGGACTCGCGCCCCGTGTTGCTGCTCGAGCCGAACAGCACGTCCACCTTGAGCTCGTTCAAGCGCGCGAGGCCCTTGAGCAGCAAGCGGTAGGGCTCGCTCGCGTGCGGGAGCTCCTCCGAGTAGGCCACGATGATCTCTTTGTCCTCGTTGGCTGCGATCGGGAACACCCGCGCGCTGAACTGGTTGCCCGCGTCGCGCTCGAGGAGCGCCGGATCCTCCTTGCGGTGGAGATAGTCCTCGTAGATGGTCTGGGCGCGCTTGCGCTCCACGACCTCGCCCTCCTGCCATTGATCTCCGACGCGCATGGCAAAGCGGGAGATGGCGGCCGCCCCCGGCAGGGTGATCGCGAAGCGTCCCTCGCGCTGACGTGACTCGGGGTTGTGGAACTTGAGGTGCAGCTCGGTGAAGGCCAAAGGCTCCTCGATCACGGCGCGCGCCTCGACCGAGACCAGGACGAGTCCGCTGCCGTCCGAAGCCGTCAGCGAGATGGGAGCGGACTCCACCCGCTCCGGCGAGGTCCGCCACTCCAACTTGGGCTGCGAAGCGGCGGGCTGCCGCGAGGGCTCCGTCTTTTCGCCGCACGCCACGCTCGACAGCACGCCCGCCAACAACGCCCATTTCCATCGCTGAACCCGCACCTGTCGCCCCCTGTCTCCGGCCCACGGTCGCTTGCGCTCCCGGACCGGCCGCCCCGAGAACACATCGTATCTGGCTCCGGACGCACGACGACACGGGAAGTTTTGTGAGACGTCCCGCACACAACTGCTGGCCGAGCGAGCAGGCGTGTGCCCCGGCGCGCGAGTTGACCTTCGATCCCCGAGCAGGCGCGCGCTAGACGCGCGAGATGCGGTCGGCGCCGTAGTCTCGCTGGTGGATGCGGACCAGGGCGAGAAAGAACGTCACGACCAGCGGACCCAAGAGGAGTCCCACGGTTCCGAACGAGGCGAGCCCCCCGAGCAACGAGAAGAACACCACCGCCCCATGCATGGCGAGCCCCCGCTGCACCAGGACCGGCTTGATGATGTTGTCCATCAGGCCGACCACCAGCACGCCCCACAGCGCGAGGAAGAGCGCCGTCCAGGCCTTTCCCTGCAGGAACAACCAGAGCGCGCCCAAGACGCACATGCCACCTGCGCCCACGGCCGGGATGAACGCCGTGAAGAACGTCACGGTCGCGAAGAAGAGCGGATGGGGGAGGGAGGTCAGCAGGTAGCCGATCAGGGCGGCCGACGCCTGTACGCCTGCGGTGGCGATGGTGGAGGCCAGCACCGAGACCGAGACCTTGCGAAACTCCTTGAGGAGCTCGAGGGTTTGCCCCGGGGCGAGCGGCGAAATCTCCTCGAACCATTGCACCAGGCGCAGGCCGTCGACCAGCAGGAAGAACAGCGCGATCAGCATCATGATCGTTTTCACGAGGATCGATCCCGTGGCCGCCAGTGCGCCCGTGACCGCGCGCGCCGCCTTGCCGGTCTGGGCGCTCGCTTGCTGCTGCAGCGTGGCGTCGATCTCGTGCTCCTCGATCGGAAACCGCTCGAGGAGTTCGTTGGCGAGGTCGCGCAGCGCCTCCGGCAGTTCGTCGAGCAGGCCCGCCACCCCTTCGTCCTGCAGCGTCTCGGCCACGAAGCGCGCGCCCTCCACGCTCTCTCGCACCACGAACGCCGCGATGCCTCCGAACGGGATCAGCAAGGCGAGGACGACCAGCAGACACAACAGACCCGCGCTCAACTCCGTGCGGCCGCGCAGCTTTTCGGTGAGTCGCCGCTGCAGCGGATGCAGCGCGCCCGCCAACACCGCCGCGAAGATGAATGACTCGATGAAGGGACTGATGACGAAGGCCAGCAGTACCAACGCCAGCAGGATCAGGGCCCCGAAGACCCGGCGCGCGCTCGCGTGTGTGTCCATATCCCCCCGACCCTAGAGAACAACAAAACGGACCGCGAAAAATGCGGGAGTCTCAGCTGTTCGCGAGACGCACAAATAATGGAAAACGAGGAGCCACGCCGCAATTGACGCTTACAGCCGCGCACTTTCCGACGGGGCACCCTCGAAATCGGGGGGAGAAAAGGTTGCCATCGCCCCTCAGGTCGGGGAACCTCGTTCAGATAGGGGGGAAGTTGACCCCCGCGGGGGGCCATATGGCTTGGCTGAGCGAAGTATCACCGTGGACCTGGGCAGCACTCGGGCTGAGTTGGGTCGGTGTTTCGGGGGCGCTGGCCCTCGTGCTCGGAAAGGTATTGGCACGCACCAACGAAGCTGCCGAACGAGAAGAGCTCGCCTTCGAGCGCGCCAAGCTCGCGCAGGGAATGGCCCAGCCTGCCGCGCAGCTCGACTCCGGCGCCGATTGGTTCTCGCAGAGCGCAGGTCCCGACGACCCGATCGAGGAGGACGACGCGTACGCAGGGCGTGCCGCCAGCGGCACCATGTTCAAGGCGATCAAGCTGGAGGGCGAGCAGGACGAGCCTCCCGCCCAGAACGTGCACGCGATCCGCCGCGCCCGCTGAGTCCCCCGCGCTCGCCGCCCCGGCTGCGCGATGGCGTGGGGGGTGCCAAGCTTCGTCCGGATGTCGACGCGACCCCTCGCCGCGCTGTTCTCGCTGCTCCTGGTCGATCCTCTCGCCGCGCTGCCTCCAGAGCTCGAGGCCGACCTAGAGGCCGTGCTCGCGGCGCCCGAGTTGGGCCTCGCGCTTTCCGAGCTGCGCACCCACCGTGTCCTTCCGCTGCTCGCGCATCAGCTCTCACACTACGGCCTCTTGAGCAGGCTTCCGAGCGTCGAACGCGAGAGGCTGCTTTCGTCCCAGCGCCGCGTCCGTGAGCTCAACGCTCTGCTGTTCCTTACGGCGAGCCGCCTGCTGCACACTGCCAGCGCGCTCGGCACGACGCCGCTCGTGCTCAAGGGGCTCTTGCTCGCGGATGGTTACTACCCGGATCCTTCGACGCGCCCCATGGGAGACATGGACCTGGTGGCCGAGCCCGAGAAGTTCGCGCTCCTGGTCACGGCGCTCGAGCGCTCTGGGTTCAGGGAGAGGGTCGATCACGTCGCGCAAGATCACGCGCGCTCCTTCGAGACCGCGCAAGGGGTCACCTGTGACGCACACTCGTATCTCGAGTCCTATTCGCAGGCGGACTGGCAGCGCGAAACCCGCGAGGCGACCATGCGCCGGGTGCGCGGGGTCCCGATCCGGGTGCTCGAGCCGAACCTGATGCTCGCCCACTTGGTGGACCACCTTTACGGGCACAGTCAGGACAGCGGCCTCGTGCTGCTGTGGCTCGTGGACATCGCCTTCGTGCTGCGCAGGCACGCCGCCGAGTTCGAGCTCACCGCGCTGCGGAGACTGCTCCCAAGGCGCCCCGCGTGGCGCCTCTTGCTGCGCATCCTGGGCTTGCTGGAGCACCACGGCTTTTCGTTGCCCGAGACGCTCGCCCCGCTCGGCGCGAACGCGGGCAGCCTGCCGCGCTTGACCCTTGGCTCGGTGATGCGCGGCCGGCGCACCCTCCCTTGGGGCCTCCCCGGTCCGCTCGGTTACTTGCGGGTGATCCTGCAGCGCCTGTCGCTGCGTGACTACAGCCAGCACAGTGTCCGCACGCCCCCGACCGCGCGGGACTTGTGTCTGCTCCCGTTCGATCTCGTGAACACGAGGTGGGCGGAGCTCGCACGTTATCGCGAATGAGCGATCACGATCGCACGCGCGAAGACGGGCCAGTTCGTTCGAGGGGGCTCGGCCGCATTGGGGGCTTTGCTCACGGCACCCATTGTTATCTCGGGTTATCGTTTCAAGATCCATCTACGATCGCGCTTCGTTCGGCTCCTCGCGCCGGCACGATTGCCCGGCTCCCAAAGGGAGGGTCTTTCCTATGTCATGGCATCACGGTAAGCACTGTTTCCTTGCGCTTCTGCTCCTTTCGGCGCCGGCTTCGTTCGGTTGCGGCGACGACGACGACGGCGGAGGTGATGGTGAGCGCTACGAAGGCTGCGATGCCAGGATCCCCGCGGGCAGCACCACCGAGCAGATCCAGGAGATCTTCATCAATGCCACGGATGGTCAGACGCTGTGCTTCGAGGACGGCACCTACACGGTGACCAGGGAGCTCAGCATCGGGCTGAACGACGTGACCGTGCAGGGCAACCCCAAAGATCGCAGCGCCGTGGTGCTCGACTACGCCGCCCAGACCGAGGGCAAGGACGCGCTCAAGGCCACCGGCGACGGCTTCACCATCCAGCACCTGAGCATCAAGAACTCCTCGGGCAACACCATCGTCACCGATAACGTCGACCGCGTCACCTTCCGCAACCTCAAGGTCTCATGGGACGATGGCTCGGTCACCACCAACGGCGCCTATGCGGTCTACCCGCTGAGCTCCACCAACGTGCTCGTCGAGGACTGTGAGGTGACGGGCGCGTCCGACGCCGGCATCTACGTGGGGCAGTCCAGCAACATCATCGTCCGCAACAACAACGTGTACGGCAACGTCGCGGGCATCGAGATCGAAAACAGCGACAGCGCCCTGGTGACCGGCAACGATGTCCACGGGAACACCGCAGGCATCCTGGTGTTCGTGCTCCCGCACCTGGAAAAGACGAGCGGGAGCGGGACCATCGTCGAGAACAACCAGGTCCGCGACAACAACCATGCAAACTTCGGCCAGCCCGGGACCACGGTGTCCTTCGTGCCGGCCGGCACGGGCATGCTGGTGCTCGCCAACGACAACACCGAGGTCCGCGGCAACACCATCACGGGCAACACCACCACCGGCGTGCTCGCGCTGTCTTACCAGACCTTCGGGCTCATCTGCTCCAGCATGGGCGGCAGCAACTGCGGCGTCGAGAACATCGACTCGGATCCGTACCTGAGCAAGCTCTACATCCACGACAACACCTTCGAGGGCAACGGCACCGCGCCGGATCCACTGGTGTCGTTGTTGCTCGGTCCAGAGCTCCCCAACGTGCTGTGGGACGGCATCACGCAGCCGGACGCGCCGACCGAGCAGCTCTGTCTCGGTGAAGCGCCGACGACCATCCTGCAGTTCGATCTCTCGGACGAGATGAGCCCGCCGGTGACCGACGCCTCGCTGTTCAGCTGCTCCCTGCCTGCGCCCTTCGAGACCATCACGCTGCCCCAGGGGAGCTGAATGCCAGCTCGCTCGGCTCGGTTCGTCGGCGCCCTGTGGGTCGTCCTCGGTGGCTGCGCCTCGAGCGAGGCGCCCGACGGCCCGTCGGCGCCCGTGACGCGACCGGACGTGGCGATAGATGGCGGCGCGAGCGATCTCGGCTTGCCCTGGCCCGCGCAGCCGCTGGGCCCGGTGCCCTATCCCGAGGATGATCCGCCGAGCGAGGCCAAGCGGCTGCTCGGCAGACTACTCTTCTACGATCCCATCCTCTCGAGCGATCAGGCCACCGCCTGCGTCAGCTGTCACAGCGAGATCTGGGGCCTCGGTGATCAACTCCCACGCGCGGTGGGCGTCGATGGCAAGGGCGCGATCGGGCCCGGACGCGTGGGGCCCAACATGACGCGTCGCAATTCGCAGCCCCTGTGGAACCTGGGCTATCGCCGGGAGTTCTTCTGGGATGGACGCTCGGATTCGCTCGAGCACCAGGTGTTTTTCCCGCTCGAGGCGCGGGAAGAGCTGAACCGCGCGATGGCCGAGGTGATCGCGGATTTGAACGCCATCCCGCAGTACCAGGCGTTGTTTCGCGAGGCGTTTCCCGGTGTGGAGCCGGCCATCAGCGAGACCACGTTCGCGCGCGCGCTCGCCACCTTCGTGCGGGCCTACGTCGCCGATCGCACGGCCTACGATCGCTACCTGGCCGGAGAGCCGCGGGCGCTCAGCGCGCAAGATCTGCGAGGCGCGCACTTGTTCGCGGAGCTCGGGTGCCATGAATGCCACGAGCCACCGCGCTTCGAGAGCGACCGCTACTACGACCGTCGCGTGCCGAACCCCGAGGGCATCGAGGACTTGGGGCGCTTCGAGTTCACGGGGGTGGAGGCGGATCGGGGGACGTTCCGCGTGCCCACGCTGCGCAATGCGCGCAAGTCGGGGCCCTACTTTCACAACGGCGCGGTGCGTCTGTTCGAAGAGGCGGTCGCCCACGAGGTCGCCGAGCAGGTCGCGCTCGGTCGCCGCGGGCCCCTCACCGAGGACGAGTTGGCGGACTTGCTGAGCTTCCTGCGCCGCTCGTTGACCGACGTCTCACGGCTGCAGCATCCACCCAAGAGCGTCCCGAGCGGCCTAGCCATCCCGCCGGACGGAGATCTTCTGTTGCGAGGTGGCCATGAGTGACGGGCAGTACGTCAGGTGTTGGCTGATCGGCGCGTGCCTGAGCCTCTTCGCTTGCGGAGACGGCGACGACAAGGGGGCCGACAAGTCTGCGGCGGATGGAGGCGGCGGAGGCGGTGGAGGCGCGGTGGATCCGGACCTCGGGCGCGGGCCGCCCGCCAGCGCGTATGCGACGCCCCCCGACAACCTTTCGGAGTGGAACCTGTTCGTCGACGAGGCCGCGCAGGCGCCCGGGCCCCGCACCGTGCCCTACGAGGTGATCTCGCCCCTGTTCTCCGATTACGCGGCCAAGCGGCGCTTCATCTACGTGCCCGAGGGCAAGACCATCGCCTACGCCGAAGAAGACGTGTGGACCCTCCCCGAGGGCAGCGTGCTGGTCAAGACCTTCAGCTACCCGTTCGACATGCGCGCTCCCGCGGCCGGCGAGCGCTTGCTCGAGACGCGCCTCTTGGTGTTCACGGCCGGGGGCATGGTGCCGCACACGTACATCTGGAACGACGCGCAAACCGAGGCCGTGCGCAAGGTGGCGGGCGCCTCGCTCGACACGGCCTGGGTGGACGCCGAAGGCGCCCAGGTGCAAAACCGGTATTCGGTCCCCAACACGAATCAGTGCTTCGACTGCCACGGCAAGCGCGAGGTCGCCACCGCGCTCGCGCTTCGCACACGTCAGCTCGATCGCGAACACGTCTACGACGGGGTTGTCCAAAACCAAATCGATCACCTGCACGCGACAGGCCTCCTCGATCGTGCGCCCGAGCCACCCGACCAGCGCCAGCGCCTCGTGGACCCATTCTCCGACGCCCCGCTCGAGCTGCGCGCGCGCTCCTACCTCGATTCCAACTGCGCGCCATGCCACAGGGAAGAGGCCGGCAACGCCTCCTCGAGCGGCATGTGGCTCGACTGGCCGCGCACGGCGCCCGACCAGAACCCGGTGACCTGGGGCGTTTGCAAGCGCCCGACCAGCGCAGGGGGCGCGACCTGCGGCCGCTCGGCCGACATCGTCCCCGGGGATCCCGAGGGCTCGATCTACCTGTGCCGTATGGAGAGCACGGAGCCCAAGGTCCAGATGCCCCCGCTCGGTCGTAACCTGGTGCATCAGGAGGGCGTGACGCTGCTTGGGGACTGGATCGCCGCGCTCGAGGGCAGCTGCGAGTAGGCCGGTGTTCTCTGCTACGCTCGGGCCTCTCCCATGGGGTTTGGCCGTCGCGTCACTGAGCGCATCTCACGAGGCCCCGCACCGGATCGCGGTCGGCGCGGCGGCACCCTAGTCGGTAAGAGCGCGCTCGCGCTCTTGTGCGTGGCCTTCGGGCTGCTCTCGGCGCCTCTGGCTTGGGCAGACGCTCCGAGCTCCGGGACGAGCTACGAATGGGAGCGCACGCAGCGGGTGCTCGACCGTGAGGGGCTGAGCCTTGCCCCAGAGCCCGAGGGGAAGCGCATCGCCTGGGTGCGTATCGTCAGCGACGACGTGTTCGTGCAAGACGAGCTGTGGCCGCTCTGGCTCAATTGGTTTCACGCCACCACGCGTGAATCCGTGGTGCGCCGCGAACTTCTGTTCCGGGCGGACGAGCCCTTCCGGGATGCGCTCGCCGAGGAAACCATGCGCAACCTGCGCGGCATGGGCATCTTCACGCTTGCGCGCATCGTGGCCGTAGCGACCCCGGACCCGAACGCAGTGGGCGTGCTCGTCTACACGCGTGACATCTGGAGCCTGCGCTTCGAGCAGGCGTTCAACGTCACCACGCAGATCAACGAGCTCCTCTTGCGGGTCACCGAGCGCAACCTGTTCGGATACAACAAGACCGTGGGCTTGGACTTCTACATGATCCCCAAGACCTACATGGTCCAACCCTTCTACTACGCGCGCCGCGTGTTCAACTCACGGGTGAGCCTGCGCGAGAGCGTGGGCGTCTTGTTCAACAAGGCGACCCGCGAGACCGAGGGCAGCGTCTGGAGCCTCTCGGTGGGCGAACCCTTCTACAACCTCGCCCAGCGCTACGCCTACAGCCTGGACTTCGCCTACGACAACCGCGTGCTGCGCAGGCTCGAGAACGGCGACGTGCGCAGCTTTCAGGCCGAGGAGGGGGGACCCAGCGCGAAGGCCGCGTTTCGGCAGAAGAGCCCGACGGCCTCGCTGTGGGGCTACCTGAGGCGTGGAGAGGCCTTCAAGCAAACGCTCGGCGCCGGCTGGGATTACCGCGAGGTGGAGGCCTTTCACATCGCCGAGAGCGCGCTGCCTGCGGACTTGCGCGAAGCGTTCTACCGCGAGGTGTTGCCCCGGCAGCGCCGCGAAATCGGCCCCGCGGCCAGCTACGAGATCTGGATGCCCCGGTACGCCACGTTCCTCAACCTGGGTAGCTTCGGGCAGAGCGAGAACGTGCGCGTGGGCCCGAGCGCGCTGGTCTCCGTGCGTGCGCCGCTCGACGTGTTCGGCTCCAACACCAACTCCTGGGTGCTCTCCGGGAGCTTTGGCGTGGTGCTCGCGCCGCGCGGCGGGCTCCTCGAGTTCAAGACCGCGGGGAGGGTGCGCTACGAAGAGCAGAAGCTGGTCGATCAGCTCGTCACCGGCCTCGCGCGCGCGGCCTCGCCCGTGCTCGGCTACGTGCGCCTGGTGGCGCGGGGTAGCTTGGAGCTGCGCCGCAGGGACACCACGCGTTCGTACGTCTCGCTCGGAGCCGACAACGGCCTGCGCGGCTACACGAGCCAGCGCTTCTCCGGCTACGGAGTGAACCGCATGCTCGGCAACTTCGAGGTCCGGACGCTCCCGTTCAAGTGGCACTCGCTCCACGTGGGCGCCGTGGCGTTCTACGACGTGGGCTCAGTGTTCGCGGAGTTCCGGGACATGCGGGTGCACCACGCGATGGGCCTGGGGCTGCGCTTCTTGTTCCCGCAATTCAGCCGCTATCCCTTCTCGGCGGACGGCGGCTTCTCGAACGATCCGGACTTCCGCTTCCTGCCCACGTTTGCGAGCAGCCAGGTGGTGCCCATGACCGCCTACGAAGACGCCTTGCAGTAGTGCGCTCAGGCGCTCTTGCCGAACCCGGGGAGCGGATCGTCGGCCATGCTGAACAGCGCGTCGGGCCACATCTCGGGGCCCTTGCCGGCATAGCTGGGCTGCCGCCAGCCATTGCTGTAGCCCTTGTCGTTCGGGGTGATCTGGTAGTCCGCCTTGGAGAGACCCATCGCCATGCAGACGTTCGCCAGCCACTGCCCGTACAGAAGGCCCGTGTATTCTCGGCCGTTCCACTTGGTCCCATTCAGCCGGCGATAGTCGAGCGCCTTGCCGGTCTCGAAGAAGCCCGCCGCGCTGCCCGCCGTGACGATGGGCATGCTGATGGGATCGTGCGTGGAGAAGCCCGACTCCTGGACCCACCAAATCAGAGAGTTGTCGAGGTAGGTCCGGCCATCGGCCTCCTCGACGTCGAGCTTGGTGACCAGGTCCAAGAACAGCGACTCGAACTCCTGCCGATGCGCCTCGACCAGGATGGCCTGGGTATTCGGATCGTCGAGCGCGGTGTGCGCGATGTTCTGGTGCCAGCTGCCGCCGCTGTACGGTGACCAGGCCTCCTCCGAGTGGATGGTGGCGATGCGCGAGGTGCCGCACTGAAACGCTGCCACGATGATGTCGTTGAAGATCTGGTACCACTCGATCGTGGCCTTGTAGTCGATGGTCTCGTAAGAGACGCCGGGATCGCCCGAGGTCTTGCTCTTCGCGGGAGGGCGCACGTCTTCGCAGGAGGCCACGGCGCTCATGCGCTTGATCAGGCTGTTCACCTTCTCCATGTGCTCCTGCAGACGCCGCCGGTCGTTCGCGGAGATCTTGAGCGCGTCACCGAACGCGCCGTCGTGCAGGCGTTTGTAGCTCTCGTGGACGTAGTTGAGGCTGGGGGGCCGCTTGGGGGCCTGCGTCTGCGGCGCCACGTAGATGTTCTTGAACAGGGTGTTCGAGTCTCGCGTGGTCGGGATGCGGATGATGTCGCCGCTCCTGCTCTTGGGGCTCGACCAACCCCAGCAGGCGCCGCTCGCCCCGATCTGCATCGAGGGGAGGCGGACCGGCGTCGACGGCTCATAGAACTTCTCGGAGGTGGCGAGGATCTGGTCGATGGTGGGTCGGGGCGGGATGTTCCGATTGACCTCGGAGTCGGCCGTGTGGGTGTTCACGCAGTGGTTGCCCAGATATCCGCCCTTGTGGTGGCCCTGATAGAAGGGCAGGTCGAGGCCCATCAGGGTGTTCATCTTGGAGGCGATCCTGTCCGTGAGCAGGCTCGAGGGGGCGGTGAGGACGGGCGAGAGACTGGCCCTGGCGCCGTTCACCGTGGGCTTGAGCGAGCTCTGCCGAAAAGTGTAGGCGCCGTGCGTGAACGGGGTCTCGGCCTTGGGGAACATGTTGGCCTGGGAGGCCGCGCCGTGGCCGGTGAACATCGCGACCATCCTGGGCCGGGGCGTGGCGGCCGCCTGCGCGCTCGCCTTGTCCAGCAGCGAAGGCAAAAACGGGAGGGCCAGCGTTGCGCCGCCGATGCCCTTCAAAAACTGGCGTCGGTTGTGTCGGAACACGGTCATGATGAGTCCTGTTTACACCGGTAAGGAGGCTCGCGAAACCCGATTCGGCGCCCGTTTCGGGTCACTCGCACAGGAGCGCACGGCTCGTCCGCATTGGTACCCCGGAGACGCCCGAAGAGCTCACGGCAAAGCGCCGGCAAGCCCCGGAAAACGATGGCTTTTGTGCGAGCTCGAGGAGACCCGCGGAGCCATTGTGGGCGCGCGTGGGGAGGGCGCGCCAGCGGGGTTACTTCATGGTTCGCTGGGTGTGCTCCTTGCCGTCGTAGCGCATGAGCGTGCTCTTGCTGTCGACCACGGTGTGGAGCTCCACCGGTCGCTTCCACACACGGTGCAGCGCCGCGAGCACCTCGCGGGCGTAGTCGACGCGCAGGTCGACGCCCTGGTGCTGGTGCTGGAGCAAGAGCTCGCCACGATTTTCGTGGTTCTTGTCGACCACCTCGATGAAGGGCTGTCCCGCGTTGGTCAGCGCGAACAGCAGCTTGTCCTTCACCTCGCGGAACTTGCGGGTCTCGATCTCCCAGCGATCGCGCTTCTCGTTGTAGCCGAAGGTATAGAGCTTCTGTGCCGCCACGAACTCCTCGGTGAGGAACTCGTCGATGAAGGTGACATCGTTGTAGTTCTTGCGGACCTCGAAGATCTTCTCTCGGCCCTGGTTCGTCCGGCGGTTCCACTCGCGGCGCGCCGCGAGGTCGTCGCAGTCGTCCCATTCTTTGCCGAACATGCCGCGGTCCCAGCGCTCCTCGATGTGGCGGTAGAGCTCGACGCCGAGCTTGTACGGGTTGAGCTGGCCCGGGGCCGTGGCGAGCACACCGGCGCAGCGCTCGGCGTACTCCACGATCTCCGAGGCGTCGCAGACCTTTTCCGTCATCAGGCGCGAGTGCCAGTAGGTGGCCCAGCCCTCGTTCATGATCTTGGTCTGCATCTGCGGCAGGAAGTAGTAGGCCTCCTCGCGCACGATGTTGAGCACGTCGCGCTCCCAGCGTTCGAGCGGCGCGTGCTCGATCAGAAAGCCCATCACGTCGCGCTCGGGGTGCTCGGGAACCCTGCGCTGTCTCTGCTTCTCGTCCTGGAGCTTCTTCTTCTGCTTCTCCACGAAGTCGTCTGGGTTGATGTAGGACTCCATGTAGTCCCGATCGACCCGGAGCAGCGGCACCTCTTCGACCGGCTCGTCCTTGAGGCCGTTGGTGAAGTTGTCTTCGGCCCCGCGGGGCTCACTGCGCAGGCGATCCTTGGGCAAGAAGGGCTTGCGTAGGTCGATCAAGTTCTCGAGGCTCAGGCAGTTGTCGATGAACTCTTCGATCTTGTCGATGCCGATCCGGTTGGCCCACCTGCGCACCACCGAGCCGTGGTTGGCCATGGTGTCGATCCACTTGCGCAGCGGCTGGCCGGTGCGCGGATCGACGCCCTGGTTCGTGCTGGCGAAGGTGTAGTTGTTCTTGAAGAAGTCGACGTGCCCGAAGACGTGGCTCATCACCAGCTTCTGGTCGACCATGCTGTTGCCCTCGAGCAAGTAGGCGATGGCGGGCGTGTTGTTGATGACCATCTCGTAGATCTTCGAGAGGCCGTACTCCGCGCTCTTGCTGAGCTGCTCGTACTCCATGCCGAAGCGCCAGTGCGGGTAGCGCACCGGGAAGCCTCCGTAGGCCGCCACCTCGTTCATCTGCCGGTAGTCGAGCACCTCGAACAGCGTGGGGAAGAAGTCGAGCCCGTACTCGCGCGCGAAGCGCTCGATCATCTGTTGGGCTTCGCGCAGGTCCGAGTTGGGCGCCGTGTTCTGGACGAACTTAGGCATCAATCACTTCCCCTTACCCAAGAACTCCTTGATGGAGCCCACGATTCCATCGCGGTCGCGGATTTCGCTGGTGATGATGCGGTCGTCGTCCTTGAGGTGTTCGCGCAGATCCTTGATGAACTGGCCGGACCCGTAGGGGCTCTCGACCTGACCGTAGCAAAACACGTTGCTCGCCGGCAAAAGCTTGGTCTTGAGCAGCTGCACGCAGGCGAGCGTGTCGTCCACGCTCCAGTTGTCGCCGTCGGAGAAGTGAAAGGGGTAGATGTTCCACTCGCTCGCCGGGTAGTCGGCGTCGATGATGTCGGTGCACAGCTTGTAGGCCGAGGAGATCATGGTGCCGCCGCTCTCGCGCGTGCGGAAGAAGGTGTCGCGATCGACCTCGCGCGCCACGGCGTCGTGGATGATGAAGCGGGTCTCGATGCCCTTGTATTGGCGGGACAGCCAGGCGTCGATCCAGAAGCTCTCGATGCGCACGATCTCCTTCTGCTCGTCGCCCATGGAGCCCGAGACGTCCATCATGTAGAGGATCACCGCGTTGGTGACCGGCTTCGTCTCGGTCTTCCAGGAGCGGAAGCGCATGTCGTCGCGCACGGGCACCACCACCGGGAACTTCGGGTTGTAGGTGCCCATGGAGATCTGGCGCTTGAGCGCCTCGCGGTAGGTGCGGCGGAAGTGGCGCAGGGAGTTCGGACCCACGCGGCGCACGCCCACGTAGCGATCGCGCTGGTGCACGATGCGGCTCTTGCCCTTGTCCTCGATGTTCGGGAGCGCGAGCTCCTCACCGAGGATGTCGGCCAGCTCATCGAGGCTCACCTCGACTTCGAGCGCGTGCTCACCTGGGTTCTCTCCGGCTTGCTTGCCCTGGCCGGGCTGCGGCTGGCCGCCCTGGCTCAGCGGATCGCCCGCTTCACCGTCGCCCTGACCGACGCCCCCTTGCTGCTTGTCGCCGTAACGAAAGCGCGGGATGTCGATCTGGGGGATCGGGATGGAGACCACCTCTTTGCCTTGCCGGCCGAGGAGCTCCCCCTGAGAGATGTACTTGCGCAGGTTCTGGCGGATCTTTCCGCGAACAATGTGGCGGAAGCGCCCGTGATCCTGATCGATCTTCAGGGACATGCTCTCTGAGTGTACCCGACCCAGAGGCTGTCGCAGCGCAACAAAACGCTGTCCGGTACGCCCGTGTATGCATTGGGGGCGGTCCGTGCGCATTCAGGTGGCGCGCTCCGGGCCGGCGATGACCAAGGTTTTGGCAAGGAGCCGCCCAATTGTGGCGACGTCGCACCGTGACGACACGGAAACGTCACACCTTCTCCGTCTCTCCGTGACGCACCTCCGGTAGCTCTCCTTTCAGGACGCGAGCCAAGAAGCGCCAAAATTTCACGCCTCGCAGGGTCGAGGAGGGCACGGAGCATGGAGCAGCACGCGGAAAAGGGCCTCTCTCTCATCGAAATCTTCACCAAGCTCGCGGGCCTGGGGGCCGAGTGGGTGATGTGGTTACTGATCGGGATGTTCACGCTCGGCATCATCATCGCCGTCGAGCGTCTGTACCTGTTCTTCTCCACCAAGGTCGACGTCACGGCCACGGCGCGCAAGCTCAGCGGTTTGCTCGAGTCCGAGGCGCTCGAGCAGGCGCGGGCCCTCGTCGGAAACGGCAAGGGCATGGAGGAGCGCGTCGTGTCGGATGCGCTGTCCATGTACGAGCGCGGCGCGGACGCGGTCGAGGAGGTCGCCCAGGCCTCGCTGATCCGCGAGAAGCAGCGCTACGAACGCGCGCTCATGTACCTCGGGACGGTGGGCAGCAACGGTCCGTTCATCGGCCTGCTCGGCACGGTGATCGGCGTGATCATCTCGTTCGGCGAGCTCGGTCGCAACCCCAAGGGCGGGCTCGAGGTGGTGGGCCCCGGCATCTCCGAGGCGCTCGTGGCCACCGCGGTGGGCTTGCTCGTCGCAATCCCCGCCGTGATCTCTTTCAACTGGTTCAAGTCGCTGCTCAAGCAGCGCATCAACAACACCGACTTCTTGACGCGCCTGGTGATCGCGCAGCTCAAGCGCAACGACCGCGCGCCGCGCGCGCTGCGCGTCGAGGCTGCTGCCGCCGAGGAGGAGTGACATGGCTGGCTCCGCGAAGATGGACGATGACGAGGGCATCAACGAGATCAACGTGACCCCGCTCGTCGACGTGATGCTGGTGCTGCTGGTGATCTTCATGGTCGCCTCCGTGTACATCGTGAAGGAGTCGATCGAAATCGAGCTGCCCAAGGCGGCGACCGCCACGGACACGGTCGAGACCACCGTCTCCATCGTGATGGACAAGAACCGCGAGCTGTACCTGAACGGGGAGGCGATCAGCGAGAACAGCCTGGCCGCCGCCATTCAGAAGCAGGCCGAAAAGGACGCGACCACCCAGGCCATCATCGCGGCGGACCACGCCGTGTCCCATGGCGACGTCATCCGCCTGATCGACGTGGTGCGCGCCAACGGGCTCGAGCGCTTCGCGCTGAACGTGAAGCGCCCCGAGGCCAAGGCCAACTAACCCAAAACCAGGAACGAGGCAGCATCATGAACGCACTAGGACCAGAGCCAGAGAGCGGCGGCCGTTTGGGCCGCATGGGCATCGGACTCGGGGTCGCGCTCGCGCTGGGCCTGGGCCTGGTGTTCGGCGCCGATCGCATCGTGCCCTCCAGGCGATTGCTCGCCGAGGTGCTCCCGATCACGATGGTGGAAGATCGTCCTATCCCGCCGAAGAAGGACGAGCCACCTCCGCTGCCCCCGCCGCCTCCGCTCGAAGCTCCCAAGCCGAAGCCCAAGCAGGTCGAAAAGCCCGCCCCGGCCGAGACCCCGCCGCCCGACGCCCCTCCTCCTCCTTCGGACCAACCGCAACAGGATCCGGTCGGACTCGACTCAAGCAGCTTTGGCAGCGGCTCCGGTGGGCCCGCGTTCCACGTGGGCACGAGCCAGATGGGCACGCCCGGGGGCTTCGGCCGAGCCGGCGCGCGAGAAGCGCCGGTGCCCGAGGCGCGCGGTAGCGCCCCCAAGCTCGTCGAGGCGCGGGCGCGGCCCGGAAACGCGGTCCCGGCCTACTCGGATCGGGCGCGGCGGCGCAACATCCAGGGGCTGATGGTGATCGAGGCGGACATCGACGAGCAGGGCCGCGTGACCCGGGTGGTCGTACGCAGTCCGGTCGACCCCGAGCTCGACGCGGCCGCGCTGAAGGCGGTCAAGACCTGGAGCTTCGAGCCCGCCATGTTGGCCGGCCGCGCGGTGGCCAGCACCAAGTTCCTCAAGTTCAGGTTCGCGCTCAACTGAGAGACCCGCGCCTGCCGCGTACGGCGTAGCCGTGCGCGTCCTCGTGAGACGTCCTCGTCCTCGTGAGCGTCCTCGTCCTCGTGCGTGCTTGCACAGCACACAAGGCTTTACCTACCATACACGCATTATGGTGCGGAGGATGGGAGCTTCGGGGCAAAGCCCGTTGTAGGGACTGTGGCCCCGGGTCCAGCCGAAGACCCGGGCCAGAAGCCCGATTCCTCCGCGCACGCGCTGGATCTCGCGGGCCGAGCCAGGGCATCGCTGCGACCGAACCCCCCTCGGAAACGCGCTCCTCCGCTCGCGCACCCCCGTTTGTGCGGCTTTATCCGTACAAGCCGGGCACCTGAGGGGCCGCGGGAGGCCGAGCGCTTGACGGCCCCAGTGGGGCGGCTGGGCTGTCCGACATGTGAGCTGCAATGTCGCATCTCATCTAACCCGTCGCTCGTCTCGCGCGAGCGCATCTTGCCCTGCGACGCGCCAGGTTGGTCAGGAGGCCGCCGAGGAGGACGAGCGGGAGCCAGGCGCGTGAGCTCGTGTTGGCCAGCGTTAGCCCACAACCCTCTACGGACTTGCCGTGTGGGCCCGCCCCGGCATCCGTCTTCGGAGGCGCGCCGGCGTCATCTGCGGGATCCGATGGCGAAGGGGGCGTGCCGGCGTCGGACTGAGTCGACGCTGCGCCGCACGTCTCGCGCACGATCGACGGGCTGTCCTCGTCGATCGTGCCAGCGCCGACCGATGCCAACAAGCGTCGTAGCGCGAACGTCGGGATGGCTTGCTCGAAGCCGGTCGCATCTTCTGGCTCTACTCGATGGATGCGTTGACAACCTGACTCGTCGTCCACGACGTAATCCGAGTAGCCGCGGGTAAAGACGCCGACCAATTCGCCCTGCGCATCGAAGATTGCGGAGCCGCTACTCACCGCGAATGTGTCGCTGTCGAGCTCGAAGAAGTCGTGACGATCCAGGGGCGTATTCTGGACGCGCGCCCCGACGTCCACTTTGGCGGGAAGGCCGCCGGGATAACCCACGACCACGAGCCCCTCGCCAACCTCGAGGGGGCGCTCACGTAAGCTGAGCGAAGCCTCGTTGCTGTCGCCAGTGCGTCGGATCCGCAGGAGCGCCAGGTCGAGATGGCAGGGGGCGCCCGCTTCGGAGCGAAGCTGCGTGAGCACGTCCTGACACTCGAAGACCGAGCTCTGCGGGATCGTTGGGGAAGCGTTCGGCGCCTCGAGCCCATACCCCAGCACGTATCGATGATTCGTGCAGTCGGGGCGGCCATCGCTCGTGACCCCCAGGCAATGGGCGGCGGTGGCCACGGTATCCGGCGCGATCAAGACGCCACTGCAACTGACGGCAGCGACCTGCTCGAAGAAGCGCTCCCCTTCGCAGAGCGACTGCAGCTCGCCGTACTTGGGGCCCACGACCCTGTACGTGCCATCCTCTTGCGCCTCGAGGTGGTCGGGCGAGATCAAGGCTACTGAACGCCGTGCCGTCAGCTCTCGGAGGGTAGGAGCGGTCTCGAAGAGGTCCGCGCGGTCGTCCTCGCCGTAGACGATGGCTCGTTGCGTGCTTTGGAGCTCCTCCGTCTCCGGGCCCACGCATGCCACGAGCGAGCTCGCGGCGAAGGCGAGGGGCCGAGATTGCGTCAGAGAAAAACGCACAGATGCTGCCCTACGATCGTGGACGACGTGAGCAGGCGGGGGTTCGCCGAGGCGCCGCATGGATCGCTCGTGACGCCGATCACCCCCCCCTCGTCGATCTGTTGGGTGGCGCAATAGGCATCACTGCTGGCGCCGCGCTGCAAGATCGTGCCACTCTCGGTGACGACGTCCGCGACGCCGGGAGCGGCTTGGTACAGTACGATGCCGCTCAGGTTCTCCGGACCTCTGCAGCGAAAGCGCGCCTCCTCAGAGCCGAGCGCCGCTTGGATGCGCCCTTCGCCGAGGATCAAGCCTCCCGCGAAAGAGACCACGGCATAGCTGAGCTTCGCGTTGTCGATGACGCTTTGCGATGTCCAGGCCCCCAGCTCACCGGAGTCTAGGCGCTCCCGTTTGTACCAGCGCCCATCGTCTCCGACAGCGAGGGACCAGCCCGGGCCCACGGACACGTGGCGGATCACGAGCCCGGCGCTGATGGGCAGGCGCGCCTCCCAGGTTTGATCGAGGCACACGATGCCGTTGCCGTAGGCGCAGAGCGTGACGGGAGAGGCGGCGGCGTCCACGACGAGCCCTTGCGCCACGAACCCAGCCGGAAGTGGGCTCGCGGAAAAGCTTCGTAGCTGGTTCTGCCCACGTTGGCCGTGCAGGATCTCGCACTGCGAGTGGCCCTCATTACAGTACAAGACGAAGGGTTCCGGAACGACCGATCCCTCCAAGGTGCCGCTCGTGATCGCCACGGGTGTCAATGCGCCCTTGGTGGCCGTCCAGGTCGCATACGTCACGCTTTCGGAGATGGCCGGGCTCTCCAAGAGCGCAACGTGCGCGTCGCCGTTGCCCGCCAGCGCGAGCACAGCACCTTTGTCGATGGCGATGAAGCGCGCGGTGGCCTCGAGGTCCCGTGCGCGCAGTAAGGTCTTCCACTTCGCCGTCTGCGGGGCGGGGCATGCTTCGAGCTGGCAAGACGACAGCGAAGCATCGGGATCATTCGCCGAGGAAGACGCGTCATCGCCATCGCCATCGCCAACATCGAGTGCGGCGTCCCGCTCGGCGCCACCGTCTAGATGATTGGCGTCGCCGGAGGACGGCGGTGCCTCACTGCAACCAGAGGAGCACGCTACTAGCCCACCGGTGACCGTGACAAAGAGGCGTCGGAGCATGGAGCGACTCATGGCTTGTCCTTCGCGTTCTCGGCCGGTAGCGTGCGTACGAGACGAAACCCCGTGGACTGCCCCGCACTCGGCACATAGAGGCGACGGCTCAGCGCGCAGAGCACGATCCAGAAGTCGAATGAGCCGCCGCGCAAGACACGCCACGCGGGGAATCCGTCCTCAGCCAGCTCTTCTGGATAGTACGTGTGTTTGGAGGTCAGATCGCTACGGTCGCTGACTCCGCACAGAGGATCCACGAGTAGACCCGTGCCGTATCCGTCAGGATGGTAGCGATCGTTGGTCCATTCGTAGGCATTGCCGGCCACGTCGTAGAGCCCGAACGCGTTGGGCCTCTTGAGGCCCACAGGATGCGCGCGTCCGCCGCTCAGGGCGCCTGCGGGAGCCGCGGAGTTTCCGCAGTACCAACCGATCGCGTCGAGGTTCTCGTCGAACGAGCAGTCGCTGCTGTTGCTGGACGAAGTGGCGAGATCTCCGGAGTAGAAGTCCGTCTTGGTGCCAGCGCGCGCCGCATACTCCCACTCGGCCTCGGTAGGTAAGCGGTAACCTTTGCACTCGTACGGACTCGTGGCATTGACCTTCACCGAAGTGCAGCGCATGTCGCGGCCGGGGCTGCGCACACAGCCCTCGAGAGCGTAACAGGCGGGTAGGCCTTCCTTCTCGGAGAGTAGGTTGGCGTAGCTGGCGGCGTCCTCGAAGCTAACCCAGAGCACAGGGCACTTCGGGTCGGTGCAATTTTCATAGCCGGGCACCGGCACGTCCGCGCTCTGAGAACCGGTCTTGCGCCAGTCCACGGTCGGCTCTGGTAAGCCGAGCGACAGCCACTGCGCTCGTGTCACTTCCGTCTGCCCGATCAGAAAGGAATGCGTGAGCCTGACCGCCACCTGTTCGTCGTCGTAGGCAGCGGCGGCGCGCGAGTCGCGTGGCGCACCCATCACGAAGCAACCGGCCGGAATCTTACAGAAGCCGCTTGCGCACGCTGGCGTGACCTGCGCGACGGGGCAATCGTCAGGCACGATGATACCGGACGAGGCGCCGCTATCGCCGCTATCAGGCGGAGGCACAGTGATCCCCGCGTCGCTCAGACTAGCGTCGTGACCGACCGCAGCGCTGCTCGCGTCGTAACCAGCGGCCGAGCCCCCATCGGGGGCCGAGTGGCCCCTGCCTCCGGATGGATTGGCACCAGAGCAAGCCGTGCAAGCCCCCGCGCTGAGCAGGAACCCCATCAGGAGCACGAGTCTGCGGTCGATCACTTGTACCTCTATGAGCGGGATATTAGTGGTTTACGCCGTAGTTGGCACCTTGTGCCGACCACGCCAGGGCCTTTGCGCCCGTGGAACCGAACTCGGCATTCGCCGCCGAAACCAAGCTCGACCACGGTACGTTCTTCCCGCTGCAAGAAGCATTGCTGCATGCGCGATAGTACACCTGCTTGAAGTCGTTGGGCAGGTAGCTGTCCTTGGCATCGAGACGCCAGTAGAAGTTCATCCAGTCGAACTCAGTACCACGACCCGAAGCGTTGCAGCGGTTGTTCTGCCAGCGCACCTGGTTGAAGCAGGACTTGGCCATGGGCGGCGCTACGACAGTGCCGTTATCCTCACGGAACTCCTTGTAATACGCGAAGGTGCAGTTGGAGTGGCTCGCTTCGTTGAAATTCTTGGCGGCGAAATACTGACCCCAGCCTTCGACCTGCGCGGCCGTGACCATCGCTCGTCCTTGCAAGCAGTGCAGGTTGTTGGAGCTCGTCACGTGGTCGCAGCGACAGGATGCCTGCGTGGCGTCGATGGCGTAGTCGTTGATCGGGGTTCCGAACAGGCTGCTCATCGAGCGGTGCCCGAGTTCGTGGGTGGTGGTCGTCTTGAAGACTGCGTACGGCAAACCGTTCGCGTTGCTGCCGAGCCAGATGGACTCACCGCTGGCACATCCGCTCCCGGGCACCCAAGGGCAGGTCTGTCCTACATAGAGATTCGTGTGCGTACCGGCGGCGTAATGGTGCGTAGCGCGATAGATGGTGTTGCTCGCCGCGGCGGCCGCGTCCGAGAGCACGCTGAAGCCCACGCTGTCCAGGGTGAGCGTGCCGCCGGAGCCTGAGATGTTGAACCCCCAAGAGCCCCACGAGAAGGTCTTCGTGTCGTCGTTGGTGACGTCAATCCCCACGTTGTTCCCACTGCGGTAGAGCGAACTCGTGATGTATGCGGCGTAGGATCCGTTGGCCAAGTTGATCGAGGTCGTGCAGCCGACCGCATTGAGATAGTTCGCGAACAGGACTTGGTTCGCGGAGTTCATGATGATCGCCGCCATGTAGCGGGCGGGCTCCTGTCCAACCGCCGAGGTCGTCTGGCTATTGAGGTGGTCCTCGCCCAGGTCGGCGTCCACGAAGAACGTGCCGACCCTCATGCAAATCGTGTAGAAGCCGCCCTTGTCCGTGAGGACGTCGGCGCTTGCGGCTCTGCCGCGCTCTGCGTCGGAGGGGCCGGATGTCTCGAGCACGCTGGCCTTGCTGTTCGCGCGCAGCGTCGCCAGGTCCGGGAACTCTGGCAAGGTGGCTACCAGCTCGCCGCCCTCGAACTCGGCAGCGTCGGCGGCCACGCGATTGAGCTGCTGCTTGGCCGCGTCGAAGGTCCGCGCATCGCGGACCTTGGCTCGTCCGAGCCGCGCGATGTGACGCTGCGCGTTCTTGTCGGCCTCCACCGCGTCGCTGCGCACATAGGCCGCGCCGAAGCCGTCCGCGTGCTCGACCCACACCGGCATGAGCGGAACCTGGAGCGGCGTGCCGTCGATTCCGGTGTAGCTGGCAATGACGGTCGTGTTGGTGGACTTGCCGACCACCTGGACACCGAGCTCACCCACGTTCACCGACTCACTCGCCACTTCACGGGCTAGCAGACGTCGCTTGGAGCCGCGGCCGGTTCCACGGACCTTTCCCGCCTGAGAGATGACTTCGATGCTGACATCGACGGGCTGACCCGTGGTGTTCTCGACCTCGAAGTCGAGCGAGGACACCGCCCGCGCCCCATCTTGTGGCATCCTCCAGCGCATCACGATCGCCGGAGAGGACGGTGCGTCCACCAGCTCGACCGTGGCCGCGGTCAAGGCAGGGCTCTCTCCTGCGAGCTCGCCCTGCGGGAGCATCGACCCGTTCGTGTCGGCGCACGCGCTGCCGAGGAGAAGGAGTCCTGCGAGGGTTCTGATACCGCGGTTTTCGTGCCTTTCGGCGCTACGCTTCCTGTATTCTGACATGTGTCCTCCTGATTGGGTGAGAGGCGTCGATCGCGCCCGCGAATCCGTAGACGGATCCCGTCGTACGTGGCGTGCGCGCGCGCGCTCCAGGAGAGTCGCCCTGGCCTCTGGTCCCCAACAGCTTGGACTGTGCGTAGGTGTCTCAAACGGATCAGCCGTACTGACTGATCGGCGCGTTCCCTTTTGCGTGGGAGACACTATCACGCTGATCTGTTACGCGTCGATACAGGGGCGACACGTTCACCCCTGCATCGTCGCGGCGCCGTTCACCCCTGCATCGTCGTCACGCGTCGTGGAGCTTCACGCGCGTGCAAGCGGCGTTGCGGGTCGTCTGGCGTCCTCTCCCTCCGCAGACATCGGGGAGTAAGGTGCGCTCGAGGCGCTCGTGCTCGAGAAGTGGCCTGTGCGCGTCCTGCGCGCTCCTCGCCTCGCGCGCGAATCGTCCGTCGTACTCGGCCATGAACTCGGGCGCGTAGGCATTTGCAGGGGCTAGGTCGGAGATTCCGCGTAGGCGCAGCTCCTTCACGAGCCGGTCCTGCAGCGTTTGATGCGCCCGCTCGACACGTCCTTTGGCGCCCGGCGTGTTTGCACAAATCACGTCGACGTTGAGGTCGTGCATCGCGCGGCCGAACTGCGTGAAGCCATCGCCGGCCTTCGGACTCTTCGCGTTGACCCTGAAAATCGACGCCTTGTCGCTGTAGAAGGCCACCGGTTTCCCGTGCCGCTGCAGGTAGCTCCGTGTTGCCTCAAAGTACTCAAAGGTGGATTCCGAACGCGCGAATCGCAGTTCCATCAGCCGACCCGTGGCATCGTCCACAATAAACGAGCACCGTGCAGCGCGGAGCGCGGTCCTCGAACCAGTCGTGCAGGCACCCGTCGATTTGAACGAGCTCGCCGAGGCACCCGCGTCGATGCCGTGGCTGCTGGACACGCTTCCGGCGCTCCCGCCGCGTCGTCCGGAGCCCGTCCGCCACCATCCACTGGCGCAGCGTCTCGACGGACGGCGCGAGCCCGTGCAGCTCCGCCAGCTTCTCTTGGGCCAGCGTCGGGCCGAAGTCCGCGTACAGCGTTCGCACGATCGTCAGCGCTTTGGCACGCAGCTCGTCGGGCTTGGCCCCGATTGCTCCGCACGCCGCGCCGCCTAGACGTCAGGCCAGCGGCTCCAGCAGCCCGATACGCCGCGTACAGTCGCCTGACCTGGCGCGTCAGCCCGAGCGCCTCGGCCGCCCGGACCTGCGTCGTACGCCTCTCTGCGAGCATCAGGTGTGCTGCGAACAGGGTCTTCCATGGCTCAATGTGCCATTGCGGTAAACGCCGGCACCTGGCGTCCTGGAGATAGCTTCTTGCCGCCTGGCGTGGCCGTCGGTCGAGACGAAGAGCGGCTTTGGCGCGGAATGGTTCTGCAGGTCTTCGCCTTCGACTGGGAACCGATAAGTCTGCGGCGGAGCGGCGGAGGTGGCGTGCTCCCCCTTTGGGGCACGACCAAAGTCGAAGCTTCGGACCTGTCACCTCGGGCCTTCTGTCTTTGCGAGGGGCGGTCTACGATCGAGCGATCTCCAAGGACGCGGGGGGGCCAGTGGCAGGAAAGCTTGCGCAGGTAGCGGCGGGCTGCTGGCGGTAGCCGGAACAGGCATCGTTGTAGGCTTGGAGGGCGGCAGCGCGGGCGGGGTCGTCGCTCTCGTCGGCGGTTCAACCGCGACGGGAGTGCCGGAATTGTGATCCTAGCTGCGGGTACCGCTGTAGGTGTGGGGTTCGTCCGGTACGGCGTGTACCGTTGGCTTTCCCGAAAAGCTGGCTAGCACCCGAGACCACCCCAATCGCGACTATGCCCGGCAAAGGACTCTGCTGCCTGAGAAGTCGGGCTCAGACCGATTTTCTCAGGCAAAGCCAGCACACAGGTTCCACTCCGGGATCCGCAACAAGACTGGACCGGACCGACCGCATCGCGGGGACGCGCACGCGCACGCGCACGGCTCACGAGGACGAGGGACGTTTCACGTGGACGAGGACGTAGGGGAGCGGCTCCAGCGGCCCAGCGCCCGACGTCCTCTTCTTCTGTGAGCCATCCCACCATCCCGTGTGGTCCACCATCGGCCAGGTACGTGTTTGGTGTTTTCAGGTCATTATCGGGGAGGCCTGGTCAACGATACCGTCTGGGCTGGGCCCAGTCCGTCTTGCTCCTCGAGCTGGCTAGGCCGATCTTATGGCTGCTTGATTAGCTTGGAGACGACCGATGGGCGTTCGACAGTGCGGACTCGTGTGTGGCTTGCTCGCCTTGGGCCTGCTCGGAGCAGCGTGCTCCGCGGACAAGGACAGCGTTGGTGGTACCGGCTCCAACAGCAACAAGGGAGACGGGGACGACGACGGACGAGGCGATGGCGACGAGGATGACGACGACCGTGGCGACGGAGACGGCGGCGATGGAGACATCCTCGACGAGGATCCGGGCGAGGGCGTCCTCATCAACGACTGCAAGTCGGGCGCTGCGGGGCTGACGGACGCGCAGATCGACGCGCTGAAGAAGGGCGGCGACCTCCAGGGAAGCCGGCTGCTCTATCCGTATGATGGTACCGTGTTCCCGCGCGGCCTCGAGGGGCCCCAGCTGATGTGGGAGCTCAATCCCAAGGCCGACGCCGTTTACCTGCACATCAAGTCCAAGGGGTTCGAGTACGAGGGTTGCCTCAAGCCCTCCGCCGACAATGCAGTGATCGTTCCGAAGAAGGTCTGGCAACAGGCCGGCGTGAAGACCAGGGGGCTCGAGGCGCCGTTCGCCGTCGAGCTCTCCCTGCTCGCCGGCAACACCGCCGTGGGCCCGCTCAAGCAGAGCTGGACCATCGCGCGCGCCACCATCAAGGGCTCCATTTACTACAACAGTTATCTCTCTACCTCGGGCGGCGGCATCCCTGGTGGCAAGGTGTTTCGCATCCCGCCCGGCGGAAAGTTCGAGCCCTTCTCGGCGGTGGAGTGCAACGGCTGTCACTCGGTGTCCGCCAATGGGGCGCGCATGACGAGCCAGACCTTGGCGACGTTGCCGGGGTTCCCCGTCGGGCGCACCTACAACATCGAGGACGGCACCGCCAAACCGCTCGCTTCGCCGACCACGGCGCCGTACACCGCGCTCTACCCCGATGGCTCTGTCTACGTGCAGCCTTCGCTCGGCTTCGATGTCGCGCGCACGCTGCTCAGCACCAACACGGCCGCGGCCCTGTTGCCCGATCTCAACGCCGCGCTGTACGAGACGGATACCGGCAAGCTGATCGAAAACTCCGGTATCCCGCAGGGCGCGCTGATGCCGAGCTTCTCGTCGGACGGCAGCCTGCTGGTGTTCACTGACAATGGCCGGGACGCCGACGAGATCGGCATGGTGAGCTTCGACATCAAGGCGAAGAAGGCCAGCGACTATCGGAGCCTGTACAAGGACCCGGCGGACACGCGTCCCGGTTGGCCCTTCATCTTGCCCGACAACAAGGGCGTGATCTTCGTGCGTGGCGGCGGAGACTTCTCCGGCAACGGCGCCGGCGTGTTCGGTGGCTTCGGCGCTGATTTCGGCCCCTATAGCGAGCTCTTCTCGCTCGACATCAAGACCGGCAAGGCCACCGTGCTCGCGCGTGCGATGGGCTTTCACACCGCCGAAGACGCTACCGCGGGCAAGACGTACATGCCTTTCGGCAACGCCGACATCAAGAAGGCCTACTTCCCCACCGTGTCACCGGTGGCCGCGGGCGGCTTCTTCTGGGTTTTCTATGACGCCGTGCGCCACTACGGAAACCTGGGGCAGCAGCGCGCGCTGTGGGGCACCGCGATCGAGATCTCGCCCGAGGGCGATTACTCGGTCGATCGCAGCCATCCGCCCTTCTACATCCCGGGCCAGGAGCTCAACACGGGCAATCACCGCGCGTTCACCGCGCTCGATCCGTGCAAGGCCGATGGCGACAAGTGCACGAGCGGCGTGGACTGCTGCGGCGGCTACTGCACGTTCCCCGAGGACGAAGGCGAGTTCACCGAGGAGCGCGTGGGCACGTGCGCCTCGAACGTGAAGGAGTGTTCGAGCATCGACGAGCGCTGCCGCGTGGATACGGACTGCTGTCCGGGCGCGGATGGCAAGCAGGAGGCGCTGTGTATCTCGGGGTATTGCTCCATCCTGCTCTTGCTGTGACCCACGCGGCGCGAGCGCTGCCAAGTCTTGCGCGCGCCTTGCGCCTGCCCGCCCCGTAAGCGAGCTTACGGGCATGGCCATCTTGATCGCTTGGTTGAGTGCTGCGGTGGGTCTCTGGATCGCCGCCAATGTGCTTTCTGGAGTCAGGCTCGCCTCCTTCACGGACGCGCTCTGGGCGGGCGCGCTGCTCGGCGTGTTGCAGTGGGCCCTGCACTGGCTGATCTTCGTCGCGCTCGGCCTGGCCACGTTGGGCCTCGGGTTCTTGCTGTGGTTCGTAACGCGCTGGATCGCGTCGGCGTTGGTGATCCTGTTGACCTCGCGCTTGAGCTCGCGACTTCACGTGGACGGCTTCTTCAACGCGTTGGTCACCGCGTTCATCGTGGCCGCGGCCGGCAGCGTCGTGCGCTGGGCGCTGTGAGCGGCGTTTCGATCTCCTGCGAGCGCCGGGAGCACCGTGTTGCGCGCCGCTTTGGAACGCCCCAAGTTTTGCAGCGCCAACGCCAGTCCGTGCGCCGAACGAATTGGTGTGACCAAATTTAAGGCTGGAAATCCGCCTCAAAATTGGGCTTTCTGGCCTTGTCAGCGGGAAGCGAAGCGGATTCCATCCGCGTTGCGCGTTTTCCGCCCGAGGTGAAATAACCATGAAACGAATCGCCCTGCTGTGTCCGCTGATTTTGGCCCTCGCCTGCAGCAATAGCGAAGATCCCCGGGGAGGCGGTGGCGCCGGGCTCGACGGCGACGGATCGGGCAGTGGCTCGGGCAGTGGCTCGGGCTCGGGTGACGGCGACGGTGACGGCAGTGGTCGCGGCATCGTGGGCGATGGTTGCGAGTCTCACATCGTGAAGCCCACGCGTGTGACCCCGGACATGTTGATCGTCCTGGATCGCTCGGGCAGCATGGACATGAACGGCGTAAACCGCTGGGATCCTTCGGTGGAAGGGCTCAACGCCATCACCTCCGAGCTCGACGACGTGATCCGCTTCGGGCTCATGACCTTCCCCTCGCGCGGCGGCGGCGGAAGTAATCAGCTCAGCTGCGCCCCGGGCGAGCTCGATGTGCCGGTGGAGCTCAACAACGCCGCCAACATCGCGAACATGCTCGACGATATCTCGCCGGCAGGCCGCACGCCGACCGCGCAGACCCTGGAGAACGTGCTCGAGGTGCTCGGTGCGGTGAACGAGGATCCGGACGCGATCGGTACGGCCAAGTATGTGTTGCTCGTGACCGACGGCGCGCCCAACTGCTCGGGCGGAGGCGGCGGCTTCGGTGGCGGCGGCTTCGGTGGCGGCGGCTTGGGTGCTGGCGAACCGGCTGCGATCGAGGCCTCGGTCGAGGCGGTGAAGGCGCTCGCGGAGGCGGGCATCCCCACCTACGTGCTCGGCTACGATACCAAGGACGACGCGCAGCTCGCGGCCGCGCTCGACATGATGGCCGCGGCCGGCGATACCGGAGACACCAAGCATCGCCCCATCGACAACAAGGAGAGCCTGGTGCTCGAGTTCGATCGCATCGCTGGCGGCGCCGTGACCTGCGACTATCTCTTGCACAACGAGGTCGATCCCTCCTACGTGCGCGTGGAGCTCGATGGCGAGACGTTGAAGTTCGACGACGCGGACGGCTGGCGTCTGCGCCAGGATAGCCGCACGGTCTCGCTGCAGGGAGCGGCCTGCGAAAAGCTGCGCTCCGGGAAGGATCACGAGTTCCGCGTGACCGTGGAGTGCGTCCAACTGTTTTGAGCCTGAGCCGCGTTGGATCTTTTTAGGGGCCGAGCGCGCGCCCAAGGGCGTCTTCTCTTGGACTTGATGGCTCAGCGCCTGCCGCCACGCACGCGGTGCATCAACCATGGAGTGAGCGCGCCAAATGCGGTGCCGAGCGCGGCGCCCACGACCACGTCGCTCAGATAATGACGATCGGCGGCGATCCGGAGATAGCCGCTCAGCAAGGCGAGCGGCAGTCCAACGGCCCACACGTAGCGGGCGCCGCGATAGCCGCGCATGGTCGCCACTGTGCCCGCCGAAACGGCCATGGAGAAGGCCAGGCTGGTGTGGCCCGAGTAGAAGGAGAGGTTGTTGTCGGCGGGGTGATCGGTGCGTGCCTTCTCGTCTTCGGGCAGGGCGTGCACGAAGGGGCGCTCGCGGCCCGCGAGGAACTTGATGGCTTGGTTGGTGAGCCCGCTCAGGGCCACCGCCTCCGAGATGAGCAAGAGGTCCTCGGGCAGGTGCTTCGCCGCGTGATCGCGCGCGGCGATCACTCCCAACACGGCGGCCAGGCCGACGGGGAGGGCGCCGACGGTGATCCAGTTGCTGGCCCGGCGTGCCGGCTCGGGGTTCTCCCACTTCCAGGCGTCGCGGACGCTCTCGTCGAACCCGTTGCTGCGACACCAGCGGCACGCCTCGGGCGCGAGCGCGGGCTTGGCGAGCTCGCTGCCGAGCCACAGGCTCAGGGCGCCCAGCGTGAGCGGAAGATCCACCTCGAGCCGATAGGGCAACGCGCGCGCCGACTCCGCCCGGACCAGGGAGGCCGGAAAGAGGAGGAGACACAGGCCCACCACGAAAGCGCGCAGAAGCAAGCGCGCAGTATAGCGGGGACGTTACGAGCGTGAACAGCTAGTCCCTCTTGCCGAGCGCCTTGTCCAGGTTCACTGCGGCGCTGATCAGGGCGAGGTGGGTGAAGGCCTGGGGGAAGTTGCCGAGCGCGTTGCCAGCGGGGCCGAGCTCCTCGGAGTAGAGGCCGACGTGATTGGCGTAGCCGAGCATGCGCTCGAAGATCAGGCGCGCGCTGTCGAGGTACTTGCGGTCTGCCACCGCTGCGCGCGTGAGCGCCTCCACCAGCCAAAACGAGCACAGGTTGAAGGTCCCCTCGCGCCCCATCAGCCCATCGGGCGAGCGATCGAGATCGTACCGGTAGACCAGGCTGTCGGACACGAGCCCGCCCTCGTGTGGCGGCTTGAGCGTGGCCTCGAGCGTGTTGAGCATGCGCGGATCCACTGGGGACATGAAGAACACGAGCGGCATGGCCAGGTTGGCGGCGTCGAGCGAGTTCACGCCGTAGGCCTGCAAGAACGCGCCGCGCTCGCTGCTGTAACCGCGCTCCTGCACCTGCTCGTAGATCGCGTCGCGCACGGAAAGCCAACGCTGGCGGTCGGCGGGGAAGGAGCGCTTGTCGGCCAGGCGTAGCGCCCGATCCACGGCCACCCAGCACATCACCTTGGAGTACACGAAGTGCTTGGGTCCGCCGCGCACCTCCCAAATCCCCTCGTCCTCTTCCTGCCAGTGATCGCACACCCAGTTCACGAGCTTCCGCAGGTGCAGCCACAGGTCGTAGCTGATCGGCGCGCCATGCTTGTTGTAGAGGTACACGGCGTCCATCAGCTCGCCGTAGATGTCGAGTTGGCGCTGCAGATGCGCGCCGTTGCCCACGCGCACCGGGGCGCTGCCGCGGTGTCCGCGCAGATGCGGCAGGATCTCCTCGCTGAGCTCGTGGCGCCCGTCGATGCCGTACATGATCTGCAACGATCCGTCCGGCTCGAGCTCGCGACAACGCGCCTCGACCCAGTGCATGAAGCGGCCCGCCTCGCGCGTGAAGCCGATGCGCATGAAGGCATAGACCGTGAACGCCGCGTCGCGGAGCCAGGTATACCGATAGTCCCAGTTGCGCGTGCCGCCGATGGACTCCGGTAGGCTGCAGGTGGGAGAAGCCACGATGGCGCCGGTGGGCTCGAAGGTGAGGAGCTTCAACGCCAGCGCCGAGCGATGAACCATCTCGCGCCAGCGACCGGTGTACGTGCAGCCGCCGATCCAGTGTCGCCAGTACTCCGCCGTCTCCTCGAACAGCCGCTCTCCCGTCTGGGGCGCGTACGCGCTCCGCGTGCAATTGTCGCAGCTGCCCTCGGTCCACGTGAACACGGCCGATTGCCCCTCGGAGAGATCGAACACGGCGCAGGCCGCGTCGCCCTCGACTTTGAGGGGGGTCTCGCTGGCCAGGCTGAACGCGAGGTCGGAGGAGACGAAGCACACCCCACCGGGGATCGGCCGTGTCTCGTGCGCGTCGCGCGCGAAGTTGAACGCGGGACGACAGTGGAGCCGAAACTCCATGTGTCCACGCGCCACGGCGATGCGCCGGATCAGCCGTCGCGGCAGCTGGTCGCGCCCGTTCGAGATCGGCATGAAGTCATGCAGCTCCGCCACGCCGTCCTCGCGCATGAAGCGCGTGATCAACACGTTGGTCTCGGGCCAATAGAACTGCTTGCTGATCACGCCTTCGGGATCGGTCGGTGCGATCTGATAATGGCCCCCGCGCTCGGCGTCGAGGATCGCCGCGAACAGAGCGGGGCTATCGAAGTGCGGGTAGCAGAACCAATCGACGGTGCCGTCACTGGCCACGAGTGCGCAGGTGCGTAGGTCGCCGATGATGCCGTGGTCCCCGATCTCCGCGGGCACGCGCGGCGCGCGCGCGCCGCGGTGCCCGGCGCTGACGGGTGAGGGGGGGTCGTGCGGCCAATCCATGCTCGTGAGCAGGTAACCGCGC
>JBIQKA010000173.1:0-8056 GCA_044507075.1 Myxococcales bacterium
GACACGGGTGATCACAATCCGGCGAAACGGGTGTCCACGATGCGCGAAATGCGCAGGCGACGCACGCTCCACTGAGGCCGGCCCACAACCAACCTCTGCGGAGATCCTCGTCCATGGCCTTGGCGTGGGCGAGCAGGGCCGCGAGCACGAACGTGATGAGCACCGGCTCGATGGCCGCCATCCGGCCGTAGTAATGGATGCCCTGGGAGCAGAGCCAAACCAGACCTGCGGTGAGTCCCACGTAGACGCCGCGGGGGCCGCGCTCGAGGCGGCAGCCCCAGGCAAACAACAGCACGGCGACGCCGAGCACGGCACAGGTGAAGGGCAGGCGCAGCGCGAACAGCGATGGCCCAAAGAGGCCCACGCTCGCGGCCACTAGCCACAGGGACAGCGGCGGCTTGGAGAACGGCAGTTCGTGGGGGAAGCGGCCCTGCTCGTCCACGGCGTGCCACCAGCGCCCGTGAAAGGACGCGTTTCGTCCGTAGTGCCCGTACAAGCCCTCGTCCCACGTGTAAAACGGCCCCCGATCGAGGCCGGGGAATAACACGACGCAGCCAATCGCAACGAGACCGAACAGGGCAAGGAGTCGATGGGCACGGGTGGACATGATGGTCGTCACAAAGCTCTCGGACGCCGCGGCGGGGCGGAATGATCCAGGCATGACATGTGTGCCGCGGCAGCACCATCGACCTGGCCGGCGGCCGCGCCAACGGCCAGCGCTGGCGGGAGCGCGCATCGAGCCCGGAGTGGGCTCAATCGCGAGCAAACCAAATGCTCTGCTCGTACGCGCGCTCTCGCGAGCCGCAGGAGCACGTGCGGCGGCTGTGCATGTACATGTCCGATTGCGTGGCGCGCTATCGCGGCCGGGTGTCAGGGCCCTTGCTCGATCGCTTCCTCCACTTCTGCGAATTCGAGCGGCTCAGCGCGCGCGGAACTTGACCCAGACCGGCTTGGAGGGCCGCACCGTGCCGACCGCAACGGGCTTCACGTCCGCGCATGAACGAATGGTCATCTCGTAGCGCACGAACATCTGCGCCAGCAGGATGGCGGTCTCGATCAAGGAGAACGTGCTGCCGATGCAGATGCGCGGCCCGATGGAGAACGGAAGATAGCTGCCAGGGTGACGTCCCTTGGCGTTCGCGGGAGTGAAGCGCTCGGGATCGAAGCGCTCGGGACAGCGCCAGTGCCCGGGATGTCGATGAGCTCCCCAGATGAAAGGCATGATCACTTCACCGGGCTTTACACGATAGCCGCCGAGGTAATCTTCTGCGACGGCGTTGCGGCCGATCATCGCGGCGGGAGGGCGCAGGCGTAGCGCTTCATCGATGACTTGTCGGACGTACACGAGCTTGGGCACGTCGGCAAAGCCTGGGTCACGCCCGTTCAACACCTGCTCCACCTCTTCGTTCATGCGCTGCAGCACGTCGGGATGGTCGGCCAAGAGAGCGAAGATCCAGGTGAGCGTGAGCGCGGTGGTCTCGTGACCCGCCAAAAAGAGCGTCATGACTTCGTCGCGCACCGCCTGGTCCGACAAGGGCTTGTCGTCTGCATCCCGGGCGTCGAGCAACATCGAAAGCAACGTGCCCGCATCCGTGCCGCGCTCACGCCCTCCATGGATGATGCCATAGACATTGCGATTGAGATCGCGCAGCGTGCGGCGGAACTTGATGTTGTGCGGGGTGGGCAGCCAACTCGGGACGGGCACACCGTTCACCCCGTTGCTGAGGACCTCCAGCGCTTCACTCATGGTCTGATAAGACACCGCGCCGCTCACCAGCGTGTCCTGTCCGAACAGAGCGGCCACCACCACGTCCATGGTGATGCGGACCATCTCGCGATGGACATCGAGCTCCCCGGCCTCACCCGCGAGCCGTGTCGTGAGGCCATCGAAGTAGCGGGCGCCGCTCTCGACCATGATCTGCGTCAAACGCTCGAGCGACTGCCGATGGAATGCCGGTTGCGCGAGGGTACGTCGAGCTCGCCAAGCTTCCCCTTCCAGGGTCACCAGGCCATCGCCGAGGATCTTCCGCGGATGATCGTAGACCGACCCTTTGACGTAGTTCTGACGATGGCTGAGTAGAACATGCTGGAGATGGTCCGGGTTCGCGATGACGACGGCGCGCAGACCCGCGGGACGAAAACGGAAGACGTCGCCGTGCAGAGCCCATTGCTCCTCGAGGAAGGGCAAGACCCCACGGAACACGCCCAGATTCCCGAGCAATGGCCAGGCCCGCGGTCCTGGAATCGCCCGCTTTGCACTCTCTGTCGTCTCTACCTGTTGCATCGCACTCGTCCTCCCGTCCCGTGTTCTGGCGCCGGATGGGCCAGCACTTCGATTCGTCGTTCGCCGAGCTCTCGCCTAGGCCCCGCTGCACACGCGCAGCCCGCTCGTTTCAAAGCCGTCGAGGGGCTCGCTGCAGGTGTCTCCATCCTCACAATCGGCGTCGCAGCTGCAGTACTTGCGACACGCACCCGCGACGCAGGCGTGCTGTGGGGCGCACGTCGTCGTGAGCGTTGACTCGCTGCATGGTGTGGCGGGAAGTCCGGTGAAGACGCAGCGTCCGACCGGGGTGCTCGACTCGGGGTCGATCACGCACTGCGTCACGCCCGCCGTGCAGCCCTCGTCGCGCACGGGATCGCAGCCTGACAAGATCACGGCAAGCCCTGGGCGCCCGGGATCGGCTCGCCACCGAGCTGCCCATCGTCGGGAACCTCATCCTTGACCAGCGAGGGCGTGCGATTGAGGCCATCGGGAAACGTGGACGGGGTCAGCTTGCGAATAGCGCGCCGCAAGAACCCGTATCCCTGAAGAGAGAGGCCCAAGCGTAAGGTCGTGTCGAGCACGTGGAAGGCGTAGTCGGCGCTCACGCTCGCGCCGACACGGTCGTTGTCCACATAGTTCGAGCGCCCGAACTGCAGCGGAACGGGCGTCGGCTTGTACTGGAGATCGAGCCCGAGCCTGAGGTCTCTGAACGTACCGCGCAGCCCGAGTGCCCCTGTAATGGTGTCGTTCCAGCCGAGCCCCGGCGCGGGCCGCTCACCATGCCTGTCCACGTAGGTCGACCAGCGGCCGTACACGGCCGACGCCGAGAGCGTCAGCGTTCGTTCCGCCTGCTGCAGGATATCGATGTTGGTGCCGGCCGCCGCCTGCCAGGGCATCCAATCGAACACGAAGCGCACGGTCGAGGTCTGCTCCAGACCGCTCGCGAGCAGGAAGTCGATGTGCGCGGTCATCTCCTGCCTCTGCGGCGCGTGCAGCGTGCCGGTGATCCGCCAGCGTGGAAGGGGATTCCAGGCGAATCCTCCGTGGGGGGCAAAGCCCAGCTTCGCTCTGGCATCCACGTTGAGCACGAGATCCTGTAACCGCGCCGCGTCCGCCACGAAGACGGGTGTGGTGGCCGATGCGCGGATGGCGAAGCTGCTTCCAAACCCGAGCGAAAAGGTCTCGTGAAACCGGTAGCCAGCGCCGATGGAGAGCGCCAGGGGTGAGGTGCGGTCGCCGTAGAGCTCTGGATGCAGGCTATTGGAGAGATACTGTTCGCGCTCGTCCACGTAGTAGCTGCGCAGACGCATGAAGTCGTTGTTCGGGAACAGAATCCGAGAGTTCCTGAACTGGCGGGCACTTGACTGACGCCAGGTAGCGAGCGCGCGCCGCGTTGTATACTTCTGCGCCCTTACGGTTCAGTTGTGCCGTCCCACACTGACAACGATCGGCGCACGCTGGGGTCGTGCCGACCTCCACACAGTCTGCGTCTTTGGTGCACGCGCGATCGAACGTCGCGGGATCGGGCGCTTGGGCGGAGTTTGGGGTGCCTGAGCGAGTCGTGCGCGGGCCTTCCACAGGGGGCCGCGCGGGCCGAAGCGGCACATCGAGAGAAACAGCGGTCTCAGTTTCGGGAACCCTCGGGGTGCCCGCGTCCACGGGACGGCTCTCGCTTGTTGCCGGCGGGGACGCCAGGGCGCCATCGCTAAGGCCCAGCGGCGGTGCAGCATCTCGCGCCCCTCGCTGCTCGTCCGCGCCACAGCCGCACAATGCGGACACGATGAGGATGGTGGCGAGGCGCATGCTAGCGCTCATATCACACCGCCCCGCCGGCGCTTCCCAAGTCGTACGATGCCCCCGGCGCCAGGCTCATTCGGCCGGTCTTCCGAATGCATTCGGACAATTGGAGACGCTACCTTGAGGTCGCCGCGTAAGACCGACTTGCCCGGCTGGTATGCGAAACCCTGCGGACCGGCGAGACCGGCGTCGAGGGCGGCCAGCTTGTGAACTACGTTGCTTCCTACTGCATGTCGTTTTGAGCTTCTCCGCTCCATTTCGTCTCTCGGTGCGGCCCAAAGAAAGCCTCGCGCGGATCGTTGCGCCCTGAAAAAGTAGGCACGCGCGTCCGTATACGCGGAAGTCCTCGCCTGCCGCCGCAAGCCTCCTTGCATCGCCTTTAGTCGATAGCCTTCACTCAAGAGCGCGTCTAGCGGCTTCGCTCGGCGCCGCGGGCACGCGATTCATCCCTTGCTATAAGGAGGCGCTCGGCGAGGCCTTCGGTATTGCACGTGCGACTCGCCCATCAGCCCTCACGCGGTCAGGCCCCCGCATCCTCCGCGTCCGTTCGAGAGCGCGTTGCCAAAGCGCGCGCCTTGGGCCTCGAAGCGGTTGGCCAGATCTCGCCCGACGAAACGCGACTGGATGACGCAACCCTGCGCGTTGCGCGGACCATCGCCAATCTCGCGAGCTCACGCAGCATCTCGGCGGCCCATCTCGAAGAAGCGCAGACCCTCCGCGCGCCTCTCTGACGTTGAGGGGTAGGCCTCGAACAATTTACGCTTGGTGGAGCGCTCCGCGGGATCGCGGAGGTCAGGTCGGCCAGGGGGGGAGGGGGCCCCCGAGCCGTCAACGACCTCTGTCGCGGTCCTGACCGCGACGGACCATCACGAGAGCTCCTCCATCACCGAGCCGCACCACGTCGCCAGCACGGACACCATCGTTGCCCGGCCGATAGCCCTCGAGGTCTCTTCGGCTGCCATCGGGCCCGCGAAGCTGCGCCACGTACACGCGACCTCTGAGCTCTGCTCGCTCGAACACCCACTCTGCCGCGTCGCGGTCCCGCTTCCGTACATCCCACGCCCAACTCGTCGGATCCCATCGGCCGTGCTCACCGGCAAGCGCTGGTGTCAGGAAGGTTTTCACCGCCTGGTGGACGTCATCGAGGCTGGTCCACTGCAAACGATTGGCCTCGGCAAGCTCCTGGTACGGCGTTCGCCAACGCTCCGGCGCTTCCGCCAGTTCGACCGGCACCGGGTGGGTACCCCGATGCGCAAACGTCTGCTTGAGAGCGTCGCACAGCGGTTCGATTTCCATGGGCCCCACGCTCGCGAGGATCGCCAAGTCCGGCAGGTCGCGCACGCGAGAGTTCGGCGTAGGCCGCGGTACCGTGTAGGCGTGCAGCTTCTCCGCAACGTGCGTCGCGCGCGGGTACACAGCGAGTTCGGGCGCTGCGAGCCCGATGAAGGACAGGTCCGAGCGACCCTTGAGGCGCTCGGGCGCTCCGAGGATCGGCTCGCCAAACGCGGCATCGACGCCGAAGGGGTCGCCGTACGGCTTACCCGCGAGCACCGCCTGAACGCGATACCGCTTGCCGGGGTACTTCATGCCGATCGCCTCGATGTCTGGACGACCATGCGGTTGAACCCGAAAGCGCAGATAGTCGCCGAGATCGGTTCGAGCGAGCTCTTGCAGCGTGCGCTCGAAGCGCTCCGCGCTGCCCATCACGCGTAGGTCGATGTCACGCGTGCTGCGCGCTCGCGTCGTGCGCAGCTCGAGCGCCATCCCCCCCTTGATTACGATCTGCTCATCCGCTTCGGCAGCACGCGCCAAGAAGCGCTCGAACACGAGCACCTGGCGCTCACGGATGAGGCCGCGCGCGTCGCGATCACCGATCGCGTACAGCCGCGCCTCGAGCGCGCGCCGAAAGTCCTCTTCCGTCTTGTAGCGCGGCTCGGTCACCCGCCCTGCTCTCGCACATACGCGGCAGCAGGCGCAACTTCCGACTCGCGGAACAGCCCGCGCTCCAGTCCCTCACGGAGAGCCTGGCCAACGAGGTGCGGCTCAACGCTCGCCTGCGCGCAGTCGTTCAGCGTGCGAGCCGGTGACGTCACGGGGACGCCGCGCACGAACTCTCGCTCAGGCTCTGGGACCTCGCCGAAACGCAGGCGCAGCCGCGGCGGCACGCGCAGGCGGCGCTTCGCCCAGCTCGACGGCAGCGTCATGGTCGCTCGCTCCGGCATCGCATCCGAGAGCTGGTGAAGCTGCAGCGCGGTCGTGTGGCTGAAGACGCCCTGTTGCTCTGACCACAGCCAGCTGACGACGAGGTCCTCCGCATCGCTCACCTGGGGAAAGTGCACCAGCCGGTAGATGCCTCGACCGCGGCGCTCGATGAGCCGGCGCTGCGTGTGGTGAGTCAGCATTCGCTGCGAGTAGCCAGCCTCCGCGGCTTGCTCCGCGGTGAAGTACCCCGACTGCGCCTCGGCCGTTCGGTAGAGAGCGTCGAAGCGCTCGGCTCTGCCCGACACCATCATGCACAAACATTACATCATGCGTAACGTTTACGCAAACCGCCCGGCCGGGGACGGGGCTTCACCGCGACACAGCTCCTTTACGGCTCTGTCCCACTCTGATCAATTATCCGCCAGCGCTCTGATCACACCGGGCTAACTCTTCGTTTACATTCGCCAATTGTCCGCGTGAAACTTGACCGCAGTGCGAGGGTGTCTGCATGCAGCTCTCGCTCTGGCAGGCCGCCGAAGCCCCGCCCGCGCCGCCGTCCCGCGAGTCCGTTGCCCGCTCGTCCTGGGGCCCGCACCCCAGCACGCTCCCGCACGCCCCGGACGACCTCGCGGCGCGGGCCGAGCACTACGTGCAGGCTGCCCACGCCGAACGCACCCGCAAGGCGTACCGACACGATTGGCGCGCCTTCGAAGCGTGGTGCGCGCGTGCCGGCTTCGAGGCGCGACCCGCGGCGCCTACGACGCTGACCGATGCCGCGCTCGAGCGCGCGGATGCGGGCATGGTGGTCGGGCCGCGGCAGGCCCTCGTGGCCGTGGGCCAGGCCGACGGCGATGCGCGCGCGCCGAATGGTGCTTGGTCGCCGGCCGAGCTCGGCGAGATGGGTGAGGTAGAGCGCAAACCCGTTCCATGCGGTTCAGGCGCTCAGTGCGCTGCAAGCCGCGGGCGAAGAAGAAGAACTCGCGCGCAGGGCCCACGCTGCTGAGGTGAAAGGCCCCGCCCTCTTGCAGCTACACGTCTCGCCGCTGCTCTACCAAAATGCCGTGAAGCTCGCAGGCGACAAAGCGAAGAGAGCCCTTGAGCGCTTGGTCCAGATGGTCGAGCTGGCCACGCAAGATCCGGCGGTGTTGCCCACCCTGGTATCCCTTGGTTTCGTGAACGCGGGAAGAGCTCTAGCGCGCCTGGGAAGGGCCGAGGACGCATTGCGAGCCATGGATCGGGCCGTCGCTGCAAGCACGGTAGACGCGGCGTTGGTCAGTCGCGGGTTGCTCAAGGCAGAGCTCGGGATGAGAGACGACGCGCTCCAGGACTTCGAGGACGCGGTAAAGGCGGGGACGGTGCTTATATGGCCGTTCCTGTATCTTGCGTACGAAGCCGCTTCGCATGGGCGCTGGCGCGAGCTAGCGACATACGCACACGGTGGCCTGAGACACGCTCGCTCAGGACCCTTCCGCGCGCGGTTGCTCGAATGGTCCGCCATTGCAGCCGCGAATCTCGGTGCGTCCGCCGATAGGGTCAAGGTGCTGTTCGACGCCGCCCTGTCCGAAAACCCCGCCGATCCGACGATCCTCGCCAACTTGGCGAGGTTTCATGCCACGCACGCGCTCGGTACCCCGGAGATCGCGGCGGCGCCCAGCGCGCAGGTCGCGATCGCCGAGACGCAGGCGTCGTTCCCCCTCGCGGCCTGACGTGCTCAGCGCCCGCGTGCCGCCTTTACTCCGTACTTCTTCTGCCAGTTCGAGAACGTCTGGTAGCTCGCCAGGCCCACGAGCTTGG
>JBIQKA010000174.1:0-8030 GCA_044507075.1 Myxococcales bacterium
GAGCGGGACAAGGGATTCGAACCCTCGACTTCAACCTTGGCAAGGTTGCACTCTACCACTGAGTTAGTCCCGCAGAAGTGGGCCGTAAGTTAGTCGCCTCGGGGCGGCTGTCAAGGCGGGTTCTACGACTATCGCTTGGGGGGCTTTTTCTTCGCGAAGTCGAGGGGGTAGGGGCTCACGGGCGGGGTCTTTTCCAGGCCTGTTTGGAAAGCCGGTAGAGCACGTGGCGTTCGAGGGGGTGTCCGGCCGCGACATGGGGGTGGTCGAAGTCCTCGCCGGGGTCGTGGTGCATGCCGATGCGCTCCATGACCTTGCGGGAGGGGAGGTTGATGGCGGCGGTGAAGGAGACGACTTCGTCGAGGCCGAGGTGCTCGAAGGCGTGGCGCAGGCTCTCGCGGGCGGCCTCGGAGGCGTAGCCCTTGCCCCATGCCTCCTTCTTGAGGCGCCATCCGATCTCCACGCAGGGCGTGAAGTGGGCCTCGAAGGGCGTGCGCGCGAGGCCCACGAAGCCCACGAACACGGCGCTCGCGCGCTCCTCGACGGCCCAGAAGGTGAAGCCATGGGCGCGCTGGTGGGCCTCGAGTCGAGCGACCAGCGCGTCGGACTCGGCGCGGGTGAGCGTGCTCGGGAAAAAGCGCATCACTTCGGGATCCGCGTTGAGCTGCGCGAAAGGCTCCCGGTCGCTGTCGCGCCAGGGCCTCAAGAGCAGCTGCGCGGTCGCGAGCGTGGTGAGCGCGGTGGGCATCAGCTCACTCGTAGCGCACGCCGTCGGCGGGCAATAGCCGGGCGGCCCAGTAGGAAGGGACCAAGGTGGCCAGGGTGCAGATGAAGAGCGCGATGCCGATCGTGTACACGAACTCGATCGGGCTCACGCGCACGGGCAGGTGATCGATCAGGTATACCTTGGGATCGAGCGGGAAGGTGTAGATGCTCAAGTAGCCGGTGACGACGCCGCCGATCACCAAACCCACGGCGGTGCCGACCAAGCCGATGAGCACGCCTTGCACCAGGAAGATGCTCAGGATGCCGGTGTCCTTGGCGCCCATCGCCTTCAGGATGGCGATCTCGCGCTTTTTCTCGAGCACGATCATGATCAGCGTGGCGATCACGTTGAAGGCGGCCACGAAGATGATGGTGGCGATCACCAGGCTGAGCATCACCTTCTGCATCTTGAGCGCGGTGAACAGGTTATGGTTGAGCTCCTGCCAATCCATCGTGTGGTACGGGCCGCCGCCGAGGTCGGCCTCGAGCTGGCGCGCCACCGCGGGCGCGCTGTCGATGTCGTTGAGGCGCAGCTCCACGCCGGTCACGCTGTCGCCGTGGTCGAAGAAGCGCTGGGCTTCGTAGAGGTCCACGTAGACCATGCGGGTGTCGTACTCCTGAAAGCCCGCCTGAAACACGCCCACCACGCGGAAGTCGAGCGCGCGCGGGCTGTTGCCGTCGGACTGCCACATGGAGGTGTCGAGGCCGGCGAGGGGCGAGATGATGCGCACCGGATCGCCGAGTTCGAGCCCGAGGTTCTCAGCCAGCGTGACCCCCACGATGACGCCGGGCAGGGTGGCATCGGCCGGCACGACGGGCTCCTCTTTCGCGAACAGCGCGGCTTCCACGTCATCATCGGGCAAGGCCACGTCGTCTTCGCTCGCGAGGGCGGCCTCCATCTCCTCTGGCGTGGGCACGCGGGGGGCAGGCTTGGCCTTCGCCGGCGCGGGCTCGGGGGCGCGGGTGGGGATGGGCGCAGGAGCAGGCGCCGGGGGCGCGGGCGGTTCGACCGTGGGCCCGTCCTGACCCAGGTTGCGCAGGTAGGCGTCGAGGTCCTCTTCGCCGATCATCGGGGGCGAGCTGGCGGGCAGCTTGGGGGCCGGGGGGGTTCGCCCGGGCAGGCGCAGACCGTCGAGCTCTCCGCGCACCATCTGGGCGGGGAGGTCGAGGACCTTGTCGATGCGCTCGGGCGCGATACCCTTCACGATCACCCCGGAGAGCCGGTCGCCCTTGGCCAGCATCATCTCGTGGATCACGAACGGGGCCGCCCCTTCGACCTCGGGCAGCTTCTCCGCGTGCTCGACGACCTCGCGGTGCTCGCTGAAATCGAGCCCGTATTTGAGGATCAGGACGTGCGCGTTCACGCCCAGGATCTTGTTGCGGAAGGCGTCCTGGAAGCCGCCCGTGATGGCCATCACCGCCAACAGCGCACCCACCCCCAGGGCCACTCCGGTCACCGCGATGATGGTGATGACCGAGATGGTCTTGCGCTTCTTGGAGCGCAGGTAGCGAAATCCTACCGAAAGTGCGTACATGGCAGTGCCCGGTGGCCTACCACACGTCAGAAGTTATCGCATTCATTTCATTCTTCGCGCCCGGAATGAGCGCCGGGGTGAGGGCTGTTTGGGGCAAGACAAGCGTTCTGTGATGGGCGCCCCTGCCGTTGAGAGCGCCACCCTTGCCGCAGATTACCGGTCCTCGACCCCTTGCGAGTACGCTTCCGAACTTCTTCCGCCGTTCTCCGATGATGCTTTCCCGTCACCACCTTTGTTTCCTGTGGGCCGCCGCGGCTGGATTCGCGTGCGCCTGCTCCCCCGCGCCGGGCCTCACGAGTGGCGGCGGGAGGGGCCAGGAGGAGCTGAGCGGGGACTTTCTGCCCGTGAGCCCGACCCAGCTCGTTCTGGCCCCCGGCTCCGAGCAAGAGCTGATCGTGCAGTACGTGGGGGGCGCGTACCGGGCCAACAACGTCGTCGAGTTCGCGGTGCTGGCGCTCGAGACCCCCGACGAGGACGACGGCGATAGCCCCGACGCCCCCGGGGGCGACGCCGGAATAATCAAGGCGCCGCCGAGTGGATCGCTCACGCCCGCCGTGGACACCACGGACCCCGAAGGGCGCGCGAGCACCCGGCTCAGGGTCGGCAGCACGTCCGGGCGCTTTCAGGTGCGGGCGCGCATGGGCGCACATCCTCCGATCTACTTCGACATCGAGGTCAGCGAGTCCTCCTTGCCGCAGCTCTCGGTGCACGTGAAGTACGACGGCTTGCGTGTCCTCGCCTCGCGCTCGGCCGCCGCTATCCCGAACCTCAAATGCGCACAAGTGACCTCCCTCGACAAGAACGGAGCCGAGGTGCGCACGGTCGAGTCACCAATAGAGGAGATCCTGTTCTCGCTCTCGCCCCAACAGACGTACGCCGTCGTGGCTTGGGGACGCGACGCAACCAACGCCGAGCTGGCTTCGGGTTGTCAGGAGGTCACCCTGCGGGCGGACGAGCCCGATCCGTCGCTGGTGGTGCCCATCCAGGACAAGGAGATGAACCTGGTCGGCACGAGCTTCCCGATCCGGCTCGCGCTCGAGGTGGAAGACTCCATGGCCCGGCTCGCGAGCGTCACGCGCGCGCAGACGGAGGCCCTCTTGCCGGAAGACGCGCTCCACCCCGAGGCCGAGGCCTATCTCGCCGCCGTGCACGACGTGCTGGTGGGGCTGGGAGAGAGCGACGCGGCTACGCAGGTGTTGTCATCCGGGGACGTCACTTCGCTCGCCAGCCTGCTCACGGCGAACAAGGCGGGCTATCTCGCCACCGCCGACGCGCTCTCCGACCTGCTGACCAGCTTTGGCGCAAACCTCTGGGTGCACGGGCGTTACGGCGTGGGCGCGGTGGGCGTGCAGATGACGTTCGACGTGGACTCGCTGGTGGCGCGTTCGGAGGACGGGAAGCTGGCCTTCGATTTGATGAACGCCTCGAGCAGCATGGCGCTGTCCGCGAGCATCCTCGCGACCTATGACAAGGATCGCGCGCTGGTCGACGTGGCCACCCTGAGCATCAACTTCGGGCTTGGCACGTACGGGCGCTCGCTGCTCGACGCGCTCGGCAAGGAGGCCGCAGATTGGTACGTGAGTCGCTTCAGCGGAGCGGCCGGGTGCGATGCGCTGGCCACCTGGCTCGCGCAGGACGCTTCGGTGAGCGACGGCTCGGCGCCGCTGTGTGATGCGGCGTGTGCGGCCAGCGCGTGCAAGAAGATCATCGGCAATGTGGTCGAGGAAGCACACGCGGCGTATCCCGTGCTCAACGCGGCGCACGCCACGATCAGCCTGGCGGGCAAGGTCAGCGCCCACGAGCGCAATGGGGACGGGCTGGTGGACGACCTCGGGCCGTCGGAGGTGACCGGCAATTGGGGCAAGGCACTCGACGAGGACGCCGCCGATGCGGTGGGTGGCGTCTTCAGCTCGGCGCCCACGGAAGAGAACAGCCTGCTGCTATGAGCCAAGCCCTCCGCACGCTCGAGTCGCTACGCGCGCAGAGCTTGCTCGAGGCCCAGCGCGAGCTCGCCAATCACGAGCGCGAGCTGCTCGAGCGCCGCGCCGCGCGCGATGCGGCCGCCCACAAGCGAAGGACGGCAGAGGAGGCGCTGGCCAAGCTGCGCACGCAGTTCGCGGAGGCCTCCCAGCTCTCGGACCTGCGCTGGCTCGAGCTCTCGTTGCTCGCGGCCGCCAAGGACTTGGAGGCGACCCTCATGCAGGAGGGCAAGGCCGAGCGCCTGGTGGCCGTGGCCGAGCAGCGCCTGCGCGACGCGGAGGGCAATGTGCGGCAACACCTGGTGGCGCGGAGGGCGGTCGCCCAGGTGCTCGAAGGTGAGCGGCTTGCCGCCGAGCGGCGCGCGGAACAACGTGCTGAAGACGAGGCGGACGACGTCTACCGCAGCCGGGGACGCCCGTAGTCCTCGCGCGCAATGGGGCCACACACGCGTTGTGCGGCGGCGAGTCTGCGAATTATTGATGTGCCGGCCGAGGATCTTTAGGGTAGGTCAGTGCTTCGTCGTCTCGCACGCGCGCAGAGGCGCGCATCTCGTCTTGCTCGCGGTCGCCCCAGGCTGCTCCGAAGGCTTTGCAAGCTCGGCGGGGTATTGGCGCTGAGCGTCCCCGCGGTGTGGGGGCTCACGAGCTTTGCGCCCCAGGGCGCGGTTCCGGCGCACGCGGACGCGCTGAGCGCGGAGGTCTCGGTGGCCGCGCCGAGCTTCGATCCGGACGTGATCAAGCCGCTTTCAGGCTCCGCGCTCGAGCGCGTGCTCCGGGCGCGGCGGGCGGGGGACCTCGAATCTGCGCGCAGCCAGGCCATCGCGGCTTTGACCGACGCCGGCGCCCGCGAGGAGCCGTCGCTGCGTTGGCTCGCGGCCCAGCTCACGCGCGAGCTCGGGGCCACGGCCGAGGCGGCCGACTTGCTCGTGCCGCTGGCGACCAGCGGGCATCCCCTCGCCTACTGGGCGCGCCTGTCGGCCGCCGAGTGGCTCGAGGCCGCGGATCCGGGGCGCGCGCTGGCCTTGCTCGACTCCTTGCTGAGCCCCGAAGCAGAGACCCAAGCCTTTCCTGGCAAGACCTCGGCCCAGCGTCTGCGGGCGCGGGTGCTCGCCAAGCTCGGGCGCCGGGAAGAGGCCATCGCCATGTTCGAGCAGTTCGTGAGCGAGCTGCCGGACGAGAGCCTGGCGCTCCAGGTGGTGGTGCCCCTGGCCGATCTGCTGGCCGAGGGAGACGAAGGGGACCGCGCGCGAGCGCTCGCGCTCTATCGTCGGGTGGCGTACCGCGTGCCGCGCAGCAAGGTGGGGGTGCGCTCGGAGCAACGCGCCCTCGAGCTGCTCAAGTCGCTCTCCGAGCCCTTGCGCAGCGCGCTCAAGGAGCCTTCGCTCGAGGACAAGCTGCTGCGGGCCGACGCCATGTTGGCGGGGCTTCGCTACGACGACGCGCGTGAGGCCTACGCGCAGCTCGAGAAGCTCGCGTCGGACGATCACGCGCTCGCCTGCCGCGCGCGCTACGGCCGCGCCAAGGCGATGCTCGACAGCCGCGCGCGCACCGAGGGCGTGGCGGTGATGGCGCGGGTGGCGGAGGAGTGCGATCAAGACGCAGATCGCCGCGCCTGGGCCCGCTATCACGCCGGCCGCGCGTTCTCCGCGCTGGGCCAAAATGATCTCGCGATCGCGCAGTACGAAGCGCTGGAGCGTGAAGCGCCCGAGCATCGCCTGGCGGATGACGCGCTGTTTCGGGCCGCCAAGGTCGCGCGCGACATGGGCGACGTCGAGGGCGTGTTTTCGCGCCTGAGCACGCTGCCCCAACGCTACCCCGCGGGTGACATGCAGCCGCGGGCGCGCTTTACGCTGGCATTTCAGGCTTTTTTGCAGGGCGACCTCCCGCGCGCGCTGGCCGCGCTCGCGGACGACCGCAGCGATGAATCCGCCGAAGACGTGCAGGGGCAGGCCGGCTATTGGTACGCGCGCTTCCTCGCGGAGGCTGGGCGCAAGAAGGAGGCCGTGCGTGCGTTCGCCGAGGTGTGCTCGCGCACGCCGCTCTCGTACTACGGTCAGCAGGCCTTCGCGCGCCTCTCGGCGCTCGACCCTGCGCGCGCGCGCAAGGTCGCGCGCGCCTTGCCGCGCAAGGAGGCGCCGAAGCTCCAGTTCAGCCACAGCAGCGTGCTCGCGCTGCCCGGCTTCGAGCGTGCGCTCGCTTTGCTCACGGTGGGAGAGCTCAACCTGGGGTTGACCGAGCTGCGCGCGAGCGGTCTCACCTCCGAACAGGCTCCCCTCGAGCACACCCTCTTGGCATCTGCGCTGCTCGATCGGGCGGGGACGCCGCACATCTCCCTCGACCTCGCGCGGCGCAAGATGGGCCAGCTCTTGCAGCGTCGGCCGAGCGCGCGCGATCTCGCGTTCTACGAGCTCGTGTATCCACGCGCGTTCGCGCCGCTCATCGAGCAGGCCGCCAAGAAGGAGCAGATCCCTGCCTCCTATCTGCGCGCGGTGGCGCGCGAGGAGAGCGGCTTTTTCCCGCGTGCGGTCAGCCGCGCCCACGCCTACGGATTGATTCAGGTCCTGGTCCCGACCGCCAAGGCGATCGCGAAGAAACTCCAGCTCCCCTACGACACCGCTTCGTTGATGCGCCCGGAGGTGAACGTCGCGCTCGGCGCGCACTTCATCGCCAACCTCGCGAACAGCGTCCGCGGGCAGTTTGCCCTGGTGCCTGCCGCCTACAACGCGGGCCCTGCGGCCACGGCGCGCTGGCTCGCCGAGCGCAAGCACGAGCCGCTCGACGTGTGGATCGAGAACATCCCCTACGACGAGACGCGCAACTATACGCGGCGCGTGATCCAGACCTACGGCGTGTACCACTGGCTCGACACCGGCCAGATGCTGCTCTTGCCCGAGGAGATGCCCGCGCTCTGACGCAGGCTCAAAAACCTGCGGGTCTTGAGCGTCCGCTCAGCCTTCGAGCTCTTCCCGCAGCTCCTTGAGCAGGCTCTTGGCCTTGCCGGACAGCTTGTGGGGCACCGCGATCTGGATGATGGCCACCAGCTTGCCTCGACCTCGACCGTCGAGCCGCGGTACGCCGAAGCCCTCCACGATCACGGTCTGGCCCGGCTGCGTGCCGGCCGGGATCTTGGCCTTGGTGGACTCGCCGTCGAGCGTGGGGATCCGGATCTCGCCGCCCAGGGCGGCCACGGGGAAGGGCACGTGCAGCTCGTGCAACAGATCGTTTCCCTGCCGCTCGAAGCGCTCGTCCTGGGCGACGTCGACCGTGACATACAGGTGTCCCGCTGGGCCGCCGCGCCGGCCCGCCTGGCCCTGATTGGGCACCCGCAGGGTTTGGCCGTGATCGATCCCCGCGGGGATGGTGACCTTGACCCGGCGCTCCACCTGGCGCTCACCTGCGCCGCGGCAGCTCGGGCAGCTCTCCTTCGGCGTCACGCCTCGACCGTGGCAGGCGGGGCAGGTGGTGCTGAGCAGGAAGGGGCCGCGGGCGTGGGAGATCTGGCCCTTGCCCTGGCAGGTGCCGCAGGTGCTGAGCTGTCCATCCTTGGCGCCCGTGCCCTGGCAGGACTCGCATGGGGACGGGTGGGCCAGCTCGACGTCCTTCTTGGCGCCGAACACCGCCTCGGAGAGCGTGAGGCCGAGCACCGTGCGCAGGTCGGCGCCGGGCTGCGGGCCGTCGCGCCTGCGGCTGCGCTGCTGCTGACCGAAGCCGCCCCCGAAGAAGTCGCTGAACAGGTCGTTGAACTGGCTGAAGA
>JBIQKA010000175.1:0-8024 GCA_044507075.1 Myxococcales bacterium
TGCTCGAGCGGCCCGATCCACACTGGTTCGAGCGCGGTCCGCCGCGGGCCACGCGGGGCATTGCGCTCACCTACCTTGGCGCGGCAGGGTTCGTCCTCGAAGGTCGCGGCCAGACGCTGGTCTTCGATCCCTACGTATCCCGCCTCCGCATCTCTCAAGTGTTGTGCGCGCGCTTGGGACACGATGACCACTCCTCCCGGGGAGTCGCCGCACCTGTTACCCGGCGTGGACCTGCCGCGCATGATCGGAGAGATCCGTCGGGCCGGCGCGGAACCACTGCTCTTGCCGTTGCTGGCTCGCGTGCGGTTTTAGGGGCTCGCGCACCGCGAGTTGGTGGGTCATCCGGTCTGCTTGCGCGAGTCAATCGAGGTGACCGCGACCACGGGGAGATCGTCGTCGTCCCCCACGCAGGCGCTGATCGGTCGCAGCGCGCAGCGAGTGCTCATCCACGCCTGACGGATGCCGCGGCTTTTCGGCGAAGGTCTCGACCAGCACGTCGACCATGGCGCGTAGGGCAGGGGAGATGTAGCGGTTACTAGGGAACACGGCCAGCGTCGTACGCGGAGGCGGCGTGTAGCTCTTGAGCAGCTGTTTGAGCGCGCCGGTCTGCAGCTCGTGCAGCGCGTGCCGCATCGGCATGCGCACCACACCGAGCCCAGCCGCAGCCAGCGCGCACAGCACTTGAAAGCTGTTGATCATGATGGGTGGCGTCACGCTCACGCTGCGCGGCTTGCCGTCGATCATGAACAGCCACGAGGTCGGCGCCTGCGCGCCGCTCATCGCGAGGCAGCGGTGCACCGCGAGATCGCGCGGGTGCTTGAGCGGCGGGCTGCGCTTGAGATAACTCGGGCTGGCAAACACGCCAAGCTCATGCGGATCGCTCAGCGCGCGCGTCATCAGACCCGAGTTGCTGAGCGGGCCGACCCGGATCGCCAAATCGAAGCCCTCCTCGATCAAGCTCACCACGCGATCGGTGAGGTTCACCTCCAGCTCGACGTCTGGATAACGAGCCCCATAACGCGAGAGCACATCGCCCATCACCTGGTGTCCGAGCTCCACAGGCGCCGTGATTCTGAGCTTGCCGCTGGGATGCGCTTGCAGCTGACGGACGCGGGCTTCGGCGTCGCGCAGCGCCTCGAACGCGGGGCTGACCTCGCTATGGTAGCTCGCGCCGATGTCTGTGAGCTTCACGCTGCGCGTCGTGCGCGAGAGCAGGCGCGCGCCGAGCTGCTCCTCGAGCTGCGCGACGCGCTGGCTCACCGCAGACTTCGACAACCCGAGCGCGCGCGCCGCGCCGCGAAAGCTGCCGTGCCGGGCGACCTCGAGGAAAGCCAGGATCGAGCTGGGATCCATCATTGTCCTTCTAGGTGGACAGTGTGTCCTCAACAACGGTGATTGTCCATCGTCCGGGTCCGCCGCATGTTCCAAGCCGAACTTCACGAAAGGTTGAGACCATGACGCTCTTCACGCCGTTCATCCTCGGAAAGCTCGCGCTTCGTAATCGCATCGTCATGGCGCCGATGACGCGCAGCCGTGCGATCGACAACGTTCCGAACGAGGCGATGGCGCTATACTACGAGCAGCGCGCCTCGGCGGGCTTGATCATCACAGAGGGCATCGTGCCGTCGCCGAACGGGCTCGGTTACGCGCGCATCCCCGGCCTATTCACCGCCGAGCAGACCCGCGGCTTTCGCGCGGTCACCGCGCGCGTTCACGCCCGCGACGGCGCGATCTTCGCGCAGCTGATGCACGTCGGCCGGATCGCGCACCCCGCGAACATGCCCAAGGGGACGCGCGTGCTCGCGCCGAGCGCGGTGCGCGCTTCGGGCGAGATGTACACGGACGCACAAGGCCTGCAGCCGTTCGCGGCACCGGAGGCCATGAGCCAAGCGGACATCGATCAGGCCAGGCAGGAGTTCGTGCGCGCTGCGCAGAACGCGATCGAAGCCGGCTTCGACGGAGTCGAGCTGCACGGCGCCAACGGTTACCTGCTCGAGCAGTTCATGCACCCACACACGAATCGGCGCACGGACGCGTACGGCGGCGGCGACGCGCAGCGCAACCGCTTCGTGGTCGAGACGGCGCAGGCGGTCGCCCAGGCCATCGGTCCTAAGCACGTGGGCATCCGCATCTCCCCGTACAACACCCTCAACGACATGGCGCCGCGTGAAGACGCGGTGGCGGCGTACGCGGAGCTCGCGCGCGGGCTGCGCGGGCTCGCGTACATCCACGTGGTCGGCAGCCGCCATCCGCGGTTCGCTGACACGCTCGCGGCCGTCCGCCGCGAGTTTGCAGGCCCGATCATGCTGAACGGCGGCTTCGATCGCGAGCGCGCCGAGCAGGTGCTGCGCGATGGCCAAGCCGAGCTGGTGTCGTTCGGTCGGCCATTCATCGCGAACCCAGACTTCGTGGAGCGCATCGCGCAGCGGGCCGCGCTGGCCGAGGCTGATCGCAGCACTTTCTACACCCCGGGTGTGGAGGGCTACACCGACTATCCGGCGTTCACAGCGGCATGAGCTCGCGAGCGCGAGGCGCGCGCAGGCCTTCGGGGTTGGGCGCGCGTCTCCGCAAGCTTTCATGCTTGCCGAATGGATCTGGACTAGGATCGCGGGTCATGTCGTTGAACCCATGCCGCTCAGAGCTATCCCTCCTTGCCGCCCTGCTCGCACCACTGTCCTTGGTCGCAGCTGGATGTTCAGACGAAGATCCCGGCCAATCGAACGCGGACGCCGGAGATATCGCCGATGCGAGCCAGAGTGTGGCCGATGCGAGCCAGGATGCGGCCGATGCCGGCGCAGACGCGGCAGTCGAGCAGTTTGCGGTCGGCGGCACGATCTCGGGCCTCCTTGGGACGCTCGCGCTCACGAACGGCGTCGACACGATCACGGTCGACGCAAACGGCGCATGGAGCTTCCCCACGCCGCTGCCGGTGGGCACTACGTATGTGGTCTTGGTGGCCGCACAGCCGCAGTTCTCCGACGCGGGTGTCGAGCAGATCTGCACCGTCGCGAACGCATCTGGCCCAGTGCGAGCTGGGGGGGCGTCGAATGTCGACGTGACATGCTCGACGGAGTCGTTCTCGGTGTCCGGCCGTGTGCACGGGCTTCAGTCAGGTGCGACCCTCACGCTTCACAACAACGGCGCAGACGCGTTGGAGATCGAGGGGACCGAGGCCTCCTCCCTGACTTTCCGCTTTCCGACGCCGGTGGCGAGCGGCGCCCCTTTCGATGTGACGATCGTCCCTGTTGTCGAGGAGCCCGCGGGCAACACGAGCGGGAGCGCGGTGGAGCAGCGCTGCGAGGTCAGCGAGGGGAGCGGCGTGGTGTCGGGCGGAGATGTCACGGGGATCGAGATCCACTGTGAAGCGGTGCTCCACACCGTACGGGTCAAGCTTTCGGGGCTCCTGGAGGACGCTTGGGTCGCCGTGCAGAACCGTCGCACTGCGACCGAGGCCACCCCCGCACCGTCCGACAACAGCGAGGCCCTGGTCCTCGACGAAAATGGTGTGTACGCGTTCGTGTCGGGCGTGGCGAGTGGGCAGACCTACACCGTGACGGTCGCGGCAAGTTCCGAGCACAAGCCTTGCGAGGTCGGAGACCACGCGAGCGGAACGATCGGGAACGAAGATGTCGAGGTCACCGTCACCTGCAAGGGGTGTGGCGAGGGGGGGCCGTGCCGCGTCTTCGCGACCAGCGAGATGCACACGGGCGCCCTCGGCGGACTCTCTGGTGCAGACAGCATTTGCCAGCGCCTCGCCGAGGCGGCTTCGCTCCCAGGCAACTACAAGGCCTGGCTGTCGGACGCGACGGACTCGCCTTCCACCCGCTTCGTGCAGTCGCCCGGCCCCTACGTGCGCATCGATGGGTCGCTCTTCGCGGAGGACTGGGCATCGCTCACGAGTGACGGCCCAAGAGTTCGGCTCGAAGTCAATGAGAAGGGGGATCTTCTTACCAATGGCATGGAGGCGTGGACCAACACCAAGGTCGACGGCACCCCATACAGCACAACTCTCTCCCTCTTCTGTTCCAATTGGGCCTCGGGCGATAATCCCGTCAGTGGCAGGGTAGGAGAGCTCAACCAGCTCGCTGAAGGTTGGACCTCTGGTCACGCCGACCCGTGCAACGTGCCCTGGCGACTCTACTGCTTCCAGCAGAATTGACGTGGGGGCTCCCTCTCCGCACGGCGCGTAGGGCGCTCCGCCGTGAACGTCCCATCGCCCTGTACGGAAGGAGTCGAGGCCGCGCTAGGCGCCTGGCTCGGTAAGCTTCGTGAGCTGCCGCTCCGCGGCCTGCTCCGTGTCTTCTGGCCTACTGTTGAACGCGAGGCGAGCCGCCGGGGCGTACTCGCGAATGGCGTTCATCAAGCGCTCGAAATGCGCGGCCATCGGCGGCAGGACGCGCAGCCCCGCGCCGATCACCAGCACGTCGAAGTGGCGACCGCGCACGGCATCGGCCAGCTCGTCGGAGATCCGCTCAACGCTGGTGGTCAGCAAGATCTCCGCCTCATGCCCCTTCGACCGCAGCGCCGCACAGGCATCATCCAGCCCTCTCCGGACGCTCTCGGCGGTCACGCCCGGCGGATGGTCCTCAGGTCGTAGGCTATCGGGGTCCTCACCGATGATCAGGATGGCGGCCATGGCGTGCATTCCTCCTGTGCAGGTTAGTCGAGCACGGGCGTGCTGGCGTGACAACGCGCCGGATCACGCGACCGCGGGGCCTCCGCCTCGGGCCGCTAACGGCGCGCATTGCGCGCGGCGAGCGCCGCCCCGAGGCTGTCGGTCGGTTGGCTACGACTACCGGCCCTCCCGAGGGGCCGCGTGCAGCGCAAGATCGGGCGGGCGTCTCACGGCACTCGGCGTGCCGGGTGCGCTGACTACCGCAGCAGCTTGCGTTCGTGGCTGCTCTGCGCGGTGATGCCACGGTGCAGCACGACGTCGCGGCCCGCCTTTTGGCCGTGCGCGAAGGCGTCGCGCCGCCGGTGTCCCTGGTGATGAATCGTTCGCAGGTAAGGGTGGCGCTTGCGAGTGTACTCGTGCAGGCGCGCGTTCGGCACCCACACCAGGCCCTCCGCACGGTGTTGCTTGGCCTCCTGCGAAAGCCGCTGCGCAAAGCCGCTCATGACGCCCGCGTAGAAGACCTGCCGGTCGCGCTGCTGAGTGATGCCGTTTGTGCGCCGGTGCGCCAACCACAGCCGTTCCGCCGTGTTGCGCAAGAAGTCGTAGACGTAGGCCGCGAGCTCGAGGTTTTCGGGGCTCCCGATGGCCTCCATCACGCTGCCGCGCTTGCCCTTCGTGGGCAGATAGGCCGGGACCCAGATGATCTCCACGAAGAAGTGCTCACTGAGCACGTTGCCCAGCCGCCGCTCCCACTCGCTCACGCGGCCGGTGATCCGCCCTAGCTGACGAAAGGAGTACGACGCGGGATCGGTCGCTTCGCTCTCGGGCCGCAGGTTGTGTCGCAGCATCAGACGCTGCGCGGCCGCGGCGGCGGCCTCCGCCTCGTGCTGGTTGTCGCTCTGCGCGAGGGCGAGCAGCTTGTGCACCCGCTCGAGCAAGCGCTTTTGTTCCGGGCTCTCCGCTGTTCGCGGCACGCCGCCTGCCCGTTCGTCGATCCCGAGCCGCGCGCAGGTCGCGCGAAACGCGGGGCCGTGCGGCGGCTCGTCTTCCCGCAGCACCTCGTGCACGAACTGGTGCGCCATCTCGTGCTTGAGCACCTCGAGCACCACGGTCCAATCGTGGCTGAGCACGAAGCTACGCGAGAGCTCGATGGTGCGGGTCTCCGGAAACCAGCGCCCGAGGAAGGTGGCGGCGTCGCTGAGCGCGAACTGCGGGGCGCGCAGCGCGGACTTGAACAGGGCGTCGTTGAGCCGCTGATAGGCGACCACGACCTCCCGCAAGAGGGCGCGCTCCTCGAAAAACGGCTGGCTCAGGGATGCGCTCCAGGCGCCTTCTTGGGGGCTTCGGCGCCCTTTCCAGGGTGTCCCGCGGCGCCCGGGCCCGGGCGATCTGGCGCGAATCCGGGCGGGCGCTTGTCCATGTCGTCGAATTTGATCCACTCTGCACGGTCGGCAAACATCTGCACCTTGTCCTTGGCGCGCAGATCTTCGACCAGGGTCGTGAGCGCACGTTGACGTTGTTCACGCCAGAGCTTGGTGCGGATGGTGAGATCGGCCTCCGTGAGGGCGGTGTTGCGCTCGGGGCGCTCGCCCGTGAGCCGCACGATGGCAAAGCCCCCTTCCACCGGCACAGGCTTGGTGGCCGTTTCGCCGGTGGCCTTGAGCTGGAAGGCTGCGCTGCGCACGGCAGGTTGGATGCTGCTGTCGTTGGGCAATGTGGGCGATGACTCCTTGCCGAAGTAGCCGAGGTCACCCGAGCGCGCCTTGGTCTGCGGATCGATGCTGTTCTGCTTGGCGAGGTCGGCGAACCTGCGCACGTCGGCCTTCTGCGCCTCCGGCAGGAGCTTCTTGGCCTCCTCCTCGCTCGCGAGCACGATGATGCTGGCGCGTCGCATGGCGGGGCGGTGGAACTCGGCAGGGTTTTCGTCGTAGTACGCCTTGACCTCTTCGGCCGACACAGTTTGCGGCGAGTGCTTCGCGTCGATCTCGCTGCGCAAGAGCGCCTGCACGGAGCTGTCCTTCACCGTGCGCACCACCGCCGGGTTCTTGTCGTAGCCCTTGCGCACGGCCTCCGCCGCGAGCAGCTCCACGCGCAGCATGTTGTTCACGAGCTTCTTCAGCTCGTCGGGCGAGCGATAGCGCTCGCGCATCGCCGGGGGCTGGGCGGCCAGAAAATCCTCGATCTCACCGACGGTGATCTCGCTGCCTTCGGCCTTGATCACGGCCTGGCTGCGGCGCGCCACCTCCTCGGGAGAATGCTGGACCGGTTGGGCCACCGGGGCGATGGGAGCGCGCCCCTGCGCGCGTGTGACCTCGGAGGCCATCAAGGGAGTGCCAAGGCTCAGCGAAAGAGCAACGAAAACGCGGACCGAACGCGACATGCCCGCCGTTTTCCCACGGGCGTCGCCCTGCGGCAAGCGTCTCCGCCTCGGGACGGCCCCCCGGAGCGCCCGTTCAGAAGCCGTACTGGGCGCCGAGGCCGCCCATCCAGCCGAACGGGAGCGTGGGGAGCGGGACGTCGAGGCGGATCACGACCTGGCGGATGGGCTTGAAACGGACGGCGATCTTCGGGCCCAACACCGGCACCGCGTAGGGCACGCCGCCGTTTGCGATGCCGCGCATGGCCTTGACCCCGTAGTGCTCGCCGTCTTCGTTGGCGGCGTTGGTGACCAGGGCGCCGTTGATGGGCGTCGCGCAGTAATCCGCGTGGGGCTCCCCCGGATTGGCGAAGGAGTCGCAGCGCGCGTAGCCGCCGGTGTCTTTGGGGTAGGCCTCCGAGCGCACCATGTCGCCGAAGATGAAGGCCAAGCCCGCTTCCAGGCCGTACTCGAGCGAGACCCAATCGGTGAAGCTCGTGGACCAGGTGATCGTGGAGGTCAGGACCAAGAGGTTCCAGTTGGTCTGCACCCACTCGGTGTCGGTGTCTGGGTCGCCCGCGATGCGGAAGGGACCGTTGAAGTTCCACTTGCTCCAGCCCAAGTTGGCGGCGACCTGGAAGCCGTTTTTGCGGTAGGCGAACTCCCCGAAGAAGCTGCCCGGCGCGGTCACCGAGGGCGCCGCGTCGAGGAACGAGTTCAGGAAATAGTCGGACATCCGGAAGAAGCGCCACGACGCGCCGACGAAGAAGTAGCGCTGCTTGGGGTCCTCGTAGGGGTCGGTGGACTGGCGGAACTTCTCCTCGGGAGCGCGCTCCTCCTGGAGAGCCTGTTCATCGCTCAAGAGGCCGCTCTCCTCCTCCGCGGGCATCACCTCCTCGGGGGCAGGGACCTTCTTGCCTGGGGCGGAAGCGGCGGACGACGAGTCGGGATCGTCGAGCGAGAAGTCGTCTTTGTTCTGGGCCTGAGTGACCGTCGTCGTCGCCAGACAGACCGCGGCCACCAGCCAACACCAACTGCGCGCCATGTAGGGCT
>JBIQKA010000176.1:0-6679 GCA_044507075.1 Myxococcales bacterium
TCATCGTCAGCGGCGGCAACATCGACGTGAACCTGATGGCGCGCGTGATCGATCGCGGGCTATGGCGCAGCGGCCGGCTGGTGCGTCTGCGCTGCACGATCAACGACGTCCCGGGCTCGCTCTCGCGGTTGCTCGGCATCGTCGCGGACAAGCAAGCGAACGTGCTCGAGGTCGAGCACGAGCGGGTCGGCGAGGGCCTCGAGCTCGGCATGACCGAGGTGGAGGTGCTGCTCGAGACGCGCGGCTTCGAGCACCTCGAGCAGCTCGAGTCGGCGCTCGACCGGGAGGGCATCGCCACGGCGCGCGCTCATCTCGCCCCTACCCCGGGCACCATGCGGCGCGGCTAGCCCGCAACGCGCCTCACAGCTGGCCCAGGCAGGGCCTCTCCCACAGGGCCGCAGGCCCAAGCCGCTGATATCGCTCGAGCAGCGCAGGCACTTGAGCGACGATGTGCTCGCTCCCCTCGCGCGTTCGCTCGCGACGACGGGCGATGACGCCGAGCGTGAGATACGAGTACGGCGCGAGCGGCGCGCTCGGGTCGTCGCAGAACCACGCCTTGCGTGAGAGGCGGGCCTGCTTGACGCTCGCAAGCGTGCGCGGCGAGCTCGCGTAGGCGCCAAAGGGCACCGAGAGCCCACGCAGCTCCACGATCCCGAAGCCGACCGATGCGATGTGCTCGAGCACGCTGAGAGGATCGCTCAGAGAGCCGAAGAGCAGCGCGACCCCTCGCGTCGTGGCCGGCAAGCCGTCCAGGATGGAATGGAGCATGCGTGTTCCGTCGGGTCCGCCGTCCACGGCGAGCGCCGTGCCGTTGGGAAGATAGGGCGGATTGGAGACCACCAGATCGACCTTTGCCGGGTAGAAGTCGCCACGCAGCACGTCCTCCCACGATGCGGCCTGGCATGAGATGCGCGCATGGAGGCCCGCCTGCCGCACGTTCATGCGCGCCAAGAGGACGTTGCGAGGAACGATGTCGATCCCGATTACACGGGGCGCGCCCGCGAGCGCCGCCTCGATGGTGGGGAGGCCCGCGCCGCAGCCGACATCGAGCACGCGCACAGGTCGCAGCCGGGTCACGGCGCGCCTCACGAGTCGGCCGTAGGCCGCGGTCTCGTCGGGATCGTCGAGCGACGCCTCCCATTCGAGCGAGCTCGTTCGGCGCGCGGAAGCTACCCCGGCCGAGGTCGATGCGGAAATCTTGGTGACAGACGAGGTCATGATGGGCTCCGTTCTGCCGCCTGGCAGGCGTAAAAGGTCGCGCGTGCGGCGAGGCTCTCGACCTCCCGTTGTTGGAGGTATCCCAGCAGCAAATCTCGCTGATGGTGTGGAAACTGAGCGAGGAGCGGCAACGCGACGCCCTCGAACATCCAGGCGCCGTGACGCGCGTCCTCGCGTACGTGCAGCGCCCAGTAGTCATCGCGTCCGTTGGAGAGCCCAAGGCGCTCAGCAGCCCGCGCGTAGTGGCAGAACCCGGCGGGCGTGGAGGTCTCGGTGTACGTGAAGGCCCCGCAGAAGCGGATGTACTGCCGCTTGTTCTCGGTGAGGAAAAACAGGTGATTGATGGCACCCAGGACCTGCCAGGGGACCTGCTCGAAGTAGGCCTCCGGCGCGGTGCTCATGCCCTGCGCCTCGAGCATCTGCGCGAAGTAGGTCGAGTGCTTCCTCGCAAGCCGCCCGGCGCCATACTCCTCGATGAAGACGCGAGACAGGATCGCCTGCACCGGTGTGGGAGCTCCGCCGAGCGCACGACACAGCTGGCTCGCTTCGACCAACCCATTGAGTGAAAAGATCTCAAGCAAGCGCCGATAGCCCGGAAGCTGCATCGACTCGGCGAGCCATTGGCCCTCGGCCGAGGCCCGCGGGACGCGATCGCGTGCGGCCCAGCCCCGCACGCTCTCCGCCGCGTCGTCGACCTCGAGCGCTGCGGGTGGGACACGTCGCTCGAGCCAACGTTCCCAGGGCTCCTCGAGCGAAGCGCGGAGCTCCGTGAGCAGCGGGGAGTGCTCGTTCACATAGCGGCGTGGGTCGTCCGCCCAGTAGAGTCGTAGGCGATTGAGCGCGTACAAGCAGCGCTGCGCCATGAGACGCACCTCGGAATCTGCCGTCTCGTCGTCGCGCAGCCAGGCCTGCTGACCGAGCTCCACAAAGCGCATCCGCAGCGAGCGCGCCCCCTCCGAAGACCAAGAGACCTGCTCATCGAGTTCGGGGGTGGCGATCAGCGAGCGAACGAGCAGATGCGAATCGGGCTGATCGAACCGGGCGGGGACCATCGCGTTCGAAAGACGCAACTTGCGTTCCAGCGCATGGCTGCCGCAGTGGAAACCTCGATCGTCCGCGAAACAGGCTCTCATGCCGGTCCCAAGCGAACCTCGTCCGCGTCCGACACACGAACGCGTCGAGACGACGCTGACATGACTGAGGCAAAAAGGGTCGCGCGCATCAGGAGCAAGACGCGCTTCGACCCGCGCCAAATGGCGCCGCCCCGGCGTCCGCGTGAAGATGCCGGGCGCGTGAAATGACCACCGACGCTCGACCAGGAGGACATCGCCACGGCGCGCGCTCACCCCGGCGCCACGGCGGGCGCGATGCGGCGCGGCGGATAGCGACGGCGGCTCCGTCTCTGCGCAGGCAGGAAAATCAGACATACTCGACGAAACCCGGCTCCTGGCAAGCCTCCACGGAAAGGTCAGCGTCTTGAATTTCAAGCAAAAAGCCCGAACTATCGCGCGCAAATCCGCCAGCGTGCTCCGCCGCGCGCGCCGCTACGCAGGACCTGGCGTTGCCGACCTCGTCCGACTTCACGAGCTCCAGCTCCTGTCTACGGCACAGATGTACGATCTCTGGTCGGAGGGTGGCCGGCAGGCGTCTGCGGACGTGCTGGCCGACCTGTTTTTCGGGCTCACCCGGATCATGAAGCCAAAGCTCTTCATTGAGGCCGGCGCCAAGGCGGCGACCACCTCTCTCAAGGTGCGTGAGCTGGTCCCCAAGGCGCGCATCGTCGCGTTCGAAGCCAACCCCTACAACGTCGAGCTGTATCGCAAGAAACACGACTACTCGGCGAGCAACGTCGAATACCTGCATCACGCCCTGAGCAACAAGGCCGGCGATCTGACCTTTTACATTCGCAAGACCGTGGCAGGAGAGTCGCTTCCACCCGAAACTGGTCGCAGCTCCATCCTGAAGAGAAACGACGCATCAACGACCTATGACGAGGTAACCGTTCCAGCAGTCGTGCTCGACGCGTTCTTTCCCAAGAACGAACCGAACTGTATTTGGATGGACGTGGAAGGAGCGACTCAACAGGTGCTCGAGGGAGGCTCGCGCCTGCTACGCAGCACGAAGGTCGCGATCATCGAGGCCGCCGACCGCCAAATCTGGGAAGGCCAGTGGCTGGCGCCGAAGACTATCGAGTACATGCTGGCCCGCGACCTCGTACCGGTTGCCCGCGATTTCGAATACAAAGGTCAGTACAACATCGTCTTCGTAAGCAAGGACGCCCTCGCCCGGGATGAGGTAAGGCGCAACCTGGAGTATTTCTACAGCGTTGGCGTGAAGAAGGCCATTGCCCGCAACGAGCAACAAGCCGAGAGCTAGCGGGTTATCTGGGCGTCTTCATGGCGCAGCGGCAAAGCCGCGCGCACCAGCAGGCGTGTTCGCTCGCCCTGCTCGAGCGTGGGGCGATGGCCCAGGCACACGAGATGATGTCGCGCGCGCGAGATCGCCACGTTGAGCAGGTTCGGTTGGGCGTTCAGAAAGGAGAGCGAGCTCACCCGGGTCGCCACGCTGCTGAACAGCACCACGCTGCGCTCGCCGCCCTGGAAGCGATGGACGGTCCCGAGCGCGAGGCCGCTCCGGCTGCTCCAGCGTGAGCCCTCGCTGCCCGCGAACTCCGCGCTGTATTCGAGCGGAATGCACCGCTCCACGAAGGCACGACGCAGGCGCTCGAACTGGCCCCGATAGGGCGTGATCACGGCGATCTCGGCCGCCGAGATGCCCCGCGCGACCAGCTGCAGCACGAGCTCGAGCGTCCGTTCGAGCTCGTGTTCGTTGCACAGGCTCCCGAAGAGCCGCACTTGCTCGCCGCGCACGTCGTCGAGCAAGACCGGGTGCGAGAGCAGCGGCGCAAGCTGCGCGCGATCTTCGCGCGGGGTGTGGACCACGAGGCCGTACCCGCACAGCACGTCCGAAAGCGCGATGATCTCGGGCTGACAGCGGAAGTGATCCACCAACGCGATACGCGCTTGCACCGCCCGATCGGCCAGCGACTGAGCCGACACACCCGACGTGCTTCGGACACGATAGGGCGCAAGCAGCTCGGCAGGCGTGTGCAGCCGGCACGACGCGAGCAGGCGCTCTTCGTCGTCGTCGCTGAGCTCGATCACGGGCGTGAGCTGATGGACGTCGCCAATGATGAGCGCAGAGTCACAGCGCAAAAGGGCCGACACGGCGTGAGCCGGATGACACTGCCCCGCCTCGTCGATCACCACGCGCGCCACGCTCCCCGCGGTCGGCGGCAAGCAATTGCCCAGGGAGAGCAGCGTGGAACCCCAGACACCGAACAGCTTGCGGAGCCAGCTCAGAGCCCCGGGATCGCTGCGCCAGAGCGGTTTCAGAGAGCGCTCGGTCTCCACCACGCGCAGGGTGGACTCGAGCGCCGCCGAGAGCTCGCGCGCATGGAGCTTGGCCCAGGCCTCGCGCACCGAGGCCGCGGCCTCAAAGAGCCTCCGCGAGAGGTCTTCCGGGACCTCCGGCTCGGGCAAGTTCAGTGCAGGTCCCAGCGCCGCCCGTCGCTCCTCGAGCCGCGCGCGCACCTTCTCGGTCTCGTATGCCGAGAGCTCATGCTCCACCTGCTCGCGGAGCTCGGCGAGGCGATGCAGGCAGATTTCGGTGGCCTCCTCCCAGCTCTCCATCAGGAGCGCGAGGTCCATCGGCGCCACCAGCGGTGGCAAGGGCAGCTCCAGGCTCAGCTTGGCCGTGGCCAGCGCCTCTTCGAACGCGGGCAGCTCACGTTGCGCGGTCTTCCCGAAATGGTGCGCGAGCCTGTTTACCTGGATCAGTCCCGGCTCGGCCTCGCACAGCTTGGCCAGCGCCGAGAGCCTGCGCTCGAGCGGCAGGAGCGCGTTCAGAAGGGGTCGGGCATGCTCGCTCGGCGGCGCCAGATTTTGCTCGCGGGCGGAACCGCCCGCTTCGACGTCGGCGCGCGCGGGGGGGAGCTCGGCCAGTGCCCGCTCGAGCTTTACGCGTTCAGCCTCGACCGCCCGCGCGCGCGTATGTGGCGCGAGCACCTGCTCGAGTTCGGCGCGCACCTCCTTGTAGAGCTCCGCGCTGTGCGCGAAGGCCTGGTTGCGATCGTGGAGCGTCTCGACCTCGGCGCGCTTCAACCAGGCGAGGGTGCGTCGAAGCTGGGCCGCAAGCTGCTCCTCACACACCTGACGGCTGCCCACCCGCAGCGCAAGCGGCAGACCGTCTCCCGCGCACAGCGGATCGATCACGTTGTCGACCGCGCGGTTGTTGCTGCTCGCGATCAGGAGCAGCTCCTCGCCCATGGCGCCTCCGTCGACAGCGCTTGCGACCTGATTCACCAAAGCTTCGGCGCACAGGTGGAGGATCAGCGTGGTCTTGCCGGTCCCCGGAGGCCCCTGCACGGCGGTCAGCCGAGAACCGTGGAACCTGTGCGCCGCGCGCCGCTGGCTGGGCGTCAAGGAAGGGCCCGAGAACGCGGCCTTCTGCATGGCGTCTCCGGCAGGAAGCGCCCTTCCCGTGAGATAGGCGCCCAGCGCCGAATTGAGAGCAAGTCCCCCGTCGCCGCCCTGTTCGAACAGCGCCTCGATCTCGCGCTGCAGGTGCCAGGTGGTCTTGGCCTGGTTGCCATCCAGCACGATGCCCACAGAGTAGGCCTGCGCCCTCGTCTGCTCGAGCGACTTGCGCATCGCGCGCTGCAGGCGCGCCAGGGCCGCTCCCAAGTCGGCCTCCGAATCCACAATAACCGGGGGCTCAACCTCGGTCGCCCCCCGCGCCGCGCTCTCGAGGGTGGCGCTCACCAGCGCGATCATCTTGAGCGCGTCGACCTCGCCCTCCGCCCGCAACGCAGCGAAGAGCGCGTCGATGCCCTCGCTCGGAACGCCCAGCGGATGACGCAAGAGCCGCGTGTCGATGAAGAACGGCCACGCTCCCTCGGCGCGGGCGAGCCCCGACACACGCACCTCGTCGGGTGGATCCGGATACAGCCCGCGCTGGCGCTCAGCCAGACGAGGGACGCGAAAGCTCCTCCTGCCCGGCCCAGCGAAGCGCAGCCGAACACCGCAGCGCAAGAGGCCCGCGAGCTCTCCGCGCGGCAAGTGGACCACGGGGAAGCACAGAAGGTGCGTGCGCTCGCCCTCCTCTTCCCCTCTCCGATATTGCCCGTGCAACCAGGTCTCGAAGAACGCGGTGAGCTCGCCGTCGAACGCCTTGCACAACGCCGCGTCTTCGTCCCTTCCGCCGAGCACACGCTCGAGCTCGCGATCGAGCGGCAGCTTGAAGTAGTCCTGCCCGGGCGTGGGCTGATCGAGCCTCGGTCGGAACGGCTCGCTGCGGTTACGTCGGGCCTGCGGACGCGCACCGAGCGCCTCCTCGAGCCGCAGGGCAGAGAGCCAATAGCGGAGCACATCCTCCGCCTGCGCCCGGGTCAGGCTCGGGG
>JBIQKA010000176.1:6779-8011 GCA_044507075.1 Myxococcales bacterium
GCCAGGTAGCGCAGGATCTCCAGGGTCTTCGACACGTACTTGCGACCGTTGGCTTCGTCGATCTGGACATCGGGCACCGTGAACGTGTCGCTGCCTAGCACGAGCATGGGCGCCGCCTGATGCTGCTCACCGAGCAGATCCGCGAGGGGCCTTCGGGGCTTTTCGTACCCGAGCTCCACGAGCTCGAGCGTCTCGCGCAGCTCTGGAAAATACGTGAGCATCCCGATGACTTGGGCGGAGTACGGGCAGAACCACCGCGCACCGCCGTCAGCGAATCCCGGGCGATAGACGAAGAGTGTGTCCTTCATAAGAGAACCCTACCATCCCCGCCCGACGTGAACGGCCCAGCGGGCGCGCACGTGGCACAATATCACGTTGACGTTATATAATCATCGAGTTATTTATACCTCATGCACGCGGAACGCTCGCTCGACACCACGTTGGCCGCCCTGTCCGATCCGACCAGGCGCGCGATCTTGGCGCGGCTTGCGCAAGGCGAAGCCACGGTCAACGAGCTCGCCGAGCCATTCTCGATCTCGCAACCCGCGATCTCGCGCCACATCAAGGTGCTGGCGGACGCGGGGCTGATCGTGCAGCGCGTTGAGGGAACGAAGCGGCCCTGTCGCCTCGCCTCAGGCGGGCTCTCCGAGCTCGACGCGTTCCTGGAGATGCTCCGCAACGCGCTGGAAGAGAACTATCAGCGGCTCGACCGCATCTTGGCAAAGCAAACGAGACACAGCAGAAAGGACGGATCGTCATGAGCAAGTTGACCTTGGAGACAGAAGGAGACCGCTTCGTGGTCGTGAAGCGGCGCTTTGCCGCGCCACCGGAGGCCGTCTATCGCGCGCACACCGATCCCGAGATCATCCGCCAGTGGATGCTCGGTCCGGAGGGTTGGACGATGCCCGTCTGCATCAACGAAGCGAAGCCGGGTGGGAAGATCCGCTACGAGTGGAGCGACGGAAAGGGCGGCGGCTTCTACCTGACGGGCGAGTTCCTCGAGCTCGATCCCCCGCATCGCATCGTGCACGTCGAGCGCATGCACCTGCCGGACCCCACCCCGGACAACCACGTCGTCACCACGTTCACCGCGGACGGCCCAGGCACGCTCATGACGATGCGCATGACCCTCCCCGACGCCGAGACCCGCAAGGCCATGCTGTCCACCGGGATGGAGCACGGCATGGAAGACTCGTACGTGCGCCTCGAGCGCGCTTCGGGTTGGACGAGCG
>JBIQKA010000177.1:0-8009 GCA_044507075.1 Myxococcales bacterium
TGGAGAACGTGGACTTCGGGAGCAGCACCGGCACGGTGTTCGAGATCGAATCGGAGGGTGTGGCCACGGCGGTCGTATGGATCGCGGACGACGAAGGGGAGGAACCGTGACGGCTGCGCGTGCGCTCGTGTTCTCGGCGCTGTTTGGCGCGCTCTTGCTCGTGGGCGGGCAGAAGGCCGCGGCGCTCCCGCCCATCCCGGCGCAGGTCACCATCATCCTCGGCAACTCCGAGGGCACGGGGGTCTCGCCTGAGCTCGAAAAGTTCGAGGCGCTCAAGAAGCCTCCTTTTGACGCATTCGCCAAGAAAGCACTGCTCAAGCGGGTCGATGTGGCGATCGAGGTCGGCGCCGCCAAGGAGGTCGAGCTCCCCAACGGCCGCAAGCTCAAGCTCTCGATCCTGGAGAAGACCAAGGAGGGCGGTTACCGGGTCAGCGTCTCCATCAATCGCCCCAACCAGCAGGACTACCTGCCCGTGGTCACCGTGGTCGCCGCTCCAGGGGATCCGTTCTTCGTGGCGGGCCAAAAGTACGAGGGCGGCACGCTGATCATCGGTATCACCGTGGGCAAAGCGGGCTAGCCCGCGAAAGCCCCCGGTGCTTGCGCGGGGCCTCGATCTGCTTCGGGTTCTCCCTGCCAGCGCGACACGGGCTATCCTCTAGCGGCCCATGCCGAAGCCTGCTGCGGGGAAGAAATCCAAGTCGGGCGCCTCCATGGCGTCTCGACGCCCGGGGACCAGCAAAAAGCCGCGTCCGCGCCGGCCCACCTGGCAGCGTATCGCGCTGACCATGGCGGCCGTGGCCGTGTTCCTCGCGAGTCTCGCGGGCGTCGGCCTCGCGTTCACGCTCTGGTACTTCGCGCGTGACCTGCCGAGCGCAGAGGCGCTGCGAAATTACCAGCCGGCGCAGACCACGCGGGTGGTCGACCGTGAGGGCGCGCTGATCGCCGAGGTCTTCACGGAGCGCCGCACCGTGGTGCCGATGGCCAAGATCCCGCGCGTGCTCGTGCTGAGCGTGCTGGCCGCGGAGGATGCGGACTTCTACCACCACGGGGGCATGGATATGCCCAGCCTGGTGCGCATCCTCGTCAAGGCGGTGGTGCGCGGCAAGGCGACCCAGGGCGGCAGCACGATCACCCAGCAGGTGGTGAAGAACCTGCTGCTGAGCCCGGAGCGGACGCTGCAGCGCAAGATCAAGGAGCTAATCCTGGCGCGCAAGCTCGAGCAGGAGCTGAGCAAGGACGAGATCCTCTACCTGTACTTGAACCACATCAACTTCGGGCACGGTCGCTACGGCGTGCAGGAGGCGGCGCGCTTCTATTTCGGCAAGGACGTCTCCGAGCTGAACCTCTCGGAGGCCTCGCTGATCGCGGGCATTCCGCAATCACCCACCTATCTCTCGCCCCGAACGCACCCGGAGGCGGCGCGCAGGCGCCAGATGTTCGTGCTCTCCCAGCTCGACAAGAAGCGCGAGCTCTACTGGGAGGACTTGCCGCGCTCGGAGATCGAACAGGCCAAGTTGACCGAGCCACGCCTGACCGAGCTCTCGGACCTCACGCCCCGCGCGCCCGAGGTCGCGCAGCTCGCCAAGCAGATCCTGGTGGACACAGTGGGCAAGGAAGCGGCCGATTTGGGCGGCTACACGGTGACCACCACGCTCGACCTCACGCTGCAGGACGCCGCGCGCGAGGCGCTGCGCTCGGGCCTGCGCGAGCTGGACGTTCGACACCGCAACGTGGCGCCGCTCGAGGGAGCGCGCCTGAATGAGAAGGCGTTGGCGAAGCTGGTCGCCGAAACCCGCTGGGATCACGCGCATCGCAAGGCGCTCCGAGCGGGGGCCAGCTACGACGCCGTGGTGCTCGGTGCCAAGGACAAGGAGCACCTCGAACTTTCGCTGGACGGCGTGCTCGCCCAGGCGAGCATCGCGGAGCTCGGACGCTTCAACCCCAAACGGCTCGAGGCCGGCCAGTTCGCCAAGCCAGGGACCAAGCTGCGGGTCACCGTCAACGCGCTGCCCGAGGAGGGGCCCGCCGACGTCCGCCTCGCGCTGGGCCCGGAGGGCGCGGTCGTCGTGGTCGACCCGCGCACGCGCGAGGTGCGGGCCATGGTGGGGGGATACGAGCTCACGCAGGGCTTCAACCGGGCCACCCAGGCGCTGCGCCAGCCCGGTAGCACGTTCAAGCCGGTGACCTACGCGCTCGGGATCAAGTCGCGCAAGTTCACGCCGGCCACGCTGGTGCTCGACGCGCCGGGCGCCTACGACAAGTACAAGCCGGGCAACTACGAGACCTGGTCCTACAAGGGCGCGGTGCGCCTGCGCTATGGGCTCGCGCAGTCGATCAACTCGGTGGCGGTGCGCGTGATGGACGAGCTGGGTCCCCAGGCGGTGGTCGACTTCGCCAAGCAGCTCGGGATCACCACGCCGCTCGAGCCGAGCCTCGCGCTCGCGCTGGGGGCGAGCGAGGTGCGGCTCTCGGAGCTGACCAACGCCTACGCCACGTTCGCCGCGGGAGGACGCTTCGCGCCGCTGGTGTTGGTGAAGCGCATCGTGGATGGGAAGGGCAAGTTGGTGAAGCTCCAGCGTCCCCAGCCCGCCCGGGACGTGTTGACCCCGGCGGAGGCCTTCGTGGCGACCAGCCTGATGCGGAGCGTGGTGGAAGAGGGCACCGCGGCGAAGGCCAAGGCGCTTGGACGGCAAGCCGCGGGCAAGACGGGCACGAGCAATCGCGCACGCGACGCGTGGTTCGTCGGCTTCACGACGCAGCTCGTGGCAGGCGTGTGGGTGGGGTACGACGACCATCGTCCGCTCGGCAGCAAGGAGAGCGGCGCCAGGAGCGCGTTGCCGATCTGGATCGACGTAATGAAAGCCGCGCACGGCAAGGCTCCGAGCGAGGACTTCCCGATGCCGAGCGGGGTGGCCATGGCGCGCATCGATCCCGCGTCCGGGAAGCTCGCGTACGACGGACAAACCGACGCCATGAACGAGTACTTCCTCGAGGGGACGCTGCCGAGCGAGACCGCCCTCCCCCCGGACGTGGTCGACCCGAGCACGTTCATGATGGAGCAGCTCGGCGCGTTCGCGCCCTAGCAGCGGGTGCACTCCAAAGCTCGAGGCCGCGCGCTCGGACGCGAGGGCGCGGCGAGATGCTAGAGTGGTCCGCACATGAAGCGGATGCTGACGGGGCTCTCGGCGGGCGTGCTCAGCGCAACCCTGGTCGGAGTCAGCCTCGCCTGGCTGCTTTCGGCGCTGGAGCGAGCGCCCGATCCTCCGCTCGCTGCGCCCACGACGCGCGCGTTTCGACAGCTGATCGAAAGCCGCCTGGAGAGCGAGCAGCAGCGGCTCCAGGCCCTGTGCAGCTACGACGTGCGCGTGGAGCGGCTCGGCCTCGAACTCGCGAGCCTCGGCTCCGCGGCGAACGATGTCTCGCGCGTCGCGCGCACCCTCGAGCGGAGCCACGGTGCGCGGTTTTGGCTGCTGCTCGAGGCCCCTGCCCCCAACGCCCGCGAGGGACTGAGCCTGCTCGGCGCCAGCGGCAAGCCACCCGCAAGGACGCCGAGCGTCCAGGCCCTGGCGCGCGCGCAACGGGGCCCAGTGGCCTTCGATCACGGGGAAAGCTCGCTCCTGTTCGCGTGCAAGCGGGCGCTCGGCCAGCGCGCGTTGTGGGTGGTGAGAAGCGTCCCCCCTGGCCTGCTCCTTGGGCTCGCGCAGGAGCTCTCCGTGGAAAGGCCGCCGACGGGCCCAGATCGCCCGTCTGCGCCCCCGGCGTTGGCGCGCGTTCCGGGCGTCGATGGCGCGCGCGACGTGGTCATTCGACAAGCGCGCTCTCCTGCGCCGGCCCCCGATCCCTGGCCGTTGATGCTTGGATTGGTGATGGGCGCAGGGCTCCTTGGCGGAGCGGCGGGGCTCTTGTTCGCGCGAAAGCACGCGGACTCAGAGGTCGTGCTGGCCGAGCTGGAGCGCGCGGCCGATCGCGTGGCCGAGGGCGACTTGACCTCGACTATCGACCTGCGCGTGGGGGGCAAGGCGGATCAAACCTTCCGCAGCTTCGATCGCATGACCCGCGAGCTGCGCGAGACGCGCGCGCGGCTCGCGGAGGCCGAGCGCGCCGGCGCTTTCCAGGAGATCGCGCGACACATCGCGCACGAGATCAAAAACCCGCTCTCTCCCATCCAGCTCGCGATGGAGACGCTGCGCAAGGCGCACCACAAGCGCGCGCCCGGCTTCGACGAGATCTTCGAGGAGTCCACGCGCGCGGTCCTGGAAGAGGTGCGCAGACTCGAGCGCATCGTGCGCGAGTTCAGCGAGTTCGCGCGGCTTCCGAAGCCCAAACCCGGCGCCTTGAACCTGGCGGCGCTGACCGACGAGGTGGTGCAGCTCTATCGCGCAGATGACGTTGCGCTCCGCGTAGAACAGGCCGGTCCGTTGCCGGACGTGCGCGTGGACCGCGAGCAGATCACGCAGGTGATCGTCAACCTGCTGCAGAACGCGTTCGACGCGGCGCGCAGCGAGCCCCTACGCTCCCCGCGCGTGCGCATCGGCTTGCGGGCCGAGGCGGATCAGGTGGTGCTGGAGATCGACGACAGCGGCGCGGGCGTACCCGAGGCGGACCGCGCGCGGATCTTCGAGCCCTACGTCACCACCAAGGCCCACGGAACGGGCCTGGGCCTCGCGATCGTGAAGCGCATCCTCAGCGATCACGGTGCCAGCATCGAGGTGGGTCAGGGCCGGCTCGGCGGCGCGCGCTTCACGCTCTGGTTTCCGCTTTCGGCTGGGAGCTAAGAGCCGAAGCCGTCTTCAACATGCGACCCATAGTCAGCCGGGCACGGGCACGAACGACGCCCCCCGAAATGAGACTTCGCTCAGTCGGCCTCGATCCCATAGCCCTTCAGTTTGCGCTGCAGGGTGCGGCGATCGATGCCGAGCGCGGTCGCCGCGCGGGTGATGTTGCCGCCCATCTCCTGGAGCACGCGCTCGATGTGGGTCCGCTCCATCTCGGCCAAGTTGCTCGTGCCGGAGGGCGCGGGCTGCGCGGCGATGCTCTCGACCTTCTGCGGCGCGCCGTGCGCGAAGATGCTAGCGGCCAGCATGCGACGGATCAGCTCCAGGTCGAGCTCGGGCCCCTCCGCGAACAGGGTGGCCCTGCGCAGCACGTTCAAGAGCTCGCGCACGTTGCCGGGCCAGCGATGGCTGAGCAGGGCGGCCTTCGCGTCGTCGCGCAGGCGATGGCCCGTCGCGAGGCGCTCGAGCAGGTGCTCGGCGAGTGGCACGATATCCATGGTGCGCTGGCGCAGCGGGGGGATGACGATCGGCAGGACTTGCAACCGGAAGTACAGATCCTCGCGGAAGCGCCCCGCCTGCACCTCGGGCCAGAGATCACGGTTGGTGGCCGCCACGATGCGCACGTTGACCGCGACCTCGCGCTTCTCGCCCACCGGCCGGATCGTGCGGGTCTCGAGCGCGCGCAGCAGCTTGGCCTGGCTGTCGAGCGGAAGCTCGGCGAGTTCGTCGATGAACAGGGTCCCGCCGTCCGCTTCCCGAAACAGCCCCGGGTGATCGTCGCCCGCTCCGGTGAACGCCCCGCGACGATGCCCGAACAGCTCGCTCTCGAACAGCTCGCGCGCGATCGCCGCCCCGTTGAACGCGACGAACGGGCCCGCGCGCCGGTGGCTCGCGAGGTGGATGTGGCGGGCCACCACCTCCTTGCCGCAGCCGGTCTCGCCATAGATCGCGACCGTGGCGTCCGTGGGCGCTGCCAGGGTCACGAAGCGCCGCACCGCCTGCAGGCCCTCGCTCTCGCCCACCAGCGGCGGCACGAACTCGCTGCCGCCCTCCTTGTGTGTGCGCTCCTTGTCCGCGATGGCCTGGGAGAGGAGCGGCGCCAGGATCTCGGCGTCGACGGGCTTCTCCAGGAACGAGAACGCCCCGAGCTGCATCGCCTCCACCGCCGCCTGCACCGTGCCATGTCCGGTGAGCACGACGAAGCGCGTGCGCGAAGGGCCCCTTCGACGCAGCAGCTCCATGCCGCCCATGCCGGCCATCCGCAGATCGAGCAGCGCCACGTCAGGCGGGTTCGAGCGCGCGAGCTTGCTCAAGGCGCTCTCCGCGCTGTCTGCCTCGTCGATCTCGAAGCCCAGGCGCCGCAGCGCCTTGCCCATCGCGAAGCGGAAGGTTCGATCGTCGTCGACGAGAAGAACGCTGCCCTTCACGCCTTGGCCTCCTCGATGCGACTTGTGAGCACGAGCGCCCGCTTGAGGCGCAACGTCGCCACCGTGCCACCCGAACCGCGCGGGTCGAGCCAGAGGTCTCCTTCCATGGCCTTGACGAGCATGTACGAAGTGTAGAGTCCGAGCCCGGTGCCGTGGGCCTTGCTGGTGGCGAAAGGCTCGAACAGCCGATGTCTGAGCTCGGGAGCGAGCCCCGCGCCGTCGTCCTCGATCAAGATGCGGGCGTGCTCCGCGTCTGTCTCCGCGCGGATCGACACGTGCCCCGGTGTCCGCTCACGCACCGCGTCGTAGGCGTTTTGCAGCAGGTTCACCAGCACCTGCACCAGACGATCGGGATCGGCCTTGACCCGGAGATCGTCGATGCCTCGACCGACCTCCACGCGGGGCCCGTTGCGCACGCCCGCGAAGACGAGCGCCCGCGCGCGCTCGACCAGCGCCGCCACGGGTACTTCCCCCTCGATCTTGCTGCGCACGAGGTCACCGCCCGCGAGCAGGCTCTGGGTGATGCGCCCGAGGCGCAGCGTCTCGTCGTGTACCAATGCGGCCGACTCGTCCACATCGGCGCACAGCTTGTGATAGGCGTCGGCTTGCGAGGCGTCGTCCTGGGCCTTGAGCTCCCGCACGCTCGCCCGCATGTCGGTGGCCAGCGTGCGGATGGTCGCGAGCGGCGTGTTCAACTCGTGCGCGACCCCCTGGGCGACCCTCCCCAGGCTCACCAGCCGCTCGGCCAGCAGCAGGCGCTGATCGGCCAAAGTTTCGTTCGTGCGATCGACGTAGAGGTTCATCAGCTGCACCCCCGAGCGCGTGGTCGCGAGCGGAAAGGCGAGCATCTCGTAGACGCGCTCGTTTCCGTCGGCCGTGACCGCGAAGCGGCAGCGTCCTGGCTCCTTTTCCTGCGCGAGGCCGAGCTCGATGGGGCATCCGCGATTGCCGATCGGCGTGCACAGGTGCCCCGAGCGCGGGCACATCCCAGGCACGCGCGGCTCGCCTGCAAGCTCCTCGGCGCGCCGGTTGCGCCAGACGACGCGACCGTCGACATCCAAGACCTCGAGGCCGGCCTCGAGCTGATCGAGCGTGTTGGAGAGCAGCTCGTATTCGAGCGCCGCGTCGTCGCGGGCCCGCGTGAGCGCCTTCTCGCGGTCGCGCAGCTCGCGCACCGCGTGGGTGACCAGGTAGGCCACGGTGCCCACGGTGCTCACGAAGGCCACGGCTTCGCCGATGAAGTCCCAGGGCGGCACGGGATCCCAGCGGCCGATGCGCAGCGGCTCGAACGCGCTCGCCAAGACCAGAAAAGCCGTGCCGATCATGGCGGTCACCGCGGCGATCTGCGTGGCCCGCGGGCCCGCCAAGATGCCCACGATGGCGACGTGAAAGACGTAGTAGCTGACGAACGGGCACTCCGCGCCACCTGATGCCCACAGCACGATCGTGAGCAGCAGCATGTCGCCGAGCGCCTGCACCATGCCCGCCATGCCACCCGCCGGGGAAGCACCGAGCTTGTGGCTGCGCCAGAGCAGGAAGTTGTACACGGAAGCGAAGGCGGCAGTGGCCACCAGCACCGTCCAGCGTACGCCCGGAAACGCACCGCCCGCGGCGAGCCCGGCGGCCACGGCGATGCCCAGCAGCGCGAACCAGCGAAGTCGGATCAGCCAGCCGACCCGCTCGACCGAGAACACCTCCGGCTCACTGCCAAGCTCGAGCGAGGCCCGCGCCCCGAGCGCGGCCGATGAGCCGGATGGCGAACCACGCACGCTCGGACCGACGTTCACGCGCTCGATCTTGGCCCCAA
>JBIQKA010000178.1:0-7963 GCA_044507075.1 Myxococcales bacterium
GCAAGACGTCCCGCGCCTCGAGCTTGAAGTGATAGGTCTTGCCGAGCTCCACGTGTAGCTCGTCGATCGTGATCAGGTCGTCCTCGGTGTCGAGCAGGTTGTCGGGCCCCGGGTCCACGAAGGTCCAGGCCCACTGCTGGCCGATCACGCGTATCACGCGGTCGGGCTGGGGCATGTCCTGCTTGACGTTGTACCAGACGCGCAACGCCCCCACGAGGATCACCACGTCGCAGACCAGGACCAAGTAGTGGGGAATCTTGATCCAGCGTGTGTGGCGCGACTCCTCCCCGGTGATGTACTCGGAGCGCCGGTTTTCGACCCGCCGGAACTTGAAGATGAACCAGAAGAACACGCCCTCGGCGAGCAAGAACCAGAAGCCGACCAGGATGGTGATCAGCAAGATCTGGTTGTCGATGGAGCCCGCGTAGCTCGACGCTTGCTGTACGAAATAGTCGATCACGAGGTCACCTCAGAGGATGAATACGAACACGACTCCGACGTAGAGCGCTGTGCCGAGCATCGTGTAGAGAAAGAACTTCTTGGCGACCGCGTTGGCTTCGTGCTGGGACATCCGCCGTACTCCTCCGTTACTTCCCCATCGCGGCGATGTAGGCCACGACGTCGCGCACGGCCTGCTCGTCCGAGAGCCCAAGGGCCATGGCCCGCATCTGGGCGCCCGTCTGATCGTCCGGGTGCGTGCCCCGGATGCCCGCCTTGAAGTTCTCGAGCTGCTTCACGAGATACCAAGGGTTCGCGTGCCTGAGCGGGGGCGCGTTTTGATCGTGGTTCCCTTGCGCCTCGGCGCCGTGGCAGGTGGTGCAAGTCGCGTAGAGCGATTGCCCCCGGCTCTTGTCCCCGTTGACGGCGCCCGCGTGCGCTTTGGGCGCGAGCTGCGCCACGAAGTCTGCGACCAGCGACACGTCCTCTGGCGTTCGCAGCGTGCGGGACATGGGCCGCATGCGCAGGCCAGCCGCGTCATCCGGGTGCGCACCGCGCACACCGCGCTGGAATTTTTCTAGCTGCGCGCGCACGTACCAGGCATCGAGCCCCGCGATCGCCGGCGCGCCGTAGGCCTCACGACCGCTTCCGTCTTCTCCATGGCACGAGGCGCAGGTTGCAAACAGCGCCCGCGCGCGCTCCTCTCCCTTCGGCACCTCCGGCGCGCAGCCAAGGGCGCCTAGAGCAAACACGAAGAGCAGTCGATAGGTGGAATGTTCAACCATCCGAGCCCCGTAAAATCACTTGGACCGGATGTGGGGGCACACGAAGCGGCGAAGCTTGATCCAGATCAATTCGAACGGTGGGCCCGAGCTCCCTCCCTTGATGCGCAGGCCGCACGAGCCTACGAGAAGTGCATGACCATGTCCGCCTTGCCCGCGTCGCCTGCGCCTGCGCACCGCACGCCGCTCGTGCCGAGCGCCCTCCTGGGCATGCTCATCTTCATCGTCACCGAGGTGATGTTCTTCGCCGGGCTAATCAGCGCCCATACCATTGCCAAGGCGAACCTGCCCATGGGCTGGCCGCCCCCCGGACAACCCCGTTTGCCCCTCGAGGAGACGGCGTACAACACGCTCGCGCTGCTCGCGAGCGGGATCCTGGTGGCCCTCGCTGGGGTGCGCTACCGGAGGGCACCGCGGAGCGCGGAGGCGCCGTTGCTCGCGGGCCTCTTGCTCGGGGGTCTGTTCGTGATCTTTCAGGGTGTGGAGTGGCTCGCGTTGATCGGCGAAGGCCTCACGCTCACCTCGAGCACCCACGCGGGCTTCTTCTACCTGATCGTGGGCGCGCACGCGCTGCACGTCCTCGGGGCACTCAGCGTGCTCGGCTACGCTCTCCTGCGACTCTCACGCGGCACGCTGAGCGGCGAGACCTTCAGTGCCGTCCGCGCGCTCTGGTTCTTCGTGGTGGCCGTGTGGCCCGTCTTGTATTGGAAGGTGTACCTGTGAACGAGCTTCGCGGGCTATGGCTTTTGGGTGGGGCGTTCTGGCTTCTGCCTGCGCGCGTACTGGCGTGTCCGGCCTGCGTGGACCCGCGCGCGCCCAATTCAGAGGCGTTTCTGACCGGCACCATCCTGCTGAGCCTCCTGCCGATCGCGATGTTTGTCGGCATGGTGTTGTTCCTCAGGCACCGCGCGCGGATAGTCAGCGCGAGCGAATCAGCGCTACAGCCCCGACAACTCGAGGGATACGATCGGTCCAAAGCGTGAAAACCTGGCCTCTCCGCTACTCCGCGAGCAGCCGACGCTGACCCGTCGTCAAATCGATGTGGTAGAACCCGTAGTCGCCAGAGCTCTCGTCCATCCCTACCACATAGGCGTTGCGACCGGCTGCATCCACCACGACATCTTCCGGAACAATCGGTGGCCCGTCGTGGCTCACGTTGTTGCTCAACGAGGTGTGCGCGCCGGACGTAAGGTCCACCTCCCAGAGGATGTCGTCGATTCCGCCCGAGCGGTGCTCCCCGGAGACGAACGCGCGATCTCCTGCGGCACTCAGCGCCAAGCCAGCGGGACGAAGAAAGGCACCGTAGCCAGGCGTCTCCCCGATTGTATCTGTGACGACGGTGCGCTCGAGGGTCTCCAAGTCGATGCGGGTCAGACGGCCATAATTTCGCAGACTCGCATGGGTCGAGTCCAACACGAACAGAGCGTTGTTCTCGCCATCGAATGCCATGGCGCCTATCGTCGACAAGATCTCCCCGGAGCCCGTCGTCTTGCTCGCGATCGTCGTGAGTTCTTGCGTAGAGCGATCATACTCTTGAATCAGGGCCCAGCAGTCGGAGCCGCTGCAGCTCCCTCCTTTGAAAGCCGCTGGATCAGTAGATGCCATGAAGAATCGTTCCTGTCCGTGACCACCCGCGACCTTCTCGATCTGATCACTGAGCCGTGCCTCCACGAAGTGGTGCTCCCCGGTCACCAGGTCGAACACGCCGAGTCCTCTGGAGACCGGATAGTACACACGCTGCAAGTCCGTGTCTGAAACGATGTTCGTTTCGTACTCGTACGGAATCGAAGCCAGAACGGTGGACTCGCCGGTCGTCAGATCGATCCCGACCAGTGCCCCCCAAAACGGAGCGAGCAAGCGGTTGTTCCGTTCATCCAAGGCGATGCGGACGGGGAAGGGCCCGTCGTCCCCCTGTTCTGCGGAGGCGTCTCCGTCCCCAGGTTCGCCCTCGTCGCCGGGCAGCCCCGAGCCACCACCTGCAAGGTCACTGCGCTCGAGCAGCACCAGCACGCTGAAGTGCTCGAGCGCGATCGAGGCGAGGCCGTCCTTCACGCGGGGCTTACCCAGCGTCTTCCACTGGGTGTCCTTCTCGTCCCGGAGCCACGCCACCACCAACTTCTCGCTGTCGCGATCCTTGGCCACCGGCAGCGTCACCTCGACCTCCTTCTTGAACTGGATGCCGTGCGGCTTGAACACGTACGGTGCCGACGAGACCTTGTCCGTGCTCGGCACGCTCTTCACCAGCTGAAGGGCTTCAGCGTCCTTGGGCCGCGCGAGCGACAACGTCACCGAGCCGTCCACCGCGCCCGCGGGCACCGTAAGCTTGGCGCCGGTCGGCAGCTCCAACACCGCATCAGCGTCGGACGTCACCTCCAGCTCCATACTCACGCCTTCACGCGCGCCGTCATCCACCCCGAGCTCGGCCAGCGACTTCAGCTCCCGGCTCGCATCCACGAGACCGCAGCCCCCCAAGAGCGCAGCCGCCCAGAACATCATCACGCAGCCCATGCCTACCGTCTGCTTCACTTCTCACCCCTGCTCGCGAGGGGCACCGACCCAGCTGCTGTCCGGAGCACCACGCATTCGCTCCATTGTGCGGGAGCGGGGCGAGGCTCTTCCATGGGGAATTTCCTCGACACGCGTGAACTCCGGGCTCGCAGAGCCCGCAAGCCCCGCGTCCATCCGGTGCGTACGCGGAGGAGCTGGCGTCGTCGCATTCGCCAACCTGTCCTTGCTAGGTTACGAAGGGGGCGGATAGGCTGGACAAGCGCCCAGCGAGACCTCCCGAGGTGGCCGACGAACGTCGCCCCCCGGACAACACGAGATGGCGGCCATGAGCATCGTTACCGGCTTCAGCGACGGCATCGTCAGCATCGAAATCGCTCGCCCCGAGAAGAAGAACGCCCTGACCGCCGCGATGTACACGTCGTTGGCCGAGGCGCTGGTCGCGGCGCAGGCAGACGCGCGTGTGTGCGCGATCTTACTATTCGGGCAACCGAGCATCTTCACGGCCGGAAACGACCTGGAGGACTTCATGCAGCGCCCGCCCGAAGGTCCCGAGGCGCCGGTCTTCAAGTTCATGCAGGCGCTCCTGGGCTGTGAGCTACCCGTGGTGGCGGCGGTCACCGGCGCCGCCATTGGCATCGGCACGACGCTGCTCCTTCATTGCGATCTGGTCTACCTCTCCGAAGACGCGCGGCTGCAGATGCCCTTCGTGAACCTGGGCCTGGTGCCAGAGTTCGGCTCGAGCGTGATCCTTCCGCAACTGCTCGGGCGCGCCAAAGCCAACGAGAAGCTCTTGCTGGGCGATCCCATCACGCCCGCCGAGGCGCTGGCCGCGGGCCTCGCCAACGCGGTGCTTCCCACGGCGGAGGTCGTCCCCCACGCACGCAAGGTGGCCGCTCGCTTCGCGGCGCTGCCGCAGGGCGCGGTGCGACAGAGCAAGAAGCTGCTGCGCGCCCCCACCGCCGAGGCGGTGGCCAAGACCATCGAGCGTGAGCGCATCGAGTTTCAAGAGTGCCTGCAGAGCGCCGAAGCCAAGGAGGCGTTCGCGGCCTTCTTCGAGCGCCGAAAGCCGAACTTCTCGCGCTGAGCGCGGGAGCCGACGGTCGCTTCTTATCTTCCCAACAGACAGGGACGCGGCGCGGAGCCAATCCGGCGCATCGCAACGTGGGCTACAGGGGCGAAAATCACCCGGATGGCATTGCTAGAACCGAAGACGCCGAGTGGGGCGGCCCAGGGCAAGCCGTGAGGCCCTCCCAACGCGCGCTACCCGATCTGACGCCTCGCGTTTTTGCTCGCGGGCAGAACCGCCCGCTTCGGCGTCTACATCAGTACGGCGCTTGACCAAGCCAGTTGCCGGCCTTGCTGTAGTTGCAGACCCAGATGTCCATATTGAACACCCCCGACTTGCAGGTGGCCACGCCGCAGCCCACTTCGGTCGTCGTGCTCCAGACGAGCGCCGTGTAGTGGCCGCAGCCGTTGCTATTGAGGTTCTTGATGCAAGTCGCGTTGCACGAGTCAGTCGTCATGAACTTGCCGTAGGTCCAGCAGGACTTCTCGGCGGCCCAACCGTTCACGGCATCCTCGGCCTTGCTCGCAGAGCCCGAGCCGCTCTTTCCGAAGAACGCGATGTTCTCGCCGTAGCCCTTCGCCTGGAGATCCGCGCTGGGATGGTGGGGGTTCTGCGATCCGCTGCAGTTCGTCATGGCCTGCTTGTCGGCCCATTCCTGCGCCCAGGCAGCGATGGTCGGCGACCACTTCAGCGCTCCCAGAGGCGTCTTCGGTACGGGGTTGCTGGCTGCCGCGCGCACGGCGTTGTGCGCGGCGGTGATGCCCACCATGCGGCCGGTCTCGCCCTGTCCGTTGGCGTCACCATAACCTCGTAAGACAGCTTGCCGTGGAATGGGCTCCCCATCGCATCACCGTCAACGCCATCGCACCGGGCTTTTTTCCGACCGAGATGACCGTCGACCCTGCACACGGCGCGATGGATGCTCAGATGGAGGCGACCATCCGCACGCACACGCCCATGGGGCGAACGGGCGAAGTGCATGAGATCGAAACCGCCGCCCTATTTCTCGCGGCACCCGCCTCGAGCTACGTGACAGGGGTGATCTTGCCCGTGGATGGTGGCTGGACGGCCTGGTGAGGAGCGCGAGGCGCCCCGCAAGACCTCAGGTCCACTGTCGGACGCACGACCAGACGAACGATGCTACAAGCAGTGGGCGGCGTGCCTCCCACCTGCGCGTCGCTAAAGCGTCCCAATGCCACGTTTCGCCCATTTGCGACCAGAACGCGAGCTTGCTAGAGGGCATGCATGCTCCCCAAGCGCTTCCCGCGATTGTCCCTCACATCGCCGACGGCCTGGCGTAGCAACCTTTCTTCGCAGTCTGTGAAGGCAGCTTCCGGCTCTGTCAGTTCTGCGCATTTCTCGGACTCTTGCGCGGACCGGCTCCGTCGGTCTCGCATTCTTTCAGCCCGCCATCCTCGGGCACACGCTGGAATAGTCGCCTTCTTCGTGACCTCCTTGACCGGTTGCAACCTCGACTGGAGCAAGGACAGCGAGTCGCAGGATGACTCAGTCGACAGTGGAGAGTCTGCCGATGGGGGTGTAACGGGAACGACCTCGGCGGGGAGCGACGCAGGGCCAGCGCGCGCTGCAGACGGCGGGAACGGAGACGCTACAGACGGCGGGGAGGACGGATCCTCTGCGGACGCCGGAGACGAAGCCGCTGACGGCGGCGATGAAGGGGCTCCAGATAGCGGCAGCGAACCAGGCTGCTCCTCCATCATCAACGCTTGTGGTGGTTGCGGCGCGCTCTCCGGCGACCGTCCGTTGAACGGGACCTGCGGTACCTGCGGCACCTACGTTTGCAGCAGCGACAAGCTCCATGTGGTGTGTGACGACCCGGGGGAGACCAACTCATGCCCGACCTGGTGCACGGGTCAGGCAGCACCGAGCGGTGTGCTGGCTGCTGACTTCCAGTGTGTGGACTTCGATCGTGGGATGCCCGACGCGAAAACCTGGAAGCAGACCGTAAGCGGAAGCGGCGTCCTTGAGCGCACCGGAGATGCCTTTTCGTCCGCCCCGTACTCGCTCGCTGCCAACGTGGGTGGTAGTTCGGACACAGCGACCATCGCCTGGACTTCCGTGGGCGCAACCCCTGTGAAGACGGTGACCGCGAGCGTCGCGATCAATCCGTCCTATAAGTACAACTGGCACACCAGTGATCCTATTTTGGTCGACTTGCTCTGCATCGAAACAGGTTCGAACGCAACGTGCCTTTCTGACGTGCGAAACATGGCAGATCCCCACGGCGAGCCGTTCTCGGGCGGGCTTGCCGTGTACTCAGACTACAGCGGGGGATTTCTTGCCCGGGGCGGCTGCGCGTTGACAACCAGCTTCTTCAACGATCGAGTCTGGAACGAGGCTACTCTGGAGATCGACGTGGACACGCGCGAGGTCACGTTCACCCTCAACGGCGCCATCGTGAGCTCAGATTCATGCCTCGGCTACTTCGCGCCTGACACGAACATTAAAGTCAGCATCGGCGCCTCAGCAAGCAGCTCTGTCGTGGGCTGGACACAGTATATCGACAACATCACCGTCGCTGTCACGCGCTGAGCCCTCGGAGGCCGCGTGCGTTGCCAGGCGAAAAGAGCCGCACGGGCATCTGGGCATTGGGGGCGTCTGCTTCAGTAGGGCGCGTACCCACGCACGTTACCCGGAGTGCTGTAGTTGCAGACCCAGAAATCCGCGTTGAGCCCCTTGGAGGTCTTGCACTTGGCTACGCCGCAGCCCACCTCGGTGGTGTCACCCCAGATGATCGCCGTGTAGTGTCCACACCCGCTGGCGTTGAGACTCGCGACGCAGATCGAGTTGCACGAGTCGGTCGTCATGAACTTGCCGTAGGTCCAGCACGACTTCTCGGCGGCCCAGCCGTCCACGGCCTGCTGGGCAGAGCTCGCGTCCCCCGAGCCGCTCTTCGCGAACCAGGCGATGTTCTCGCCATATTTCTTTTTGTCGAGAACATCGTTGGGACGGTGAGGATACGCCGTGGAGTCGCAGTTCGTCGCAGCCTGGTGGTCGGCCCATTCCTGCGCGAAAGCAGCGATGGTCGGCGACCACTTCAGCGCTCGCAGGGGCGTCTTCGGTGCGGGGTTGCTGGCGGCCGCGCGCACAGCGTTGTGCGCGGCGGTGATGCCCACCAAGCGGCCGGTCTCGCCCTGTCCGTTGGTGT
>JBIQKA010000179.1:0-7934 GCA_044507075.1 Myxococcales bacterium
CTCGACGAGATATCGCTGGCGGTAGAGGGTGCGGTTGATGCTGCGGCGATTGTACTTTCGCGTGGGCCTAGTATGCGCGCTCTAGGACGCGCAGGGCGTCCTGATAGCTGACTTCCTTGGGATTCATGATCATCGGCCCGTCGTCGAGCGACAGCTTGGCGATCTCGGGCAGCTGCTGGCGGGTCACCTTGCCGGTCTCGCTCAACGAGCGCGGCAGCTTGGCCTTCTGCCACAAAGCCTCCCGCAGCGAACGGATGGCCGTGATGGCCGCTTGAGGGCGGTCGTGCTCGAGCGTCTTCGCGTACACGTCGGCTCCCGCCAGCGGCAGCAGGAGCTCCCCGATGACCTTGCGCCGCGCGTCGAGGTTGTACTCGAGCGCGTGCGGCAGGAGGATGCTCATGCACACGCCGTGCGGCACGTGGGTGACCGCGCCCACCGTGTGACCGAGGGCGTGGACCAGCCCTACCATGGAGTTCGAGAAGGCGATGCCCGCCATGGTCGCCGCCAACGCGAGCTCGAGTCGACGCTCCTTGTTGCCCGGCTCGTCGAGCACGGCGACCACGTTGCTCGTGACCTTCTGGATGGCGGCCGTCGCGTAGCTGTCGCTCAGCGGGTTCTTGCCCAGGCAGGTGAACGCTTCGGTCGCGTGCGTGAGCGCGTCCATGGCCGTAGCGGCCGTGAAGAAGGGCGGAAGCCCCAGGGTCATGCGCGGGTCGAGCACCGCGACGTCGGGCAACAGGAACGGGGAGATGAAGGGCAGCTTCAGCCCGGAGTTGGAGTCCTTCACCACCGAGACGGCGGTCACTTCGGAGCCGGTGCCGCTGGTCGTGGGCAGCACGAAGAGCGGACGCAGGCGGCGCTTGACCACGTTCGTGCCGGCGTAGGCGGTGAGATCCGAGCCGCCCTCCGAGGCCAGGATGTTGGCCGCCTTGGCGGTGTCGATCACCGAGCCGCCGCCGACCGCGATGATCGAGTCGCAGCCCTCGCTGCGGTAGAGCTTGGCGATCGCCGAGACGGTGTGGGTGGCGCTGTCCTGCGGCACGTCGTCGAACACCAGGTTCGCCGCGACGCCCGCGCTCTTGATGGCTGCCTGCACGACCTCCACCAGACCCGCGCCGCGCACGCCCTTGTCGGTGATGATCAGCGGCCGCGATGCGTCGCGCGCGCCGAGTTCGTACGCGATGTGCTCGAGGGCGGCGAAGCCCGCGACGATCTTCACGGGACAAAAGAACTCGAAATACGAACCGTTCATGGCAGCTTACTCCGATAGACGAATCCGCTCACCAGGCGGACGTAGAGGTCGGTCACGAGTTTGCGCTTCTCGGGCGCGGTGATGTCGGGGAAGCCCTTGAGGGCCCGATCGGCGACGAAGCGGGGCAGCGCCACCGCCTGCATGCGGTTCATGCAGCGCACGAAGCGCAAGGCATGCGCCGTATCCCCGTGGGTAACCATGCGCTCGTTGGCGTAGGCGCGCGCGGTGCTCTCCTTGAAGCTGAGCACGTAGAACGCGAAGCTGATGTGCTTGAACACGATCTCGAGCTCGGGGTGGATGTTGTGCGGAAGCCGCACGAAGCGTCCATTGCGCACCCCCACGCGCATCTTGAGCGCGGGGTCACCGAGCACCGAAAAGCCGATCGAGAAGCCGTCACGATAGCCGTCGAGCTCGCGCGCGATCTCGGCGTCCGTGGCGGACGCGGCCTCGAGCAAGCGTCCGATGATCTCGAACATGAAGGCAACGTACGCACGCTGGGTTGCGTAGGTGGGAGAGGGAACTTCCATGGAACGCTCCATTTTTCGCGCTGCTGCGCTTACTTCAGGCACACCGCCTCCGAGATCGTTGCGGTTCGCCATCATTTTCGTGTGGCCCCGCGCAAGAGCGCCTGGGCCAAAGTCCAGGTGTGGGCGTCGCCGTGCCACAACAACTCGCCCGCCGGACCCATCGCCGAGCGCACCAGGTGGCCCACCATCTGTTGCAGGATGGCGGCGCGCACGGGGAAGTCCTCCAAGAGCGCGTCCCCGGCGCCGACCCGCATGAAGTGCTCGATGCGATCCACGAGCGGCATGAAAGAGCGCTCGAGCAGCGCGGCGCCCTGGGCGTCGTGATCGAGCAGGCTGCGCATGAGCACCTGCAAGAGCGGGAGATGTTCGCGCGCGAAGGCGATCAGGCCGTCGACCAGGCGGCGATGGCGCATCTCGAAGCTCTCTTCGGAGGCCATCACCGCCTCCATGCGCCGCTCGAGCTCGGCGAAGGCGTGCTCCAGCACCGCGGTGTAGAGCGCTTGCTTGCTGTCGAAGTGGTACAGCAGGGACGAGCGCCGGATGCCTGCCTCGGCCGCGATGTCCTCGAGCCGCGCCCCATTGAAGCCCATCGAACCAAACGCCCGCGCCGCGGAGCCGAGTAGGCGCTCGCGCGTGGCTTCGTCGATGCTGTTGGCCTTGGGGCGAGCCATCCGGTGCGCAGAGTCTAGATAAATCTACTCGTAAGTCGATAACTAAAAGTGCTCAACCGTGGCCATTTCTGTCCGTGTCTCTGGGCGCACGGCCCCTCTCCTGCGCCGGCTGTTGCGGGGGGCGCCAGGGTCGCGTGCTAAAGGCCGACCATGCAGTGGCTGGAAGCGCTCCGCGCCAATCCGGGCGCCCAACGCGGCGTGGCGGTGCTGCGCATCCTCTTGGGTTTTGCGCTGTTGCCTTCGGGGCTCAAGAAGGTGCTGGGGGAGCGCTTCACGGACCTTTCGAATGACGGCCCCTTCCACGACTTCTTGCACGCGCTGTACGCGACCGGCTTTCTCTACACGTTCGTCGGCCTGTGCCAGCTCGCGACCGCCTTGCTGTTGATGACCCAGCGCTGGGCGAGCGTCGGCGCCGCCCTGATGGCGCCGATCATCACTGTGATCTTGGTGCTGTGCTGGAGCACAGGGGTGTATCCGACCGCGAGCGTGGTCACCTTGATGACGCTCGCCACCGCGCTGCTCCTGCTCTGGGATCACGAGAAGTGGCGCGTGGTGTTCTCGGCCGATCCGCGCCCGCACGCGCGCGCGGTCGAGCTGACTCCCCCCGAAACCATCGCCCGCCGTCCGTGGGAGCTCTGCGGGCTCGCGATCTACCTGCTCTACCTGCTCAGCTGCCTGGCGCGCGGCGGGGTCTACCGACCGCGCGGGCTCGAGTGGGGGGAGCCCGCGTTCTACGTGCTGCCGGCCCTGTGCGTCCTGCCGTTCATCGCGTACGCGCTCGAGCGTCGGATGCTGCGCGGGAGCGCCGGTTAGCGGCCGTCTGCTCGAGCCCGCGGGCGGCGCCGAGCTGCCTCAGCCGATCAGCTCAGCTTGGCGGCGAACAGGTCGTAGACGGACTGGAAGTTGGTCAGTCCCTTGAGCTCTTCTTCCGGCACGCTGAGCTTGTAGGTGCGCTCCACCTCGGCGACGATCTCGAGGGCCATCATTGAATCGATGCCCAGCTCGGCGAACGGCGTTTCATCCGGGATCTGCTCGATCTCGCTCACTTCGGCGACGATCGCGCGAAGCTTCTCTTTCAGTTCGGTCATCGCGTCTTCCAAGGGCATTGGGCCTGCGGTCCGTGCCGAGGTCAGGCTGCGCTCTGGGGCAGCCGCCGCTCCACGAGCTCCAGGAGCTGACGCACGGTCACGAGTCCGACCAACTGCTCATCTGGCACCCTGATGCGCAGCTCTCGCTCCAAGGTGCCCACCAGCTCCAGCATGGCGAGCGAATCGATGCCGAGATCGGCGATCGCGCTCTCCTCCTGGACAAAGCTCAAGTCCCTCTCGGCGATCTCACTCGCCAAATCGCGGAAGAGCTTGATCAGTTGAGGACGCTGCATAGACAGGTTGCTTCTCCAAGACGCCCCGAGTCCATCGACCGTTGAAACAGTGAATGTTCGGGGCCCAATGCGCGCGAACTCTACGGGCCAGCGGCCTGCGCGTCCAATCCTTCTACAAATTCAGACACACCGCCTATTTCATGACGATGCATGCTCATCCAACTGTTGGCCAAGGTACAAATCCCTGGTCTTGGCCCTTTGGAGCTTCCCACTCGATGTCTTCGGTAAGCTGCCTACAGTTACAGTTGCCACGTGATGCGGCGCGAGGCCAAAAGCTTCGTTCACGCGCGCAGATACCTTGGCCCGAACTTGGGACGCATCGCTCGAGGTGCACTCCACCGCCAGGATCAACCGCTCTTCACCCGAAATGGGAGCACTGAACGCCACCACGTTTCCGCGTCGGACGCCCTCGATCTCCGCCAGGGCCCACTCGATGTCCTGGGGGTGGAAATTGGCGCCCCGGATGATGATGAGGTCCTTCGAGCGCCCGCAGATGTGGAGCTTGCCGTCGGCCAGGTAGCCGAGATCGCCCGTATGGAGGAAGCCGTCTTCGGGGAAGCTCGCCCGGGAGGCTTCGGGATTTTCGAAGTAGCCTTGGCACACGCTCGGGCCGCGCGTCAGGACCTCCCCCACGTGGCGCTCGGGCAACGCCTGACCTGCTTCGTCGACGATGCGGACCTCGTGGTTCGGGAACGGCACCCCGCAGCTCACGATCTCCACCACTGTGGGGGCGGCTCCGTCCGCTGTTGCGGGCTGTGCCACGCCGTCGCGTAACGACGCTGCGTCCACCCGATCGGCTTCCATGGGCGTACCCCGCGGATGGAAGGTGATCGCGAGCGTGGACTCGGCCATGCCGTAGCTCGGCAGGAGCGCCTCAGAGCGAAAGCCGGCTGGGGCGAGCGCGGCGGCGAACGCGCGCAACGTGTTCGCGTGGATCGGCTCGGCGCCGCAGCCCGCGATGCGCAGGCAGGAGAGATCGAGGGCCTCCACGTCCTTGGGCTTGAGGCGTTTGAGTGCGAGGTTGTAGGCAAAGTTCGGGGCGTAGGTGATGGTCCCGCGCACCTTGCTGATGGTCTCGAGCCAGATGCGCGGCCCGCGCGCGAAGGTCGCCGTGGGCAGCAGTACGACGGGGATGTCGACGACCAAGGGACCCAGAACGAAGCCGATCAGGCCCATGTCATGGAAGAGCGGCAGCCAGCTCACCCCGATGTCGTCCGGCCTTCGATCCAGGCCGTGCGGTCCCAGGAAAGCCGTCGCGTTCGCGATCAGGTTCTGGTGGCTGACCATCACTCCCTTGGGACGCGACGTGCTGCCCGAGGTGAATTGAAGGAAGCAGAGATCCGAGGGATCGATTTTGGGTGGTTCGTAGCCCGCGGCGAGCGCGCCCTCGGGAAACAGCGCTTCGGTGGTCGCGATCGTCTGCAGGGAAGACACGCGGTCCTTGGCTGGTTGAACCAGCCCGACGTTCGCCGCGCCAGCGAGCAGGAGGCGCGCGCCGCTCGCTCCCGTGATGTGGGCCACCGAGTCGACGTAATCGGCGGTCGCCTTGAACGTGGCCCGCGGGAAGATGGGCACCGGCACGGCGCCGGCGAGCACCGCTCCCAGGAAGCTGAGCACGAAATCGTGGCCCTCGGGAATCACGAGCGCGACGCGATCACCCTTTTGTACCCCTGCCTGGGCGAGCAGGCTTGCGCGGCGCAGGCCCTCACGGCGCAAATTGTCGTAGGAGAAGAAGAGTTCCTCCCCCTCGGCGCTCAAAAAGCGGAACCCCCGTTGTTCCCCGGCTGGGAGGCGCGCCAGGGCCTCGACGAAAGTGCGGGGAACATCGACCATAGGGGCCCAGCGCTTAGCACGTGACCGCCGCTGAAGCATGGTTGGAGAATGACCCGGCTCGCGACCTCGCGCAGCTCAGCCCACGTCCGCACTTGCCTCCTTGTCGAGGTGGCGCTTGGAGGGGCCCTGGGGTAAACCGCCCAGCCCAATGTCACGCCGCGTGTACGTGACCGGCATGGGGGTGGTGAGCTCCCTGGGGCTTGGTCGAAAAGCCTTTTGGCAGGCACTCTTGGAAGGTCGTTCCGGGGCGCGGTCGGTGTCTCTCTTCGATCCGAAGGATCTGGGACGCGATCGTGCCTGCGAGGTGGCCGACTTCCGGCAGCGCGATCACCTGAGCGCCGCCGAGGCGAGGCGCGCGGGGCGCTGTTCGTCGTTCGCGATCGCCGCCGCTCGCATGGCGGTGAAAGACGCGGGTCTTGCCCCAGCCACCCTGGCCAATGAGCGGGTGAGTGTCGTCCTCGGGACCACCATGGGGGAGGTCGACGTGATCTCGGAGCTCGAGAGCGCGTGGTTACATCGCGGCGAAGAGGCCGTGACCACCGCCAAGCTCGCCCGTTACGGCACCACCTTGCTGCCCGTGCACGTGGCCCGTGCGGTCGGCGCGCGCGGCCTCGTGCAGACCCTGCCTGCGGCCTGCTCGGCCGGGAACTATGCGATCGGTTTTGCGCTGGATCAGATCCGCGCCGGCCGCGCCGACGTGGTGATCACCGGCGCGAGCGAGATCCTCGACAAGGTCCAGTTCGCGGGCTTCGTGCGGCTGGGCGCGATGGCCCCCGAGTACTGCCAGCCGTTCGAGAAAAACCGCAAGGGGCTCTTGATCGGCGAGGGCGCGGCTGTCTTGGTGTTGGAGTCGGAGGAGCACGCGCTCAAGCGCGGGGCGAACCTGCTGGCGGAGGTCGGCGGTTACGGCCTGGCCTGTGACGCCTACCACATCACGCGCCCGCACCCGGAGGGCAAGGGCAGCATCCGGGCCATGCGCGCGGCGATCCGCACGAGCGGCATCACCCCCGAGCAGGTCGACTTCGTGAACGCGCACGGCACCGGGACGTCCGCCAACGATCAGGTGGAGAGCCTGGTGATCAACGAGGTGTTTGCCGGGCGCAAGGTGCCCATCTCGAGCATCAAGAGCATGGTCGGTCACTGTATGGGCGCGGCGAGCGCGCTCGAGGCGGTCTCCTGCGTGGAGACGATCCTGACCGGTTACTATCCGCCTACCATCCATCACGAAGAGACCGATCCCGAGTGCGATGTGGAAGTCGTGAAGAACCATGCCCGTCAGGGCAAAGCAGACGTCGTGCTCAACAATGCGCTGGCGTTCGGGGGATATGACGCCGTGGTGACCTTTGCCAAGCCAGGTGTGCTGCCGGTGCCCGTCTCGCGGCGCGGTGCCGGGAGCGCTTGATGCAGCCACTCGCGATCACGGGGTTGTCGGTCGTCAGTCCAGTCGGCGTGGGGCGCGAGGCATTCTTTGCGGCGCTGCGCGATCCTGAGGCGGCCAAGCAGCGTGCTTTCGCGGGGCCCCGGAGCGTGCTCACCGACGCGCGCTTCGCGGGGGCCCATGTGGCCGAGGTCAGCGACTTCGACGCGGCGCAGTACCTGGGCGACAAGGGCCTGCGCAACTTCGATCGGATGACCCGGCTCTTGGTCGTGGCCGCCAAGCACGCCCTCGAAGACGCCGGGCTCAAGAGAGATGCGGCGTTCTTGGGAAGCGCGCCGGAGCGCCTCGGGATCTGCGCAGCCACCGCGTACGGCTCGCTCGACAGCATCACCGAGATCAACCGCGTCGCGGAGCTCGAGCACCCTCGCTACCTGAACCCCTCGCGCTTTCCCAACACGGTGATCAACAGCGCCGCTGGCTACGTGAGCATCTGGGAGGGGCTCGAGGGGCCCAACGTCACCATCGTCGACGGCAATTGCGGGTCCGCCAATGCGGTGCTGACCGCGGAGACGCACATCGCGTGTGGTCGGGCCGACGCCTTGCTGGTGGGCGGTGCCGAGGTGGTGAGCGAACCGCTCTATCTGGCCTTCGAGAAGCTCGGAGTGATCAGCGAGGGGGACCGGCCTTCGGAGCCCGGCGAGGTGACGAGTCGCGGCACACACCTCGGCGAGGGAGCGGCGCTTCTCGTTTGTGAGAGCCTAGAGAGCGCGCGTACACGGGGGGCCAAGGTTTGGGCGGAGATCGTGGGCTTCGGCACGGCGTTCGATCCACCCTTTTCGGAGGCCCAGCTGGTGCATGCGTCGGAGGTCACCGTGGAGCGCGCGGTGCGCGC
>JBIQKA010000180.1:0-7909 GCA_044507075.1 Myxococcales bacterium
TAGGGACAGCCCCTAGCTTTCGGAGCTGCCGAAGGGCGGGGGCACGGAGCCGCGGATCTGCGCGCGCAGGTTCTCCTCGAGCTGCAGGATGCGCTGGGCCCTGGCGGCGAGCTCGCGCTCGGCCTCTGCGATCCGCGCGTCTCGTTCGGCCAGTTCGGCGCGCAACGCCTGTTCGAGGCCTGAGACCTCCGTGAGTTCGCCGCCCGCGTTGCCCGCCAGCTGGGCCAGGATGGCCCTGGCTTCGGCGAGCGCGGCGCGGGCGTCGTCACGTTCGCTGCGCGCGTCCTGCTCCCTGCGCTGGGCGAGTTCGAGGCGAGCCGACGACTCGGCCGAAAGGGTGTCCGCGTCGGAGCGGGCGGCGCGGAGCTCGTCCTGGGTGGCGCGGAGCTCGTCCTCCAGGGCGTCCATGCGACGGCGCGCCGCCTCGAGTTCGGCATCGAGGGTGTCGATGCGTTCGGCGTCCTCGGCGTGAGCCTCGGCGAAGCGATCGGCCTCCTCCAGCTCGCGCGTCAACTCGCGGACGCGGTGGTCGAGCCGATCCAGCTCCTCCTCGAGCTCCACGACGCGCTCGGCATCCTGTGCCTTCGCTCGCAGCTTCTCCAGCAGCTGCTCGAGTTCGTCGATGCGATCGCGGGCACGCAGCAGCTCTTCGTCGCCCTGCCCTGCCGCTTCGGCGACCTCAGGAGCCGAAACCGGCGGCGCGGCCCGCGCGCGCAGCGCCGCCTCCGCTTCCGCAAGGCGCAAGCGCAGACCGCTGAGCTCGCCACGCACCCGATCGTCCGCCGCGCGCTCGGGTGCCGCGCTCTCTGAGGCGAGAGCGAGCTGGGCGCGCAGCTCATCCGCGCGCATCGTCGCGGACTCGCGCGCCAGCTCCGCCTCCAGGGCGCGCTGCACGGCCCGTTCACGCTCTGCCTCGAGTTCGCTGATCCGCGCGTCGTGCTCGACCGCGGCGTGCTCGGCGCGCTCACGCGTGCGCAGCTCCTCCAGCAGATCCCGGGCCACCGTTTCGTGATGCTTCCGATCACGCTGGGCCGCGAGGGACGCCTCACCAGCCTCCACCAGGCGAGCCTCGAGCGCCCTGCACTCCTCGCTCAGCGCTTCGAGCTCTGCCCGCCCCTGCTCGTGCCGTTGCTCGGCCTCGGCACGCTGGCTCTCCGCGTCGGCCAGGTCCCGCTTGGCTTCGGCCAGCGAACGTTCGAGGCGCTCGATCTGGCCGCGTTCACGCTGGTCGGCCTGGTCGCGCTCGAGCAACTCGCTCTCGAGGAAGCGCACACGCGCCACCGCGTCGTCGTAATCGCCCTCGATCTCGGTGAGCTTGCGCTCGAGCACCTTGGCGCGCTCCAGGCCGCGCTCGGCCTGATCCTGCGCGCGGCGCAAGGATTCCACCTCACGCAAGAGCTCGCTCTCCCGGTGGAGCGCCGCACGCGCCTCGTCCTCCGCCCGCCTGAGCTCCTGCAGGAGTTCGGCGCTCGGCGCGCGCTGGGCCTCGTCGCTCTCCCCGGCGGGCACCTGAACCCACAGGCGCGCCTCCAGGTCCAACCGCCGGTCGCTGCCGAAGCCGATGAACCGTTGCGCCCGCTCGCGAAGCCCCCGCACCAGGCTCGAATCCACGCTGAAGTCTTCGTCCCTCGGCGCGTCGTGCGCCCCGAAGGAAAAGCCGGCGAGCGCCGCCTGCCCCAACACGCGCACGTAGCGGAACTCCGCGCCGAGGAGGCGATCCAGCGCCGCCTGCGGAGAGCCGCGACGGCGCCGGGCTCCATTTTCGAGGGGAGGCGTGGCCAAGACGAGCACGCCTTCGTCCCGCGTCACGCGGCGCAGCTCCCGCACCGCGTCCGGGCGCGGTTCGGGCAGCGAGGACACATCGGCCACTACGACCAGGTCGAACACGGCATCTCGGAAGGGGAGTTCGGGAACCTCTCCGTCCGAAGGCACCCTGCTGCGAGGGTCGATGATCTCCAGGCGCTCCGCGGTTCGGCCGAGCCGGGCACCCAAGGTGCCCTCCGCGTCGCCCAGGAGCAGCACGTGGCGGCCCTCTGTTTGAGGCTCGAGATAGACGGCGAACGCTTCGTCGATGTGCAGGGGATGGGGAACGGGCTGAGTCATGGTGGTCAGACGCCTTACTCCAGGCAGGGCGCCATAGTTTCATCCCGAAACGTGAGGGGTCAATGCGGGGGCCCGTATTTGCGGGCTGGGCCCTGGTGCCGGGCGTCCGCGGTCTGGTTCGTGTAGATTGTGTCGTGTGCACGATTCGCACGCCGGTGGCCCCGACGCAGCCCCGAGGGGCTCGCAGCATGACCTGCGTGTGCCCCCGGATTCGCTGCGTCCCCCGGAGGCGCCCGATGTCCCGCTCGGCCACGAGCTGAAGCGTGCCGAGACTGCTCCCGCCCTCGCCCGCTACCTGCGCCGCGTGGGCAGGCGTGTCATCTGGTTCAAGCTCGTTCGGGGCTGCGCGTTCGCCGCGGCTGGGGGCTCGAGCGCGCTCCTCCTGTCGGCGTTCCTGGCAGGCCCGAGCCTCGGTTGGCTTGGCGCAGGCCTCGCCTGGGCGGGCCTTTCGCTCGCTGCCGCGCTCGCCTTCGCGCTCGGGGTGGGCAAGTTGGGTGAGCTGCGGGGCGATCGCCGCTCACTGCTCCTCGCCAGCTACGACCAGGGGCTCGCCGAGCGTACGCGGTCGGCCGCGGCGCTCGCGCAGGCACCGAACGGCTCACCTGAGCTCGTGGCCGCACACACCGCGCTGGTCGTCGAGGAGCTCTCGCAGATTCCGGTGTCCACCGCGGTCGCCAGGCCCGCCCATTGGGGGCGCATGTCCCTGGCCGCGTTGGCGCTCGCCGGCTTGGCCTCGCTCGGGCTCAGCCGCAGCCCCCACGCGGCTTCGGGCTTGTACGCCTTGTTCCATCCGGCCCAGACCGACGATCACGGCGTGGCGGTAGGCCTCTGGATCGCGCGGCTTCAGGTGCAACTCGCCTTCCCAGAGCAGCTCGATGCCGCCCCCCAGGAGCTTTCTGACCCAGGTTTGATCTCGGTCCCCGAAGGTACGTTGGTGACCCTGCTGGCGACGCCCCGGTTCGCGCTCGAGCGCGCAGTCCTCAAGCTCGGCGACCAGACCGTGCCGCTGCGCGCTGAGCGGGGCGGCGCGTACAAAGTGACCTTCATCGCCGAAAAAACAGCCGATCTCGCGCTGACCGCGCGCGTGGGTGAGCGCTGGGTCCGCGACTCGGCCCAGCGTCGGCTGGTCGTGGCCGAAGACGAAGCGCCCACGGTGACCCTGGACGCCCCGCTGAAGGACCTCTCTGCGGCGCCCGACGAGCCCGTCCCGTTCGTGTACCGAGCGCTCGACGATCACGGCCTCGGGAGCCTCGATCTGGTGGTGCAGCTGGGACCGGGGCGCGAGCGGCGCGTTCACCTGGCGAGCTTCGACGGCGAGCCGCCACAGGTGCGCTTCGCGTCGAGCACCGACGTGGTCCCGGCGGCCTTTGGCGCCCGCTCCGGGCAGACGCTCGCGGTCTGGATCGAGGCGCGTGATCGCGACGGCTATGGCGGCGTGAACGTGGGCCGCTCCCCCGTTCGCACGATCACGGTCGGGGACGCCGAGGACGCCCGGGGGGCGCCCGTCGAGCTGCTCGAGCGCACGCGCGATCTCGCCGTGGACACCCTGAGCGAACGCTTGGAGACGCCCGTCTCGGAAGGGGCGGAGGCCAAGGCGCGCGAGCGCCTCCTCAACCGCGGGACCCGGTCGCTGGTGCGCGCCCTCGACGCCTTGGCCAACGCCTACGTGGAGAGCACCGCCGACGACGCGACCGCGGGGCTCTTGCGCGACATGGGCAAGCGTCTGTCGCGCCTCGCACGGGAGGAGGCCTCGACGACCGAGGGCGGAAGCCTGCGTGAGCTCCGCAAGGTCGACGAATCTTCGATCGGCGAGCTCGAAGACGATGTGCTCTGGCTGAGCGACTTGATCGGCCGCGCAAAGCTTGAAAACGCGCAGCACTCGCTCGACCGCCTGAGCGCAACCCGGGCGCGCATGCACGAGCTGATCAAGCAGCTGCGCAAGAACCAGGACCCGCAGCGCAAGGCCGAGCTGATGGAGGAAATCGCCCGAGCGCGCGCAGAGCTCGCGGAGCTCGCGAAGAAGCTGCACCAGGCGCGCAACGACGTCCCGGGTGACTTCGTGAACCACGAAGCGCTCAGGGCCCAGGCCAGCGACGACCCGCTCAAGGCGCTCGAAGATGCGCTGGCCGAGGGGGACATGGACGCCGCCGAAAAGGCGATGGCCTCGCTCGATCAACAGCTCGCCGGGCTCGAGCGCGGCCTCTCCGAGGGAGGCGATGCCTACGCCGATGCCCGCTTCGGCCCGCGCAACGCCGCGCTCGAGAAGGCGCGCTCGGAGCTCTCCGAGCTCGAGCGGGCGCAGAAGCAGATCGCGAGCGAGACCGGGCGAATCGCCGACAAGGCCCGCGCCGCACAGAGCCAGGAGGGCGAGTTCAAGGCCGAAGCCGATCGGCTCGCCGAGCAGGCCGAGGGGCTCGAACAGCGCGCTCGCGGGCTCGAAGCAGGGCGCATGCAGTCGCAGCTCGCAGACGGCCAAACGAGCGCTGCCCAGCGCTTGCGCGACGCGCGCGACGCGCTGAAGCAAGGAGACGCCCAGGAAGCCCGGGCGATGGCGCAGCGTGCGGCCGACGACCTGGGCGGCGTGGCCTCCGAACTCAGCCTGGACGCGCGCATGTATCCCGGCCCCGATGGTTCGCGCATCGATGCGGCGAAGAAGGCCGGGCAACTCTCCAAGGAGGTGTCCCGCTTCGCGGAGGAGATCGCCAAGACGCTCCCCCAGGAGCAGAAGGAGCTCTCGCCCGAGGACAGCCAGGCCCTGCGCAAGCAGGCGCCGTCACAAAAGGGCGTGGGCGAACGCTCATCGAAGCTCGCCCAGGAGATGCGCGATCAAGGCCCGCCGGCGCTCTCGGAGCGCCTCGGGCGGGCGACGCGCGCCATGAAGAACGCCGCCGAGGCGCTCGAGCGCGGGGACGTGCGCGGGGCGCAGTCTGGACAGCGTGAAGCGCTCGAGCGCCTCGGAGAGATCAACGAGGACCTCAAGCGGCAGGAGCGCGCGAGCCGACAAGGCGAGTCGGGCAAGGAGGACGGCGGCCAGGGCGGCACGAGCAACGAGAAGGTGGCGATCCCGCAGCAGGGCGACGAGGCCCGGCGGGCCGAGCTGCGGCGGCGCGTGCTCGACGCCAGGCGCGCAGACCCGCCCGATGCTTACCAGCGATCGGTGGAGCGCTACTACCAGGAGATCTTGCGATGAGGTGGCTTGCTCGCGCGCTCGTCGGCTTCGCCGTCATCCTATTCTGTGCTCGCGCAGACGCCCAGAGCGCGCTCTCGGAGAGCTCGCTCGCCCTCGAAGCCGGCGATCTCGCCCAGGCGGACGCTGCGCTCGATCGGCTCTCGGAGAGCGAGCGGCAGAGCGCTGCCGTGCTCTTCCAGCGCGGGATGATCCGCTTCCATGGCGGGGCCTACGCGGAGGCCGTGACGCTGATCGAGCAGGCGATCGCCAGCGCCCCCAAGTCCCCACACTTGAGCGACTTCCGCCGGATGCTCTCCTGGGTCACGGCGGCGCGAGACATCACCCAGGACTTCGCGGAGGCGCGCTCCGCGGATGGGCGCTACGTGGTGCGCTACGCGAAGGGGGTGGATTCGGTCCTCGCTCCCTATGCGCTCGACGCGCTGCAGCGGGCCGACCGCGCGATCGAAGAGCACCTGGGGATCCGCCTGCCCGCGCCGATTCGCCTGGAGGTTTATCCCTCCGCGCGCACGCTCTCGCAGGTCTCGAGCCTCACCCTCGAGCACATCGAGACCACCGGCACGGTGGCGCTATGTAAGTGGAACCGCCTGATGATCGCGTCGCCGCGCTCGCTGGTGTTCGGCTATCCATGGCTCGATACCATCAACCACGAGCTCGTACACCTGGCGCTGACCCACAAGAGCCTCAATCGGGCGCCGGTCTGGTTCCACGAGGGGTTGGCCAAGCTGTTCGAGCGCACCTGGCGTGGCCTCGAACCGCGTTCGTTCCTGCCGCCATCGACCGACGCCCTGCTCGTCAACGCGGCCCATCAGCATCGCTTGATCGCCTTCGAGCGCATGCACCCCTCGATCGCGATGTTGCCCTCGCAGGAAGACGCGGCGCTCGCGTTCGCGCAGGTGGTGACGTTCCTCGAGGCGTTTCGCGAGCGCAAGGGGGACGCCGGACTCGCACAGGCCATCTCCGGCATGGCGCGCGGCGAGGACGCCCGCGTCGCCTTGTCCCAGGTCGCGGGCGAGTCCTTCGAGAGCCTGGAGGGGCTCTGGCGCGACGGGCTGGCGAGCCGCCCCCAGCCGCCCAAGAAACAAACGCCGAAGGAGCTGAAGCTGCGCTTCGTGGAGCGCGGCGAAGCCGACGAATCGCTCGACGTGGCCGAGGAGCGTGCCCGCAAGCACCTGCGCGTGGGTGACCTCCTGTGGGGCCGCAATCACGTCCTGGCGGCCGCCCGCGAATACGAGCGCGCCCAAAGCTACGCACCGAGCGACCCCATCCTCGCCTCGCGGGTGGCGCGCGCCTCGCTGTCCTCCAAGCACCCGAGCCGGGCCCTGCACGCCGTGGAGCGCGCGCTCTCAGACCACCCCCAGCACGCGCCCCTGCAGGCCTTGCGCGGCGCCGCCCTGGTCGCGCTCGACAGGCTCGCAGACGCCGTAGAGCCGCTGCGGGAGGCCATCCGCTTGAATCCCTTCGATCCGAGCCCCCACTGTCTGCTCGTCAAGGCGAGCCAGGACCCCAGCGAAGTCGCGCGCGAGCGCTCCGCCTGCACGCAGCTCGGCGGCCGCGCCCCCTAGCCCCTGGCGCACGCTCGCCGCGCGTCCCTGGCCAGCGACTGCCCACCCACGGGCCTTGGCGTGCGGGGGGTCCGAGCGGTACGCTGCACGGGCCCGGCATGGTGAGCTCGTCCAATCCACACGCACCTTTGTCTCCGGAACTCGTTCCCGATCTGGAATCCCAAGCGAACGCCCAGCGCAGCGACGTCGAGCGCGTCCAGGCTCTCTCCGCGGCGAAGAAGCGCGTCGTGCAGGAGCTGCGCAAGCGGATCGTCGGCCAGGACGCCGTGATCGACCTGCTCTTGACCTGCGTCTTCGCGCGCGGGCACGGGCTGTTCGTGGGGGTTCCGGGGCTCGCCAAGACGCTGCTCATCAGCAGCCTCGGGCGCACGCTGTCCCTGCGCGCCAACCGTATCCAATTCACGCCCGACCTGATGCCCAGCGACATCACCGGCACCGACGTGCTGGACGAGGATCGGGCCACGGGACAGCGCAGCTTCCGCTTCGTGCCGGGCCCGGTGTTCACGAACATCCTCTTGGCCGACGAGATCAACCGCACCCCCCCCAAGACGCAGGCCGCCTTGCTGGAGTCGATGGCGGAAGGTCGCGTGAGCGCGGGTGGCCGCAGCTACGAGCTCGAGCCGCCCTACCTGGTGTTCGCCACGCAGAACCCGATCGAGCAAGAGGGGACCTATCCGCTGCCCGAGGCGCAGCTCGATCGCTTCCTCCTGCAGATCGACGTGGGCTATCCGTCGCGCGAGGAAGAAGAGCAGATCGTGCTGCGCACGACCGCCGCGCCGGGGCCGGATCCCGAGCCCGTCCTGAGCCGCGCCGAGATCCTGGACCTGCAGGCGCTGGTGCCCCGCATCCCGGTGGCCTCGCACGTGGTGGCACACGCCGTGGCGCTCGCGCGCGCGACGCGGCCGGACGAAAGCGGCGCACCCGACGAGATCCGCCGCTATGTGCGCTTCGGGGCAGGGCCGCGCGCGAGCCAGGCGCTGATCCTCGGGGCCAAGGCGCGCGCCGCGCTGGACGGCCGGCTGACCGCGGAGATCGAGGACGTGCGCGCGCTGGT